>NZ_JBQHCX010000063.1:0-503 GCF_052068475.1 Streptomyces sp. SD31 | reverse complement strand
GCCGGCCTGGCCGACATCCAGCGCTGGGCCGGACACAGCGAACTCTTCGACACCGCCATGGTCTTCCAGAACTACCCGGTGAGCGCCGACGTCACGAGCCGTCGGCTCGACGGTCTGCGCGTGGCCGGCTTCCACGCGGTCGAGAGCACGGACTTCGCCGTCAACCTCGTCGCGCACACCAGGGGCTCCGCCCTGGAGCTCCGCCTCGACCACCGCGCGGACGTCTGCGACGGGGAGCTGGTCCGTTCACTGGCGGACCGGATGGTGCGGGTGCTGGAGACGCTGGTCTCCGACGCCGACCTGCCCGTCGGACGCCTCGACACCCTCGACCCGGCCGAGCGGAAGCGGGTGCTGGTGGAGTGGAACGGGGCACGGACCGAGCTGCCCGACACGCCGCTGCACGAGCTGGTGGCCGAGCAGGCGCTGCGTACGCCGGACGCGGTCGCGGTGGTGTGCGACGGTGACTCACTGACGTACGCGGAGCTGGACCGGCGCGGCAACCA
>NZ_JBQHCX010000062.1:0-615 GCF_052068475.1 Streptomyces sp. SD31 | reverse complement strand
GTCTGCTCGTTGTAGACCAGCGCGTTGACCTTCTTGCCGGTGAACAGCGCCAGGGTCTCCTGCAGGGTCCTCGGGGAGACGTCGTCGCCTTCTTCGATGGCCTCGCTGAACGCCTCGGGGGTGGCGTTCTTGAGCCCGCTCGCCTCGACCATGTACAGCGGCACGGGCTCGGTGATGGCCACTTCCTCGCCCCCGTGGTCGGCCTTGATCCTGGCTTCCTTCGCCTCCAGCGGCTTCAGCTTCTCCTTGAAGTCCTTCGCCTTCGCGGTGAAGGTGGCGGCGTCGTCCGGGTCGGCCTTGGCCAGGGCGGTGGCGATGCGGTCGGCGAGCCCCGCGACCGTGGGGAAGTCGTACCAGACGTGTTCGTTGAGCTCCCCGCCCGCCGGGGCGGTCTTCCCGGAGACCCTGACCGCGTTGATCACCTCGGCCGACGAGTTGTCGCCGCTCCTCAGCATGCGGTCGATGAAGTCGTCGTAACCGCCGCCGTTCTCGATGACGACCTTCGCCTTGGACAGCGCCAACTGGTTCTGCGTGTTGGCCTCGTAGGAGTGCGGGTCCTGGTCGGGGTCGCTGATGATCGAGGTGACCTCCACCTTCCCGGCACCGATCTGCTCG
>NZ_JBQHCX010000061.1:0-638 GCF_052068475.1 Streptomyces sp. SD31 | reverse complement strand
AGCAGGTCGGCGAGGGTCTCGGCGGGCAACAGGCCCTTCTCCAGGACGAGTTCGGCGACGCCGCGGCCGGTGACGAGGGCCTCCTTGGCGATGTCGGTGGCCGCCGTGTATCCGATGTGCGGGTTCAGGGCCGTGACCAGGCCGATGGAGTTCTCCACGCTCGCGCGCAGCGCCTCGGTGTTGGCGGTGATGCCGTCCACGCAGCGCTCGGCGAGCGTCACGCAGGCGCTCTGCAGGTGCGTGATGGACTCCGACAGGGAGTGCAGGATGATCGGCTCGAAGGCGTTGAGCTGGAGCTGGCCGGCCTCGGCGGCCATGGTGATGGCGACGTCGTTGCCGATCACCTCGAAGGCGACCTGATTGACGACCTCCGGGATCACCGGGTTGACCTTGCCCGGCATGATCGACGAACCCGCCTGCACCGGCGGCAGGTTGATCTCACCGAGGCCCGCGCGCGGCCCCGACGACAGCAGCCGCAGATCGTTGCAGCTCTTCGACAGCTTCACCGCGATCCGCTTGAGCACGCCGGACATCTGCACGAACGCCCCGCAGTCCTGGGTCGCCTCCACCAGGTTGGCGGCGGTGACCAGCGGCAACCCGGTGATCTCGGCCAGGTGGCGGCGGGCGGCCTCGGCGTA
>NZ_JBQHCX010000060.1:0-642 GCF_052068475.1 Streptomyces sp. SD31 | reverse complement strand
GCCGGCCTGGCCGACATCCAGCGCTGGGCCGGACACAGCGAACTCTTCGACACCGCCATGGTCTTCCAGAACTACCCCGTCGAGGAGGGCGACCTCACGGCCCCGACGGACACGGAGCGGCTCCGGGTCGCGTCCGCGGACATCAAGGGCGGCACGCACTTCGCGGTGAACGTCGTCGCGACGATGCGCGGCGCCGAGCTGTCCTTCCGCGTCGACTACCGCCCCGACCTCTACGACGCGGAGTACGCACGCGGCTTCGGCCGGCGGATGGTGCGGGTGCTGGAGACGCTGGTCTCCGACGCCGACCTGCCCGTCGGACGCCTTGACACCCTCGACCCGGCCGAGCGGGAGCGAGTGCTGGTGGAGTGGAACGGGGCGCGGACCGAGCTGCCCGACACGCCGCTGCACGAGCTGGTGGCCGAACAGGCCCTACGTACGCCGGACGCCATCGCGGTGGTGTGCGACGGTGACTCACTGACGTACGCGGAGCTGGACCGGCGCGGCAACCAACTCGCCCGGCACCTCCTCGAACAGGGCGTGGGCGCCGAGCAGTTCGTAGCCCTGACTCTGCCCAAGTCGCTCGACGCGATCGTCAGCATGCTCGCCGTCCTCAAGACCGGCGCCGCCTACCTGCCCATCGAC
>NZ_JBQHCX010000059.1:0-649 GCF_052068475.1 Streptomyces sp. SD31 | reverse complement strand
CGGTTGCGTGAGCACCCGGCCGTCAAGGACGCCGTGGTCGTCGCCCGCGAGAGCCAGCCCGGGGAGAAGTCCCTGGTCGCCTATCTCGTGGGCATGACGCCCGGGGGCGCGGAAGTCGGCGAGCTGCGCGGGCACTTGAGCGTCTCGCTGCCGGACTACATGGTCCCGGCGGCCTTCGTCACCATCGACGCCGTCCCCCTGACCACCAACGGCAAGCTCGACCACCGTGCCCTGCCCGCCCCGGACCAGGCCGCCTACTCCGGTGGCCAGCGGGTGGCGCCCCGGACTCCGGTCGAGGAGCGGCTGGCGGCGGTGTGGGCCGGCGTTCTGGATCTGGAGGAAGTCGGTGTCGAGGACAGCTTCTTCGAGGTCGGCGGTGATTCGATTCGTGTGGTGCGCCTGGTGGGTGCACTGCGGGCCGCGGGTTACGACGTCGAGGTGCGGGAGGTGTTCGAGCACCGGACGGTCGCCGCTCTCGCTGCTCTGGTCGGGGGGCGGTCGGCTGCCGAGGTGAAGGCGGCGGTGGAGCCGTTCGCGCTGATCTCGGACGAGGACCGCTCGCTGCTTCCGGCGGGTGCGGTGGATGCGTATCCGCTGTCGCAGGTCCAGACGGGCATGGTTGTGGAGATGCTGGCCGCGCGGGGTGAGG
>NZ_JBQHCX010000058.1:0-725 GCF_052068475.1 Streptomyces sp. SD31 | reverse complement strand
GCTCAGCGTCCCTCGTTGACCGAAGAGGTCGTCGACGAGTTCCGCTCCCGGTTCGTGATCGAGCCGCTGGAGCCGGGCTTCGGTTACACCCTCGGTAACTCCCTCCGCCGCACCCTCCTGTCGTCGATCCCCGGCGCTGCTGTCACCAGCATCCGCATCGACGGTGTCCTGCACGAGTTCACCACCGTGCCGGGCGTCAAGGAGGACGTCACCGACCTGATCCTCAACATCAAGCAGCTGGTCGTCTCCTCGGAGCACGACGAGCCGGTCGTGATGTACCTGCGTAAGCAGGGTCCGGGTCTGGTCACCGCCGCCGACATCGCGCCGCCGGCCGGTGTCGAGGTGCACAACCCCGATCTCGTCCTGGCCACGCTCAACGGCAAGGGCAAGCTGGAGATGGAGCTGACGGTCGAGCGTGGCCGTGGTTATGTCTCCGCCGTGCAGAACAAGCAGGTGGGCCAGGAGATCGGTCGTATCCCGGTCGACTCGATCTACTCGCCGGTGCTGAAGGTCACGTACAAGGTCGAGGCCACGCGTGTCGAGCAGCGCACCGACTTCGACAAGCTGATCGTCGATGTCGAGACCAAGCAGGCGATGCGTCCGCGTGACGCCATGGCCTCCGCCGGTAAGACCCTGGTCGAGCTGTTCGGTCTCGCCCGTGAGCTGAACATCGACGCCGAGGGCATCGACATGGGCCCGTCCCCGACGGACGCCGCCCTTGCCGC
>NZ_JBQHCX010000057.1:0-726 GCF_052068475.1 Streptomyces sp. SD31 | reverse complement strand
GGTTCAGGCCGGCCTCGCGGGCGAACGCGGGGTCCGGGGGACCGGTGATCCCGATGGCCTTGCCGCCGGGCTTGAGCACCCGCAGGGACTTCTCGAGGGTCTCCCCGCCGATGCTGTCCAGCACCAGGTCGTAGCCGGTCAGGAGCTGCTCGAAGTCCTGGGTGCGGTAATCGATCACCGTGTCCGCGCCGAGCGCGCGCACGAAGTCCGCGTTGGAAGCGCTGGCGGTCGTGGCGACGCTCGCGCCGAGGTGCGCGGCGAGCTGGATCGCGATCGAACCGACCCCGCCGGCGCCGGCGTGGATGAGGACCTTCTGCCCGGGCCGCACCTTCCCGCGCTCCACCAGCGCCTGCCAGGCCGTGAGCGCCGCCAGCGGCAGTGAGCCGGCCTCTTCCATGCTGATCGATGCGGGCTTGAGCGCCAGGTCGCCCTCCGCTACGGCGATGCGCTCGGCGAACGTGCCGATGCGGTCCTGGTGGGGCCGGGCGTACACCTCGTCTCCGGGCTTGAAGCCGCGAACCGCCGTCCCGACGCGGATGACGGTGCCCGCGACGTCGTTGCCCAGGATCAGCGGCAGCTTGTAGGGCAGGATCTGCTTGAACTCACCGGCGCGGATCTTCTCATCCAGCGGGTTCAGTCCGGCGGCCTCCACCCGGACGAGCACGTCGTGCTCCCCCACGGTGGGTTCGGGGACGTCCGCCTCCTGCAGCGGCTCCTTGTACTTGG
>NZ_JBQHCX010000056.1:0-743 GCF_052068475.1 Streptomyces sp. SD31 | reverse complement strand
AGCGGCAGGTGCAGCTCCAGCCCCGAGATGTCGAACGAGATCGACGTCGACGCCAACCACACACCCGCCTGATCGGCACCGAGCCGCTCACGCAGCGACGCCAGCAGGTTGTGCAGAGCCCGGTGGCTGATGACCACACCCTTGGGACGACCGGTCGAACCGGACGTATACAGGACGTAGGCCACCTGCTCCGGATCCACCGTCACGGCCTCGAAGTCCGAGGCGCGACCGGCGATGTCCTCCCGGTGAGCGGCAAGGTAGTCATCGGTGACCACCAGGACAGCCCCGGCGTCCTCCGCCATGTAAGCAGCCCGCTCGGCCGGCAACGCAGGATCGATCGGCACATACGCCGCCCCCGCCTTCCACACCGCCAGCATGCCCACCAGCACATCCGGCGTCCGATGCAGGGCAAGCCCCACCACACCGCCCGGCACCACACCCACACTCCGCAGATGCTGAGCCAGCCGGTTCGACCCCTCCTCCAACTCCCGGTAAGTCAGCCGCGCTTCACCGCAGACAACGGCAACCTCGTCCGCCCGCGACGCCGCCTGCCCCGCGAACAACTCCAGCGCATGCCCGGAGCCCCACGCGGTCACATCCTCAGCGAACGCAAGCTCTCCCTCAGGCAGGACGACACCTCCGGCGTCCCCTTCCGGATCCGCCGCCATCGCCTCCAGCACCCGCCGGTACATCGACCCCAGCCGCCGCAGGTTCTCCCGGCTGATCACGTCCGACGTGGAGCC
>NZ_JBQHCX010000055.1:0-755 GCF_052068475.1 Streptomyces sp. SD31 | reverse complement strand
ACACCGCCGGTGACGTACATGTGGTGCGCCCACACCGTCACGGACAGACCCGCGATCGCGATGGTCGCCGCGATCAGACCCATGTAGCCGAACATCGGCTTGCGGGAGAAGACCGGGATGACCTCGGAGATGATGCCGAAGAACGGCAGGGCGATGATGTACACCTCTGGATGGCCGAAGAACCAGAAGAGGTGTTGCCACAGCAACGCTCCGCCGTTGGCGGCGTCGAAGACGTGCGCACCGAACTTGCGGTCCGCCTCCAGGGCGAACAGCGCGGCCGCGAGGACCGGGAAGGCCAGCAGGACCAGCACGGCGGTCAGCAGCACGTTCCACACGAAGATCGGCATGCGGAACATGGTCATGCCGGGGGCGCGCATGCAGATGATCGTGGTGATGAAGTTGACCGAGCCGAGGATGGTGCCGAAGCCGGAGAAGGCCAGACCCATGATCCACATGTCGGCGCCGATGCCCGGGCTGCGGACCGCGTCCGACAGCGGGGCGTAGGCGAACCAGCCGAAGTCGGCCGCACCCTGCGGGGTGAGGAAGCCGCCGACCGCGATGAGCGAGCCGAACAGGTACAGCCAGTAGGCGAACATGTTCAGCCGCGGGAACGCCACGTCCGGCGCGCCGATCTGCAGCGGCATGATCCAGTTCGCGAAGCCGGCGAACAGCGGCGTCGCGAACATCAGCAGCATGATCGTGCCGTGCATCGTGAACGCCTGGTTGAACTGCTCGTTCGACATGATCTGCAGACC
>NZ_JBQHCX010000054.1:0-781 GCF_052068475.1 Streptomyces sp. SD31 | reverse complement strand
TGGAGCGCATCGAGATTCTGCAGCCGGTGTTGTTCGCGGTGATGGTGTCGTTGGCGCAGACGTGGCGGTCGTTCGGTGTGGAGCCGGGCGCGGTGGTGGGTCATTCGCAGGGTGAGATCGCGGCGGCTTTCGTGGCGGGTGCGTTGAGCTTTGAGGATGCCGTGCGGATCGTGGTGCTGCGCAGTCAGTTGTTCGCGGACGAACTCGTCGGCCGTGGTGCGGTCGCCTCGGTGGCGCTGCCGGTGGAGGCGGTGCGTGAACTCATCGGGACCTGGCCGGCACTGTCGGTGGCCGGTATCAATGGCCCGAATGCGTGCACGGTGGCTGGTCCGGAGGCTGAGCTGGGCGAGTTCGTGGACGTGTGCGTGGGCCGGGGTGAGCGGGCGCGGATCGTGCCCTCGACGGTGGCGTCGCACGGCCCGCAGGTGGAGCCGTTGCGGGAGCGTCTGCTGGAGATGCTGGCGGGGACGACTCCCCGGTCGGCGGGTATCCCGTTCTACTCGGCGGTGACCGGTGAGCGCATCGACACGATGGAACTGGGGCCGGAGTACTGGTACTTGAATGCCCGTCGGCCGATTGAGTTCGCGAAGGTCACCCGGGCGTTGATCGATGACGGTTACCGCGTGTTCGTCGAGTCCAGTGCGCATCCGGTGCTGACGATGCCGCTGCAGTCCACCGCCGACGACCATGGCGCGGCGGATGTCGTGGCGGTCGGTTCCCTGCGCCGGGACCAGGGTGGCCCGTCCAGGTTCGCTCTCTCCCTCGGTGAGGCGTGGGCCGC
>NZ_JBQHCX010000053.1:0-924 GCF_052068475.1 Streptomyces sp. SD31 | reverse complement strand
ACTAGGGTCCGTCTTCAAACGGATCTTGCCCAGAGCAGGAACGATGCGAGCGTGACCGCCGCCTCGTAAGAGGTGGCGGTCTTGTCGTATCTGGTGGCGATGCCGCGGAAGCCTTTGAGCCGGTTGAAGCAGCGCTCGATGATGTTGCGTCGGCGGTAGGCCTCCCGATCGAATCCTGGTGGTCTGCCGCCACGGCGGCCACGGCCCAGCCGGTGTCGCCGCTGGTCGGTCTTCTCAGGGATGGTGTGGGCGATGCCGCGTGTGCGCAGGTAGGCGCGGAAGCCACGTGAGCTGTAAGCCTTGTCCGCGATGACTTGATCAGGCCTGCAGCGTGGTCGTCCCAGGCCGATGCGAGGGACGCGGATCCGTTCCAGAAGAGGGCCTGCGCAGACGCTGTCGTGGCGTTGGCCTGGCGTCAGCAGGATCGCAAGCGGGCGGCCCTTGCCGTCGCAGGCAATGTGAATCTTGGTGGTCAGTCCTCCACGGGATCGACCGAGGGCGTGATCGTCCGGTTCGTCCCGCCACTGCTGCCCCCTTTTCGCCCCGCGCCGGCGGCGTGCCGGTGGGCGCGGACGATGGTGGAGTCGATCTGGACCAGCCAGTCGATGTCACCAGCCGCGTCGGCGTGGGCTTGGATCTGCTGAAGAGCCCGGGTGAACACACCGTCCAGGGCGTATCGACGGAAGCGGGTGTAGACCGTCTTCCACGGACCGTAGCGATCCGGCAGGTCACGCCAGGAGATCCCGGTCCGGATCTTGTAGACCATCCCGTTGATGACCTGCCGGTCCTCTACACGAGGCCGACCAGTCGCAGCCCTCGGTATCAGCGGGGCGAGTAACTCCCACTCCTGATCGGTGAGTTCATGACGGCGTATCACTCCACCATGATCCACCACACTGCGATCTTTGAAGACGGACCCTAGCG
>NZ_JBQHCX010000052.1:0-936 GCF_052068475.1 Streptomyces sp. SD31 | reverse complement strand
CCACGGCACCTTCCGCACCGCCGCGCGCCGGCTCCCGGCGATCGCCGCGATGGGCTTCGACGTGGTCTACCTGCCGCCCATCCACCCCATCGGCACCACCTTCCGCAAGGGCCCGAACAACACCCTCTCCGCCGGCCCCGACGACGTCGGCGTGCCCTGGGCGATCGGCTCGCCCGAGGGCGGCCACGACGCGATCCACCCCGACCTGGGCACCATCGAGGACTTCGACCACTTCGTGGCCCAGGCCGGAGAGCTGGGCCTGGAGATCGCCCTGGACTTCGCCCTGCAGTGCTCCCCCGACCACCCCTGGGTGCACAAACACCCCGAGTGGTTCCACCACCGCCCCGACGGCACGATCGCCTACGCCGAGAACCCGCCCAAGAAGTACCAGGACATCTACCCCGTCGCCTTCGACGCGGACATGGACGGCCTGATCGCCGAGACCCTGCGCGTGCTGCGGCACTGGATGGCCCACGGGGTGCGGATCTTCCGCGTGGACAACCCGCACACCAAGCCGGTCGTGTTCTGGCAGAAGGTCATCGCCGACATCAACCGCACCGACCCGGACGTGATCTTCCTGGCCGAGGCGTTCACCCGCCCGGCGATGATGCACACCCTGGCCCAGATCGGCTTCCAGCAGTCGTACACCTACTTCACCTGGCGCAACACCAAGCAGGAACTCACCGAGTACCTCACCGAACTCTCCGGCGAGGCAGCCGCCTACATGCGGCCGAACTTCTTCGCCAACACCCCCGACATCCTGCACGAATTCCTCCAGCACGGCGACCGCCCCGCCTTCGAGCTGCGCGCCGTCCTGGCCGCCACCCTCTCGCCCACCTGGGGCATCTACAGCGGCTACGAACTGTGCGAGAACACCCCCCTGCGCGACGGCAGCGAGGAATACCTCCACTCGGAGAAGTACCAGCTGCGCCCCCG
>NZ_JBQHCX010000051.1:0-989 GCF_052068475.1 Streptomyces sp. SD31 | reverse complement strand
ACCGCCGCCAGCCGCTCCTCGACCGGCGTACGCGGAGCCGTACGACCACCACCCGCATACGCACTCTGCTCCGGGGCCGGGAGGGCACGGTGATCGACCTTCCCACTGTTGGTCAGCGGGATCGCCTCAAGGCGCACATACGCCGCCGGAACCATGTAGTCGGGCAGCGCCTGCCGCAGGTGCTCCCGTAGGGAGGCCGTGTCCGGCTCCCCCACGACGTACGCCACGAGGGTCTTGTCCCCGGCCTGGTCCTCCCTGGCCACCACTACGGCGTCGGTGACGGCGGGGTGTTCGCGCAGACGTGACTCGATCTCGCCGAGTTCGATGCGGTAGCCGCGGACCTTGACCTGGCTGTCGATCCGGCCCAGGCACTCGAAGGTGCCGTCCGGCAGTCGACGCGCCAGATCACCGGTGCGATACAGCCGGGAACCGGCAGGGCCGAAGGGGTTCGGGACGAACTTCTCCGCCGTCAGACCCGGCCTGCCGTGATAGCCGTGCGCCAGACCGTCACCGCCGATGCACAGCTCACCGACGACACCCGACGGCACCGGACGGCCCTGCGCATCCAGCACGTGCAACTGCGTGTTGGCCAGCGGACCACCGATCGAGACCCGCTCGACGCCCTCCGGAACCTCCCAGAACGACGACCAGATCGTGGTCTCCGTCGGGCCGTACACATTCACCAACCGACCGACGCATGAACGCAGTTCACGGGCCAGCTCGGCATTGATGGGTTCACCACCCGTCAACGCCACTACCGACCGATCCTCGAACCCGGCCGTCAACAGCAGCCGCCAGCCCGAGGGTGTCGCCTGCATGTGCGTCACGCCGTGCGCTGCGGAGAGTCCGATCAGCGCAGTAGCGTCCTTCGCCTCACCATCACCGGCCAGGACGACCCGACCGCCCGTGATCAGCGGCAGGTGCAGCTCCAGCCCCGAGATGTCGAACGAGATCGACGTCGACGCCAACCACACACCCGCCTGATCGGC
>NZ_JBQHCX010000050.1:0-1117 GCF_052068475.1 Streptomyces sp. SD31 | reverse complement strand
ACCAGGGACTTCTCCCCGGGCTGGCTCTCGCGGGCGACGACCACGGCGTCCTTGACGGCCGGGTGCTCACGCAACCGGGTCTCGATCTCGCCGAGCTCGATCCGGTAACCACGGATCTTGACCTGCTTGTCGATACGCCCCAGGGACTCAAGGCTCCCGTCCGGGCGGCGCAGGGCCAGGTCCCCACTGCGATACAGACGCGAGCCCGCCGGCCCGAACGGGTCCGGCACGAACCGCTCCGCCGTCAGCTCCGGACGCCCCAGATACCCGCGCGACACCGCCGGACCGGAGACATAGATCTCCCCCGGAACACCAACCGGCACCAACCGGCCCTGCGCGTCCAGCAGATGAATCGCCGTATCCGCCAGCGGGTAGCCGACCGGGCTGAGCCCCGGGTGAGCCAGATCCTCGGCCGTGACCCGGTGATAGGTGGAGTGCACCGTCGTCTCGGTGATCCCGTACATGTTCACCAGCGCCGGACACTCGATACCGACCCGGTCCGTCCACGGACGCAGCTCACCAAGGTCCAACCGCTCACCCGCGAAGATCACCGCACGCAGAGCCAGCCGATCGATCCGCGGATCACCCTCCCCCGCCAGCGCCGCCAGCGACCGAAACGCCGTCGGCGTCTGACACAAAATGGTCGCCCGCTCCTCCACCAGCAGGTCCAAGAACTCCTCCGGCGACCGGGTCACCCCCGCAGGCACCACCACCAACGTGCCCCCGTGCAACAACGCACCCCACATCTCCCACACCGACACGTCAAACGCGTACGAGTGGAACAACGGCCACACATCATCCGGACCGAAGCCGTAGTGCCGCTCACTGCTGCTGAACAACCGCAGCACATTCGCGTGACTGAGACCCACACCCTTCGGCTTGCCCGTCGAACCCGACGTGTAGATGACATAGATCAGATCGTCCGCCGTGCCCTCGATGACCGGCGCCGTGGACGAGCAGGCATCGATCACAGCCTGGTCGTCGTCGATCACGACCAGGCGCCCCGTGAAGGACGACAACCGGTCGACCATGCCCCGCTGCGTCACCAGGATCGGCGCGGCCGCATCCTCCAGGATCGTCGCCAGCCGCTCATCCGGATTCGCCGGATCCAACGGCA
>NZ_JBQHCX010000049.1:0-1247 GCF_052068475.1 Streptomyces sp. SD31 | reverse complement strand
CTCTGCCCAAGTCGCTCGACGCGATCGTCAGCATGCTCGCCGTCCTCAAGACCGGCGCCGCCTACCTGCCCATCGACCCCGACTACCCCGCCGAGCGCATCGACTACATGCTCGGCGACGCCACGCCCACGCTGACGTTGACCGAGCCGGTGCCGGGCACGGTCTATCGGGAGAACTCCGCCGCCGCGATCACGGATGCCGAGCGGCGCGTGCCGTGGTCACCGCGCCACCCCGCCTACATGATCTACACCTCCGGCTCCACCGGCCGCCCCAAGGGCGTCATCATCGAACACCACGCCCTGGCCACCTACCTCCACCGCACCCGCACCACCTACACCGCCACCACCGGCACCACCCTCCTGCACTCCCCCCTCGCCTTCGACCTCACCATCACCGCCCTGTGGACCCCCCTCACCAACGGCGGAACCGTCCACCTCACCACCCTCGAAACCACCACCATCCAGCCCACGCTGATCAAGGCAACCCCCAGCCACCTCCCGCTGCTGAACACGCTGGAGGACACCGCCTCGCCCTCCCACACCCTCATCCTCGGCGGGGAGGCCCTGCACACCGATCACCTCACCACCTGGCGCCAGCAGCACCCCCACGTCCGCATCATCAACGCCTACGGACCCACCGAATCCACCGTCAACATCACCGACCACCACCTCGAACCCGACACCAACACCGACGCCCACGGCCCCGTGCCGATCGGCCGACCCTTCGCCAACACACAGGTATACGTACTCGACTCAGCCCTACGGCCCGTCCCTGCCGGAGTCCCGGGAGAGCTCTACCTCGCCGGCGAACAACTCGCCCGCGGCTACCACAACCGCCAAGCCCTCACCGCCGAACGCTTCACCGCCAACCCCCACGGCGAACCCGGCAGCCGCATGTACCGCACCGGCGACCTCGCCCACTGGAACCACCACGGCCACCTCATCTACGACGGCCGCACCGACCACCAAATCAAACTCCGCGGCCACCGCATCGAACTCGGCGAAATCGAAACCACCCTCACCGCCCTACCAGGCGTCACCCAAGCAACCGTCCAACTCCGCGAAGACCACCCCGGCGACCAACGCCTCGTCGCCTACGCCGTGGCGAACCGCGCTCTGTGGGACGAGTCAGCCGCGCTGAGCACCCTCGGCCGGCACCTCCCCGACTACATGGTCCCCTCAGCCATCGTCACCCTCGACGCCCTCCCCCTCACCCCCAACGGCAAACTCGACCGCAAAGCCCTCCCC
>NZ_JBQHCX010000048.1:0-1381 GCF_052068475.1 Streptomyces sp. SD31 | reverse complement strand
TCTGCGTGGGCGGGATGTCGTCGTGGCGGGGGAGGAGTATGCGGCCCGTGAGCGGGCGCGTGGCTTCGAGCTGAGTGTCGCGCCGCTGCTGCGGTTCTGCGCGCATGTGGAGTCGGATGACGCGTGGCGGCTGACGGTCAGTCACTGTCATGCGGTGACCGAGGGCTGGACGCTGAACACGTTCCTGATGGAACTCCTCGACGTCTACGGCCAGTTGAGGGACGGTGGCGAGGTCGCGCCGTACGCGGCCCCGTCCGTGCGCTATGCCGACTACATCGCCGCCGAACTCACCTCCCTGGCAAGCGCGGACGACCGTGCCTTCTGGCAGGACGTCGTCGGCACCCACACCCCGCTGCGTCTCCCGGCCGCCTGGGCCGACACCGACGGCGACAACACCGATCGCTACTGGGTCCAGGCCCCCTTCGGCGATCTGGAGGACGGCCTCCAGCGCCTGGCGGAACGAGCCGGGGCCTCGCTGAAGAGTGTGCTGTTGGCGGCGCATCTGAAGGTGTTGTCGACGGTGACGACGGAGGACGCCTTCCACACGGGTGTCGTCTACCACGGCCGTCTTGAGGCCCCGGATGCGGAGCGCGTCCTGGGCATGCACCTCAACACGCTGCCGTTCCCGGCGACCCGGCCCACCGGCACCTGGCAGGAACTGGTGCAGCGGGTGTTCGCGCAGGAAACGGAGATCTGGGCCCACCGCCGCTACCCCCTGCCCGCCATCCAGCGGGACTCGGGCGAGACCCAGCGCCTGATCACCACCCTCTTCGACCACCAGAACTTCCACCAGGTCGACACCGACGTCGTCGACACGGCGTCGACCCAGGACGCGGGCGGCAATGAGTTCGCGCTGAGCGCGATCGCGGCCGCCGGCAACATCAACCTCGGTTCGACGACGCAGATCGTCAGCCGTGCGGACATGCGGCGCCTGGCCTCGATGTACCGGCGGGTCCTGGAGGCGATGGCCGCTGATCCGGGCGGTGACGCGGGTGCCGTGTATCTGCCGGAGGGTGAGGAGGAGCGCCTGCTGGGTGAGTGGGGTGCGACGGTCGAGGTGCCGGTCGGTCGGCGGGTGCACGAGGTGTTCGCCGAGCAGGCCGCCCGTACGCCCGACCACACCGCTGTGACCTGCGGCGACCAGCATCTGACGTACGCCGAACTGGACGCGCGCGCCAACCGGATCGCCCACCATCTGATCAGCCTCGGCGCCGGTCCGGAGACGCTCGTCGGGCTTTCGCTGGAGCGGGGGATCGATCTGATTCCGTCGCTGTTGGGTGTGCTGAAGTCGGGGGCGGCGTATCTGCCGTTGGATCCGGCGAATCCGGATGAGCGGCTGGCGACGATCCTGGAGGATGCGGCCGCGCCGATCCTGGTGACG
>NZ_JBQHCX010000047.1:0-1414 GCF_052068475.1 Streptomyces sp. SD31 | reverse complement strand
GACTCACCCGTGACCGACACCCGGCGCACCTACACCTACACACAGCTGAGGGACGAGGTGGCGGCCTTCGCCGGAGCACTCGCGCAGCTCGGCGTGGGGCACGGCGACCGTGTGGTGATCTACATGCCGATGGTCCCCGAGGCCGCGATCGCGATGCTGGCCTGCGCGCGTATCGGCGCGATCCACTCGGTCGTCTTCGGCGGGTTCGCCCCGCGCGAACTCGCCCTCCGTATCGATGACGCGGCCCCCAAGGTGGTCGTCTCCGCCTCCTGCGGCATCGAGGGCAAGCGTGTCATCGCCTACAAGCCCCTGCTCGACGAGGCGATCGAGCTCGCGGCCCACAAGCCGGAGAAGAGCGTGATCCTGCAACGCCCGCAGGAGACGGCGGAGTTGGGACCCGGCGATCTCGACTGGGCCGACCTGGTCTCCACCGCACCGCCGGCCGACTGCGTTCCCGTCCCCGCAACCGACCCCCTCTACATCCTCTACACCTCCGGAACGACCGGAAAGCCCAAGGGAGTCGTGCGTGACTGCGGCGGCTACGCGGTCGCCCTCCACTGGTCGATGGGCGCCGTCTACGACGTGGGCCCGGGCGAGACGATGTTCACCGGCTCCGATGTCGGCTGGGTCGTCGGGCACTCGTACATCGTCTACGCGCCATTGCTGGCCGGTGCGACGACGGTCCTGTACGAGGGCAAGCCGGTGGGCACCCCGGACGCGGGACAGTTCTGGCGCGTCGCCGCCGAGCACCGGGTCAAGACCATGTTCACCGCGCCCACCGCCTTCCGGGCCATCCGCAAGCAGGACCCGAAGGGAACGCTCACCGCGGGCTACGACCTGACCGGCCTGCGCCACCTCTTCCTCGCCGGCGAGCGCCTCGACCCCGAGACCTACCACTGGGCGAGCGATCTGCTGGGCATCCCGGTGATCGACCACTGGTGGCAGACCGAGACCGGCTGGCCCATCGTCGCCAACCCCGTGGGCATCGAGGCCGCTCCCCTCAAGCCCGGGTCCCCCACCCGCCCGCTGCCCGGCTGGGACGTCCGCGTCCTCGACGCTTCGGGCGATCCGGTGCCCGCAGGCGTCGACGGTGCGATCGTCGTGAAGCTGCCCCTGCCGCCCGGCGCACTGCCCACGCTCTGGAACGACGACGACCGCTACGTTGCCTCCTACCTCTCCGCCTACGACGGCTACTACCTCACCGGTGACAGCGGGCACATCGACGAGGACGGCTACGTCTTCGTCATGGGCCGCACCGACGACGTCATCAACGTCGCCGGCCACCGCCTGTCCACCGGCAGCATGGAAGAGGCCCTGGCCGCCCACCCCGACGTCGCCGAATGCGCCGTCATCGGCGTCGCCGACCCTCTGAAGGGACAAGTACCGCGCGGCTTCGTCGTCCTGAAAGCCGACG
>NZ_JBQHCX010000046.1:0-2030 GCF_052068475.1 Streptomyces sp. SD31 | reverse complement strand
GTCGATGGGCAGGTAGGCGGCGCCGGTCTTGAGGACGGCGAGCATGCTGACGATCGCGTCGAGCGACTTGGGCAGAGCCAGGGCTACGAACTGCTCGGCGCCCACGCCCTGTTCGAGGAGATGCCGGGCGAGCTGGTTGCCGCGCCGGTCCAGCTCCGCGTACGTCAGTGAGTCACCGTCGCACACCACCGCGACCGCGTCCGGCGTACGTAGGGCCTGCTCGGCCACCAGCTCGTGCAGCGGCGTGTCGGGAAGCTCGGTCCGCGCCCCGTTCCACTCCACCAGCACCCGCTCCCGCTCGGCCGCGCTCGTGATCTCGATGTCGGCGATGCGCTGGTCGGGAGCCGCGGTCACGGCCTCCAGGACGCGGACGAAGCGGTCCGCCATCGCCTGGGCCGAGGCGCGGTCGAAGAGATCCGTGCTGAAGTCCAGCGCGCCGCTGATGCCCTGGGGCTGCCTGGTCTCGTCGAACGACTCCGCGAACCCGAAGGACAGGTCGAACTTCGACGTCGTCCGCTGGACCTCCCGATACGAGACGTCCAGCCCCGGAAGCTGGGCGATCTCGCTCAACGCCCCTTCGTGGTCCGTGTTGTTGAACGTGACCAGGACCTGGAAGAGGGGGTGGTGCGCCAGCGTACGAGCCGGGTTGAGGGCCTCGACGAGGCGCTCGAAGGGCAGGTCCTGGTGGGCGTAGGCGGCGAGGTCGGTATCGCGTACGCGGTCGAGGAGCTCACGGAAGGTGGGATTGCCGGCCGTGTCCGTGCGGAGCACCAGCGTGTTGATGAAGAGACCGATGAGGTGGTCGGTGGCGTCGTCGGTGCGTCCGGCGACGGGGGTGCCGATGGGGATGTCCTCGCCCGCGCCGAGCCGGGTGAGGAGAGCCGCGACCGCGGCCTGGGCCACCATGAAGGTGCTGGTGTTGGTGGCGCGCGCAAGGCTGGTCAACCGCGCGTGCAACTCCGCCGGGACGGCGAAGGGGATGTGGCCACCCGAGTAGTCCGACGTGGCGGGGCGTGGCCGGTCCGTGGGCAGGTCGAGCTGCTCGGGCAGTCCGGCCAACTGCTCCTTCCAGTACGTGAGTTGCTTGCCCGCGATGCTCTCCGGGTCGCTGTCGTCGCCGAGGATGCCCTGCTGCCAGAGGGCGTAGTCGGCGTACTGGACGGAGAGCGGAGCCCAGGTGGGCGCCTCGCTTCGCACGCGGGCGGCGTAGGCGGCGGTGAGATCCTGGGCCAGGGGTGTGCGGGACCAGGCGTCGCTGGCGATGTGGTGGATGAGCAGCAGCAGGACGTGCTCCTGCTCGGACAGCCGGAACAGCCAGGTGCGCGCCGGGAGTTCAAGGGTGAGGTCGAAGCAGTGACCGACGGCTTCGGCCAGCCGGTCGCCGACCTCCTCCTCGGTCACGTCGACGACCGTGAACGGCGTCTCGGCCGCTTCCGCGGGCACCACGATCTGGTACGAGCCCTGCTCGTCCTCGGTGAAGACGGTCCGCAGGCTTTCGTGGCGGGCGACGACGTCACTGATCGCCGTGCGCAGCGCGTCCGTGTCGAGGGCGCCGGTGAGGCGGAGCGTCGTGGCCGTGTTGTAGGTGGGGGTGGGGCCTTCGAGCTGGTGGAGGAACCACAGCCGCTGCTGGGCGTAGGAGAGGGGGATGCGCTCGGGCCGCGGCCGTGCGGTGAGCGCGGTGCGGACGCTGCCGGACTCGTCGAGCGCGCCGGACAGTGCGGCGATCGTCGGCGTCTCGAAGAGCTGCCGGATGGAGAGTTCGGCACTCAGCGTCGTACGGATGCGGCTGACGAGGCGAGTGGCGAGGAGGGAGTGGCCGCCCAGCTCGAAGAAGTTGTCGTCGATGGTGACTCCGTCGACGCCCAGAACCTCGGCGTAGAGAGCGCAGAGGATTTCCTCGCGGGGGCTGCGCGGAGCCCGGCCCGCCGATTTCGCGGTGTAGTCGGGTGCGGGGAGGGCTTTGCGGTCGAGTTTGCCGTTGGGGGTGAGGGGGAGGGCGTCGAGGGTGACGATGGCTGAGGGGACCA
>NZ_JBQHCX010000045.1:0-3898 GCF_052068475.1 Streptomyces sp. SD31 | reverse complement strand
CGGTTGCGTGAGCACCCGGCCGTCAAGGACGCCGTGGTCGTCGCCCGCGAGAGCCAGCCCGGGGAGAAGTCCCTGGTGGCGTACGTCGTCGGTGGGGCGGACGCGGCGGCGCTCCGTGAGCATCTCGCGCCGGTCCTGCCGGACTACATGGTCCCGGCGGCGTATGTGACCATCGACGCGATCCCGCTCACCACCAACGGCAAGCTCGACCACCGTGCCCTGCCCGCCCCGGACCAGGCCGCCTACACCGGCGGCCGGCACGTCGCTCCCCGTACGCCTGCCGAGGAGCGGCTGGTCGCGGTGTGGCGTGAGATCCTCGATGTGGCCGAAGTCGGCGTCGAGGACAGCTTCTTCGAGGTCGGCGGCGACTCCATCCGTGCCGTCCGGCTCGTGGGCGCGCTGCGGGCCGCCGGGTACGACATCGACGTACGGGAGATCTTCGAGCACCGGACGATCGCCGCGCTGGCCGCCCGGCTGTCCGGGCAGGGCGGGGGCGCCTCGCTGATCCGTGCCGTGGAGCCGTTCGCGCTGATCGGCGACGAGGACCGGGCCGCCCTGCCGGCGGACGTGGTGGACGCGTACCCGCTGTCGCAGATCCAGACCGGCATGCTCGTCGAGATGCTCCGGGCCGGTGAACTGCACACGTACCACAACCTGACGTCCTTCCGGATCCCCGACCAGCACCCGTTCTCGGCGCAGGCCTTCCGGGCCGCCGTGGACACCGTCGTCGCCCGCCACGACATCCTGCGTACGTCGATGCATCTGGACGGCTACTCCCAGCCGCTGCAGCTCGTCCACGCCACGGCCGTCCTGCCCGTGACGGTGCACGACTGGCGGGGTCTGGACGCTGCCGAACAGCGGCGGCTCGGGCGGGCGTACGCGGACGAGGACCGTGCCGCCGGCTTCGACCTGGACTCCGCGCCACTGCTGCGGATCGGTGTCCAGCTGGAGTCGGACACCGCCTGGCGGCTGACGCTGAGCCACTGCCACGCGGCGACCGAGGGCTGGAGCTACCACTCCCTGCTGATGGAGATCCTCGACTGCTACCGCGACCTGCGGGACGGCCGTGAGCCGGCCGCTTTCGAGGCTCCCGCCGTGCGGTACGCCGACTTCGTCGCCGCCGAACTCGCCTCCCTGGCCGGCGAGGACGACCGCGCCTTCTGGCAGGACGTGGTGCGCGGGCACGCCCCGCTGACACTGCCCGACACCTGGGCCGACGAGGACGGCGGCGCCGTCGACCACCACCGGGTGTACGTGCCCTTCGCCGACCTGGCTGAGGGCCTGGGACGGCTGGCCGCGCGGGCGCGCACGTCGCTGAAGAGTGTGCTGTTGGCGGCGCATCTGAAGGTGCTGTCGACGGTGACGACGGAGGACGCCTTCCACACGGGTGTCGTCTACCACGGCCGTCTGGAGGCCCCGGATGCCGAACGGGTGCTCGGCATGCACCTCAACACCCTTCCCTTCCCCGCCGATCGACCCTCCGGGACGTGGCGTGAGCTGGTGGAGCGGGTCTACGCCCGGGAGACCGACATTTGGGCGCACCGCCGCTACCCGCTGCCCGCCATCCAGCGCGACACCGGCGAGGCCCAGCGGCTGATCTCCGTGCTCTTCGAACACCAGAACTTCCACCAGGTCGACCGCGACGCCGTGGACATGGACGCCGGCCTGAACTCGTCGCCGAACGAGTTCGCGCTGAGCGTGGTCTCGGCCGACGGCCGGTTCAATCTCGGCACCTCCACCGACGTGCTCGGCCGGGACGCGCTGCGCCGCCTCGGCGACCTGTACCGGCGGGTCCTGGAGGCGATGGCCGCCGACCCGGACGGGGACGCCACCGTGGTGCCCCTCCCGCAGGACGAACTGACCCGGCTGCTCGTCGACTGGAACACCGCCGACGAACAGCCGGTCGAGCCGAGCGTGCACGAGGCGTTCGCCGCGCAAGCCGCCCGTACACCCGACCGCACCGCTGTGACCTGCGGCGACCGCCATCTGACGTACGCCGAACTGGACGCGCGCGCCAACCGGCTCGCGCACCGGCTGCGTGACCTCGGCGCCGGCCGCGGCACCGTCGTCGCCGTCCTCCTGGACCGCGACCTCGACCTGATGCCGACCCTGCTCGGCGTCCTGAAGTCGGGCGCCGCCTATGTGCCGCTCGACCCGCACAACCCCGACGACCGCCTCGTCCACATCCTGACCGACGCGCGGGCCGGCATCCTGGTCAGCGCGAGCGGCCACGCGGACCGGGTGACGGACGCCTTCGAGGGCGACCTGGTCCTCGTCGGCACCGGGGACGCGGACGGCACGGAGCACGTGGGCGACACCGGGCACGCGGACGGCACCGGGCACGCCGCCGACGGCGAACCCTTCGGCACCTGGCCGGCCACCGCGCCCGAGTGCCCGACCGGCCCCGACGACCTCGCCTACGTGATCTACACGTCCGGGTCGACCGGCACGCCCAAGGGTGTGGGCGTCAGCCACACCAACGTGCTGCGGCTGTTCCGCGCG
Organism: Streptomyces sp. SD31; assembly: GCF_052068475.1. Classification (NCBI taxonomy): domain Bacteria; kingdom Bacillati; phylum Actinomycetota; class Actinomycetes; order Kitasatosporales; family Streptomycetaceae; genus Streptomyces; species Streptomyces sp. SD31. The sequence goes on along the minus strand of NZ_JBQHCX010000045.1, from coordinate 1,396 downwards.
ACCCGTGAGCAGTTCGCGTTCGGCGACACCGACGTGGTGACACAGGCTCACTCGCACGCGTTCGACGTGTCCGTCTGGGAGATGTGGAGCGCCCTGCTGCACGGCGGCCGCATGGTCGTCGTCCCCACGGAGGTCAGCCGCTCACCGGAGGAGTTCCTCGACCTGCTCGTCGCGGAACAGGTCACGGTGCTGCTGCAGACCCCGACGGCGTTCCGCGCACTCAGCGCGCCCGCCGGTGACGGCGACCCCCGCTTCGACCGGCTCGCCCTACGCCTGGTCGGCTTCGGCGGCGAGAAGCTGGAGACGGCCGAACTGCGGCCGTGGGTGGACCGGATGGGCCTGGACGCGCCGGTCCTGGTCAACCTCTACGGCCCGACCGAGACCACGATGCACGCCTGCTACCACCGCATCGGCGCCGACGACCTCGCCCACCCGGGCCGGAGCGTCATCGGGCACCCCCTCTCCGACCTGCGCGCCCATGTCCTGGACCCGCACGGTCGTCTCGTGCCCGTCGGCGTGCCCGGCGAGCTGTACGTCGGCGGCCCCGGCGTCGCCCGCGGCTACCTCGGCCGGCCCGCGCTGACCGCGGAACGCTTCGTGCCCGACCCGTTCGGGCCCGCGGGCTCGCGGCTGTACCGCACCGGCGACCTGGGCCGCCGCCTGCCCGACGGCTGCCTGGACTTCCTCGGCCGGATCGACAGCCAGGTCAAGGTCCGCGGCTACCGCATCGAACTCGGCGAGATCGAGGCCCGCCTGCGCGAGCACCCGGCGGTGCGGGACGCCGTCGTGACCCTCACCGAGTCCGTCCCCGGCCACAAGGCCCTCACCGGCTACGTCGTCCCGGCCGGCCCGGCGCCGAGCGCCGCGGAACTCCGCGACCGCCTCGCGTCCGTCCTGCCGGACTACATGGTCCCGGCGGCCTTCGTCACCATCGACGCCGTCCCCCTGACCACCAACGGCAAGCTCGACCACCGTGCCCTGCCCCTCCCCGACCGCGACGCCTTCGCCACGGCTCTCCGGGTGGCCCCGCGGACCCCGGTCGAGGAGCGGCTGGCGGCGGTGTGGGCCGACGTCCTGGACCTGGCCGAAGTCGGTGTCGAGGACAGCTTCTTCGAGGTCGGCGGCGACTCCATCCGTGCCGTTCGGCTCGTGGGCGGCCTGCGGGCCGCGGGTTACGACGTCGAGGTGCGGGAGGTGTTCGAGTACCGGACGGTCGCCGCTCTCGCTGCTCTGGTCGGGGGGCGGTCGGCTGCCGAGGTGACGGCGGCGGTGGAGCCGTTCGCGCTGATCTCGGACGAGGACCGTTCGCTGCTTCCGGTGGGTGCGGTGGATGCGTATCCGCTGTCGCAGGTCCAGACGGGCATGGTTGTGGAGATGCTGGCCGCGCGGGGTGAGG
>NZ_JBQHCX010000044.1:0-4206 GCF_052068475.1 Streptomyces sp. SD31 | reverse complement strand
ATCGCCTCCAGCACCCGCCGGTACATCGACCCCAGCCGCCGCAGGTTCTCCCGGCTGATCACGTCCGACGTGGAGCCGAGGTTGAAGTTGCCCTTGGTCGGGATGACGTTCATCGCGAACTCGTTGATGCCGTCGTTCAGGCCCTGGGCGGTGTCGACCGTGTCGGTGTCGACGTGGTGGAAGTCGAGGTACTCGAAGAGCACGGAGATGAGGTGCCGGGCGTTGCCGGCGTCCCGCTGGACGGCGGGGAGGGGGTAGCGGCGGTGGGCCCAGATCTCGGTCTCCTGGGCGTAGACCCGCTCCACCCACTCCCGCCAGCTGCCCGAGACGGGCCGAGTGGCCGGGAAAGGAAGGGTGTTGAGGTGCATGCCCAGCACCCGGTCCGCGCCCGGCGCCTCCAGACGCCCGTGGTAGACGACACCCGCGTGGAAGGCCGCATCGGGCGTCAGCGCCGACAGCACCTTCAGATGCGCCGCCAGCAGCACACTCTTCAGCGAGGTACCGGCCGTCCGCGCCAGCTCCCGCAGGCGCCCCTCCAGGTCCGCGAACGGGACCTGCAGGCCGTGCCGATCCTGGGCGTTGCCCTCCGGGTCACCCCAGGTCTCGGGCAGCCGGAAGGAGGCGTACCCGTCCGTGACTCCTCGCCAGAAGGACTGATCCTCCTCGCTCGCCACGGACGCCAGCTCGGCCGCGATGAAGTCCGCGTACCGGACGGAGGGGGCCAGGTACTCGGGCTCCTCCCCACCGTCGCGCAGGCGCCGGTAGCACTCGACGATCTCCATCATCAGGGCGTTGTAGCTCCAGCCCTCGGACACGGCGTGGTGGTACGTGAAGTTGAGCCGCCAGGCGTCGTCGGTCTCCAGGAGGGCCGACACGTTCATCAGGGGGGCGGTCGTCAGCTCGAAGACGACGGCGTGCTCCTGGGCCACGTACGCCGCCTTGCGCCGCTCCTGCTCCGCCGTGTCCAGGCCGCGCAGGTCGCGCAGGGCCACGGGGAAGTCGGCGGTGGCATGGACGAGCTGCAGCGGCTGGGAGTAGCCGGACAGGTGCATCGAGGTGCGCAGGATGTCGTGGCGGGCGACGACCGTGTCGACGGCCTTCTGGAGCGCGGCGAGCGAGAACGGCCTGTCGTCGCGGATCCGGAACGAGTTGAGGTTGTGGTAGACGGCCCGTCCGTCGGGGCCGGCGGCCATGGTCTCGGCGAGCATGCCGGTCTGGATCTGCGACAGCGGGTACGCGTCCACGACGCCCGCGGGCAGCAGGGCCCGGTCCTCGTCCGCGATCAGCGCGAACGGGGCCACGGCGGTGACGAGGGAGGTGCCCCCGCCCTGTCCCGCGAGGTGGGTGCCGAGCGCGGCGACGGTGCGGTGCTCGAAGACATCCTGGACGGACACGTCGAACCCGGCCGCGCGCAGCGCCCCGGCCAGGCGTACGGCCCGCAGTGAGTCGCCGCCCAGGTCGAAGAAGCCGTCCTCCACGCTGACCCGGTCCAGGCCGAGGACCTCGCCCCAGACGGAGGCGAGCCGTTCCTCGGCGGGGGTGCGGGGCGCGACGTACCGGCCGGTGTCGAAGGCGTCGCGGTCCGGGGCGGGCAGGGCCCGGTAGTCGATCTTGCCGTTGGCCATCAGCGGGACGGTGTCCAGCGTGACGAAGGCGGCCGGGATCATGTAGTCGGGCAGGGCGGCGGCCAGGTGCTCACGCAGGAGGCCGGAGTCGAGGCGGTCGGCGGAGCCGGAGTCGGGTGCGCCGTCCTGGCCGGCCGGGACGACGTACGCCGCGAGGGACTGCCCGCCGGCCCGGTCCTCGCGGGCGACGACCACGGTGTCGGCGACGGCCGGGTGCTCGCGCAACGCCGCCTCGATCTCGCCCAGTTCGATGCGGTAGCCGCGGACCTTGACCTGGCTGTCGATCCGGCCGAGGAACTCCAGCCGTCCGTCGGGCAGGCGGCGGCCCAGGTCGCCGGTGCGGTACAGCCGCGAGCCCGCGGGCCCGAACGGGTCGGGCACGAAGCGTTCCGCGGTCAGCGCGGGCCGGCCGAGGTAGCCGCGGGCCAGACCCGGGCCGCCGACGTACAGCTCGCCGGGCACTCCGACGGGCACGAGACGACCGTGCGGGTCCAGGAGGTGGACGCGCAGGTCAGTGAGGTGGTGGCCGAGGACGCTGCGCGCCGGGTGGCGGAAGTCGTCGGCGTCCACGCGGTGGAAGGTGCAGTGCACGGTGATCTCGGTGGGGCCGTACAGGTTGACGAGCATGGGCTCGTCCAGGCCCAACCGGTCGACCCACGGCAGCAGTTCGGCCGGGTCGAGGCGTTCGCCGCCGAAGACCACGGCCCGCAGGGCGAGCCGGTCGATGCGCTCGTCGCCCTCGCCGGCCAGCGCGGCGAGCGGGCGGAACGCCGACGGGATCCGGCACACGACGGTCACCCGCTGCTCCACCAGCAGGTCGAGGAACTCCTCCGGCGACCGGCCGACCTCCGTGGGCACGATCACGACCCGGCCACCGTGCAGCAGCGCGCCCCACATCTCCCACACGGAGAAGTCGAAGGCGTACGAGTGGGCCTGCGTGCACACGTCGTCGCTGCTGAAGCGCATCTGCTCGGCGATGGCCGTGAACATGCGCAGCACGTTGGCGTGGCTCAGCCCCACGCCCTTCGGCTTGCCCGTCGAACCGGACGTGTAGATGACGTACATCAGGTCGTCCGGCGTACCGGCGAGGGCGGGCGCGGTGGCCGGGTGTGCCGCGAGGGCGGCCCGGTCGGTGTCGCCGTCCAGGAGTACGACGGGGCCGTCGTGGATTCCGGCGAAGGCGGCGATGTGCTCGGTCCTGGTGATCAGCAGGGGCGCCCCCGCGTCGTCGAGGACGTACGCGAGCCGGTCGACGGGGTTGGTCGGGTCCAGCGGCAGGTAGGCGGCCCCCGACTTGAGCACGCCGAGCAGCGTCGGTATGAGGTCGATGTCCCGCTCCAGCGAGACGCCGACCAGGGTGCCGGGGCCGGCGCCGAGGCCGATCAGGTGGTGGGCGAGCCGGTTGGCCCGCTCGTCCAGCTCGGCATAGGTGAGGTGCAGGTCGCCGCAGGTCACGGCCACTGCGTCGGGGGTCGCGGCGACATGTGTGGCGAAGACGTCCGGCACACGGTGGTGGACCGGCACTTCGACGGTGGTGTTCCAGTCGACGAGCAGCCGGGTCAGTTCCTCCTCCGGCAGGCAGGGGTCGCCGGCGTCCCCGTGCGGGTCTGCGGCCATGGCCTCCAGGACCCGCCGGTAGCGGTCCGCCAGGCGCCGCAGGGTGTCCCGGCCGAACACATGTGTGCCGGCACCGAGGGTGATCCGCCCACCGGACGCCACCACGCTGAGCTCGAACTCGTTCGTGCCGTCACCCAGCCCGCCGTCGACGTCGACGGCGTCGCGGTCGACCTGGTGGAAGTTCTGGTGGTCGAAGAGGGTGGTGATCAGGCGCTGTGTCTCGCCCGAGTCCCGCTGGATGGCGGGCAGGGGGTAGCGGCGGTGCGCCCAGATGTCCGTCTCCTGCGCGAACACCCGCTGCACCAGTTCCTGCCAGGTGCCGGTGGGCCGGGTCGCCGGGAACGGCAGCGTGTTGAGGTGCATGCCCAGGACGCGCTCCGCATCCGGGGCCTCAAGACGGCCGTGGTAGACGACACCCGTGTGGAAGGCGTCCTCCGTCGTCACCGTCGACAACACCTTCAGATGCGCCGCCAACAGCACACTCTTCAGCGAGGCCCCGGCTCGTTCCGCCAGGCGCTGGAGGCTGTCCTCCAGGTCGGCGTACGGCGCCTGCGCCCAGTGGAAGTCCTCCGGGGTGCCGTCGGTGTCGGCCCAGGCGGCCGGGAGACGCAGCGGGGTGTGGGTGCCGACCACGTCCTGCCAGAAGGAACGGTCGTCCGCGCTCGCCAGGGAGGCGAGTTCGGCGGCGATGTAGTCGGCATAGCGCACGGACGGGGCCGCGTACGGCGCGACCTCGCCACCGTCCTTCAACTGGCCGTAGACGTCAAGGAGTTCCATCAGGAACGTGTTCAGCGTCCAGCCCTCGGTCACCGCATGACAGTGACTGACCGTCAGCCGCCAGGCGTCATCCGACTCCACATGCGCGCAGAACCGCAGCAGCGGCGCGGCACTCAGCTCGAAGCCACGCGCCCGCTCACGGGCCGCATACTCCTCCCCCGCCACGACGACATCCCGCCCACGCAGA
>NZ_JBQHCX010000043.1:0-4622 GCF_052068475.1 Streptomyces sp. SD31 | reverse complement strand
AGCTCCGTCACACCGTGCCGCTCGACCAGGTGCCGGGCAATGATCCGGCCGAGGCCACCGGTACCGCCCGTGATGAGCACAGGACTCTCCCAGCCAGCCGCCTCCTGGGCGGGGTGCGCCCGGGCCAGGCGGGCGGCGCGGGCCTCGCCGTCGCGGATCACCAGTTGCGGCTCGTCGAGGTCGAGCACCGCGAGCAGCGTCGCGAGCGAGGACTCCTCGGCGTCGAGGTCGATCAGGCCGAAGCGGTCCGGGTGCTCGGACTGCGCCGAGCGGACCAGACCCCAGGCGGCGGCGCCGGCGAGGTCGTCGCCGTCGACCGCGCCCCGGGTGACGAACACCAGGCGGCCGTCGCGGTCGTCGGCGATCCACTCGTGCAGCAGCCCCAGCACCTGGCGGGTGGTGCGGTGCGCGCCGTCCGCGCCGGGCTCGCCGGACAGCGGCACCAGCACGACCGACGTGTCGGCGAGCGCGAGCCGGCCTTCCACCCGGCCGACCGACAGCCCGAGCACGTCGGGGCCGAGAACGCTGACGCTCCGGCCCGCCTCGGCGGGCGGCACGGCGACCGGCGTCCACTCGACGGCGAAGAGCGCGTCCTGGCGGCGGGCACCGGTCTCCTCGTGGGTGACCGCCCGCACCACCAGCGACTCGACCGAGGCGACGGCGTTGCCCGCCGGGTCGGCGAGCGCGATCGACGTTCCGGCGGCGTTGCGGGTCAGACGCACCCGCAGGGCGGAGGCGCCGGTCGCGTGCAGGGAGACGTTCTCCCACGCGAACGGCAGCCCGGCGGTGCCGCTCTCGTCGAGCAGCAAGGCGTGCAGGGCCGCGTCGAGGAGGGCAGGGTGCAGTCCGTACGGCGTGACGTTGACGTCGTCGGGCAGCGCCACCTCGGCGTATGTGTCGTCGCCGATCCTCCATGCCGCCTTCAGGCCCCGGAAGGGCCCGCTGTAGGCGAACCCGGCCTCGGCGAACCGGTCGTAGCAGCCCGTCACGTCGAGCGGCTCGGCGCCGGCCGGCGGCCACACGCTCGTGTCGAAGTCGATCCGACGCTCGCCACCGGCGAGCGCACCGGACACGACCTGCGTCCACGGCACGTCCACGGCCTCGGCGGGCCGGGCGTGCACGGTGAAGGTACGACGGCCCGACTCGTCCTCGGCGGACACCCGTGTCTGCAGGGCGAGGCCCCCGGTCTCCGGCAGGATCACCGGCGCGGACAGCGTCAGCTCCTCCAGCCGGTCGAGCCCGAGTTCGTCGCCGGCCCGCACGGCCAGTTCGACGAGGGCCGCACCCGGCACCATGACGCTGCCGTTCACGACGTGGTGGGCCAGCCATGGGTGGGTGCGCAGGGCGAGGCGGCTGGTGAACAGGAAGCCCTCGCCGTCGGCGAGTTCCGCCGAGGCGTTCAGCAGGGGGTGACGGAGGGCCACCAGGCCGATGCCGGACGCGTCGTCACCGCCGATGCGTACGGCGGGCCAGAACGCCTGGTGCTGGAAGGCGTAGGTGGGCAGGTCGATCGGCCTGCCGCCCGGGTAGAAGGACGTCCAGTCGACGTGGGTGCCGTGGACGTGCAGGGTGGCGAGGGCGGTCAGGGCCGCGGTCGGCTCCGGCTTGTCCTTGCGCAGGACCGGGATCGCGACCGCGTCGGGCTTGTCCTGGGCGACCATCGCGGACAGGACGCCGTCCGGGCCGATCTCCAGGAAGGTCGCGTCGGCGAGAGCCTGGATGTTGTCGTGGAAGCGGACCGCGTCCCGGACGTGGTTCACCCAGTACTCGGGGGCGGTCACATCGCCGGACGTGGTGAAGGGGATCTGCGGCTCACGGAACTCGATCTCGCCGATCGCCTCCCGGAAGTCCTCCAGCATCGGGTCCATCAGTGGCGAGTGGAAGGCGTGCGACACCCTCAGCCGCTTCGACTTCCAGCGCTCAGCGATCTTGAGGACTTCGGCCTCGTCACCGGAGATCACCACGGACGTCGGGCCGTTGACTGCGGCGATGGAGACGTTGTCGGTCAGATGCGGCAGCACTTCGGCCTCGGAGGCCATGACCGAGACCATCGCGCCACCGGCGGGCAGTTCCTGCATCAAGCTGGAACGGGCCGTGACCAACAGGCACGCGTCCTCCAGGCTCAACACACCCGCGACGTGCGCCGCCGCGATCTCGCCGATGGAGTGACCGGCCAGGTGATCCGGCCTCACACCCCACGACTCCACCAGCCGGTACAGCGCCACCTGAAGCGCGAACAGAGCGGGCTGCGTGTAGCCGGTCTGGTTCAGCAGCTCCTCGTCCTCACCCCACACCACCTCACGCAGCGCAGGGTCGAGGTACATCAGGGCGTCGTCGAACGCCTCCGCGAACACCGGGAAGCGGTCGTACAACTCCCGCCCCATGCCGAGCCGTTGCGAACCCTGACCGGAGAAGAGCAGGGCGAGGGGGCGACCGGAGCGGGCCCGGCCCCGGGCCAGTTCGATGCCGTCCAGCAGCACCGCACGGTGGTCGAAGAGGGTACGGCTGGTGAGCAGCGAGTGGCCGATGTCGACGGGGTCACCGTCGAGTTCCCGGACCCGGTCGATCTGGCCCGACAGAGCCGCCTCGGTCTTCGCGGACACCAGCCACGGCACGTCGGAGGTGGGGGCCTCGACAGCTGTTGCCGGTGCGACGGGTGCTTGTGCGACCGGCTGCTCCAGGATGACGTGCGCGTTCGTGCCGCTGAGGCCGAACGACGAGACACCGGCCCGGCGCGGGCGCCCGTCGGTCGGCCAGCCGGTCGGTTCGCCGATCAGCTCGACGGCGCCCTCGCTCCAGTCGACGTGTGTCGACGGCTCGGTGACGTGCAGCGTCGGCGGGAGCACGCCGTGCTCCAGCGCCTTGACCATCTTGATGACACCCGCGACGCCCGCGGCCGCCTGGGCGTGGCCGATGTTGGACTTCACCGACCCCAGGTAGAGCGGTACGTCGCGGTCCTGGCCGTAGGTCGCCATCAGGGCCTGCGCCTCGATGGGGTCGCCGAGCGTCGTACCGGTGCCATGGGCCTCGACGGCATCCACGTCGGCGGTGGACAGGCCTGCGGATGCGAGTGCCTGCCGGATGACGCGCTGCTGCGACGGACCGTTCGGCGCCGTAAGCCCGTTGGAGGCACCGTCCTGGTTGACGGCCGAGCCCTTGACGACGGCCAGGATCCGGTGGCCGTTGCGGATGGCGTCGGACTCGCGCTCCAGCACCAGCAGGCCGACGCCCTCCGACCAGCCGACGCCGTCGGCACTGTCCGAGAACGCCTTGCATCGGCCGTCCTGCGCGAGCCCGCGCTGCCGGGAGAAGCCGACGAAGGCGCCCGGTGTGGACATCACGGTGACACCGCCGGCGAGGGCGAGGGTGCACTCACCGGAGCGCAGCGCCTGCATCGCCCAGTGCATCGCGACCAGCGACGACGAGCACGCCGTGTCCACGGAGACCGACGGGCCCTCGAAGCCGAACGTGTAGGACACGCGCCCGGACGCCACGCTGGGCGAGGTGCCGGCGCCCTGGTGCCCCTCGGCGTCGGCCTCCAGGATCTGGGCGTAGTCGGAGTACATGACGCCGGCGAACACACCGGTCCGGCTGCCTCGCAGGGACGTCGGGTCGATGCCGGTGCGCTCCAGGGCCTCCCAGGTCGTCTCCAGCAGTAGCCGCTGCTGTGCGTCGGTGCCGAGCGCCTCACGCGGGGACATCCCGAAGAACTCGGGGTCGAAGAGGGCGGCGTCGTGGAGGAAGCCGCCGGAGCGGGTGTACGACGTGCCGAGGTGGTCGGGGTCGGGGTGGAACAGGGTGTCCAGGTCCCAGCCTCGGTTCGTCGGGAACGGGGTGATGGCGTCGTCGCCGCTGACCACCAGGTTCCAGAGGTCCTCGGGCGAGTCGACTCCGCCGGGGTAGCGGCAGGCCATGCCGACGATGACGATCGGGTCGTCGGTGGCGGACACGGGTGCGGGCAGGAGCTCGGCGGTGTCCGCCACGGAGCCGAATAGTTCGGCGTGCAGGTGGTCGGCGAGGGCCAGTGCGGTCGGGTAGTCGAACACGAGCGTCGCGGGCAGCTTCAGGCCCGTGGCCGCCGTCAGCTGGTTGCGGAACTCGACCGCCGTGAGCGAGTCGAAGCCGAGGTCTTGGAAGGCCCGCGCGGAGTCGACCGCGTCGACACCCGCGTGGCCCAGCACCTGCGCCGCCTGGGCACACACCAGGCCGACCAGTTCGGTGCGGCGTGCCGTCGGGTCGAGGGCGGCGAGGCGTGCGACCAGCGAGGACGCGGCCTCCGAGCCCGCGACGGCCCGGCGTGCCTTGGTGCGGACGAGTCCGCGCAGGAGGGGGGCCACGGTGGCATGACCGCGCAGCGCCGGAAGGTCCAGCCGCACGGGAAGCACCAGGGGTTCGCCGGTGGCGAGCGCCGCGTCGAACAGTTCCACGCCGTGGTCCGCGCTGATGGCGGGCATGCCCGAGCGGGCCATGCGCTCGGCGTCCTCCTGAGCCGGCATGCCGGTCTCCCAGGCGCCCCAGGCGAGGGACACGGCGGGCAGCCCTTCCGCCCTACGGCGAGCGGCCAGAGCGTCGAGGAAGGCGTTGCCCGCCGCGTAGTTGCCCTGTCCGGCATTGCCGAAGAC
>NZ_JBQHCX010000042.1:0-4695 GCF_052068475.1 Streptomyces sp. SD31 | reverse complement strand
GAGATGCTGGCCGCGCAGGAGCGGGGCGGGTCGGCGTACCAGAACATCAACTCCTTCCGGATCCCGGACGAGCGGCCTTTCCACGCGGACGCGTTCCGCGCGGCCGTCGACCACATCACCCGGCGGCACGAGATGCTGCGTACGTCGATCGACTTCGTGCGGTACGCGCAGCCGCTGCAGGTGGTGCATGCCGGTGCGCGGGTCGGGCTGACCGTGACGGACGTACGCGGGCAGGGACCCGAGCAGCGGCGGCGGGAGCTGGAGGAGTTCTTCGCCGCCGAGGAGGCTGCCGCGTTCGAGCTGTCGGTCGCACCGCTGATCCGCATGGCCGTGCACGTCGAGTCGGACGAGGCGTGGCGGATCACCTTCACCTACGTGCATGCCGTCGCGGACGGCTGGAGCTACCACAGCCTCGTGATGGAGCTGCTGGACTGCTACCGACGACTGCGGGACGGCCACGAGGCGCCGGCGTACGAGGCCCCGGCCGTCCGGTACGCGGACTTCGTCGCCGCCGAACTGGCCTCCCTGGACGGCGAGGAGGACCGCGCCTTCTGGCAGGACGTCGTCGAACGCCACGCTCCTTTGTCGCTGCCGGAGGCCTGGCGCCCGGCGACGCGAGGGGCGAGCGAGCCGCTGCGGCTGCGCGTCGGCTACCAGGACCTGGAGCCGGGTCTGCGCGGGCTGGCCGCGCGGGCGCGTACGTCGCTGAAGAGTGTGCTGCTGGCGGCGCATCTTAAGGTGCTGTCGGCGCTGACGGCGGAGGACGCCTTCCACACCGGTGTCGTGTACCACGGCCGGGTCGAGGCGCCCGGCGCGGAGCGGGTGCTGGGCATGCACCTCAACACGCTGCCGTTCCCGGCGACCCGGCCCTCCGGTACCTGGCAGGACCTGGTCGAGCGCGTGCACGCCCAGGAGACGGACATCTGGGCCCACCGCCGCTACCCCCTCCCCGCCATCCAACGCGACACCGGCGACGGCCGACGGCTGATCCCGGTGATGTTCGATTTCCAGGACTTCCACCAGGTCGACACCGACTCGGTCGACGTCGCCTCCGGACTCGGCGCGGGCGTCAACGAGTTCGCGCTCGGCGTCGTCGCCACGGGCGGCGGGCTCGTCGTCAAGACGCACACCGGCGCCCTCGACCGTGCGGGCGCCGAGCGGCTGACCGCGATGTACCGGCTCGTCCTGGAGGCGATGGCCGCCGATCCCGACGGCGACGCCACCGCCGCCTGTCTACCTGAAGTGGAGAAAACCCCAGTGTCCCGGCGCCCCGAAGCCACCAGCACCGTGCTGACCCTCGACACATTCGTCAACCAGGCGTCGGCGACGCCCGAGGCCGTGGCCGTCGTCGGTGGTGAACAGAGGGTCAGCTACCGCGAATTGGAGGAGCGGTCGAACCGGCTCGCCCAGCATCTGCGAGATGCGGGTGTGCCGCCCGGCGGTGTGGTGGGGCTCGCCTTGCATCGGACGCCGGATGTGCTGGTGAGCATGCTGGCGGTGTGGAAGGCCGGGGCGGCGTATCTGCCGATCGACCCTGCGCTGCCGGCCGAGCGTGCCGCGTACATGGCCGAGGACGCCGAGGCCGTCCTGGTGGTCACGGACGACTACCTCGCCGCTCACCGCTCGGAGATCGACGCCCAGCCCGCCGCCTTCGAGACGGCCCCGCTCGACCCGGAGCAGGTGGCTTACGTCCTGTACACGTCCGGTTCGACCGGTCGCCCCAAGGGCGTGGTCATCAGCCACCGCGCCCTGTTCAACCTCCTGGCCTCCGTCCGGGACGACATCGGCACCGGGCGGCGTGGCGCCTGGCTCGCCTCCACGTCGATCTCGTTCGACATCTCGGGGCTCGAGCTGCACCTGCCGCTCATCACAGGCGGGCGGGTCGTCCTGGCGAGCGACGCCGAGGCCAAGGACGCCGGCGCGCTGATCGAGCTGATGGACCGGCACCGGGTCACCCATGTGCAGGCCACGCCGTCGGGCTGGCGGCTGCTGCTCGCGGCCGGGTTCGACAACTACGCCGTGACCGCCCTGACCGGCGGTGAGCCGATCACGGCCGGGCTGGCACGCGATCTGATCACGCGGGTGCAGCGGCTGGTCAACGTGTACGGGCCGACGGAGACCACCATCTGGTCGTCGTTCTGGGACGTCCCGGATGTCCTCGACGGTGTCTCGATCGGCGGCCCGCTCGCCAACACGCAGCTGTTCGTGCTGGACTCGCAGGGTCGGCCGGTGCCGGACGGGATCACGGGTGAGCTGTGCATCGGCGGTGACGGTCTGGCGCACGGCTATCACGGGCGGCCGGGTCTGACGGCGGAGAAGTTCGTCCCGAACCCGTACGGTCCTGCCGGTTCCCGGCTGTATCGCACCGGTGATCTGGCGCGTCGACTGCCGGACGGCACCTTCGAGTGCCTGGGCCGGATCGACAGCCAGGTCAAGGTCCGCGGCTACCGCATCGAACTCGGCGAGATCGAGTCACGTCTGCGCGAACACCCCGCCGTCACCGACGCCGTGGTGGTGGCCAGGGAGGACCAGGCCGGGGACAAGAGCCTGGTGGCGTATGTCGTCGGCGCGGCGGACGCGGCCCCGCTGCGGCAGCATCTCGGCGAGACGCTCCCGGAGTACATGGTCCCGGCGGCGTACGTGTCCATCGACGCGATCCCGCTGACCAACAGCGGCAAGGTCGACCACCGCGCCCTGCCCGCCCCCGGTCAGGACGCCTTCTCCGGTGGCCGGCACACAGCACCCCGGACCCCGGACGAGGAGCGGCTCGCCGCCGTCTGGCGCGAGATCCTCGGGCTGGTCCGGGTCGGCGTCGAGGACAGCTTCTTCGACCTCGGCGGCGACTCCATCCGGGCCATCCGCCTGGTCGGTGTCCTGCGCGCCGCCGGGTACGACATCGGCGTCCAGGACGTGTTCGAGCACCGGACCGTCGCCGAACTCGCCCGGGTGATGGCGGCCCAGAACACCGGCGCCTCACTGACCGAGGCGGTCGCCCCCTTCGCGCTGATCGGCGACGAGGACCGCGCCGCGCTGCCGACGGACGTGGTGGACGCGTATCCGCTGTCGCAGATCCAGACCGGCATGCTCGTCGAGATGCTGGCCCGCCCCGACAGCGGCCTCTACTACAACATCAACTCGTTCCGGATCCCCGACGAGCGCCCGTACGACGCGGACGCGCTGAGCGAGGCGGTGCGTTCGGTCGTCCAGCGGCACGACGTACTGCGCACGTCCGTCGCCATGAGCGGCTACTCGCAGCCCCTGCAACTGGTGCACGCCACCGCCGACGTACCGGTCGCCGTCCACGACTGGCGCGGCTTGGACCCGGTCGAACAGGAACGACGGGGCCGGGAGTTCGTGATCCGCGAACGGTCGGAGCCGTTCGACCTGACCACCGCCCCGCTGCTGCGGTTCGCCGTGCACATGGAGTCCGACACCGCCTGGCGACTGACGCTCAGCCACTGCCACGCGGTCACCGACGGCTGGACCGTCAACTCCCTGCTGACGGAAGTGCTCGACACCTACCGACGCATCCAGGACGGCGGCGCCACGACGGACCCCGCCCCGCTGGCCGTGCGCTACGCCGACTTCATCGCCGCCGAGCTCACCGCACTCGCGTCGGCGGACACCCGCGCCTTCTGGTCCGACGTCGTCGCCCATGCCGCGCCGACCGTCCTTCCGGCCAACTGGGCGGCGCAGGACGGCAGTTCAGCCGAACGTCACTGGACCCGCGTCCCCTTCGCGGACCTGGAGCCGGGCCTGCGCCACCTGGCGACCCGAGCCGGCGCGTCACTGAAGAGTGTGCTGTTGGCGGCGCACCTGAAGGTGCTGTCGACACTGACGACGGAGGACGCCTTCCACACGGGTGTCGTCTACCACGGCCGTCTTGAGGCCCCGGATGCGGAGCGCGTGCTCGGCATGCACCTCAACACGCTGCCGTTCCCGGCGACCCGTCCCTCCGGCACCTGGCTGGACCTCATCGAGCACGTGTTCGCCCAGGAGGCGGACATCTGGGCCCACCGCCGCTACCCGCTCCCCGTCATCCAGCGGGACTCGGGCGCCGGCGACCGTCTCCTCACCATCCTGTTCGACTTCCAGGACTTCCACCAGGTCGACACCGAAGCGGTCGATGTCGACGCCAACCTCGGCGACGGCGTCAACGAGTTCGCCCTCAGCGCCATCGCATCCGGCGGTCACCTCAACCTCGGCACGACCACGGATGTCGTGAGCCGGGAGAACGTACGCCGTCTCGCCTCGATGTACCGGCGGGTCCTGGAGGCGATGGCCGCTGATCCGGGCGGTGACGCGGGTGCCGTGTATCTGCCGGAGGGTGAGGAGGAGCGCCTGCTGGGTGAGTGGGGTGCGACGGTCGAGGTGCCGGTCGGCGGGCGGGTGCATGAGGTGTTCGCCGAGCAGGCCGCCCGTACGCCGCAGCGTACGGCCGTGGTGTGCGGGGACCTTCGCCTGAGCTACGCCGAAGTGGATGAGCGGGCGAACCGGCTCGCGCATCACCTGCGGGAGCTGGGGGCCGGCCCGGAGACGCTCGTCGGGCTTTCGCTGGAGCGGGGGATCGATTTGATTCCGTCGCTGTTGGGTGTGCTGAAGTCGGGGGCGGCGTATTTGCCGTTGGATCCGGCGAATCCGGATGAGCGGCTGGCGACGATCCTGGAGGATGCGGCCGCGCCGATCCTGGTGACG
>NZ_JBQHCX010000041.1:0-5168 GCF_052068475.1 Streptomyces sp. SD31 | reverse complement strand
CGAATGCGCCGTCATCGGCGTCGCCGACCCTCTGAAGGGACAAGTACCGCGCGGCTTCGTCGTCCTGAAAGCCGACGCCGACCGCGAACCAGGCGACGTCGAGGCCGAACTCGTCCAGCTCGTACGCGAACGCATCGGCGCCGTCGCCTCCCTCAAGGACGTCGCGGTCGTGGCCGCCCTGCCCAAGACCCGCTCGGGAAAGATCCTCCGCAAGACGATGCGCGGCATCGCCGACGGCCACGACGAACCCATCCCCTCCACAGTGGACGACCCCGGCGTCATCGAGATCCTGCGCCCTGTCCTCCGCCGCGCCGACCACGCCTCCTGAACGGCCGGCTCTCGGAGCGGCCGAAGTGGGTCACCGGGCTCCACGGGGCGCAGCCCGCCGGCCAAGGAGTTGCTGTACGAGCGGGAGTACTCGCCGACAGCCCTTGAGCAGGGCCCGCGGAATCGGAGGGGTAGGTTCAGGGTGACCTCAAGCCCCGGCTGCGGTCTCACGCCGATGACTCACGACCGCAGCCGGGCACCAGGTCGAGGCAGGCGCTGTGGAACTGGACGCTGTCCCGGATCCGCATCGTGCACGGACGATCAGGTGATCGCCATGGCGCGAGACATGCAGAAGGCAGCCGGGCTGCATGGGCACGAGTACGCCATCGACGCCATTCTGGCGGCCGTGGCCGGCCGGGAGCCGTGCAGGGAGCTGAGGCAACAGACTTCACCTCCGACACCGACGACATGAGTCAACTCCTCGCGGGGCACCCGTGCGAGTCGAGAAGGTCTGATGAAACGCCGCCCGCGCTGCACTCCGACCACTCGCCGGCTCCCCCGAGCAAACCGTGCCCATGTCGGATTCGGCACGCTGAAAGCCGGCAACTCACGGCTGGGAGGAGGGCGTCAGCGTCATGACGAGCGTCGTGCGGGTGTTGTCGTGCGGGGGCCGTGCCGCTACTTGAGCTCGTCGGCGGTGAAGTAGCCGTCCGCGACAAGGGTGTCGTAATTGGTCTTGTCGACGCTCACGGGCTGCAGCAGGACGGCGGGCACGGCCTTGACGCCGTTGTTGTAACCCACGGAGTCGTCCACCCACGGCGCCCTGTCGTTGAGTATGTCGTCGACCATGGTTGTGGCGGCCTCGGCCAGCCGACGGACGTCCTTGTAGACGGTCTGCGACTGCTGACCCGCGATGATTGACTTCACCGACGCCAGTTCGGCGTCCTGACCGGTGATGACGGGGAGGGGCTTGATGTCGGGGCCGTAGCCGCCCGACTTCAGTGCGGAGAGGATGCCCCTCGAGATGCCGTCGTACGGCGACAGGACCGCGTCGACGCTCTCACTGCGGTACCACTTGGCGAGGATGCCGCTCATGCGTTTTTGCGCGGTGGGCCCGTCCCAGCGCGGGGTGGTGATCTGGTTGAGCTCGGTCTCGCCGGACCGGACGACCAACTGCCTGCTGTCCAGGTACGGCTGCAGGTGCTTCATCGAACCGTCGAAGAAGTATTTGGTGTTGTTGTCGTCGGGGGAACCGGCGAACAACTCGATGTTGAACGGGCCTTTGCCGTCCTCCAGGCCGAGCTTGTCGATGATGTGGTGGGCCTGGATCATGCCGACCATCTCGTTGTCGAAGGAAACGTAGTAGTCGACGTTCTTGGTGCCGAGGATGAGCCGGTCGTAGGAGATCACCGGAATGTCCGCGTCGGCGGCCTGTTGAAGCACGCCGTTCAGCGACTTGTTGTCGATGGCCGCGATGATCAGGGCGTCGACGCCCTGCTGGATCAGTTTCCCGATCTGTGAGACCTGGGCTTTCGGGTCGTCGTCGCCGTAGACCAGCTTGGTCTTGTACCCCCTGGCCTTGAGGCCCTCGACGACGCTCTTGCCGTCGGTGAGCCAGCGCTCGGAGGACTGGGTCGGCATGGCGATGCCGACGGTACCGCCCTCGGAGCTGTCCGCTGAGCCGCCCTCGCTGTCCTTACCGCAGGCGGACAGGGTGAGGCAGAGGGAGGCGGCTCCGGCGAGGACGGTTCTTCGATTGAACATGACGATGTGTTCCTTGTTCTTCTCGTCGTTGAGGGGATGACGACGTATCAGACGTCGAGGGGAAGCGGTGGAGCGGGCCGGGCAGTCGGCAGGCAGGTCGAGAACGAGTGGGACGCGCCGCACCCGCTCCCGGACGATGTCGAGGGTCAGGTCCCGCAGAGGGGGGCCGCACAGACGGACCCTCGGGCGCCCTGGACGGACCGGACTTCAGACAGGGCCGTGCGCCGTGACGGACGAGCTCGGCGCCCTCGCGGATCCGCACATGCCGCCGCGGCCGTCAGGGGCGGGGCGGCCCGGCACATGGTTCGACTCGGTGCCGCGTTCCGACCACATGCGTGCTGATTCCGGCAACACACAGGGCACTCGCCTTTCGACGTTCGAAATATAGTCACATGTTCGAAATATTGGCGCGACGTTAAAGGGAAGCGGCCGGGGTGTCAACAGTGCGAACTGGAACGGTTACAGAAGGTGCGGCTCCGGGACCACGTGAGCGAGACGGAGGTCCGTGCACCGGAACCGACCGCGGCGATCGTGGACTCGGCGTCGGTGGGGACAGCGGGGAACATCCCGCGCCCGGCATCCCGCGCTCGGCATCCCGTCAAGACGAGGGCGGTGACCGCCGCGGACATCCACCACCGCGAGGCGGCGGCCCTCCTGCCGGAACGGTTACGACGGGAGGGCCTGGCCGTTCACAGCCGACCGATCTTCCGCAGTCGGCTTGCGGCATCCAGCAAAAGCGCCGCGACGACGTCGGCCCGGACCACTGCTTCCGCCGATGCCGGATCGTCCAGGACGTCGACGGTGCGCCCTTGGGAGAAGGAGTCCCGCAACCAGCCTTCGAGAACGTTGAGTTCGCCGAGGAGCAGGATCGACGGCCTTCCTGGTACGACGACGTGTCGGACGAGCCCCAGCCGTTACTCGAACAAATGCCGGTGCTCTCGGCTCCATGCCAGCCTGCGTTCGAGGTCGTGCAGGTACCCCTCCGCCACCCAGGTGGCCTGGGGTTGGTGGCCGGCGTCGGCGAGACGGCCCACACGTTCGGCGTTCGCCTGCTGCTCGGCGATGACGGCCTCGACGATGCCGTCGGCGGAGGAGAGGCCATAGGCGGAGCAGAACTGTTCCAGGCGCTTGCGGCGGTTGGGCGGCTGCGGGAAGTGCAGCCATCGCAGGCACTCGGCATCGTCCCGGAAAGGCGCGACGTACTGCAGTGCGTAGGCGACGTCGTGCAGACGTGCGGCCGGGCGGGCGAAGTCCCAGTCGATGATGCCCACGGGCCGGTGGCCCTGCCACACCACGTTCCACGGGCCGAAGTCGCCGTGGCAGATCACTTCACCGCTGGTCGGTGTGCCCGTGCCGGCGGCCCAGACGGCCTGGTCGGGCGGGATGAAGTCGGCGGTCGCGTCGTGGTAGTCGCGCAGCAGGCGGGCGAAGGCGGACAAGCCTTCGTCTTCCACGACCTTGGCCCATCCCAGCGGCCCCGATTCCCCTTCGATGTAGCTGAGGACCTCGCGGCCTTCCTCGTCGAACCCCAGAACCCTCGGGGCATGCAGGAAGCCCACCGATTCGAGATGGCGCAGCAGCGCGTGCACCGTCTGCGTCCAGGGTTGAACGGGCCTGCGGACGGTGTCCCCGATACGCACGACCCGCCGGTGAGCGTGATCCTGCAACACGTCTTCGTTCGCCACCGGTACGACGCTACCGACCTGTCGGCGGTGCGGCAGGCGGATTACCCCGGCGTCCATGCGCTGGACGCCGCGGGCGGGGTGGGGACATGGCAGGCGGGCGGCCGCCAGGCGGTCAGGGGCGGGCGGTGTGGAGCCAGAGCTCCAGGGCCATTGCCTCGGTGAGGAACGCGGGCGGGATGCGGCGGGCCACGTCCTCGGCCACAGATCGGCGGACCGCCGCCTCGTCGCGAGATGCGCCGTCGTGACGAACTCATCGACCCCGCACGGGAGTTTCATCGGCGCCCAGGTCAGTGGCGGAGAGCCTGGGCCGCCTCGCGCTCGTGGCGCGGCCACACGGGTGGTTCTGCGCGGAGCGCCTGTGCACGCGTTCGGCTTCGTAATGCCTTGGCCGTACAGGGAAGTTGGGTCGGCCTCGGGGCCGCCGCTCTTGCTCGCTGGTCAGACGATCCGGCGTGCCGACGGGCATATATCAGACATTTGCGCATTAACCTCTCGTCATCTTATGACGTGGCGGATCGCGCACGCGTCCGCTTCAACGCTCGGAGAAGACATGCGCAAGCCTCGCAAGACCGCTGTCGTGGCCGTCCTCATCGGCGCCATCGGCTTCCTCGGCACCGGCACCGCCTACGCCGACGGGCAGGGGCACGGACACAAGCAGGGACACAAGCAGGAACAGAAGCACGGACAGAAGCACGGAAAGAAGCAGGGGCACAAGCACAAGCGCGACAGCAAAGAGAGCAGGACGGTCTTCATCAGCCAGAGCACCTCCTGCACGACGATCGAAGAGAACGTCGACGTACAGGGCCAGTTCGGGTTCCAGAACGGCCGGGAAGGCAACCGGTCCAACGGTGAGGGCTCGCCTGGCTCGCAGTCCACCAACCTCGGCTCGAGGCAGGGCTGCAACAACACCCTCGTCCTCGGCAGGTAGCTCACACGGGCCCCCGGCATCGACGCCAGGAGCTTGGAAAGACAGCCCCCTCGGAGTGATCTCCGAGGGGGCTGTTTCGTGAGCTCGGGGAGCCGGGTGCGGTCGGCCGGTACTCATCGCCGACCGCTGTGCCGTCCCGGCTCCCCCGCAACCCGGCGCGGCGTTCAGTACTGCTCGGTCTCCACGAAACCCGCGTCCGCGTTGTCGTCCGCGTCGAAGGCGGCGGCGGTCGGGTCGAATCCGGGCGGGCTGTCCTTCAGGCCCAGACCCAGGCCGGCCAGCTTCGCCTTGACCTCGTCGATCGACTTCGCACCGAAGTTACGAATGTCGAGCAGGTCGGCCTCGGAGCGCGCCAGGAGTTCACCCACGGAGTGGACGCCCTCACGCTTGAGGCAGTTGTACGACCGGACGGTGAGTTCCAGCTCCTCGATCGGCAGCGCGAGGTCCGCGGCAAGGGCGGCGTCCGTCGGGGACGGGCCCATGTCGATGCCCTCGGCGTCGATGTTCAGCTCACGGGCGAGACC
>NZ_JBQHCX010000040.1:0-5212 GCF_052068475.1 Streptomyces sp. SD31 | reverse complement strand
AACACAGTGGACGCGAGCAACTGAGGACAAGCCCTCGGCCTATTAGTACCGGTCACCTCCACACCTTGCGGTGCTTCCAGATCCGGCCTATCAACCCAGTCGTCTACTGGGAGCCTTACCCCATCAAGTGGGTGGGAGTCCTCATCTCGAAGCAGGCTTCCCGCTTAGATGCTTTCAGCGGTTATCCCTCCCGAACGTAGCCAACCAGCCATGCCCTTGGCAGAACAACTGGCACACCAGAGGTTCGTCCGTCCCGGTCCTCTCGTACTAGGGACAGCCCTTCTCAAGACTCCTACGCGCACAGCGGATAGGGACCGAACTGTCTCACGACGTTCTAAACCCAGCTCGCGTACCGCTTTAATGGGCGAACAGCCCAACCCTTGGGACCGACTCCAGCCCCAGGATGCGACGAGCCGACATCGAGGTGCCAAACCATCCCGTCGATATGGACTCTTGGGGAAGATCAGCCTGTTATCCCCGGGGTACCTTTTATCCGTTGAGCGACGGCGCTTCCACAAGCCACCGCCGGATCACTAGTCCCGACTTTCGTCCCTGCTCGACCCGTCGGTCTCACAGTCAAGCTCCCTTGTGCACTTACACTCAACACCTGATTGCCAACCAGGCTGAGGGAACCTTTGGGCGCCTCCGTTACTCTTTAGGAGGCAACCGCCCCAGTTAAACTACCCATCAGACACTGTCCCTGATCCGGATCACGGACCCAGGTTAGACATCCAGCACGACCAGAGTGGTATTTCAACGACGACTCCACGAACACTGGCGTGCCCGCTTCAAAGTCTCCCACCTATCCTACACAAGCCGAACCGAACACCAATATCAAACTGTAGTAAAGGTCCCGGGGTCTTTCCGTCCTGCTGCGCGAAACGAGCATCTTTACTCGTAGTGCAATTTCACCGGGCCTATGGTTGAGACAGTCGAGAAGTCGTTACGCCATTCGTGCAGGTCGGAACTTACCCGACAAGGAATTTCGCTACCTTAGGATGGTTATAGTTACCACCGCCGTTTACTGGCGCTTAAGTTCTCAGCTTCGCCGAGACGAATCTCGACTAACCGGTCCCCTTAACGTTCCAGCACCGGGCAGGCGTCAGTCCGTATACATCGCCTTACGGCTTCGCACGGACCTGTGTTTTTAGTAAACAGTCGCTTCTCGCTGGTCTCTGCGGCCACCCCCAGCTCAGAGTGCAAGACTCATCACCAGGTGTGGCCCCCCTTCTCCCGAAGTTACGGGGGCATTTTGCCGAGTTCCTTAACCATAGTTCACCCGAACGCCTCGGTATTCTCTACCTGACCACCTGAGTCGGTTTAGGGTACGGGCCGCCATGAAACTCGCTAGAGGCTTTTCTCGACAGCATAGGATCATCCACTTCACCACAATCGGCTCGGCATCAGGTCTCAGACTATTGCCAGGCGGATTTACCTACCTGACGTCCTACACCCTTACCCCGGGACAACCACCGCCCGGGATGGACTACCTTCCTGCGTCACCCCATCACTCACCTACTACCAGATAGGTTCGTCGGCTCCACCACTCCCCTTTGCCCGAAGGCTCCAGGGCGGCTTCACGGACTTAGCATCACTGGATTCGATGTTTGACGCTTCACAGCGGGTACCGGAATATCAACCGGTTATCCATCGACTACGCCTGTCGGCCTCGCCTTAGGTCCCGACTTACCCTGGGCAGATCAGCTTGACCCAGGAACCCTTAGTCAATCGGCGCACACGTTTCTCACGTGTGAATCGCTACTCATGCCTGCATTCTCACTCGTCAACCGTCCACAACTACCTTCCGGTGCTGCTTCACCCGGCAGACGACGCTCCCCTACCCATCACAGCAGGCGTTGGCCCTATATGCTGCAATGACACGACTTCGGCGGTACGCTTGAGCCCCGCTACATTGTCGGCGCGGAATCACTAGACCAGTGAGCTATTACGCACTCTTTCAAGGGTGGCTGCTTCTAAGCCAACCTCCTGGTTGTCTCTGCGACTCCACATCCTTTCCCACTTAGCGTACGCTTAGGGGCCTTAGTCGATGCTCTGGGCTGTTTCCCTCTCGACCATGGAGCTTATCCCCCACAGTCTCACTGCCGCGCTCTCACTTACCGGCATTCGGAGTTTGGCTAAGGTCAGTAACCCGGTAGGGCCCATCGCCTATCCAGTGCTCTACCTCCGGCAAGAAACACACGACGCTGCACCTAAATGCATTTCGGGGAGAACCAGCTATCACGGAGTTTGATTGGCCTTTCACCCCTAACCACAGGTCATCCCCCAGGTTTTCAACCCTGGTGGGTTCGGTCCTCCACGAAGTCTTACCTCCGCTTCAACCTGCCCATGGCTAGATCACTCCGCTTCGGGTCTTGAGCGCGCTACTAAAACGCCCTATTCGGACTCGCTTTCGCTACGGCTTCCCCACACGGGTTAACCTCGCAACACACCGCAAACTCGCAGGCTCATTCTTCAAAAGGCACGCAGTCACGAGAACAAGGCAAGCCTTGTTCCGACGCTCCCACGGCTTGTAGGCACACGGTTTCAGGTACTATTTCACTCCCCTCCCGGGGTACTTTTCACCATTCCCTCACGGTACTATCCGCTATCGGTCACCAGGGAATATTTAGGCTTAGCGGGTGGTCCCGCCAGATTCACACGGGATTTCTCGGGCCCCGTGCTACTTGGGTGTCTCTCAAACGAGCCGCTGACGTTTCGACTACGGGGGTCTTACCCTCTACGCCGGACCTTTCGCATGTCCTTCGCCTACATCAACGGTTTCTGACTCGTCCTGTTGCCGGCAGACAACAGAAGAGAGATCCCACAACCCCGCATACGCAACCCCTGCCGGGTCTCACACGTATACGGTTTAGCCTCATCCAGTTTCGCTCGCCACTACTCCCGGAATCACGGTTGTTTTCTCTTCCTGCGGGTACTGAGATGTTTCACTTCCCCGCGTTCCCTCCACATACCCTATGTGTTCAGGTATGGGTGACAGCCCATGACGACTGCCGGGTTTCCCCATTCGGAAACCCCCGGATCAAAGCCTGGTTGACGACTCCCCGGGGACTATCGTGGCCTCCCACGTCCTTCATCGGTTCCTGGTGCCAAGGCATCCACCGTGCGCCCTTAAAAACTTGGCCACAGATGCTCGCGTCCACTGTGCAGTTCTCAAACAACGACCAGCCACCCATCACCCCGAACCATCCGGTTCGAGTGCACTGGGGCCGGCATCACGAGGGGGTTCATTCCCTCAGATACCCAACAGCGTGCCCGGCCGGCTCCCGTCCGAAGATCATGCGTTCCACACTCTTACGAGCAGTACTAGCAGCCTCCGACCCGTGAACCCGGCCGAATAATCAACGTTCCACCCATGAGCAACCACCGCAGAACGTTTGCCTGCGTAGTGGCCTCTGAACCAGGCAAGCCCGGCTGAGAAGTGCTCCTTAGAAAGGAGGTGATCCAGCCGCACCTTCCGGTACGGCTACCTTGTTACGACTTCGTCCCAATCGCCAGTCCCACCTTCGACAGCTCCCTCCCCACAAGGGGGTTGGGCCACCGGCTTCGGGTGTTACCGACTTTCGTGACGTGACGGGCGGTGTGTACAAGGCCCGGGAACGTATTCACCGCAGCAATGCTGATCTGCGATTACTAGCAACTCCGACTTCATGGGGTCGAGTTGCAGACCCCAATCCGAACTGAGACAGGCTTTTTGAGATTCGCTCCACCTCACGGTATCGCAGCTCATTGTACCTGCCATTGTAGCACGTGTGCAGCCCAAGACATAAGGGGCATGATGACTTGACGTCGTCCCCACCTTCCTCCGAGTTGACCCCGGCGGTCTCCTGTGAGTCCCCATCACCCCGAAGGGCATGCTGGCAACACAGGACAAGGGTTGCGCTCGTTGCGGGACTTAACCCAACATCTCACGACACGAGCTGACGACAGCCATGCACCACCTGTACACCGACCACAAGGGGGCGACCATCTCTGGCCGTTTCCGGTGTATGTCAAGCCTTGGTAAGGTTCTTCGCGTTGCGTCGAATTAAGCCACATGCTCCGCTGCTTGTGCGGGCCCCCGTCAATTCCTTTGAGTTTTAGCCTTGCGGCCGTACTCCCCAGGCGGGGAACTTAATGCGTTAGCTGCGGCACCGACGACGTGGAATGTCGCCAACACCTAGTTCCCACCGTTTACGGCGTGGACTACCAGGGTATCTAATCCTGTTCGCTCCCCACGCTTTCGCTCCTCAGCGTCAGTAATGGCCCAGAGATCCGCCTTCGCCACCGGTGTTCCTCCTGATATCTGCGCATTTCACCGCTACACCAGGAATTCCGATCTCCCCTACCACACTCTAGCTAGCCCGTATCGAATGCAGACCCGGGGTTAAGCCCCGGGCTTTCACACCCGACGTGACAAGCCGCCTACGAGCTCTTTACGCCCAATAATTCCGGACAACGCTTGCGCCCTACGTATTACCGCGGCTGCTGGCACGTAGTTAGCCGGCGCTTCTTCTGCAGGTACCGTCACTTTCGCTTCTTCCCTGCTGAAAGAGGTTTACAACCCGAAGGCCGTCATCCCTCACGCGGCGTCGCTGCATCAGGCTTTCGCCCATTGTGCAATATTCCCCACTGCTGCCTCCCGTAGGAGTCTGGGCCGTGTCTCAGTCCCAGTGTGGCCGGTCGCCCTCTCAGGCCGGCTACCCGTCGTCGCCTTGGTGAGCCATTACCTCACCAACAAGCTGATAGGCCGCGGGCTCATCCTGCACCGCCGGAGCTTTACACCGTCAAGGATGCCCAAGACGGTCATATCCGGTATTAGACCCCGTTTCCAGGGCTTGTCCCAGAGTGCAGGGCAGATTGCCCACGTGTTACTCACCCGTTCGCCACTAATCCCCACCGAAGTGGTTCATCGTTCGACTTGCATGTGTTAAGCACGCCGCCAGCGTTCGTCCTGAGCCAGGATCAAACTCTCCGTGAATGTTTTCCCGTAATCGGGACGACACCACGAGAGCGGAACAGCCAGGCGGAATAAGCCCGGCCGTTCACAGCGTCCTCGCTGTGTTTTTTCAAAGGAACCTCGACCATCACGATGTGATGGACGGGGTATCAACATATCTGGCGTTGATTTTTGGCACGCTGTTGAGTTCTCAAGGAACGGACGCTTCCTTTGTACTCACCCTCTCGGGCTTTCCTCCGGGCGCTTCCCTTCGGT
>NZ_JBQHCX010000039.1:0-5826 GCF_052068475.1 Streptomyces sp. SD31 | reverse complement strand
CCGGTGGAGTGAGCCAGGGCCAGGGCCCAGGCACCCTGCACCACCGTGTTCATCGTGACGCCCTGGCTCCGCGCCCAGGAGGCCAGCGCTCCGCTGACAGCGGGGTCCATGGTGAAGGAGACGTGCTCGGGCGCGACCGAAGCCACCGCGCCGGACGGGGCGAGCAGGGTGGCCTCGTCGAGGCCGGCGAGGGACTCCTGCCAGGCCTCCCGGGCGGCGTCCCGGTCACGGGCGTCGAGCCAGGTGAGGTAGTCGCGGTACGGGCGGACCCGCGGCAGCGCGGAGGGCTCGCCCGCAGCGGCGTACAGCGTCATGAGTTCGCGCAGCAGCACCGGCATCGACCAGCCGTCGAGCACGATGTGATGGTTCGTCATCACCAGCCGGACCCGGTCCCCGGACAGGCGTATCGCCGTGAACCGCAGCAGCGGCGGACGGCCCAGGTCGAACCGTCGTGCGCGGTCCTCGGCGGCGAGCCGGTCGGCCTCCGCGGCCCGCTCGCGCTCGGGTCGGCCCGTCAAGTCGACGTCCTGCCACGGGAGTTCGACGTCCTGGAGGACGAGCTGCGCCCAGGCGCCGTTCTTGCGCTGGCGGAACCCGGCGCGCAGGTTGGCGTGCCGCCGCAGCAGGGCCTGTGCCGCGGCGCGCATGCGGTCCCCGTCGTAGGAGCCCTCCAGCTCGAACGCGACCTGGCCCACGTAGAGGTCGGGTCCCTCGCTGTGGAGCAGCCCGAGGAACACGAAGCCCTCTTGCAGCGGGGAGAGCGGAAGGATGTCCTCGATCTTGCTACGCGAACGAGACGGTTGCTGACTCACTGCTCAATCTCCCACTCGGACTCAAGGTCGGACTCGAACTCCTCGATCTCGGACTGACTGAGCGAGTCGAGTGTCACGTCGGACGGGGTCAGGCCACCCGCACCGGGGCGGCCGGCGTGCTCTACCAGGGCTTCAAGAGCCCGGAACCAGTGCCCGGCCAGCTGCCGGGCGTCCTGGTCGGGGACCAGGCGACGTGCGTAGGTCCAGTCGGCGCGCAGCTGGGGGCCGTTCTCCCCTTCGTACGCGACCGCGCTGATCTCCACCGCGTGGGCCATCGGCGCCGTGGGGCGCGAGGCCGCGACTCCGCCGCCGATCACGGTCCACGGCTCCGGGGTGCCCGAGGCCGCGGTGGTGCGGCGCCCGAGGTAGTTGAAGCCGAACTCGGGCTCGGGCAGCCGGGCGAGGCGGGGGCCCGTGGTGGGGTTGAGGTGGCGCAGCAGGCCGTAACCGATGCCGTCGCCCGGCACGGCGCGCAACTGCTCCTTGATCTGCTTGAGGCTGTCGCGCAGGGCGGCGCCGTCCTGGCGCAGCCGGGTCCAGTCGGCGACGTCCGGCGCGAGCCGCACCGGGTGGAGGGCGGTGAACCAGCCTGCGGTACGGCTGAGTTCGGCGCCCGGTACGGCGTCCTCGTGGCGTCCGTGGCTCTCCAGGTCGACCACCACGGGCGCGTCGGGGTCCTCGCCGCGGTCGCGCCGCCACTCGGCGACGGCGAGCGCGAAGGCGGTCAGCAGGACGTCGTTCACGCTCGCGTTGACACTCCCGGGAACCTGCGTGAGCAGGGCCTCGGTCGTCCCGGCCGGCAGGTCGAGGCCGATGCGTCCCGACCGGCCCTGGACGTCGAGTCCGCGGTCCACCCGCAGGGCGGCCTCCCCGGTGAGCGTGGTCTCCCAGTGGGCCGTCTCGGCCTCGACGCGCGGGTCGGTGGCGAGCCTCTCCAGCGAGGTGGCCCACTGCCGCCACGAGGTGCCGACGGGTGCGAGTTCGGCCCCTTCGTACGCCGCCGCGAGGTCCGGTACGAGGATGCTCCACGTCACCGAGTCGACCACCAGGTGGTGGGCGACCAGGATCAGCAGCCCGTCCTGCCCGGCCCCCCGGTCGATCCTGACCGCCTGGAACACGCGGCCGTGGGCGGGCGCGAGGCGGTCCCGCGCGGCGCACGCCGGCTCGGTGACCAGGCCCTCGATGTCCTCGGCGGAACCGGTCGCTTCGACGACGTCGAGGATCTCCGCGGCCGACACGGCGCCCGGCCGGCGGACCTCCGTGGTCCCGTCGGGTCGGACGAGCAGCCGCAGCGCGTCATGGTGGTCGAGCACCTTCTGGAGAGCGCAGGCCAAGCGGTCCGCGTCCAGCGCGGGGGGCAGGGACACCACGACGGACTGGTTGAAGTCGTCGCCGCCCAGGCCGAGTTCGGCGATCCGCGCCATCACGGGCGTCAGCGGGGCGGGGCCGTAGGGCTCGACCTCGGCGACCTCCGACGCGCTGTCGTCCTCCCGGCTGCCGAGCGCCTCGGCGAGCTGAGCCGTCGACTGGTGCTCGAAGACATCGCGGACGGCGAGGGAGAGCCCCGCCGCACGAGCCCTGCTGACGAGCTGGATGGACAGGATGCTGTCGCCGCCCAGATCGAAGAACCCGTCGTCGACCCCGACCGTCGGCAGGCCCAGCACCTCGGCGAAGAGCGTGCACAGCAGCTCCTCGACGGGCGTGCGGGCGGCCCGCCCGGTGGACCCCGCGGCGTAGTCGGGGGCGGGCAGCGCCTTGCGGTCCAGCTTGCCGTTCGCGGTCAGCGGCAGGGCGTCGAGGACGACGAACGCCGACGGCACCATGTAGTCGGGCAGGGCCTGGCGCACGAAGGCGCGCAGCCCGTCCGTGTCCACCTCGCCGGCCCGGCCCTCCGCCGCCACCACGTAGCCGACCAGGCGCCGGTCACCGGGCCGGTCCTCGCGGACGACGACGGCGGCCTGGGCCAGTTCGGACCGGGTCGCGAGGACCGTCTCGATCTCGCCGAGCTCCACACGGAACCCGCGGATCTTCACCTGGTCGTCGGCGCGCGCCAGGTACTCCAGCTCGCCCGCCGGGTTGTAGCGCACCAGGTCACCGGTGCGGTACATCCGCTCGCCCGACCCGCCGAACGGATCGGCGACGAACCGCTCGCAGGTCAGGTCGGCCCGGTGCAGATAGCCGCGCGCCAGGCCGCTGCCGGAGATGAACAGCTCTCCCGGCACGCCCGCGGGAACCGGCTGGAGGTACCGGTCGAGGACATACGCCCGGGTGTTCCCCGTCGGCCGTCCGATCGGCAGCGTGCCCTGCGCCGCGTACGGCGCCCTGACCTCGTGCTGCGTCACGCACAGCGTCGTCTCCGTCGGCCCGTACAGATGACGCAGCACCGTGTCCGGAGCGTGCTCCAGAACCCGGGCGACCGCGGCGGGCGAGACCACGTCACCACCGGTCAGCACCTCCCGCACCCCGGCGAAGCACTCGGGCGCCTCCTCGGCGATGACCCGGAAGAAGCCCGCGGTGAGGTGGATCGCGGTGATGCCGTGGGCGGAGATCAGCTCGGTGATCGCGGCGGCGTCCAGATGCCCGGGCGGCGCCACGACGACGGTCCCACCGGAGACCAGGGGCACCCACAGTTCGTAGCAGGACACGTCGAACGCGTGCGGGGCGTGCAGCAGCACCCGCTCGTGCGTGCCTGGCCGCCAGCAGTGGTCACGGACGAGGTCCACGACTCCGCGCTGGGTGACGGCCACGCCCTTCGGCAGCCCGGTGGATCCGGACGTGTACATCACGTACGCCAGGTCCTGCGGGTGCAGCCCCACGCTCAGCTCGCCGTCGTGCCGCGCGTCGGACGGGGCACCGTGC
Organism: Streptomyces sp. SD31; assembly: GCF_052068475.1. Classification (NCBI taxonomy): domain Bacteria; kingdom Bacillati; phylum Actinomycetota; class Actinomycetes; order Kitasatosporales; family Streptomycetaceae; genus Streptomyces; species Streptomyces sp. SD31. The sequence continues at coordinate 2,155 of NZ_JBQHCX010000039.1, read as the reverse complement.
TCGTCCACCACCAGGACCCGGGCACCGAGCTCCCCGGCCCGAGCGGCCTCCGCACGGTCGGCGAGGATCAGCGTGGCGGCGGTGTCCGCCACGACGTAGCGCATCCGGTCCAGCGGATAGGTGTCGTGCAGCGGCACATACGCGCCGCCCGCCTTGGCGATGGCCAAAGTGGCCACGACGTGCGTCAGGGACCGCTCCATCAGCATGACCACGGGAGTCCCCGGCCGTACCCCCTCCTGACGCAGGAGACGCGCCAGCCGGTGCGCACGGGCGTCGAGTTCGGCGTACGACACCGTCGTCCCGCCCTGCACCGCGGCCGGCGCGTCGGGTGTGCGGGCCACCTGCGCCGCGAACAGCTCGGGCAGCGTCGCGTCCAGGCTCTCCAGCGTGGTGACGGTCCCCTCGCCGAGCAGCCGGCGCCGCTCGGCCTCGCCCAGGATGCCCACCTGCGAGAGCCGGATGCCGGGGTCGGCGGTGACCTCTTCCAGCGTCCGTACGAACCGATCCACCAGGGACCGCGCCGTCGACCTGTCGAACAGATCGGTCCGGAAGTCCAGGGCACCGGTCAGCCCGGTGCTCCGGCCCTCGCCGTCCCGCGTCTCGGCGAGGGCGAAGGCGAGGTCGACCTTGGCCGCGCCGAGCCTGCTGCGCTCCGCGGTGACCCGCAGCCCGGGCAGACCGAGTGAGGTCTCCGGGTCGGCGTCCGCTGTGCTCAGGACGAGCATCACCTGGAAGAGCGGGTGGTGCGCCAGCGTACGAGCCGGGTTGAGCGCCTCGACGAGCCGCTCGAAGGGCAGGTCCTGGTGCGCGTAAGCGGCCAGGTCGGCGCGCCGTGTGTTCTCCAGGAGCTCCTGGAAGGTGGGGTTGCCGCTGGTGTCGGTGCGCAGGACGAGCGTGTTGACGAAGAAGCCGATGAGGTTCTCCGTCGCGTCGTCCGTGCGCCCGGCGACCGGTGTTCCGATCGGAATGTCCTCGCCCGCGCCGAGGCGGGTGAGCAGGGTCGCGAGCGCGGCCTGCACCACCATGAACGTGCTGGTGTGCGTGGCACGCGCCAACTCGGCCAGCCGGGCGTGCAGTTCCGGACCGAGCGTGAACCCGACCCGGTCGCCGGCCTGGCTCGCGACAGCGGGCCGGGGCCGGTCGGTGGGCAGGTCGAGCTGCTCGGGGAGCGCGGCGAGCGCGTCCTTCCAGTACGTGAGTTGCCTGCCCGCGATGCTCTCCGGATCGGCGTCGTCGCCGAGGACTTCCTTCTGCCACAGGGCGTAGTCGGCGTACTGGACGGGCAGCGGCTTCCAGCCGGGCGCGTCGCCCGCGCACCGCGCCGTGTAGGCGGCGGCGAAGTCCTGGGCCAGGGGTGTGCGGGACCAGGCGTCGGTGGCGATGTGGTGGATGAGCAGCAGCAGGACGTGCACCTGCTCGGACACTCGGAACAGGGTTGCCCGTACGGGAATCCCGGCCGCCAGATCGAAGGCGTGATGGGCGGCTTCCGAGAGCCTCGCGTCGAGCGCGTCCTCATCGCCGTCGACGTCGACCACGGTCAACGGAAGGATCTCGGGCTCGTACGCGTGGATGACCTGCCGGGGCCCGTGCTCGTCCTCGGCGTAGGTGGTGCGGAGGCTTTCGTGGCGGGCGACGAGGTCGCGCAGGGCGTGGTGCAGGGCGTCCTGGTCGAGGGTGCCGGTGAGGCGCAGGGCGGTGGGGATGTTGTAGGTGGGGGTGGGGCCTTCGAGCTGGTGGAGGAACCACAGTCGCTGCTGGGCGTAGGAGAGGGGGATGCGCTTGGGCCGCGGCCGTGCGCTGAGCGCGGTACGGGCACGGTCGGCCCCGTCGAGCGCCCCGGAGAGCCCGGCGATCGTCGGCGTCTCGAAGAACTGCCGCACGGACAGTTCGACGCCCAGGGTGGTGCGGACGCGGCTGACGAGGCGGGTGGCGAGGAGGGAGTGGCCGCCCAGGTCGAAGAAGTTGTCGTCGATGGTGACGCCGTCGACACGCAGGATCTCCGAGTACACAGCGCAGAGGATTTCTTCGCGGGGGGAGCGGGGGGCTCGTCCGGTGGTGCGTGCGGTGTAGTCGGGTGCGGGGAGGGCTTTGCGGTCGAGTTTGCCGTTGGGGGTGAGGGGGAGGGCGTCGAGGGTGACGATGGCTGAGGGGACCA
>NZ_JBQHCX010000038.1:0-7298 GCF_052068475.1 Streptomyces sp. SD31 | reverse complement strand
CCACCGGGCCACTCCACCGCCGACGTCAACAACTCCACCGAACCCGCAGCCCAATCCACATGCGACGACGGCTCGGTCACGTGCAGTGTCCGTGGCAGCACCCCGTGTTGCAGGGCCAGCACCATCTTGATGACACCAGCGACGCCGGCGGCGGCCTGGGTGTGGCCGATGTTGGACTTCACGGAGCCGAGCAGGAGGGGCTGTTCGCGGTCCTGGCCATAGGTGGCCAGCAGGGCCTGCGCCTCGATCGGGTCGCCGAGCGCCGTACCGGTACCGTGCGCCTCCACCGCATCCACATCCGCAGTCGAGAGACCGGCGGAAGCCAGCGCCTGCCGGATCACCCGCTGCTGCGAAGGACCATTCGGCGCCGTAAGACCATTCGACGCACCATCCTGATTCACCGCCGAGCCCCGCACCACCGCCAGCACCCGATGCCCATTGCGCACCGCATCCGACAGCCGCTCCATGACCACCATGCCGACGCCCTCGGACCAGCCCGCGCCGTCGGCGTCCTCGGAGAAGGCCTTCGAGCGGCCGTTCTTGGCGAGGGCGCCCTGGCGGGTGAGTTCGGCGAAGGCGAGCGGGGTGGTCATGATGGTCGCGCCGCCGGCGACGGCGAGCGTGCACTCGCCGCCACGCAGCGCCTGGGTGGCCAGGTGGATCGCCACCAGGGACGCGGAGCAGGCGGTGTCGACGGTGACGGCCGGGCCCTCGAAGCCGAAGGTGTACGAGAGGCGGCCGGAGATCACGCTCGCCGCGAGACCGGTGGCGGCGTGGCCCTCGGTGTCCTCGGCGGAGTTGGTGAGCAGCGTCGCGTAGTCCTGACCGTTCGTGCCGACGAACACGCCGGTCTGGGTGCCGCGCAGGGAGTCCGGGTCGACGCCGACGCGCTCCAGTGCCTCCCAGGTCGTCTCCAGCAGGAACCGCTGCTGCGGGTCCATCGCCAGCGCCTCACGCGGGGCGATGCCGAAGAACGCGGGGTCGAAGTCCGCGCTGCCGTCGAGGAATCCGGCCTCGCTGGTGACGCTCGTCGCCAGCACCGACTCGACGTCCCAGTCGCGGTCGGTCGGAAACGCGCCCATGCCGTCGCGTCCCTCGACCAGCATCTCCCAGAACTCCTCGGGCGTCGTCGCCCCGCCGGCGAACCTGCAGGCCATGCCGACGATGGCGATCGGCTCGTCGTCGCGCACGGGGCCGCGGGCGACCACGGCGGCGTCGGCGGCGACTCCGAGCACCTCGTGGAGCAGGTGCTCGGCGAGCGCGCCGGGCGTCGGGTAGTCGTAGACGAGGCTCGCGGGCAGGCTGCGCCCGGTTGCCGTGCCCAGCTTGTTGCGCAGTTCGACCGCGGTGAGTGAGTCGAAGCCGAGGCCGCTGAAGGGCTTTGTGACGCCCACGGCGGACGGGCCGGCGTAGCCGAGCACTGCCGCGACGGCCGTGCGGACGACGTCGAGCATCACGTCCAGCGGCTCGTCCGCGTCCTGGAGCCTGGCGAGCAGGCCGGCGTCGCCGCGCGGCTCGCGTGCCCGGCTCTCTGCCGCGGGCACGGCGTCCGGAAGGATCGCGATGCCGATGGTCGCGTCGGGTTCGCCGACGGCCCGCCACATCGCCTCCACGGCGAGGGCGGGGTTCATGGCGAAGCCGTGCAGGCCGGCGCCGACGCCCTCCCCTGCGGCCATGCCGGCTCCGGCCCAGGCGCCCCAGGCGATGGAGGTCGCGGCGTGGCCGGCGGTCCGGCGCCGGGTGGCGAGGGCGTCCAGGACGGTGTTGGCGGCGGCGTAGTTGGCCTGGCCGGGGTTGCCGATCGCACCGGCGAGGGACGAGAACAGGACGAACGCGTCGAGGTCCAGCTCGCGCGTCAGCTCGTCGAGGACGAGCGCGGAGGCGACCTTGGCGCGGAACACGTCCGCGAACCGCTGCGGCGTCAGCGACTCGATCACTCCGTCGTCCAGCACACCGGCGGTGTGCACGACGGCGGTGAGTCCGGGCAGGTCGGCGAGGAGGGCGCGGACGGCGTCACGGTCGGCGACGTCGCAGGCCACCACGTCGGCCCGTACGTGCTCGCGCAGTTCGTCCCGCAGCGCGGCGGCGCCGGGCGCGTCCAGGCCCCGGCGGCTGGCCAGAACGACCCGCTCCACGCCCCGCTTGGCGAGGTCACGGGCGACGTGCGCGCCGAGCGCGCCGGTACCGCCGGTGATCAGGACGGTGCCGGTCGGCTGCCACGCCGTACCGGCCGGGCGCGGTGCCTTGCCGTACCGGCGGGCGAAGACGCCCTCGGGCCGGACGGCCACCTGGTCCTCGTCGCCCGCGAGTACGGCGGCAAGCAGCTCGGGTGCACCCTGTACGTCGACCAAGCCGCCCCACTGGGCGGGCAGTTCGAGCGCGGCGACGCGGCCGAGGCCCCAGACAGCGCTCTGTCCCACGTCGGCGATCGGCTCGCCCGCGACCGAGACCGCGCCGCGTGTGACCGCCCACACCGGGGCGGCGATGCCGCGGCGCGCCAGCGTCCGGACGAGTTCCAGCGTGCCGGACACGCCGGCCGGGACACCGCCCGCGTCGGTGCCGTCCGACAGTGCCAGCAGCGAGACGACGCCGTCGTACGGCGTTTCGGGCAGTTCCTCGACGATCGTGCCGCCGACCGCCGCGGCGACCTCGACGGCCCAGGCGTCGTCGGCCAGCCCGGCCGGCACCACGACCAGCCACGTGCCGGTGACCGAGCCCGTCGGTGTGACCGGCGTCCAGGACTCGCGGTGCCGCCAGGAGTCCACGGCGGGCTGTGCGGAGGCGGTGGCCTCCAGCGGCGTCGGCCAGTAGCGCTCGTGCTGGAAGGCGTACGTCGGCAGGTCCACGCGGCGGGCGCCGGTACCGGCGAACAGCGGCACCCAGTCCACGGTCACGCCGCTCACGTGCAGCCGCGCCAGGCCTGTGACCAGCGCGGACTCCTCGTCGCGGTCCTTGCGCAGCACCGGGGTGATCACGGCATCCGGGGCCGTCTCGGCGACCATCGCGGACAGCACACCGTCAGGGCCGATCTCCAGGAACGCCGTGGTGCCCGCCTCGCGCAGCGCCGTGACGTTGTCGTGGAACCGCACCGCCGCACGGACATGACGGACCCAGTACTCGGGGTCGGTCACGTCACCCGTCGTCACGACCGGGATCGCCGGCTCGTGGAACGTCAGGCCGCCGACCACCGAACGGAAGTCGTCCAGCATCGGTTCCATCAGCGGTGAGTGGAAGGCGTGGCTAACCGGCAGCCGCTTGGTCCTGCGGTCGGCGAAGTGTTCGGCGATCCGCTCGACCTCGGCCGCGTCGCCCGCAATCACCACGGACGTCGGCCCATTGACGGCCGCGATCGACACACCGCCGGTGAGATGCGCGGCGGCTTCCTCCTCCGTGGCCTCGATCGCCAGCATCGCGCCGCCCGCGGGCAGCGCCTGCATCAGCCGGGCCCGCTCCGACACCAGCGTGCAGGCGTCCTCCAGCGACAGCACCCCGGCCACATGCGCGGCCGCGATCTCACCGATGGAATGGCCCGCCAGCTGATCGGCCCGCACACCGAGCCACTCCGTCAGCCGGTAAAGGGCCACCTGGAGGGCGAACAGCGCGGGCTGGGTGTGGCCGGTCCGGTTCAGCAGCTCCGCGTCCGCACCCCACATCACCTCGCGCAACTGCGGGTCCAGGTGGGCGAGTACGTCGTCCAGAGCACCCGCGAAGACGGGGAACCGCTCGTACAACTCCCGGCCCATGCCCAGCCGTTGCGCCCCCTGCCCGGAGAACAGGAACGCGAGCTGCTGCTCGGTGGCCTCGCCCCGGGCGATCTCCGCTCCGTCCGCGAGGACCACCCGGTGCTCGAACCGGCTACGACCGGTGGCCAGGGAGTAGGCGATGTCGAGGGGACTGGCATCGACCGCGGCGAGGCGGGCGACCTGGTCGGCAAGAGCCTGCTCGGTGCGGCCCGACACGAGGACCGGGACGACACCCGGCGTCACGCGCACCGGCTCATCCCGCTCCGGGGCGGACTCCGGCGCCTGCTCGATGATCACGTGCGCGTTGGTGCCGCTGACGCCGAACGACGACACACCGGCCCGGCGGGCGCGGCCGGTGGCCGGCCAGTCACGGCGTTCGGTGAGGAGTTCGACGCTGCCGGTCCCCCACTCGACGTTGGTGGACGGCGCGTCGACGTGCAGGGTGCGGGGTACGACGCCGTGCCGGAGCGCCATGACCATCTTGATGACGCCGGCGACGCCGCCGGCCGACTGCGGGTGGCCGATGTTGGACTTGATGGAGCCCAGCAGGACCGGTGTCTCGCGGTCCTGGCCGTACGTGGCGAGCACCGCGCCCGCCTCGATGGGGTCGCCGAGCGTGGTGCCGGTGCCGTGCGCCTCGACCACGTCGACGTCGGCGCCGGAGAGCCCGGCGTTGGCGAGGGCCTGCCGGATCACCCGCTGCTGCGACGGCCCGTTCGGCGCCGTAAGGCCATTGGACGCACCGTCCTGGTTGACGGCCGAGCCGCGCAGAACGGCGAGGACTTCGTGACCGTTGCGCCGGGCGTCGGACAGGCGCTCCAGCAGGATCACGCCCGCGCCCTCGGACCAGCCGGTGCCGTCGGCGGCATCGGCGAACGCCTTGCAGCGGCCGTCGGGGGCGAGACCTCCGGTGGCGGTGAAGGCGGAGTAGGCGTTCGGCGTGGTCATCACCGCGACACCGCCGGCGAGCGCGAGGTCGCACTCGCCGTTGCGCAGCGCCTGCGCCGCCCAGTGCATCGCGACCAGGGACGAGGAGCAGGCGGTGTCGACGGTGACGGCCGGGCCCTCCAGGCCGAGCAGGTAGGAGATACGGCCGGACAGCACACTCGCGGAGAACGCGGTGGTGGCGTAGGGGCCGGTCTCCTCCACCGAGCGGTTCAGCAGCGACTCGTAGTCCTGTCCTGTCGTACCGACGAAGACACCGGTGGGGCTGCCCTTGAGTGTGACCGGGTCGATGCCCGCACGCTCCAGCGCCTCCCAGGAGGTCTCCAGGAGCAGACGCTGCTGCGGGTCCATGACGACGGCCTCACGCGGCGAGATCCCGAAGAAGCCGGCGTCGAAATCGGCGACGGCGTCGAGGAATCCGCCCTCGAACGTGGCGCTGGCCAGGCTGTCCAGGTCCCAGCCACGGTCGGTGGGGAAGCCGGAGACGGCGTCGCGGCCGTCGAACACGAGCTGCCACAGCTCCTCCGGCCGGGTGACGCCACCGGGGTAGCGGCAGCCGATGCCGACGATCGCGATCGGGTCGTCGGAGGCGGCCGTGGCGGCACGCACCTCGGCGGGGGCGTCGGTCCTGCCGAAGAGTTCCTCGCGCAGGTAGCCCGCCAGCGCGGTCGCGGTCGGGTGGTCGAACACCACGGTCGTGGGCAGCGGCAGGCCGGTGACGGCCTTGAGCTTGTTGCACATCTCGACGGCGGTCACCGAGTCGAAGCCCAGTTCGCGGAAGGCCCGCCCGGCCGGCAACGTGTCGGTCTCCGCGTAGCCCAGGGTCTTGGCGGCCTCGGTGCGCACGAGGTCGAGCAGGGCCCGGTCGCGCTCCACGGCGGACAGCGCGGCGAGCCGCTGCTTGAGGGCCGACTCGTCCCGTTCCACGGGGCTGTCGGCGAGGGCCTGACGTACTTCCGCGATGCCGTTGAGCAGGGGGCTCGGCCGCTCGGCGGTGAAGCTCGGGGCGAACGTCGCCCAGTCGATGTCGGTGACGGTGAGCTGCGTCTGGTCGTCGGCGACCGCCTGCCGCAGCACGGCCATCGCCAGCTCGGGCGCCATCGACCCGATGCCACGGCGGGCGAGTTCGTCGTACAGGCCGTGGTCGGCGGCCATGCCCGCGTCGGCCCACGCACCCCACGCGATGGACAGGGCGTGGCGGCCCTGGGCGCGGCGCAGTCGGGCGAGCCCGTCGAGGTAGGCGTTGGCGGCCGCGTAGGCGGGCTGTCCGCCGCTGCCCCAGCTCGCCGCGCCGGACGAGAACAGGATGAACCTGGCGTCCGGCGCCAGCTCGTGCAGGTGCCAGGCCGCCGCCATCTTGGCGTCCAGGATCCCGGTGACAGCGTCGAACGACAGCTCGCCGACCGGTGCGTCACCCGTGCCGAGGCCCGCCGCGTGCACGACGACGGTCAGGTCGTCGACACGGTTCACGACGGCTTCGAGCGCGGCGCGGTCCGCCGCGTCGCAGGCCTCGATCGTCACCCGGGCACCGAGCGCCTCCAGTTCGGCCCGCAGCTCCTGCGCACCGGGCGCATCGGCACCGCGGCGGCTGGTCAGTACGGCGTGCTCGGCTCCGGCCTCGACCAGCCAGCGGGCGACATGGCCGCCCAGCGCGCCGGTTCCGCCGGTGATCAGGGCGGTGCCGGTGGTGCGGAATTCCGGCCCGTTCTGGGCCGTGGCCCGCACCAGGCGTCGGGCGAAGACACCGCCCTGCCGGACGGCGACCTGGTCCTCGGTACCGGTGAGCACCGCCACGAAACGCGCCGCCGCCCGGTCGTCCATCTCTTGCGGCAGGTCGATCAACCCGCCCCAGCGGTACGGCAGTTCGAGCGCGGCCACCCGGCCGAGTCCCCACAGCGCGGTCTGCGTCGGGTGCGCGACCTCGTCGTACGCCGCCTGCCGGGTGACCGCCCACACCGGCGCGGAGATGCCCGCATCGGCCAGCGCCTGCAGCAGCGTGACAGTCAGGGCGAGACCGGTCGGGTGGTCCGGCGTGCCGATGAGGCCGGTCAGGGCCACCACTCCGCTCGGCACGACCGCGAGGTCCACCAGCCGGGCGGCGAGTCGGGCCCGGTCGGCATCCGCCTCGACCTCGACCCGTACGACGTCCGCGTGCGCGCCGACGGCCGTGATCACGTCGGCATCGGTCACGCCGGCCGGGGTGACGACGAGCCATGTCCCGGACGGCGTCCCGGACACCGTGACGGGCGCCCACTGGTCGCGGTAGCGCCAACCGTCGATCGTGGAACGGGCCTTGCGCTGGGCACGCCAGGTCCGCAGCGTGTCGGCGAGCGTTTCGTCGGTGATGCCGATCGTGTCCAGTTCGCCGTTGTCGACGAGGGTCCAGAACTCTGCGTCGACGGGGTCGCTCTCGGCCGCACCCGGTCGCAGGGGTTCCGGCCAGTAGCGGGAGTGGTCGAAGGCGTAGGTGGGGAGGTCGATGCGGCGGGCTCCGGTGCCTTCGTAGAACACCCGCCAGTCGACCTCGATGCCCGCGGCCCACGCCTCACCGAGGGAGAGAGCGAACCTGGACGGGCCACCCTGGTCCCGGCGCAGGGAACCGACCGCCAC
>NZ_JBQHCX010000037.1:0-11757 GCF_052068475.1 Streptomyces sp. SD31 | reverse complement strand
TGTGACTTCACGCGATAGGTGTCACTTTCCAGCGATTCTTGTCACCAGTGGTCCCGCACATGTCAGGCGGGCAACCGGAATCAGGAGTCGCCGTGCTCGGGCGCCGCGCTCAGGGTCAGGATCTCGCCGAGGGCGATGTAGGTCTGCAGGAAGATGAAGCGGGCCTCGTCGATGGTGACCTCAGCGTGAGTGCCTGCGGAGCACCGGGCGTAGAGATCGGACAAGGTCCGACGTAGCCGGTCCCTGCGACTCTTGGACGCCCCACATGCGTGGGTGTGGGCCTGGAGCCGATTCAGCACCTGCTGCGGCCCGACCTTCAGGTCGACCTCGTCCCCGATCTTGTACAACTCGTCCCGGGCCGGGAACAGGTAATCCGCGGAGGAATCGATCAGCCGACGGCAGGTGGTGAGGGCCTGGCTGACAGACTCGCGGTCCCCGTCCCGGAGGCGGTCAGAGATGCGCTCGATCTTTTCGAGCGCAGTCCCGCTCGCCGCCGCCAACGCCCCGTCGACCCTCTCCTGGGTGTTTGCGAACAGACTCGCCTGGAGCTCGCTGAACAGGAGCTCGTGGTAGATCTCGGTGATCATGTCGTAGACGGTCGCGACAACTTGCCCGCAGATCCCGGCCCACGTGCCGAAAACGGCCGAGGACTGGAGGATCCGTTCGTCGTGGCGGCGCGAGGCAAGTAGGGCATTGTCGCCCGAATAGTTGCCCCCGCCGCGCATGGCGTCGATGGCCTGCTGGGCAGACTCGACCTGCGCCTCCACTTTCGCGATCGAGCCGGTGTGGAAGGTCTTCTTCTCCTTGTCGGCCCACCGGCCCGCTCGTCCGATCCAAGGCCTGACGGAACCGTCGATCGGGTATCCGTTGCGCTCGAATCCGAGGAACTCCGTCAACTCGGTGTGGCCGACCAGCCGGGCGAGCCGGCTGGCCTTCAGGACGACCTCGGACGCCTTCAACCGCTTGAGCTCGATGTCGGCCAAGAGCTCATCCGCAACGCGGATCGCTTCTTCCTGTCGCCCCACTACTGACCGCCCGTCTGCTCGAACTCTGCTGCGCTGCAGTCGTACCACGCGGGTCGGACATGTCTGTGCCGATTATTTCGGCGACCACGACAGCCTTCGCATCGTGGCCACCCACCACCAGGTTCACGGGCTGTCGTTAACGAACGGGTCACGAGCCGCAGATGCCGTTGATCATTTGTTGCTTTCGGCGGCGTTGACCTGGGTTGTCCGGCAGTATGCGTGTTCGTGGGCGACTGCCGGTGGGGATGGATGAGCTGGTTGAGCACTGGACGGTACTCGACGAGTTGGAGCTCGTGGCGGGCAAGCGGAGTGCGACGATGCTCGCCACCGGCGCCCCACCTGGAGGGGCGCCCGGTGACGAGGCTGATGGGCCGTCATCTACGGCTGCCGCGTACGGCACGGATCACCTCGGCGACAGCCTTCAGCACCGTGGCGCGGTCACGCGAGGCTGTGCCCTTCACCACGACGATGACGATCAGCACAGCCGCGGCAGCGGCGACGAGCGCGATGGCTACGGGCACCAGGGTGGCCCAGGCGGTGATGTTCATGGCATTCCCTCCCTTCGTGCAGCCATCGGATGGGCCGCACGAGGAACATCACAGCCGACCGCCCCGCAGGGCTGAAGCTTTACCGGACCGGACAGATACCAGCATCAAAAGCCCAGTTCACAGGAGTGCTGAGCTGGCCGTCGGACGGATCCGACGGATCCGCAGGACCGGGGAGGGTGTGCGGTGAGCAAGAGGACGGACCTGAGTACCGGACGAGAGATCTTGCGTTCGGAACTGCGCAAGCTGGAGGCCAACGCGCTTCAGGGCCGGGACCGCACGGACGCCATCGCCGAGGCTGGCCGTCGGCTCCAGCAGTCCCTCTCGCCAACCACCGTCGGCGGCTGGTTCGAAAGGGGCGCCCCGGCCAAGGACTTCAAGACCCTGTGGACCCTGGTCGAGGTCCTGCTGGAATGGTCCGGGCAACCTCGACCCGACACACTCACCGGACCGGACCGCGCCAAAGCGACAGGGCAGTGGGTGAGCACGAAGGAACTGTGGAAGAAGCGGTGGGAACAGGCCAGAACACCTCAGCCCGTCACCGCCGTACCACCTGGTACCCGGGCGGTAAGCCGCTACGTCGGCCGACCCATTGCCGAGTTCGACGATCGGCTCGTTCTGAACGACCTGGAGGTACACCCGGCCCTCGACGGCGGCGCCGCAGTCGGCAGGATCAGCGCACTACCCGCCTACGTCAGACGTGAGTTCGACACTCGGCTGGGCTCGCTGGTGGCCGCCGCCGCGAACGGGCAGAGCGGCATCGCGGTACTGGTCGGCGGGTCTTCCACGGGCAAGACCCGGGCCTGCTGGGAAGCGGTCAAGAACCTGCCGGACGGATGGCGGTTGTGGCATCCGATCGAGCCCGATCAGCCGACAGCCGTGATCAGGAACCTGGAACTGGTGGCGCCGCAGACCGTGGTGTGGCTCAACGATGCCCAGCACTACCTCCTTGACCGTGACCACAGCGCGCAGGTCGCCTCCGGCCTCCGTGAGCTGCTGAACGACCCCGAACGCGGCCCGGTGCTGATCCTGGGCACCACTTGGCCCGAGCACTGGGACACGCTCACCGATGTCCCCAGGACTAGGCCCGTACCACCAGACCCGTACGTGCAGGCCCGCCAACTGGTCTCGAACAAGAGCATCACCGTCCCCGAGGCCTTCACTGTTGAGGAACTCACGACTGCACAGTCCACCACCTGCGACCCCCGTCTGGCCGAAGCTCTTCAGCACGCGGAGCAAGGGCAGGTCACCCAGTACCTGGCAGGCGTCCCCGCCCTGATCGAGCGCTACAACAACGCATCCCCAGGTGCAAAGGCGCTGATCGAGGCCGCGATGGACGTGCGCAGCCTTGGTCACGGCCTCGCCCTGCCCCTGGCTCTGCTGGAGGCCGCCGCCGAGGGCTATCTCACCGAGACGCAGTGGGACCTGCTGGAGGACGACTGGCTCGAACGGTCCCTCGCCTATGTCGCCTGCCCGGTGCGCGGCACTCGCGGCCCGCTGACCCGTATCCGGCCGCGACGCGGCCACCCCGCCTTCGCGCAACCCCACTACCGTCTCGCCGACTACCTCGAACAACACGGCCGGCACAGCAGCACCGTTCCCCCGGTTCCCGGAGCCCGTGACGCTCTCGTCGTTCCGGTTCCGGCTCATACATGGGACGTTCTGATTGACCACGGCACTCCGTCGGGCCGTGCATCACTCGCCCGCGCAGCCCACGCCCGTGGTCTCTTCCGCATCGCCATGCGCCTGTACCAGGGCGCCGTCGAGGCTGGTGCCACCCGTGCTCTGAGACCGGCGGCCGACATCCTGCGCATGGCCGACCGGGAGGAAGAAGCGATCGCTTGGTATCAGCGCGGCGCCGAAACTGGTGACCTTCTCGCTCTGGGATGGGCAGTCCTGTTGCTGACCAGACGCGGTATGACAGACGAGGCCTTGACATGCCATCGGCTTGCTTCCGAGGCGAGCGATTCCGCCCCCTTGGGGATGAACGCTCTGCTGGAGAAGATGCAGCAGATTGAGGACGCCGATGCCTGGGTCCAACGCAACGTCGTCGACGGCGCGAGGGTCACCACGCAGTGGGCTCCCCTGATGCTGCGGGACGACTACGCCTGGCTGCTGCAGAGGCCCACACGGATTGCCGAGGCCCTGGAGCGGCTGAGAGCCCATGCTGAAGCTGGTAACACTGGCTCCCTGACCTTGGCCACCGATCTGCTGCACGCGGCCGGGCGTGTGGACGAGGCGAGAAGACTGAGACGGTACGGGTGGGAGCCGAAAGGATGGATCGCTTCGCCGTGGGAGGCTCCGCCGCCAGGTGATTAAACGGTCGTCACCGTAACGCGTCAGCTATGCACGTCGCTGGACGGTCGGGCCCACTCCAGAACGCGGTACACCGTCGCTCTCGACACAGAGAACAACTCGGCGAGGTCGGCGATGGGAGTGCTCGCCGGTGGAGTGCTGCGCGACCCTGTGGACCTGCTGCCGAGCCGTCAGCTTGGGCGGTCTGCCCTTGAGCTAGCCACAATGATCAACCGCGGTTGCGGCTGGTGACACGTTCGTCGGCACCCGTTCAGGCTGAGAGTCTTCAGTTTCCGCAATTATCTAGGGTGCTGAGGAGCTGTAAGGCATGTTGACCGAACTAACTCAAGAGTTTTCGCAGGTCAGCTACGGGCGGCGGGCCAGGAAGTGTGTGTCGAGGAAGCCGCGCTCGGACGCTGGGTCGTGGAGCAACCGAGCCACCGTGACGAGCCCGGCCTCGGCCAGCAATTTGGCAAACTGCTCCGCCGGCCAGCTATAGGCGGGCGCCACCTTGTGATCGAAGCGGACCGGTTCCGGCCCCTCGGTCCCGAAGAAGGACACCAGGAGCAGACCCCCTGGTGCCAGAACACGCGCCTGCTCAGCGAGTAGCGCGGGCAGTTCTTCAGGTGGGGTATGGATCATCGAGTAGTGGGCCAGCATTCCACCGAGCGTGCCGTCCTCGACCGGCAGGGCCTCCATTCGCGCTTCGTCGAACCGCAACGCCGGCTGGGCCCGCCGCGCGTGGTCGACCATGGCCGGGGAGAAGTCGATCCCGAAGGCGTCCAGCCCCAAGTCGTGCAGCATGGCCGTCAGATGACCGGGTCCGCACCCGATGTCGGCTACCCGCAAGTTCCCCGTATCACGCACGAGCTCGGCGAAGGTGCCGATCATGTTCCGCGCGAACGGCCGCGTCTCCAACCGGCTAGTGAACATCGACGCATAGATCTCGACGACCCCGTCGTAGGCCGCCCTGGTCTCATCCTGGTGGTCTAACACAGGCAGGAAGCTAACACCCCGCCGACCTCCGGCCCATACCGGCCTTTCCCCTCGGGACTGATCGTCGCGTCACCTGATCACGGGACGCCCCCGGTAGTTCGGAGAAGGAACGTAAGGCAAGTGGACCCTGTGCAGGGCCTCGGACACGGTGACCTCCAGGAGCCTGTCTGAACGAACCGCATACTCCCAAGATCCAGCGGTTCGTTCAGAACACCCGACGGTGCCACCGATCAGCTGACGGCCCGGCGAGTCGCTGGCACCTTGGGGCTCAGGCAGCCTCAGCTCTGGGGATGGCCTCGTCGCGCATCCAATCGAGGAACCGGCGCAGCGCGGGGATCAGTTCTTCGCCAGCGCATTCCCCGCTCGCGAAGACCCATGTTCGGCGGTAGGTCAGATCCGCCGCACCGCTGTCCGTGGGGGACGCCGAGGGCACGCTGAAGGTGTACCGCGCTGGCGCGGTACCGTCTCTGACTACGTCGATGTGGGACTCGGTGATCACCGAAGGGTTGTAGGCGGTCGCGCGCGCCATCGCCGCATCGGAGACGAGAACCTCGTGTTGGACCTGGGCCGCTTCACCTGCCTCTTTGAGCACCAGGTCCCTCGCGCCTTTGACGCACTTGAGCCGAGGGTCGTCGGCGGTTCCCCGCCACCACTGACCAAATCCGGACGTCCGCCCCAGCACCTTCGACTCGGACTCGACCGCGTGACCGACTCTGCGGATCACGGCGATGGCGCCGACGAAGGAGTCCTGGAACTCCTCTTGGTCGTCGGCGAGCTCCTCCAGGATCTCCAGATACTTCTCCGCCAGTGCGAGGGCCTTCCGGCTCTTCTCTAGTCTCATAGGTACATTTCAGGCGCTGCGCGGTGATGCTGCTACCGCGCTCTCTGTACTGGCCGATCCGATGCTCCTCAGAGGCCATTCTGAACAGACCGCCGGTTCGATCGACTCCGGTGCTCGTTCAGGGTTGCATCGGAGGCTTGACTACGTGCCTAACGGCTCCAGATGCCTGCTGACCTGCTCGGACAGCCGATGAACCCATGGGGATCACAGCCCTGTGCCCGCATAGCTACGGAGAAGTGACAAGTAGCTCATGGTGACGACCGGGTCGCGGTTCCTGCCGAGACGGCTTGGATAACGTCGCTCCGGCTTCTCGGCTTTCCCTGGGGGCTGTAGGCGAGGACGACTCGGAGGGGAATCGAGGCGCCGCGGGGGCTGCGGAGGGAGTAACTGAGCGGCTGGTGGATGCGCTTGGCTTCGTTCGCGAGGGGGACGAGGAACTGTGCTGCGGCTTCTTCGTCTGGTGTGCGTAGGAAGCGGTCTGCGATTTCCAGGACGGCGCCGGTGGCGACGGGATCGTCCGGCGGGTCGGTGTATGCGGTTGACCGCAGGTTCTTCCGTGGCTGGGCACCGCGACGATGGAACAGCTCGTGACGCCGTTCGGCCTCGGTATCGATGATTCGCGCCAGTGCAGGGGTGGCCGCGTGGGGCCGGGCTTCGGGCCAGGTCATGAAAATCAGGGCGACGACGCCGCGGAGGTCTTGAAAGTATTGTGCCGTGGGGGTCAGCCAGCCGATGCTGCTGACCTGCTCGGGACCCTCCGGGGACAGGAACGACAGGTACTTCTTCTGCAGTGTGAAGAGGACGTCGCGTGATTGATGGTCTCGGGGCATCGGCTCCTCACTCCTGGGAGCTTGGGTGAGGTCGGCTCCGCAGGCTGGGCTCACCGCCCGGGGATTCCCCGGCTTCGGGGTCGCTCGGCATCGGACAGGATGCAGGTCGCTGTCTCGCGGCCGGGCAATCAGGTCGTTGCTGTGGCGATTCTGGGCCAGTTCGCCGCAGAGGTGGCAGTAGCGGCGGAGAAATCGTTCGTGGTGCGGGCAGGAGAAGACCGGCGGAAGCCTCCAGAGCCTGCGCCAGGCGCCGCCGTGACGCTGCTGGATCTCCGAACCGTCTCCGCCGAGACAGTCGGGGCAATACTGGGTCCGCGTGGTCAGGAGCCAGGGGTTGTTGTATTGCAGGCGACTGGTGCCGGAACTGCTCCGGCCGCGAAATTCGGAGCTCAAGGGGCCGTAGCGGGTTCCGAGCGAGGCCAGCAGCAGGCCAACTGTCTCCTGGCGGGAGAGACGGGTGGCGTGGCAGAAAGCGTCAAGGTCGGCTTCGCCGAGATTGATCGCGCAGGAGATCGGGATGCGGATGAGGGTCGTCCTGTCCTTCCGGCTGCTGGGGATCCCCATGCGGAGGATCAGCGGTCCCGGTCCGACGCCCAGCCGGTGCGAAAGCCGCAGCACATAGCCGGGCAGTGACTCATCCTCCAGCGGGTCCAGGCTCCTGGGCAGCGACCGCAAGGAGGACAGGCTGGGCGGCTCAGCCACCGGCCGCGCTTCCACCGCGGTCGTCGTAAACGGTGTTACGTCCCTTCCTGCAGGGCTTCCGGGCAGGGACGGGAACATCCATGGGAACTTCGGGAATCTCCCCGGCTGTTGGGTCACGGTCGGTGAGATTGCCCAGGTTGATCGGGATCGCTGACAGCAGTTCCGGGGTCAGCTCCTCGGCCCCCGACTCGATCGCCTCGGTGCATCCGTCCTCGATCAGCCGTTTGAGGAGCCCGACGATGCCGCGGGTGCGGCGGAACAGGTACTCCGGCATCCCGCCTTCGGTGAGCATCCCTGGCCGGGCCCGGAACAGCCTCAGCCTGTCTTCGATGCCAGCCAGGTGCTGGATGAACGCGGTCATGCCCTCAGCGGTGTCGTAGTCGAACGGATCAAGATCGACCAGGTCGAAACGCCGCTCAGTCTGCGTGGCAGCCGACGGGTTGTAACTCTTCCCCGGCTTAGCCGGCGGGAAGACCCACTGCCCCGTGCGAGGATCGGGGTAGCCGCTCCTCAGCAGCCCCGAACGGGGGATGTCGACACCGATCAACACCAGGGTGACGTTGAGGTCCATCAGCTCCCGGACGAGATCGAGAGTGTCCTGGTCGTCCTCACGGTGGAGCCTGAGTCTGGTGATGTCATCCAGCAGCAAGGCCGTTGTGCGATGGTCCCGCAACGAGTCTCGCACTGCCCGGATCATGCCGTTCAGCGTCTTCGGCAGCGGCGCCCCGTAGAAGTCCAGAACGGCCGCGCACAACCCCTTCGGTGTCGCCCGCACCGGAGTGCGGCAGTAGGCGACGGGGACGAACAGGTCCCGGGTGCCCGGGACCGGACCGGGCAGCAGCTGCCGGTGAAGATCCCGCCACAGCATCTCGAACGTGGCCGCGGCATCGCAGGCCGTTTCCGTCTTGCCCAGGTAACCGCCGCCGCTGACCATCAGCCCGTCGCGAGTGCCCGGCTCGAAGTTCAGCGCGTTGTTCCGCATCCGCCCCCGCATCAGCTTGGTGACCTTCGCGCTCATCGGGGTCTCCAGCAGCCCCATGTTCACGTGCGTCGCGGTCCGGTGCAGGTCATGCAGAGCACGGCGTCTCGGGCTCATCGCCGCGAACTCCTCCGCGGTGAGCCGCGGCGCCGGAATGAAAGTGCTCCGACGTTCCTGCCACTGCCGCCAGCCCTCGACCCTGGTGCGGTCAGGCGGCGGGCCAGCCCGCAGAAAGGGGACAATGCCATTTTCACCCCACGCCTGGTCCGCCATGCCCATCCTCTTCCTCATCATCCTCGGGCAGGAGGAAAAGATCACGCTGCCGGTAGGCCTCACCCAGCGGAGGCGGCGGCGTCGGCCTTTCCTGGACTGCCTGCTCACGGCGGTGCCGCCGGTGGCTATCAATGCTGTCCGCGGCCTGACGCGTCCTGTCCTGCCAGCGCAAGGGAGTGACCACCCCATCCCCGACGGCAACCTTGGCGGGTTCACTCTGCGGCCGGTCAGCTCGCGAAGCGGCGGCCTGGACGACCTCACGGGAGTGCTCAGTCCGCGCCGATTTCGGGAGCCGGGTCGGCCACTGACTCACCGGGACGCGAGAGCCGAGCAACTCCAGAAGGACCGGCAGGAGTTCATCGTCTGTGCGGGGCCTGAGCCCGCAAGCTTGGGCCTTCTTGAGAAGTTCGCGTACGCGTGCGTCACCGAAGGCGGGGGCCTGCCCATCAGGCGGCAGCCCGGTCCAGGCAAGGGGGTGCCAGTCGTGGGTGAGCGGGTCCTGGAAGAACACGCTGCGGCGGTCTCGGGGATCCCTGCGGATGACCCACTGGCCCTTGTGCTGTCCGCCGCGGGTCGAGTGCTGGCCCCGGTAAGGGTCCAGGGCCGGAGCGTCATACCAAAGTCCGCGGATCTTCACTCCGCGCCGAGCATCGATCTTGCGAACGTGGTGGACGGGCAGCAGTTCGTAAAACAGTTCCGCCGAGGGGATCTCCATGGCGAATCCAGCCTGGGCGAACGAGGCAGCGAACAGTGAGTTGGGGCTGTGGTCGCCGCCAGGGTCCCAGCTGGGCGCGTACTGGCCCAGCCGGCGCCGTTGCCAGACTGCAACGATCCAGGTGGCGATCACGTGCTCCATCTCGTCGATTGTCAGCACCGCGTCACCTTCCGGGTCGGCGCCGCGGTCGCCGGGGTCGATGCCGGTGTAGCCGGGCAGCTGCTCGAACAGCAGCGACCTGATCGCGCCGAAGGCCCGCTCGCAGGCGGACTTGTCCGTGGGCCGCAGAACGCGGCTGGGAAGGATGTTGCAGCCGAGCACCCGCTGGGCGTCGACCAGGTGGTGGTTGCGATAGACAGACCCGTGGTCGGTGGTCACGGTCTCCGGCGCGAAGAACGGCAGGCCGGCGACCCTATGCCCGGCGAACTCGGCAACCACCGTGGCGGGCAGGCCCGGATAGGGCCACTCCAGTTCCTCGCCCCAGTCTGCCCGCATCGGCAGGGGCAGCATCACGTCCCGCAGCAGCATCGCGACGTCCACTGACTGGTCGGAGACCAGGGTGAGACGGAAGGCGCAAAGGGAGTGCGTGTGCACGTCCATCGCGAGCGTGAGGTGGCATTTCACCGGATCGCCGAACACGCTCTCGCGGACCATCACGGGCAGCACCGTGGTGTCCAGCGCCACCACCTGGCCGGGCCGATGAACGAGCACGTGCCCGTTCTTCGACGGCAGTTCGGCTGAGCGCGCGTAGCGCTGGCGGGACCGACCCGGCCCGAACCACTCGCGCCAGACCACCCAGAGAGTCTGGTAGCTGGGGACGACGACGTCCCTGTCGGGGAAGGTCTCGCGTACATACTGGTGGATCATGCGCGCCCGGGTCCGCATGGTCACCTTCGACCGGTGCAGGGTCTCCGCGCGGACCGCGAAGATTGCCTCTCGGACCTCCTCGGTAATGCTCGGATGGCCGCCGCTCTCACGCAGCCACCGCTCGTCCGCGCAGCCAATCAGGCCCGCTTCCCGGCGTCGGCGGTCCCAGCGGATCAGGGTCCGGTAGCCGACCCGGTCCAGGCCCAGCAGTTTCGCCTGCTGGCGGTCCATGCCTCCCAGTTCGGCGACCTTCGCCAGGCGGCGGGCGGTCAGCGTCGTGGTGGCCGGGTCGTACTCCGGCTTCGGCTCACCCGGCCCCGGACGCAGCGGGTCGCCGCTGCGGAAGCCGGTCTCCACCTCCAGGAGGTGAGCCAGGCGGAAAGCAGCGAGTTCCCGCCTTCCCGGCTCCAGGTCCTGCACGGTCTTCGGTTGACGGCCCCGGCTGGAGCCCTGAGCCGCAGTCCTGGATGAGGGGCGGCAGTTGGGGTGATTGGCCAGGAACCGGAAGCTCACCGGCTGCCGGGCGCCATCGCCGCGGACCAGGTGGACCCGACCGAGTTCGGGCTCCCGGCGCTCGACCGTCCATTCCCCGCCGTCCAGCACCAGAGCCGCCCCCGGCGAGAGGTCCAGGACTGCCGCCGGCCTCATCACGCCTCCCCAGCGGGGTTAATCACCAAGGACCGGTCACCGAACGGTCGGCTCAGATCGGCTCCCAGGCACCGGTGCCAGAGCAGGTGCAGAAGCTGCGCACGGGCCAGCGGCGGAAACGGGGTGGCGTCCACAAGCTCCCCGAACGTGCCACCCTCGCAGGCCGCGTCCCTGAGCGCCAGCCGCAGCCCGAGCGGGTCGGACAAGGACCGACGCTGAGAGGAGAAGGCATCGACCGCTGCGGCGACATGGTCCCTCCAGCCCGCAGCGACGGTGTAATGCCAGCCGCAGGCCAGCGCGGCCTCGGCAGTCGCGGCGAACGCCTCCAGGTCCTCCGGCGCGATCAGCGCCCGTGGCCGTACGTCGATCAGCCAGACGCCGGTCCGGGTCACCACCAGGAAGTCCGGGATGTGTCCCCTGCGGCCGGTCGCGGTGTCGAACCGCAGCCGCAGGGGCTGCGACAGCACGTCGACGAGGCCAGCCGCGAAGTCGAGGACCAGGAGCAGCCGGGCCTCCTCCAAGCTCTCGGCCCCGTGATGACGGCCGGTGCTGACGAGGAACTGAAGGCTGGGGCGGTGGCGTTGGGCCCGACGCCAGGAGAACCAGCGCATCGGAGTTCCCTCCGCGAGAGGTGTGTGGGCCAAGTCCCGCACAGTGCACGACACCTCGTCGCTCGCTGTCCGCCAGGTCACCGTCCAACGGCGCGTCCACCCCGGCCCGAGGCCGAGGCCGTCACTGCCCGGCGCTACGGACACCGGGACAAGCAAGTCTTCCCACCAGCAGATGTGCGACCACAGACCACCGACCCGAGCCTCAGCCGGGGACGTTGGCTGTACAAGGGAACGCACTCCGTCCACAGCACCACACGACCACCGTCGAGAGCGGCAAGCAGGGCGATCTCCGGATCTGGTGACAACTCGGCCGAGAAACAGCCGGAAGTGACAACTGCCGCATGAATCTGGTGACAGGAGGCGCTGGAAGCGCGAGAGAACACGTCAGGTCAAACGCCATCACCGGTGACACCTAGCGCTGGAAGTCACA
>NZ_JBQHCX010000036.1:0-21096 GCF_052068475.1 Streptomyces sp. SD31 | reverse complement strand
GTGGCGGTCGGTTCCCTGCGCCGGGACCAGGGTGGCCCGTCCAGGTTCGCTCTCTCCCTCGGTGAGGCGTGGGCCGCAGGCGTCGAGGTCGACTGGCGGGTGTTCTACGAAGGCACCGGAGCCCGCCGCATCGACCTCCCCACCTACGCCTTCGACCGCCAGCGCTACTGGCCCAAGGCGGCCGTCAGCTCGGGCGCGGCCGACCCGGTCGACGCCGAGTTCTGGACCCTCGTCGACAGCGGTGACCTCGCTTCCGCGCTCGATGTGGACCCGGACGCGGCGGCGGCCGTGGCGCCCGCGCTGTCCGCATGGCGTGGGCGGCAGAAGGCCCAGTCCACCGTGGACTCGTGGCGGTACCAGGATTCCTGGGAGCGGCTGCGCGGTGTCCCCGTCGCCGGTATCACGGGGACCTGGCTCGCTCTCGTTCCGGCCGGCATCGACGGGGCGGACCAGGCCGACAAGGCATGGACCGAGTCCGTGCTCGCGCCGCTCGGCGCCGACGTCGTACGCATCGATGTCGCACCGGACACCGACCGGGCAACCCTCGCCGCCCGGTTGGCCGGTCTTGAGCCCGCCGGAGTGCTGTCCCTGCTCGGTACGGCCGACCGGCCGTACCCCGGGTTCGACGCCACGTCGACGGGTCTGGCGCTGTCGGTGCTGCTCGTGCAGGCGCTCGGCGACGCCGGGATCACGGCGCCGCTGTGGGCCGTGACCCGGGGAGCGGTCACGACCGGCGCCGACGACACGGTCACCAGCCCCGCCCAGACGGCGCTGTGGGGACTCGGCCGGGTCGCGGCCCTGGACCTGCCGCACCGGTGGGGCGGCCTGGTCGACCTTCCCGAGGAGATCGACGACCGTATCGCCGAGGGCCTGGTCGCCGCGCTCAGCAACGGGGGTGGAGAGGATCAGCTCGCCGTGCGCGCCTCCGGCGTTCACGGCCGGCGGCTGGTGCCCGCGCCGCGTGGGCAGCGGGGCGAGGAGTGGCAGCCGCGCGGCACGGTGCTCATCACCGGTGGCACCGGCGCGCTCGGCGGTCATGTCGCCCGCTGGGTCGCCGACGCCGGCGCCGAGCACGTCGTCCTCACCAGCCGTCGCGGGGCCGCGGCGCCCGGCGGGCAGGAGCTGCGGGCCGAACTCGAAGCGCTCGGCGCCCGGGTCACGCTCGCGGCCTGCGACGCCTCCGACCGGGCGGCGCTGGCGGCGCTGCTGGAGCAGATCCCGGCCGAGCACCCGCTGACGGCGGTCGTGCACGCGGCCGGTGTCGTCGAGGGCAACGCTCCGACCGACGCGCTCGGCATCGACCAGCTCGACCGGCTGCTGCGGGCCAAGACGACGTCCGCGTGGAACCTGCACGAACTCACCGCGGACAACCCGGAGATCGAGGCGTTCATCCTCTTCTCGTCCGGCGCGGCGAGCTGGGGCAGCGGGGCACAGCCCGCCTACGCGGCGGCCAACGCCTACCTGGACGGCCTCGCGCACCACCGCCACGGTCTGGGCCTCGCGGCCACGTCCGTCGCGTGGGGTGCCTGGGCGGACAGCGGCATGGCCGCCGAGAACGCCGAGGGCGCGGAGCAACTGCGCCGCCGCGGCCTGCACACCATGGCGCCGGAGCTCGCGATCACGGCGCTGCGGCAGGCGGTCGCCGACGGCCGGACGCAGCTCACCGTCACCAACACCGACTGGGAGAAGTTCGCGCCCAGCTTCACGGCACAGCGGCCCAGCCCGCTGCTCGACGGCATCCCGGACGTGCGCAGGCTGGCCGAGGCCGAGGCGCAGCCGTCCGACTCCGGGTTCAAGGAGCGGCTGGCCGCGCTGCCCGAGTCCGAGCGCGGCCGGGTCCTGCTCGACCTGGTCCGCGCCGAGGCCGCAGCGACGCTCGGCTACGACGAGGCCGACGCGTTCTCGGCGAACCGTGCCTTCCGCGACGTCGGCTTCGACTCGGTGATGGCCGTCGACCTGCGCAACCGGCTGAAGGCGGCCACCGGGGTGGCGCTGCCCGCGACCCTGGTCTTCGACCACCCGACCCCGGCGGCCCTGGCGCAGTTCATCCGTACCGAGCTGCTGGGCGAGACGGGCGAGCAGCGGGCGGACGATCCCGAGGCGCACATCCGCGAGACCCTCGCCTCGATCCCGATCAGCCGACTGCGCAAGGCCGGCCTGCTGGATCTCGTGCTCCAACTTGCACAAGACAGTGGGGAAATCACGAGCACTGATTCTGTTGTGCTTGATCCCGAGGCGGACTCGATCGACGACCTCGACGGCGAAGCACTGCTGCGCCTGGCGATCGAGAACTCCGGGAACTGACGGCCGACCCCCAGAAGGAAGCGCGATGACCTCCTCTGCCAACCAGTACGTCGAGGCACTTCGGTCGTCACTGAAGGAGGTCGACCGGCTGCGCAAGCAGAACCAGCAGCTGATCGCGGCGGCGGTGGAGCCCATCGCGATCGTCGGCATCGGCTGCCGGTACCCCGGCGGGGTGGCCTCGCCGGAGGACCTGTGGCAGGTGGTGGCCGAGGGGCGCGACGTCATAGGCCCGTTCCCGGCCGACCGCGGCTGGGACACGGCGGCGCTGGCGAGCGCCACCGCCGAGGGCGGCTTCCTGGACGACGTGGCGGGCTTCGACGCCGGACTGTTCGGGATCTCGCCGCGCGAGGCCGTCGTCATGGACCCGCAGCAGCGTCTCCTCCTGGAGACCTCCTGGGAGGCGCTGGAGCGGGCGGGCATCGACGCCTCCTCGCTGCGGGGCACCCAGACCGGCGTGTTCCTGGGCACCACCTCCCAGGACTACGCCGACCTGCTCGCCCGCTCCGCCGAGGACGTCGGTCTCTACGCCACCACCGCGTTCGCCGCGAGCGTGCTGTCGGGCCGTATCTCCTACCTGCTCGGCCTGGAGGGCCCGGCCGTCACCGTCGACACCGCCTGCTCCTCGTCCCTGGTCGCGCTGCACCTCGCGGCCCAGGCGCTGCGCGGCGGCGAGTGTGACCTGGCGCTCGCCGGTGGCGTCGCGGTCATGACGACGCCCGCCGGGTTCGCCGCGTTCACCTCCCAGGGCGGTCTCGCCGGCAACGGCCGCTGCAAGGCGTTCTCCGACGACGCCGACGGCACCGGCTGGGCCGAAGGCGTCGGCGTGCTGGTGCTCAAGCGCCTCTCCGACGCGCGGCGCGCGGGGGACAACATCCTGGCCGTGGTGCGCGGCTCGGCCGTCAACCAGGACGGCGCGTCGAACGGTCTTACGGCGCCGAACGGGCCGTCGCAGCAGCGCGTGATCCGCAAAGCGCTGGCCAACGCCGGTCTGTCCGCCGCCGACGTGGACGCAGTCGAGGCGCACGGCACCGGCACCACGCTCGGCGACCCCATCGAGGCGGGCGCGGTACTCGCCACGTACGGCCAGGGCCGCGAGAACCCGGTGCTGCTGGGCTCCATCAAGTCCAACATCGGCCATCCGCAGGGCGCGGCCGGTGTCGCCGGCGTCATCAAGATGGTCATGGCCCTCCAGCACGGACTGCTGCCCCGGACCCTCCACGTCGGCACCCCGTCGAGCAACGTCGACTGGGACTCCGGCAAGGTCGAGCTGCTGACCTCCGCGCGGCCCTGGCCCGCAGCCGACCGGCCCTCCCGCGCGGGAGTGTCCGCGTTCGGCGTCAGCGGCACCAACGCCCACGTCATCATCGAGCAGGCCCCGGCACAGCCCGACACCGCCGAGGAAGCCACCGTCACCCCCGGCGTCGTCCCGTGGACCGTCTCCGCTCGCTCGGCCACCGCCCTTCAGTCACAGCGAGCCCGGCTCACGACCGCGGCCGCCACCCTCTCCCCGATCGACGTCGGCCACACCCTCGCCACCGCCCGCGCCGCCCTCGAACACCGCGCCGTACTGCTCCCCGACGGCACCGAACTCGCCACCGGCGTCGCCGGCGCCGAGACCGGTCTCGCCGTGCTCTTCTCGGGGCAGGGGTCGCAACGGCTCGGTATGGGGCGGGAGTTGTACGACCGCTTCCCGGTCTTCGCGAGCGCGCTGGACGACGTACTCGCCCGCCTGGATCCGCAGTTGCGCGAGGTGATGTGGGGTGTTGACGCGGAGCTGCTGAACCAGACCCGTCACACCCAGCCCGCGCTGTTCGCGCTCCAGGTGGCCCTCTACCGGCTGGTGGAGTCGTGGGGGATCACCCCGGACCAGCTGGCGGGCCATTCCATCGGCGAGATCGCGGCCGCGCACGTGGCCGGGGTGCTGTCGCTGGAGGACGCCTGCACCCTGGTGTCGGAGCGGGCCCGGCTGATGCAGGCGCTGCCCGCGGGCGGCGCGATGGTGGCGGTCCAGGCGAGCGAGGCGGAGGTGCTGCCGCATCTCACCGACCGTGTCTCGATCGCCGCGGTCAACGGCCCGTCCGCCGTGGTGGTCGCGGGCGACGAGACGCAGGTCGCGGAGGTCGTCGCCCGGCTCGGTGACCGCAAGACCAAGCGGCTGCAGGTCAGCCACGCCTTCCACTCGCCCCTGATGGAACCGATGCTGGAGGACTTCCGCACCGTCATCGGCGGCCTGTCCTTCAACGACCCCTCGATTCCCGTGACCGCCACGGGAGACGTGACCGACCCCGAGTACTGGGTTCGGCACGTCCGCGAAGCCGTGCGGTTCCACGACAATGTACGCCGCCTGCACGACCAGGGCGTGACCGCCTTCCTCGAACTGGGCCCGGACGGCGTGCTGTCCGCGATGGTCGCCGAGACCGCCCCCGACGCGGTCGCCGTCCCGGTGCTGCGCAAGGACCGCGAGGAGGAGTCCGCGCTGGTCACAGGGCTGGCGCGGCTGCACGTGAGCGGCGTGACCGTCGACTGGGCGCCGCTCTTCGAGGGCACCGGCGCCCGCCGCGTGGACCTGCCTACGTACCCGTTCCAGCACGAGCGCTACTGGCCGCGGCCCGCCGCCCCGACCGGTGACGTCCGCGCCGCCGGCTTGGGCACCGTGGAGCACCCGCTGCTCGGCGCGGCGGTCGAACTCGCCGACTCCGCCGGGTTCCTGTTCACCTCCCGGCTCTCCCTGCACACCCACCCGTGGCTCGCCGACCACGTCGTCGGCGGACGCGTGCTGTTCGCGGGCACCGCGTTCCTCGAACTCGCCGTACGCGCCGCCGACGAGGTCGGCTGCGAGCGCGTCGACGAACTCACGCTGGCCGCGCCCCTCGTGCTGCCCGAGCAGGGCGCCGTACAGGTGCAGGTCTCCGTCGGAGCCCCCGACGAGACCGGCCAGCGATCCGTCGCGGTCTTCTCCCGCCCCGAGGGAGACATCGATTCCCCGTGGCTCCAGCACGCGAGCGGTGTGCTGGGGCCCGGGGCCCCCACGGTCACGTTCGACGCCGCGCAGTGGCCACCCGCCGGCGCCGAACCCGTTGACATCGAGGGCTCCTACGACCGCTTCACCGAGCTGGGCTTCGACTACGGGCCCGTCTTCCGCGGCCTGCGCGCGGTGTGGCGAGGCGGTGACGGCGTCGTCTTCGCCGAGGTCACGCTGCCCGAGGACGCGGACGCCACCTCGTACGGACTGCACCCCGCGCTGCTCGACGCGGGCATGCACGCCGCCGGGTTCGGTGACCTCGGCTCCATCAGCCGGGGCGGACTGCCGTTCTCCTGGCAGGGCGTGACCCTGCACGCCTCCGGCGCCTCGACGGTACGGGTGCGGCTGGCGCGTGGCGCCGACGGCTCGATGGAGATCGCCGTCGCCGATCCGGCGGGCGCGCCGGTGGCGTCCGTGGAGGCGCTGCAGACCCGGCCCGTCCCGGCCGACGAGCAGGGCACGCCGACCGCCGCCGGCGTCGAGCGCGACTCGCTGTTCCAGGTCGAGTGGACCCCCGTCGAGCCGACGACGCAGAGCGTGGGACGGAGCGTCGCGGTCCTCGGGCCGGACGCGCTCGGCCTCGGCCAGAACGTGGTGGACCCCGGTCTGGGACCCGTGTACGACGACCTGGACGCCGTAGCCGCGGACGCGGATGTCGACGACGTGCTCGTGCCGTTCGCCGGCGGTGCGGACGTGCACACGGCGGTCTCCCGCGCCCTGCGGCTCGTCCAGGACTGGCTGCGCCAGGACCGGCCGGGACGGCTCGTGTTCGTCACCCGTGGCGCGATCGAGGGAGACGACCTCGCCGCGGCGGCCGTACGCGGCCTGGTCGGCTCGGCCCAGTCGGAACACCCCGGCCGGTTCGCGCTGGTGGACGTCGACAGTGTGGACGCCGACACGGCGGACGTCGACGCCCCCGACCTGCTGTCCGCGGCCCTGGCCACGGGCGAACCCAGCCTGGCCGTCCGCGACGGCGAGGTGCGTGCCGCACGGCTGGCCCGCGTGGCACTGCCCCTGGAGACCCTCACCTGGAACGGCCGCGTGCTGATCACCGGCGGCACCGGCGGCCTCGGCGCGGTCCTGGCCCGGCACCTGGTCGAACGGCACGGCGTCCGCGACCTGCTGCTGGTCAGCCGACGCGGTCCCGACGCCGACGGCGCGCAGCAGCTGACCGCCGAACTGACCGAGTTCGGCGCGCACGTCGAGATCGAGGCCTGCGACGTGTCCGACCGGGCCGCGCTGGCCGCCCTCCTCGAACGGCACCCCGTGGGCGCCGTGGTGCACACGGCGGCCGTCCTGGACGACGGCGTCGTCGAGTCGCTGACCCCGGAGCGCGTCGGCACCGTCCTGCGGGCCAAGGCCGACGCCGCACGGCACCTGCACGAACTGGCCGGTGACGTCTCGGCGTTCGTCCTGTTCTCCTCCGCGGCCGGCACCTTCGGCGGCGCCGGCCAGGCCAACTACGCCGCCGCCAACGCCTACCTGGATGCCCTCGCCCGCCACCGCAGGTCCCAGGGCCTGCCCGCCGTGGCACTGGCGTGGGGCGCCTGGGAGCAGTCGGTCGGCATGACGAGCGCCATGTCCGACGCCGACCTGCAGCGCGTCGAGCGCTCCGGCATGCCGCCGCTCACCGTGACGCAGGGCCTCGCCCTCTTCGACGGAGCCGTGGCCGCCGCCGAGCCCGTCCTGCTGCCCCTCCGCCTCGACCTGCCCACCCTCCGCCGCCTCCCGGAGACGCCCCCGCTGCTGCGCGGCCTGATCAAGACGCCGCGCCGCCGCGCCGCCGCCGTGGGGGCCGCGGCCGCCACCGGACTCGCCCAGTCCCTGGCCCGGGCCACTCGCGACGAGCGCCTGACGGCGCTGCTGGACGTGGTCCGCGCCGACGTCGCCACAGTGCTCGGCCACGGCGGCGCCGACGACGTCGACCACACCCGAACGTTCCAGGGCCTCGGCTTCGACTCGCTCACCGCCGTCGAACTGCGCAACCGCCTCACCGCGTCGACCGGCATCCGCCTGCCCGCCACGCTGATCTTCGACTACCCGAACCCGGCCGCGCTGGCCGCCTACCTGAGCGACGAACTGTTCGGCGACGACCAGGACACCGCCGGGGAGCTGCCCGCGCCGCAGTCGACGACCGACGACCCGATCGTCATCGTCGGCATGGCCTGCCGCTACCCCGGCGACGTCGCCTCCCCCGAGGACCTGTGGCAGCTGGTGATCGAGGGCCGCGACGGCGTCACCGGCTTCCCGGACAACCGGGGCTGGGACCTGGAGTCCCTCCACCACCCGGACCCCGACCACCCCGGCACCACCCATGTCATGCGGGGCGGCTTCCTGCACGACGCCGACCTGTTCGACCCCGACTTCTTCGACATGTCGCCCCGCGAGGCCCTGGCCACCGATGCCCAGCACCGCCTCCTCCTGGAGACGGCGTGGGAGGCGTTCGAACGGGCGGGCGTGGCACCGACCTCGCTGAGCGGTTCGCGCACCGGCGTCTTCGCCGGCGTCATGACCAACGACTACAGCACGCTCGTCGGCGACGAGGCCTTCGAGGGCTACCAGGGCACCGGCACCGCGCAGAGCGTGCTCTCCGGCCGCGTCGCCTACACCTTCGGCCTGGAGGGCCCCGCGGTCACCGTCGACACCGCCTGCTCGTCCTCCCTGGTAGCCCTCCACCTGGCCGCGCAGGCGCTGCGGGGCGGCGAGTGCGACCTCGCCCTCGCGGGCGGTGTGACGGTGATGTCCACCCCCGGCTCCTTCGTGGCCTTCTCCCGCCAACGCGGCCTCGCGGCCGACGGACACTGCAAGTCCTTCGCCGACGGCGCGGACGGCACGGGATGGGGTGAGGGCGTCGGCCTGCTGGTCCTGGAGCGTCAGTCGGACGCCGTCCGCAACGGCCACCGGATCCTGGCGGTGGTGCGGGGCTCGGCGGTCAACCAGGACGGTGCGTCGAATGGTCTGACCGCGCCGAACGGTCCCTCGCAGCAGCGCGTCATCCGGCAGGCGCTCGCATCGGCCGGACTGTCCACCTCCGACGTGGACGCGGTCGAGGCACACGGCACCGGTACGACACTGGGCGACCCGATCGAGGCGCAGGCACTGCTGGCCACCTACGGCCAGGACCGCGAACAGCCCCTCCTGCTCGGCTCCGTGAAGTCCAACATCGGCCACACCCAGGCCGCCGCCGGCGTCGCCGGTGTCATCAAGATGGTCCTGGCGATGCAGCACGGCGCACTGCCGCAGACCCTGCACGTCGACCAGCCCTCGTCGCACATCGACTGGTCCGCCGGAGCGGTGGAACTCGCGGTCGAGCGGACCGCGTGGCCGACCGCCGACCGCCCCCGCCGGGCCGGTGTCTCGTCCTTCGGCGTCAGCGGCACCAACGCGCACGTCATCCTCGAACAGGGCCCCGCCGCCACCGAACCGGCGACCACGGACACCACCCCTGCCAGGACGCCGTGGATCGTCTCCGCGAAGTCCGAGGAGGCGCTGCGCGGGCAGGTCGAGCGGGTCCGGGAGCTCGACGGGGATCCGGTGGACGTCGGGTTCTCGCTGCTGACGACGCGTACGTTGTTCGACCACCGTGCGGTGCTGCTGGACGGTGTCGAGCTTGCCCGGGGCGTGGCTGGCCGTAAGCCGCTTGCGTTGCTGTTCTCGGGGCAGGGTTCGCAACGGCTGGGTATGGGGCGGGAGTTGTACGACCGGTTCCCGGTGTTCGCCGAGGCCTTCGACGCCGTACTCGTCCATCTGGACCCGGCTCTGCGTGAGGTGATGTGGGGTGGGGACGAGGGGCTGCTGAACCAGACCGGTTATACGCAGCCTGCTCTGTTCGCGCTTCAGGTGGCTCTGTACCGGTTGGTGGAGTCGTGGGGTGTGAGGCCCGATCATCTGGCCGGTCACTCCATCGGTGAGATCGCGGCGGCGCATGTCGCGGGTGTGTTGAGCCTGGAGGATGCGTGCCTCCTCGTCACGGCGCGCTCCAGTCTGATGCAGGAGCTGCCTGCTGGTGGTGCGATGGTCTCGGTGGTGGCCTCCGAGGAGGAGGTGCTGCCGCACCTGACCGAGAAGGTTTCCATCGCTGCCGTGAACGGCCCGGCGTCCGTGGTCATCGCGGGTGACGAGGCTGAGGTGCTGGGGATCGCCGGGCGTTGGAAGTCCAAGCGGCTGCGTGTGTCCCACGCCTTCCACTCCCCGCTGATGGCCCCGATGCTGGAGGACTTCCGCGAGGCGATCGGCGAGATCGAGTTCCGTGAGCCGCAGATCCCCTTCGCGACGTCCGGCGATGTGACCGACCCCGAGTACTGGGTGCGGCATGTCCGCGAGGCGGTCCGCTTCCACGACAACATCCAGGCCCTCGGCGATGTGACCTTCCTGGAGATCGGCCCGGACGGAGTGCTGTCCGCGATGGTCGCCCAGGACGCGGCTGACGCGGTGGCGATCCCGGTCCTGCGCAAGGACAAGCCGGAGGAGGACGCCGTACTCACCGCCCTCGCGCGGCTGCACGTCCACGGCACCCCCGTCGACTGGACGTCCTTCTACCCGGGCGGCACCCGCGTCGACCTGCCCACCTACGCCTTCCAACGCCGGCGCTTCTGGCCCGAGGCGTCGAGCACATCGGACGTGCGGTCCGCCGGCCTCGACTCCGTCGGCCACCCCCTCCTCGGCGCGGCTGTCGAACTCGCCGGAGCGGAAGGGTTCCTGTTCACCTCGCGGCTGTCGCCCCGCACCCACCGCTGGCTCGCCGACCACACGCTGCACGGCCGCACCCTCCTGCCCGGCGCCGCGCTCGTCGAACTCGCGCTGCGTGCCGGGGACGAGATCGGCTGCGGCCGGGTCGAGGAACTGACCCTGTCCGTGCCGCTCGTCGTCGAGGGCGCGACCCAGCTCCAACTGCGCGTCGGCATCGCCGACACCGCCGGACGCCGGCCCGTCGCCGTGCACACCCGGCCCGAGAACGCGGCCGACCAGCCGTGGACCGAGCACGCGACCGGCTTCCTCGCCCCGACGGCGGAGACAACGGACTTCGACGCCGTCGTCTGGCCGCCGGCCGATGCCGAACGGGTCGACATCGAGGGCTGCTACGACGCCTTCGCGGACCGTGGCTTCGAGTACGGCCCGGTCTTCCAGGGCCTGCGTGCTGTCTGGCGGCGCGGTGACGAGGTGTTCGCGGAGGTCGCGCTGCCCGACGGCGTGGAGCCCGGCACCTTCGGCATCCACCCGGCGCTGCTCGACGCCGCCCTGCACGCGGTGGCCTTCGCGCGGCAGCGCACCGAGGGAGCCGTACCGTTCTCGTGGGAGGGCGTCTCGCTGCACGCGGAGGGCGCGACCGCGCTGCGGGTGCGCCTCACGACCAGCGGGGACAACACCCTGTCCCTCGCGCTCGCCGACACGGCCGGAGCACCCGTCGCCTCCGTCGACTCCCTGCTCACCCATGCCGTCTCGGCACAGCAGCTCGCCGCCACCACCGACTCGCTGTTCGGCCTGGACTGGACCCCGATCGCGCTGCCCGAAGCCCCCGACGCCGACGCCGTGGTCGAGTACCTGGTGAGCGACGGCGACGTCGTCGCGTCGGCCCATGAGCTCGCCGCTCGCGCGCTCGCCCTGGTGCAGCGGTGGATCGCGGAGGACCGTGCCGAGCGCCTTGTCCTCGTGACGCGTGAGGGTGATCTGGCGGCGTCGGCGGTGTGGGGTCTGGTGCGGTCGGCGCAGTCGGAGCATCCGGGCCGGTTCGTGCTGGTCGACACCGACACCGACACCGACACCCACGCCGACGCCGATGCTGACGGCGACCTGCCCGCGGGCGTACTCAGCGGCGCCGAGCCGCAACTCCGGATCCGTGACGGCGTGGTGAGCGTCCCGCGCGTCGTCCGCCTCACAGCCCCCGCCGAGCCGGTGCGGCTCGAAGGACCGGTGCTGGTGACGGGCGGTACGGGTGGTCTGGGTCGGGTGGTCGCGCGTCATCTGGTCGAGGCGCATGGTGTGGATGAGTTGGTGTTGGTGAGCCGCCGGGGTGAGGCGGCGGACGTGAGTGAGCTGGAGGCGGCCGGGGCGAGTGTGTCGGTCGTGGCTTGTGATGTGGCGGATCGTGCGGCGGTGGCGGATCTGCTGGAGCGGTATTCGGTGCGTTCGGTGGTGCATGCGGCCGGTGTGCTGGACGACGGTGTGGTGGAGTCACTGACGCCGGAGCGGCTGGAGGCCGTACTGCGGCCGAAGATCGACGCGGCCTGGCTTCTGCACGAACTCGCCCAGGACCTCAGCGCGTTCGTCCTCTACTCCTCGGCGTCCGGCGTCTTCGGAACGGCCGGACAGGCCAACTACGCCGCGGGCAACACGTTCCTCGACGCCCTCGCCGCCCACCGCCGCGCTCTCGGCCTCCCGGGCCTGTCCCTGGCGTGGGGCGCCTGGGACCAGACCGGCATGGTCGACGGAGCCGACGCCGAGCGGCTGAACAGGTCCGGCATGCCGCCGATCACCCCTGACCAGGGCATCCAGCTGTTCGACGCCGCCCTCGCCACCGGCGACGCGCTCGTGCTGCCGCTGCGCCTCGACACCGCAGCCCTGCGTGCGCGCGGCGAGATCCCCGACGTCCTGCGCGGACTCGTCCGGACCCGCACCAAGCGGACCGCCGCCTCGGCCACCGCCGCCTCCCTCGTACGACGGCTCGACGCACTCCCCGAGCAAGCCCGCCTGGAGTCGCTGCTGGAACTGGTGCGTACCGAGGTGGCCGCCGTACTCGGCCACGCGGGCGCCGGCACCGTCGACCCCGAACGCGCCTTCCAGAGCCTCGGTTTCGACTCCCTCACCGCGGTCGAACTGCGCAACCGCCTCGGCGCGGTCACCGGACTGCGGCTGCCCGCGACGCTGACCTTCGACTACCCGACCGCCGCCCTGCTGGCCGCCCACCTCGCGGACGAGCTGTTCGGCGCCGACCGGGACACCGCCGGGCTGCTCCCCGCGCCGCTGTCGACGACCGACGACCCGATCGTCATCGTCGGCATGGCCTGCCGCTACCCCGGCGGAGCGAACTCGCCCGAGGACCTGTGGCGGCTCGTCGCCGACGGCGTCGACGCCATCACCGAGTTCCCGGCCAACCGGGGCTGGGACCGCGACGCCCTCTACCACCCCGACCCCGACCACCTCGGCACGACGTACTCCGTCTCCGGCGGATTCCTGCACCAGGCGGGCGAGTTCGACCCCGAGTTCTTCGGCATGTCCCCGCGAGAGGCCCTCGCCACCGACTCACAGCAGCGCCTGCTCCTGGAGACGACCTGGGAGGCGCTGGAACGCACCGGCATCGACCCGACGTCCCTGCGCGGCAGCGCGACCGGCGTGTTCGCCGGCGTGATGTACAACGACTACGCCTCACTCCTGGACGGCGACGACTTCGAGGGCCACCAGGGCCAGGGCAGCGCCGGCAGCGTCGCCTCCGGCCGGGTGTCCTACACGTTCGGCTTCGAGGGCCCGGCGGTCACGGTCGACACCGCGTGCTCGTCGTCGCTGGTGGCGCTCCACCTCGCGGCACAGGCCCTGCGGCAGGGGGAGTGCACCCTCGCCCTCGCCGGCGGCGTCACCGTGATGTCCACCCCCACCACCTACGTCGAGTTCTCCCGCCAGCGCGGCCTGTCCGCCGACGGCCGCTGCAAGGCGTTCGGCGCCGGCGCGGACGGCACGGGCTGGGGTGAGGGCGTCGGTCTGCTGGTGCTGGAGCGTCAGTCGGACGCGGTGCGCAACGGTCAC
Organism: Streptomyces sp. SD31; assembly: GCF_052068475.1. Classification (NCBI taxonomy): domain Bacteria; kingdom Bacillati; phylum Actinomycetota; class Actinomycetes; order Kitasatosporales; family Streptomycetaceae; genus Streptomyces; species Streptomyces sp. SD31. The sequence continues at coordinate 8,033 of NZ_JBQHCX010000036.1, read as the reverse complement.
CGGATTCTGGCGGTGGTGCGGGGCTCGGCGGTGAACCAGGACGGTGCGTCGAATGGTCTGACGGCGCCGAACGGTCCGTCGCAGCAGCGCGTCATCCGGCAGGCGCTCGCATCGGCCGGGCTGTCCACGTCCGACGTCGACGCGGTGGAGGCGCACGGTACGGGTACGTCGCTCGGCGACCCGATCGAGGCGCAGGCACTGCTCGCTACGTACGGCCAGAACCGCGATGTGCCCCTGTACTTGGGCTCGGTGAAGTCGAACATCGGCCACACCCAGGCCGCCGCGGGTGTCGCGGGCATCATCAAGATGGTCAAGGCGCTGGAGCACGGGGTGCTTCCGCGGACGCTGCATGTGGAGGAACCGTCGCCCCAGGTGGACTGGGAGTCGGGGGCGGTGGAGCTGCTGGGCGGTCCTGTCGAGTGGCCTTCAGCTGACCGGCCGCGTCGCGCGGCGGTGTCGTCGTTCGGCGTCAGCGGCACCAACGCACATGTGATTCTTGAGCAGCCGGTCGGGGAGACGCTGGCCGCCCCGGACACGGAGCCCGTCGGTGGCGTGCCGTGGCTGGTGTCCGCCAAGTCCGAGGCGGCGCTGTCGGGCCAGATCGAACGCATCAAGGAGCTCGACGGGGATCCGGTGGACGTCGGGTTCTCGCTGCTGACGACGCGTACGTTGTTCGACCACCGTGCGGTGCTGCTGGACGGTGTCGAGCTTGCCCGGGGCGTGGCTGGCCGTAAGCCTCTTGCGTTCTTGTTTTCGGGTCAGGGGTCGCAACGGCTGGGTATGGGGCGGGAGTTGTACGGCCGCTTCCCGGTCTTCGCGAGCGCTCTGGATGGCGTACTGGTCCATCTGGACCCGGCTCTGCGTGAGGTGATGTGGGGTGGGGACGAGGGGCTGCTGAACCAGACCGGTTACACGCAGCCTGCGTTGTTCGCGTTGCAGGTGGCGCTGTATCGGTTGGTGGAGTCGTGGGGCGTGAGGCCCGATCACCTGGCCGGTCACTCCATCGGTGAGATAGCGGCGGCGCATGTCGCGGGTGTGTTGAGCCTGGAGGACGCGTGCCTCCTCGTCACGGCCCGCTCCAGCCTGATGCAGGAGCTGCCCGCCGGTGGTGCGATGGTCTCGGTGGTGGCCTCCGAGGAGGAGGTGCTGCCGCACCTGACCGACAAGGTTTCCATCGCTGCCGTGAACGGCCCGGCGTCCGTGGTCATCGCGGGTGACGAGGCTGAAGTGCTGGAGATCGCGTCGCGTTGGAAGTCCAAGCGGCTGCGTGTGTCCCACGCCTTCCACTCCCCGCTGATGGCCCCGATGCTGGAGGACTTCTGCGAGGCGATCGGCGAGATCGAGTTCCGTGAGCCGCAGATCTCCTTCGTGGCATCCGGCGATGTGACCGACGCCGAGTACTGGGTGCGGCATGTCCGCGAGGCGGTCCGCTTCCACGACAACATCCAGGCCCTCGGCGATGTGACCTTCCTGGAGATCGGCCCGGACGGAGTGCTGTCCGCGATGGTCGCCCAGGACGCGGCTGACGCGGTGGCGATCCCGGTCCTGCGCAAGGACAAGCCGGAGGAGGACGCCGTACTCACCGCCCTCGCGCGGCTGCACGTCCACGGCACCCCCGTCGACTGGACGTCCTTCTACCCGGGCGGCACCCGCGTCGACCTCCCCACCTACGCCTTCGAACACCAGGTCTTCTGGCCGGCCACCGCACGCCGCAAGGGTGACGTGGGCGCGGTCGGCATCACCGCCGTGGAGCACCCGCTGCTCGGTGCGGCGGTTGATGTCGCCGGCTCGGACGGGCACCTGTTCACCAGCAGGATCTCGCTGAGTACGCACCCGTGGCTCGCCGACCACAGCGTCTTCGGGCAGGTGCTGCTGCCCGGTACCGCATTCCTGGAGCTCGCGCTGCGCGCCGGGGACGAGGTCGGCTGCGACCGCGTCGACGAACTGACCCTCGCCGCACCGCTGGTGCTGCCGGAGCGGGGCGCGGTGCGGTTGCAGGTGTCCGTCGGTACGGCGGACGAGTCGGGGCGGCGCACCGTGGAGGTCTTCTCGCGGCCCGACGGCGAGGACGCTCCGTGGACGCGGCACGCCGACGGCTTCCTCGCGGCCGGCACGCACACGGACGACTTCGACGCCACCGCGTGGCCGCCGGCCGCCGAACCCCTGGACATCGCCGGGGCCTACGAACGTTTCGCCGAGGCCGGGTTCGACTACGGCACGGTGTTTCAGGGGCTGCAGACGGCGTGGCGGCGCGGTGACGAGGTGTTCGCCGAGGTCGCGCTTCCGGAGGACGTGGACGCCTCGGCGTTCGGCGTGCACCCGGGGCTGCTCGACGCGACGCTGCACGCCGGAGGGTTCTTCGAGGGCAGCGAGGCCGGTCTGCCCTTCTCGTGGGAGAACGTGTCGCTGCACGCCACCGGTGCCTCGTCGCTGCGGGTCCGGCTGACCCGTACCGGCTCCGCCTGGCGCATCGCCGTCGCCGACTCCACCGGCGCACCGGTGGCCACGATCGGTGCGCTGGTGACGCGTGCGGTGTCCGCCGAGCAGATCGGCCGGGCGGGCCGTGACTCCCTGTTCCGTCTCGACTGGGTGCCGGTCGCACTGCCGGACGCCGCCGACGGGCACGCCGAGATCGTGCAGATCACCGGAGGCGCGGACATCGTCGGCTCCGCCCACGCCGAGGCGGCCCGCGCGCTCGCCCTGGTGCAGCGGTGGATCGCGGACGACCGTGCCGAGCGCCTTGTCTTCGTGACGCGTGAGGGTGATGTCGCGGCGTCGGCGGTGTGGGGTCTGGTGCGGTCGGCGCAGTCGGAGCATCCGGGCCGGTTCGTGCTGGTCGACACCGACGGCGACGTCCCCGCGGGCGCGCTGACCGGCGAGGAGCCTCAGCTCAGGATCCGGGGCGGCGCGGCCTTCGCGGCACGCCTTGCCCGCGCGTCGGCCGAGGTCACCTCTGAGCCGGTGCGGCTCGAAGGGCCGGTGCTGGTGACGGGCGGTACGGGTGGTCTGGGTCGGGTGATCGCGCGTCATCTGGTCGAGGCGCATGGTGTGGACGAGTTGGTGTTGGTGAGCCGCCGGGGTGAGGCGGCGGACGTGAGTGAGCTGGAGGCGGCCGGGGCGAGGGTGTCGGTCGTGGCTTGTGATGTGGCGGATCGTGCGGCGGTGGCGGATCTGCTGGAGCGGTACCCCGTGCGTTCGGTGGTGCATGCGGCCGGTGTGCTGGACGACGGTGTGGTGGAGTCACTGACGCCGGAGCGGCTGGAGGCCGTACTGCGGCCGAAGATCGACGCGGCCTGGCATCTGCACGAACTCGCCCAGGACATCGGCGCGTTCGTCATCTTCTCCAGCGCCGCCGGCACCTTCGGCGCCGCAGGGCAGGCCAACTACGCCGCGGGCAACGCCTTCCTGGACGCCCTGGCCGCCCACCGCAAGGCCAGCGGCCTGCCGGCTGTCTCGCTCGCCTGGGGCGCGTGGAGCGGTACGGGCATGCTGTCGGACGCCGACGCGGAACGCATGGCACGAGCCGGCACCCCGCCGCTCAGCCCCGAACAGGGCCTCGCGCTCTTCGACACGGCGATCGCCTCCGGCGAAGCCGCCCTCCTGCCGCTCAGGCTCGACCTCCCGGCCCTGCGCGGCCACGGCGAGATCCGCCCGCTGCTGCGCGGCCTGATCCGCACCCGCACCCAGCGTGCGATCGCCGGCTCCGAGACGGCGTCGAGCCTCACCCGGCGACTCGGCGCACTGACGGACACCGCCCGCCTCGACGAGCTCGTGAACCTGGTGCGCGGCGAAGTCGCCGCCGTACTGGGGCATGCGGGCGCCGACGGCGTCGACCCGGCGAAGGCGTTCCAGAGCCTCGGGTTCGACTCCCTCATGGCGGTCGAGCTGCGCAACCGGCTCGGCGCGGTCACCGGACTGCGGCTGCCCGCGACGCTGACCTTCGACTACCCGACCACCGCCGTACTGGCCGCCCACCTCAAGGACGAGCTGTTCGATACGGACGCACCGGCCGTAGCGATGCCGGTGGCGGCGACGGCCCAGGCGGACGACCCGGTCGTGATCGTCGGCATGGCCTGCCGCTACCCGGGCGGGGTCACGAACCCCGAGGAGCTGTGGGACCTGGTGCTGGACGGCACCGACGCGATCACCGGCTTCCCGGAGAACCGCGGCTGGGACCTCGACGCCCTCTACCACCCCGACCCCGACCACGTCGGCACGTCGTACACCCGCTTTGGCGGCTTCCTGCACGACGCCGACCAGTTCGACCCCGAGTTCTTCGGCATGTCCCCGCGAGAGGCCCTCGGCACCGACGCGCAGCAGCGCCTGCTGCTGGAGGCGACCTGGGAGTCGCTGGAGCGGGCGGGCATCGACCCGACCTCGCTGAAGGGCAGCCGGACCGGCGTCTTCGCGGGCGTCATGTACAACGACTACTCCCTGATGCTCGACGGCGACGCCGAGGGCTACCAGGGCACCGGCGGCTCACCGAGCGTGGTCTCGGGCCGGGTGTCCTACACGTTCGGCTTCGAGGGCCCGGCGGTCACGGTCGACACCGCGTGCTCGTCGTCGCTGGTGGCGCTGCACCTGGCGGCGCAGTCGCTGCGGCAGGGGGAGTGCACCCTCGCCCTCGCCGGCGGTGTCACGGTCCTTGCCTCGCCGGGAGCGTTCATCGGTTTCTCCCGCCAGCGCGGCCTGTCCGCGGACGGCCGCTGCAAGGCGTTCGGCGACGGCGCGGACGGTGTGGGCTGGGCCGAGGGCGTCGGTCTGCTGGTGCTGGAGCGCCAGTCGGACGCGGTGCGCAACGGTCACCGGATTCTGGCGGTGGTGCGGGGCTCGGCGGTGAACCAGGACGGTGCGTCCAACGGCCTTACGGCGCCGAACGGTCCGTCGCAGCAGCGGGTGATCCGGCAGGCTCTCGCGAGCGCCGGTCTGTCCACCGCGGACGTCGACGCCGTCGAGGCCCACGGCACAGGAACGACACTGGGCGACCCCATCGAGGCCCAAGCCCTGATGGCGACCTACGGCCAGGACCGCGACGTACCGCTCTACCTGGGGTCGGTGAAGTCCAACATCGGCCACACCCAGGCGGCCGCGGGCGCCGCGGGCATCATCAAGATGGTCAAGGCGCTGGAGCACGGGGTTCTGCCCCGGACGTTGCACGTGGACCAGCCGTCGTCCCAGGTCGACTGGGAGGGGGGCGCGGTCGAGCTGCTCGACAGTGCCACCGAGTGGCCGTCGGTCGACCGGCCGCGTCGCGCGGCGGTGTCGTCGTTCGGTGTCAGCGGCACCAACGCGCATGTGATTCTTGAGCAGCCGCTCGTGGAGGCGCCGGTTGCGGAAGGACCACGCGGCCAATTCGCGCCGTGGCTGGTGTCCGCGAAGTCCGAGGCGGCGCTGCGGGAGCAGGTCGAACGGGTCAAGGAGATCGACGGTGACCCGGTGGACATCGGGCACTCGTTGCTCACCACGCGTACGACCTTCGACCACCGTGCCGTGATCCTCGACGGAGTCGAACTCGCCCGGGGCGTGGCTGTCCGTAAGCCGCTTGCGTTCCTGTTCTCGGGGCAGGGTTCGCAACGGCTGGGGATGGGGCGGGAGTTGTACGACCGGTTCCCGGTGTTCGCCGAGGCCTTCGACGCCGTACTCGTCCATCTCGACCCGGCCCTGCGGGACGTGATGTGGGGTGGGGACGAGGAGCTGCTGAACCAGACCGGTTATACGCAGCCTGCTCTGTTCGCGCTTCAGGTGGCTCTGTACCGGTTGGTGGAGTCATGGGGTGTGCAGCCCGACCATCTCGCCGGTCACTCCATCGGTGAGATAGCGGCGGCGCATGTCGCGGGTGTGCTGAGCCTGGAGGACGCGTGCCTCCTCGTCACGGCGCGCTCTAGCCTGATGCAGGAACTGCCTGTCGGCGGTGCGATGGTGGCGGTCCAGGCGACCGAGGCCGAGGTGCTGCCGCACCTGACGGAGAAGGTGTCGATCGCTGCCGTGAACGGCCCGGCATCGGTGGTCATCGCCGGTGACGAGGCCGAGGTGCTGGAGATCGCCGGGCGGTGGAAGTCGAAGCAGTTGAGGGTGTCGCATGCCTTCCACTCGCCGCTGATGGCCCCGATGCTGGACGACTTCCGGGAGATGCTGGACGGCGTCACCTTCCACGCCCCGCAGATTCCCTTCACGACCTCCGGCGATGTGACCGACCCCGAGTACTGGGTGAACCATGTCCGGGACGCGGTCCGCTTCCACGACAACGTCCGGTCTCTGGGCGATGTGACTTTCCTGGAGATCGGCCCGGACGGCGTCCTGTCCGCGATGGTCGCCCAGGACGCACCTGAAGCAGTGAGCATCCCGGTCCTGCGCAAGGACAAGCCGGAGCCGACCGCGGCCCTGACCGCCCTCGCCACCCTGCACGTCCACGGCACCCACGTCGACTGGACGTCCTTCTACCCGGGCGGCACCCGCGTCGACCTCCCCACCTACGCCTTCCAACGCCAGCGCTACTGGCCCGCCCCGGCGAGCCCGAAGCGCGACGCCACCGGCCTGGGCCTGGTCGGCATGGAGCACCCGCTGCTGGGCGCGGCCGTCGAACTGGCCGAGGACGAAGGCGTCGTCTTCACCAGCAGGCTCTCGACGAGCACGCACCCGTGGCTCTCCGAGCACGAGATCATGGGTCACCGTCTGGTGCCGGCGGCCGTGCTGGTCGAGCTCGCGCTGCGCGCCGGTGACGAGGTCGGCTGCGGCCGCGTCGACGAACTGACCCTCGTGACGCCGCTGGCCCTGCCGGACCGTGGCGGTGTGCAGGTCCGGCTGCGGGTGGCCGCCGAGGACGTGGCGGGGCGCCGTACCTTCACCGTGCATGCCCGGCCGGAGGCACACGTCGAGGAGCCGTGGACCCAGCACGCCTCCGGTGTGCTCGCGACGGGCGAGCGGCCCCCGGCCGACTTCGACTCCACCGTGTGGCCGCCGGCCGGCGCCGTCGCGATGGACCATGAGGACTGCTACGACCGCTTCGCCGACGCGGGCTTCGCCTACGGGCCGACCTTCCAGGGGCTGCGGGCGGCATGGCGTCTGGGCGAGGAGGTCTACGCCGAGCTCGCCCTGCCCGACGACGCGGCCCCGGGCGGCTACGGGCTGCACCCGGCGCTGCTCGACGCGGCTCTGCACGCCGCGCTGCTGGACGAGACGGCCGAGGCCGGGCTGCCGTTCAGCTGGGCGGGCGTCAGCCTGCACGCCACCGGGGCATCGCGGCTGCGCCTCAGGATGACCCGGGACGCGTCCGGCACGACCCGCACCCTTGCGCTCGCCGACCCCACCGGCACGCCGGTCGCCTCGATCGACTCCCTCGTCGTCCGCCCGGTCGCCGCCGACCGGCTCGGCGCCCAGAACATCAGCCGCGACGCGCTCTTCGGAGTCGACTGGGTGCCCGTCGGCACCGAGGACGCGGTGCCGGCCGGCACCGTGGCGGTCCTCGGCGACGACCCGTTCGGACTCGGCTTCGAGACGGTGGCGTCCCCGGGCGACACCGAGGCCGGAGTCGTACTCCTGCCCGTCGTCGGAGACGGTGACGGAGACGGAGACGGAGACGGTGACGGTGACGTGGTGGGGGCGGCGCACACCGCCACCGCGCGCGTCCTCGCCGCCCTGCAGGACTGGATCGCCGCAGAACGGCCCGGCAGGCTCGTCGTCGTCACCCGTGACGTCACGGTCGGCGGCGACCTCGTCGGTGCGGCCGTATGGGGCCTGGTGCGGTCGGCGCAGTCCGAGCACCCCGGCAGCTTCGGCCTGATCGACATGGTGGGCGCGGCCGACGACGAGGTTCGTACCGCGACCGACGCCGACCTGATCGCTGCGGCCCTTGCCATCGACGAGCCTCAACTCGCCGTCCGCGACGGCAAGGTACTCGCGGCCCGCCTGGCCCGGGCGCAGGTCGCCCAGGAGGCGGCCGTCTGGGAGAGCCCCGTTCTCATCACGGGCGGTACCGGTGGCCTCGGCCGGATCATTGCCCGGCACCTGGTCGAGCGGCACGGTGTGACGGAGCT
>NZ_JBQHCX010000035.1:0-28140 GCF_052068475.1 Streptomyces sp. SD31 | reverse complement strand
TCTCGATCCGATTTCCTCGGTGCTTTCCAGGTTCTCGCTTTCGCGTTTCCCTTTCCGGCGGCTCCGACTTTATCAGAAGTTTCGGACCGGACTGACCGGCCACTCATTTCCGAACTTATCGGGAGGGGCTTCTTGGGAATCGATGTTCCACTGAAGCAGACAGATGCTCACTCTGCCCGGGGCGGGATGTGCATCCCCTTCCAGGCAACTGTTCGAATCTACCTCCCCACTCGCTCCGTGTCAACGGCTCTCGTGGGGCGAAGAGGAGACTAGCAGCTCAGCAGGGGTGGTCGCACATCAGGCGGCCGTCGGCACGGCGGCGCTTTGCTCGGCTGCCTCGACGTCGCCTGTCTCACCGGCGCGGGCGGCACGTCCGCCGAGGACATAGACGTAAGCGAGGAAGGCCAGTTCAGCGGCGATGCCGATGCTGATGCGCGCCCACGTGGGCAGGCCCGACGGGGTGACGAAGCCTTCGATGGCGCCGGAGACGAAGAGGACCAGCGCGAGGCCTATCGCCATGCCGATTGCGGCTCGGCCTTCCTCAGCGAGGGCGGAGCGTCGGGTGCGGGGGCCCGGATCTATGACGGTCCAACCGAGGCGTAGGCCTGTGCCTGCGGCGACGAAGACCGCGGTCAGTTCGAGGAGGCCGTGCGGCAGGACGAGACCGAGGAAGGTGTCCAGGCGTCCTGCCGAGGACATCAGGCCGAAGCCGACACCGAGGTTGAGCATGTTCTGGAAGAGGATCCAGAGCACTGGGAGGCCGAGGAAGACACCGAGTATCAGACACAGGGCGGCGGCCCAGGCGTTGTTCGTCCATACCTGGGCCGCGAAGGAGGCTGCGGGATGGCTGGAGTAGTACGTCTCGTACTGGCCGCCGGGGCGGGTGAGCTCGCGCAGTTCGCTGGGGGCCGCGATGGTGGCCTGCACTTCGGGGTGCGTGCCTATCCACCAGCCCAGGAGAGCCGCGACGAAGGTGGACAGGAGCGCTGTGGGTACCCACCAGTGGCGCGAACGGTAGACCGCGGCTGGGAAGCCGTGGGCAAGGAAGCGGGTGACATCGCGCCAGGATGCGCGTCGCGTGCCTGTCACGGCGCTACGCGCGCGTGCCACCAGTTGGCTGAGCCGGCCCGTCAGCTGCGGGTCCGGGGCGCTGGACTGGATCAGGGAGAGGTGGGTGGCTGTGCGCTGATAGAGGGCGACGAGTTCGTCGGCCTCAGCGCCTGTGAGGCGGCGCTGGCGCCCGAGCAGGGCGTCGAGGCGGTCCCACTCGGCTCGGTGGGCGGTGACGAAGACGTCGAGGTCCATCTGCTTTCCTGCTCCCCGGCTGTTCGTCGGCGACTCGTCGTAGATGTCAGCTTGTCTTACTGCGACGCAATGCGCCCTCAGCTTGGCAGACTGGCCATTCCAGGGGCAGGTCAGGGGAAGGACGGACCGCGTGAGTGAGCTGGTGACGGGCGAGGCGGTGGCGCTGGAGTTGCGCCCCGCGAAGCTGCCCAGTAGGGCGCTGGCCGTGCTGCTGGATCTGGCCGTAGCGGTGATCGCCTACCTTGTCGTGACCATTGGGGTGGTGGCGGCCACTGCCTCTCTGGACGAGGCGGCGCAGACCGCGCTGTCGATCGCGATGTTCGTTCTGCTGCTGGTCGGGGGGCCGATCGCGGTCGAGACGCTCAGTCACGGGCGCTCTCTTGGGAAGTTGGCGTGCGGGCTGCGGGTGGTGCGTGACGACGGCGGACCGATCCGGTTCCGGCACGCTCTGGTGCGTGGCCTCATAGGTGTGATCGAGATTCTGATGACGCTCGGCGTCATCGCCGTCATCGCTTCGCTGGTGTCCGCGCGTGGGCGGCGGCTCGGTGACGTGTTCGCCGGAACTCTCGTCGTACGGGAACGGGTGCCCCTCGCCCGGGCGGGCTTCGTTCCTCCCCCTCCGCCGTGGTTGGCCGGACGGTTCTCGGAGCTTGACCTGTCGGCGGTTCCGGATGGGCTGTGGCTGGCCATTCGTCAGTACCTGACGCGGATGCAGCAACTCGACCCTCAGGTCGGATGGAGCATGGCGGAGCGGCTCGCGACGGACCTCGCGGCGCGTACGGGCGCTCCGGCGCCGCAGGGGGTGCCGCCGGCGGCATATCTCGCGGCGGTTCTGCAGGAACGGCAAGCGCGGGAGGCGCGGCGTGCCTTCGGCAATGGGCGGTCTGCGGATGGGGTGAGCCCAGGGGGTGGTGCGGGGGCTGCGACTGGTGCGCCGGGAGCGTACGGCCCGCCGGCCATGCCGCCCACCGCTGCTCCGCCTCTTCCTGGCGCGTACGGCGAAGTAGAGGTTCCGCTCGGCGCTCAGTCCTCAGGTCGGGCGGAAGGGGACCACTCCCAGGTACCACAGGACGCCGTGCAGCAGGTCTCGGCGCCGCAGGAGGCGCCGTCGACCGACCGGCCCACCACCGGCTTCGTCCCACCGGCGTAGTACCTCAGCGGGCAAGCACGGGCTGCCGCAACGATCGGCGGTTCAGCGAGCCCGCCCGCTCGACCCTGCCGAACTGCCGCACGCCTGGCCCGCTCTCCGCGCCGGCTCAGTGCCTGCCCCCGTCCGGCCTTCTCATCTGCCCGGCGTCGCTCAAGCGAACGTCGACGGCGGCGAGTCCAGGTCCTCCAGTTCGATGCCGGGTGCCGCGAGGACCACGTCGCCCGCGATGTGTACGGCGTGCTGCTCGCCCGTGTCCAGGGCTGTGACCTGGTACTCGTCCACGGTCAGGGGGGCGTTGTCAGTGGCGTGTGTTTCTCTGTTCACCAAGGCCCAGGACTGGTCCACGGTGCGCGGGGCGAGGACCAGGTCTGTGAAGACCACGAGGCGTACGCGGGTTGCCGGGGCGGAAGGGGTGAGGCGAAGGAGGCGAGTGGTGGCGATGAGGAACGCGGGGGACGTCCCGGTGAAGGCATGGGCGCGCACATTGCCTTCCGTGGCGTGAGCCCCGGTGGGGTCGGTACGGACCCAGGTGACGCCGTCGAGGGCGGCGCCGCGTACCTGCCAGCCGGCCGCGTGGAGTTCGAGGCGGATGGGGCGGCCGAGTTCGTCCAGGGTGAGGTCGACGGAGCCGCTGTGATCGCCCCCGGGGGTGGTCAGCTGGGAGACGTAGCGCCAGCCGGAAGGGCCGGGGGCGCAGTGGAAGTGCTCTTCTGCGAGGGGGGTGTGATCGTGCGGATCGTGGAGCGAATAACGGCCGCGGGGCATCGGGGTCCTGGGTCTTGACGGGCTGGTCCGGCCACATGGCCGGAGTGGCCACGCGAGCCAATGGGGCAGGCCCCCGGCACGGGGGTGCGGGGGCCTGCCTCTGAGGATCTGCTGCTGAGCGGCGTGCCGGTGCACGCGGCAGCGGTTCGGCTCAGTACCGGTAGTGGTCCGGCTTGTACGGGCCCTCGACCTCGACCCCGATGTACGCGGCCTGTTCGGGGCGGAGCGTCGTCAGCTTCACACCGAGCGCGTCCAGGTGGAGGCGGGCGACCTTCTCGTCCAGGTGCTTGGGCAGCGTGTACACACCGGTCGGGTAGGCGTCCGGCTTGGTGAACAGCTCGATCTGGGCCAGGGTCTGGTCCGCGAAGGAGTTGGACATCACGAAGGACGGGTGACCGGTCGCGTTGCCCAGGTTCAGCAGGCGGCCCTCGGACAGGACGATGAGGACCTTGCCGTCGGGGAAGGTCCAGGTGTGGACCTGCGGCTTGACCTCGTCCTTGACGATGCCCGGGACCTTGGCGAGGCCGGCCATGTCGATCTCGTTGTCGAAGTGGCCGATGTTGCCGACGATCGCCTGGTGCTTCATCTTGGCCATGTCCGAGGCCATGATGATGTCCTTGTTGCCGGTCGTGGTGATGAAGATGTCGGCCTTGTCGATGACCTCGTCGAGGGTCGTGACCTGGTAGCCGTCCATCGCCGCCTGCAGGGCGCAGATCGGGTCGATCTCGGTGACGATGACACGGGCGCCCTGTCCGCGCAGGGACTCCGCGCAGCCCTTGCCCACGTCGCCGTAACCGCAGACGACCGCGGTCTTGCCGCCGATCAGGACGTCGGTGGCGCGGTTGATGCCGTCGATCAGGGAGTGGCGGCAGCCGTACTTGTTGTCGAACTTCGACTTGGTGACGGCGTCGTTGACGTTGATCGCCGGGAACAGGAGGACGCCGTCGCGCTGCATCTCGTACAGGCGGTGGACGCCGGTCGTGGTCTCCTCGGTCACGCCGCGGATCTCGGAGGACAGCTGGGTCCACTTCTGCGAGCCGTCGGTGATGGTGCGGTGCAGGAGTTCGAGGATGACGCGGTGCTCGTCGGACTCGGCGGTGTCGACGTCCGGGACCTTGCCGTCCTTCTCGTACTCGACGCCCTTGTGGACGAGGAGGGTGGCGTCACCGCCGTCGTCCAGGATCATGTTCGGGCCGCCGGTGGGGGTGTTCGGCCAGGTCAGGGCCTGCTCCGTGCACCACCAGTACTCCTCCAGGGTCTCGCCCTTCCAGGCGAAGACCGGGATGCCCTGGGGGTTGTCGGGCGTGCCGTTCGGGCCGACGGCGATCGCGGCGGCGGCGTGGTCCTGGGTGGAGAAGATGTTGCAGGACGCCCAGCGGACCTGGGCGCCGAGGGCGGCCAGGGTCTCGATGAGGACGGCGGTCTGCACGGTCATGTGCAGGGAGCCGGTGATGCGGGCGCCGGCCAGCGGCTGCGCCTCGGCGTATTCCTTGCGGATCGCCATCAGGCCGGGCATCTCGTGCTCGGCGAGGGTGATCTCCTTGCGGCCGAACTCGGCCAGGGAGAGGTCGGCGACCTTGAAGTCCTGTCGGTTCTCGACAGTCGTCATTACGAGCTGCTCCTCGGGGTTTGGGTCGAGGGTGGGTACGGCTGGTCTGCGCGGCGGCGGACACCGGGGTGCCCGAAGAGGACACAGGCATGCCCGCGTACGCGCAGCGCAGTTCGTCGGAGGCCCTCTCTCCCTCGGTCGGTCCGTGTCGGGACCGCCCGACCGCCATCAGCAGCGACGTCTGGCTCTGTCCCAAGCTACACCGGGAGGCCCGGCCGTCCCCAGTCCGCCTCCGAACAGATCAGGCCATCAAGGGAGCTGTGTGGGGACGGACGAGGGGGCGTTCAAGGGTCGGGTGGCAGGTCACGTGACGGTCGGGTGCGGGAGCGATAACAGGACACCAACGAACCGCGAACAGGAGGCGGCAGACCGGGATGATGCGGAACCTTTGCACCTTTGAGCCTGCGGCGAGGTGGTGCAGGATGCCAGGGACTCGGAACATCCGATCGATCTTGTGGGACGTCCGGGACGGCGTTTCCGCATGACAAAGGCGTTAGGAGATCGACGTGACAAGTCCGGCCGGCCCTCCCCTCACGGGCAGTGGCGGTGGCGAGCGAAAGCGGTTGAAGCTGCTCGCGGTGACCGCGTGCCCGACCGGCATCGCGCATACGTACATGGCGGCGGAGAAGCTCGCGCAGGCCGCCGAGAGCCGCGGTATCGAGATGAAGGTGGAGACCCAGGGATCCATCGGGGCTGAAAACGTCCTCGATGACAACGATGTCAAGCACGCGGACGGCATCATCGTCGCTGCGGACAAGGACGTGGACCTGAGCCGTTTCGCGGGCAAGCGGGTCCTCACGGTCGGGGTGGCGGAGGGCATTCACCACCCCGAGCGGCTGATCGAGCAGGTGCTGTCGGCGCCCGTGCACACGGCAGGGGTCACTTCCACGAGTCCCGCGGCCGGCGGCAAGGAGCGGAGCGTCGGGTACAAGGCGCTGATGAACGGGGTCAGTTACATGATCCCGTTCGTCGTGGTCGGAGGGCTGCTGATCGCGATCTCGCTCTCGCTGGGCGGGCACACCGACCCGTCGGGCGGTCTGGTCATCCCGAAGGACTCCTTCTGGATGGACATCAACAACATCGGCGTCATCGGCTTCACCCTGATGGTGCCGATCCTGTCCGGCTACATCGCGTACGCCATCGGGGATCGGCCCGCGCTCGTGCCAGGCATGATCGGCGGCTGGATCGCCAATACGGGTTCGCTGTACGACTCCAAGGCGGGGGCCGGGTTCATCGGGGCGATCGTGACCGGGTTCCTCGCCGGGTATCTGGTGCTGGGGATCAAGAAGGTCAAGGTCCCGAAGTTCGTGCAGCCGATCATGCCGATCATCGTGATCCCGATCGTGGCGACCACGGCGCTCGGGCTGTTCTTCATCTACGTCATCGGGAAGCCGATCTCCTGGGTGTTCGAGCACCTGACCAGCTGGCTCAGCGGGATGACCGGCACGAGCGCGGTCCTGCTCGGGACGATTCTCGGGCTGATGATCGCGTTCGACATGGGCGGGCCGGTCAACAAGACGGCTTTCCTGTTCGGCGCCGGGCTCATCGCGACCGGCAACCAGACGGTCATGGGCATGTGCGCGGCCGCGATCCCGGTCATGCCGCTGGGTCAGGGTCTGGCCACGCTGATACGGAAGCGGCTGTACACCGAGCAGGAGCGGGAGACGGGGCTCGCCTCGCTGTTCATGGGCTGCTTCGGCATCTCCGAGGGTGCGATCCCGTTCGCCGCGGCGCGGCCCGCGCAGGTCATCCCCGCCAACATGCTCGGCGGCGCGGTGGCCGGTGCGATCGCCGGGGTCGCGGGTGTCGAGGACGCGGTACCGCACGGCGGGCCGATCGTGGCCGTGCTGGGCGCGGTGAGCGGCGTACCGATGTTCTTCGTGGCCGTGGTGATCGGCTCTGTCTTCACCGCGCTGACGACGGTCGCGCTGATCGACGTGAGCGAGCGCAGGCGGCGTGGCGAGACGCTCGCCGGTACGGGTACGGCCGGGCCCGAGCCCGCGCTGGTCGGGGCGGGCGTCGGAGGGCCTGGCACCGGTGCCGTCGGCGAAGGGCCGGGGGCCGCCGGTGCCGTCGCGGCGCAGCGGGTCGTACACGAGTCGGAGCGCGAGGCAGATGCGGTCGACACCGCTGATGCGGGCGCCGCCCCGGCCGAGGTTCTCTCCGGCTATCTCACCGAGCGGACCGTGAAGGTCGAACTCGGTGCGGCCGACAAGGAGTCCGCGATCCGGGAGTTGGCCGAGTTGTCGGCGCGCACCGGGAAGGTCGCGGATGTGGGCGAGCTGGTGGCGACCGCGCTGCGGCGGGAGGCGCAGGGGACGACCGGGCTCGGGGAGGAGATCGCGATTCCGCATGCCAAGACGGATGCGGTGACCGCGCCGGTCGTCGCTTTCGCGCGGTCCGCGGAGGGCGTCGAGTGGGGCTCGCTGGACGGTACGAAGGCGAGGCTGATCTTCATGATCGCCGTACCGGAGGCGGCTGCGGGGGACGAGCATCTGCGGATTCTGGCGCTGCTGTCGCGGAAGTTGATGGACCCCGGGTTCCTGGAGCGGTTGCTGGCCGCGCCGGACGAGTCGGCCGTCCTCGGGGTGCTGCGCGAGGTCGGGTAGTCGCGTGACCGGGTCCGCGTCCGCAAGCCGGGCGCGGGCCCGCACAAGCCGCTCACAGGCACCCGTTAGGCTCTGCGCCCGCGGATGGGCCGCATGGGGAGGAACGTGATGTCGGGCAAGGGGCGGGGACTGGGGATCGCAGCCGTCGTGGTGGGGCTGGTGGGGTTGTTGCTGGGGCTGGGCGGCTTCGGGTACGCGCGGCACGCCTTCGGTGGCTCCGTCGTGTCGAGCGAGAGCATGACGCCGACGTACGGGCCGGGCGACCGGGTCGTCTATGAACGGATCGACGGGGACGAGGTGCGGAACGGGGACGTCGTGGTGCTCTCGTCGCCGGACCGGTACGGCTCGGATCTGCTGGTGATGCAGCGGGTCATCGGCGTGGGCGGCGACCGCGTGGCGTGCTGTGCGGGGCAGGGGGCGGGGGCGGGTGCGCGCGTCACCGTGAACGGGGAGCCGCTCGAGGAGCCGTATGTGAAGGGCGGGGACGTGCACGGCGGGTACCCCATGACCTACGACGTGCGGGTTCCCAAGGGGCGGCTGTTCCTGCTGGGCGACCACCGCGCGAACTCCCGTGACTCGCGGGCCTTCCTCGACGATGAGAGCGGGACGCTTCCGGTGTCCGCGATCCGGGGGCGCGTGATCGACGACCACACCATGCCGACGGTCCTTGGGACGGCGATGATGCTCGGGGTGGTGCTGGTGCTGGTCGCGATCGCTCTGGGGATCGCCGCCATGGTCGTACGGCGGAGAGCGCGGGCCGCGGTGCCGCCCCCACCGCCGTGGGCGGTGCAGGTCTGAGGGCTCGGCCTCAGGCGAAGACCACAAGCCCAGAAGACCCACAAGACCAAGGGGCCCACCGGATTCCGGTGGGCCCCTTCGGTGTGGGCGGGCGTCAGTGCCCGGCGTCGTGTGGCGTGGGTCCGCCGGGCTTCGCCTCGGGGTCGGCGCCCTTGGCGGCTTCGGCCTCGCTGTAGATGTCGGGCTCGAGGTAGATCACGCGGGCGATCGGGACGGCCTCGCGGATGCGGGACTCGGCGGCGTCGATGGCGGAGGCGATCTCGGCGGCCGTGTCCTCGTGCTGGACGGCGATCTTGGCGGCGACCAGGAGCTCCTCGGGGCCGAGGTGGAGCGTGCGCATGTGGATGATGCCGGTGACCGTGTCGCCGTCGACGATGGCGGCCTCGATCTTCTGGACCTCCTCGACACCGGCAGCCTCGCCGAGCAGCAACGACTTGGTCTCGACGGCCAGGACGATCGCGATCAGGACGAGCAGGATGCCGATGCAGATGGTGCCGATGCCGTCCCAGACGCCGTCGCCGGTGAGCAGGGCCAGGCTGACGCCGCCCAGGGCGAGGATCAGGCCGACCAGCGCGCCGAGGTCCTCCAGGAGGACGACGGGCAGCTCGGGGGCCTTGGCGTGGCGGACGAACTCCTTCCAGGACTTCTTGCCCCGCAGGACGTTGGACTCCTTGATGGCCGTCCGGAAGGAGAAGGTCTCGGCGATGATCGCGAAGACGAGGACGCCGACCGGCCAGTACCAGTGCTCGATCTCGTGCGGGTGCTTGATCTTCTCGTAGCCCTCGTAGAGGGCGAACATGCCGCCGACCGAGAACAGGATGATCGAGACGAGGAAGGCGTAGATGTAGCGCTCGCGGCCGTAGCCGAAGGGGTGCTGCGGGGTGGCCTCGCGCTGGGCCTTCTTGCCGCCTACCAGCAGCAGGGCCTGGTTGCCGGAGTCCGCGAGCGAGTGCACGCCCTCGGCGAGCATCGACGACGAGCCGCTGAACGCGAACGCCACGAATTTCGATACGGCGATCGCCAGGTTGGCGGCGAGTGCCGCCACGATCGCCTTGGTTCCGCCTGACGCGCTCATGTGTCGCGTTGTCCCTTCGCCTTCGGAGCCTTCGGAGCCTTCATGGCACTCGTGGCCTTCGTACGTACGCCCGTGCGCCGTCCAGGGCGTCGCCGAGGGGAGCGTGCGGCCCCCGATCGGCTTTGCCCGTCCTTTGCCGGTGGGCCATTGTTGCAGCCCGGTCCGACAACGGCGCGCCGGGTCGTCCGACGGCCTCGGTCAGGCCACGACCGTGGCCCTGAAGACCGTACCGGCCCCGGACACTTGGGCCTTTTCGCCCGCCGGTACGAAGACGGACTGACCGGCGGTCAGCTCATGCTCACCGGCTCGGACGGAACCCGCCGTGCAGAGCAGGATCTGCGGGGTCGCGCGCGTGAGGTCGTGCGCGGTGGTGCCCGCCGGGAGGACGTACCGGGACAGCCGGAACTCGTCGATCGGGGTCTCGTAGACCTCCTCTCCGTCCGGGGCGGCCTCGGGGCGCAGCACGCCCGGGTCGCCCGCCTCGAAGCGGACGATGCGCAGGAGTTCGGGGACGTCGACGTGCTTGGGGGTCAGGCCGCAGCGCAGGACGTTGTCGGAGTTGGCCATGATCTCGACGCCGAGGCCGTTGAGGTAGGCGTGGGGGATGCCGGCGCCGAGGAAGAGGGCCTCGCCGGGCTGCAGGCGGACGTGGTTGAGCAGCATGGCGGCGATGACGCCCGGGTCGCCCGGGTAGTGGTGGGCGATGTCGGCGTACGGGGCGTAGTCGCCGCCGAGGTGGGAGCAGGCTGCCGCGGCCTCGGCGACGGTGTGGGCCATTTCGTCCGGGTCCGCGGTGAGTACGGCGGTGAGGACCTCTCGCAGCGCCGCCTCCTCGGGGTGCGCGTGCAGCAGGTCGACGTACGGCTTGAGGGAGTCGACGCCGAGGCCGTCCAGCAGGTCGGCGGCCTGGACCGGGTCGCGGAAGCCGCACAGGCCGTCGAACTCGGTGAGCGCGCAGATCAGTTCGGGCTTGTGGTTGGCGTCCTTGTAGTTGCGGTGGCCGGCGTCCACGGGGATGTTGCGGCGCTCCTCGTCCTCGTAACCCTCCTTCGCCTGCGCCAGGTTGGGGTGCACCTGGAGGGAGAGGGGGGCGCCGGCGGCGAGGATCTTGAGGAGGAAGGGCAGGCGGGGGCCGAACTTCGCCACGGCCGTGGCACCCAGCTCGCGCTCCGGGTCGGCCTCGATGACCTCGACGAGCGTCCCGCGCTCGGTGCGCGAGGGTGCGCCCGGGTGCGCGCCCATCCACATCTCCGCCTGCGGTTCGCCGGTCGGCTCGACGCCGAGGAGCTTCGGGATCGCGGTGGTGGAGCCCCAGGCGTAGGGGCGGATGGTGTTGTCGAGGCGGTCCATGCGGTCTTCTGCCTGCTCTCTGTGCGTGACGCCGGGTCTCTTCGAGATCTCTTCGGAGTCGCTTCGAGATCTCCTCGGGGTCGCTTCGCGGTCTCTTCGGGATCTCTTCGCGGTCTCTTCAGTAGGACGCCGGGTTCGCCTGGTGTACGACTGCTGGTTTCTTAGGCGTACGGCTGTCAGGGCGTCCTGAGACAGATCAGGCTCCCGAGGCGAGCGCCAGGTAAACGGCGGCGAAATCCGTGATGGCGATCAGTTCCGCGAGAGTCTCGAGTTCGCCGCCCGGCTCCGGCTCGAGTTCGCTGATCGGCGTGTCATGGCTGAGGGCCAGGTCACGGGCGGCGGGCGCGGCGGTGAGGCCGCCGAGCGGGCGGTCGCGCAGCAGCACCACGCGCGCGTGCAGGGCCGGGGCCTCCTCCACGCGGTCGCGGAAGAAGTCGTCGGGGTCGGCGCTGGCCGCGAGCGTGCCCGCGAGCAGGGCACTGTGCGAGGCAAGCGCTTCGGGCAGCTCGGCGACGAGGGCGGGGTGGCCGGCGAGTTCGGCGAGCGCTGCGGCGAGACGGCGGCCGGCCGGGCCGGCGGAGACGCCCTCGGTCCAGATCAACGGGAGCGTGTCGGCGAGTTCGGCGGCCAAGGTCTTGGCGGGGTTGCTGTAGGTCGCGACGGCGGGGCCGCAGCGTTCGGCGATGTGATCGAGGCGGTCGGCGACCTTCTCGATGGCGTCGGGCGGGGCGGCGAGCACGCCCGTGCGGTCGAGGAGCGCCAGCAGCGGGGTGAGTAGCGCCCAGAGGACGCCGGGGGCGGAGGCCGCGAGGGGTTCGTCCTGCTCGTACGGGGCCGTCGCCATCGGCACGAACAGGCCGTGGTTGTTGTGCACCGCCTCGGTGAGCGGGGAGCCGGCCGGGGCCACGGCGACGACCGTGCAGCCGCGGCGGTAGGCCTGCTCGGCGAGCAGGGACAGCCCCGGCTCGGAGCCGTCGGGGGTGGTGATCAGCAGCAGGTCCACGGAGCCGGCCCAGCCTGGCAGCTCCCAGCGCAGGGCACCCGCGGCGGGGGCGACACCGGCCGGGGCCAGTCGGGTGACGGGGCTGGTGGCGCCGGCGAGCGTGCCGAGGAGGTCGGCGACGCAGATGGCTGCGGCGCCGGGGCCCGCGATGAGGATGGCGCGGGGGCGGCCGTCGGGTTTGAGGTCATGGACGCCGGCCTCGGCAGTGTGCCGGGCGGCTGTGCGGACACGGGCGCCTGCTTCGGCCGCGCCGCGCAGCAGGGCACGGCGGTCGGCCTCTGCGAGCGCCTCCGGCGTGTCCAGCAGCGATTCGTCGAGCATGGGCGGCAGCCTCCGATCGCCGGGTCGTCTGGGGCGTTTTCTGCGCGGGGTGTGTTCGACGGGGTCTTTGCTCGGTCGCGGGGGTCTTTGGTTGTCTTGGCGCGGGGGCGGTGTCTTTATGCGGGCGGGGGCGGTTTTTTGCCGGTTGCCCGTTGCCGTGCTCGTTGCTCGTTGCCCGTTGCTCGCCACTGGTTGCCGGTTGCTGGTCGCCGTGGACGGGGTGCCGGATGGGTGCGCCGGGCGGGGTGCCTCTGTGCCGGTGGCCTGGTCTATGCCGGTGGCCGGTGGCTGGGAGGTCCGTATCCGGTCGGCGGTGGTCTCATACCGGTGGCCGGATGTCCGTACGGCGGTGGGCGGCTCGTCTTTTGACGGGAACCCGTCGTCCTTGCGCCGGTGGCCGTGTGGTCGTGTTACGCGGGGCGGCGGGCCTCGTCGACGAGCAGAACGGGGATGCCGTCGCGGACCGGGTACGCCAGGCCGCAGTCCTGGCCGGTGCAGACGAGCTCGGCGTCCTGCTCCTTGAGGGGGGCGTGGCAGGCCGGGCAGGCGAGGATCTCCAGGAGGCCGGCTTCCAGCGGCATGAGGGGTCCCTTCTGGGGTGGTGTGTGCGGTGCGTGCAGGTGTGTGGATGTGCCTGGTCAGCGTACCGCCGGTGGGGGCGGGGTGCCGGGGTTGGGCGCTGGGAGGGTTTCGCCCCCGCCGCCCCTACCCGTCCCATCCTGAAAGGGCTCCGCCCCTTCGACCCCGCCCCTGGGGGCTGGCGCCCCCAGACCCCCGCTTCGGCCCTGAACGGGCCTCGTCCTCAAACGCCGGACGGGCTGGGGGGCGCGGGCCGGCATCGAGAGGTGCCCCCCTACGCCGGAGAGCAGCCGCCCTCAGCCCTCAGCCCTCAGCCCTCAGCCCTCAGCCCTCAGCCCTCAGCCCCTGATGATCCCCAACGCCTCATCCCGTACCTTCGCCATCGTCGCCTCGTCCCGTGCCTCCGCGTTCAGGCGGAGCAGCGGTTCCGTGTTGGAGGGGCGGACGTTGAACCACCAGTCGGCGGCCGTGACGGTCAGGCCGTCGAGCTCGTCCAGTTCCACGCCCTCTTGGCCCTCGTACGCGGCCTTGATGGCTGCGAGGCGGTCCGCCTGGTCGGCGACGGTGGAGTTGATCTCGCCGGAGCCGGCGTAGCGGTCGTACTGGGCGACCAGGCTGGACAGCGGGCCGTCCTGGCCGCCCAGGGCCGCGAGGACGTGGAGGGCGGCCAGCATGCCCGTGTCGGCGTTCCAGAAGTCGGCGAAGTAGTAGTGCGCGGAGTGCTCGCCGCCGAAGATCGCGCCGGTCTTGGCCATCTCGGCCTTGATGAAGGAGTGGCCTACGCGGGTGCGGACCGGGGTGCCGCCGTTCTCCTCGACGACCTCCGGGACCGACCAGGACGTGATCAGGTTGTGGATGACCGTGCCCTTGCCGCCGTGCTTGGCGAGCTCGCGCGAGGCCACCAGGGCGGTGATGGCGGACGGGGAGACCGGGGCGCCGCTCTCGTCGACGACGAAGCAGCGGTCGGCGTCGCCGTCGAAGGCGATGCCGAGGTCGGCGGATTCATCGCGGACTCGCTTCTGGAGGTCGACGATGTTCGCCGGGTCCAGCGGGTTCGCCTCGTGGTTCGGGAACGTGCCGTCCAGCTCGAAGTACATCGGGACCAGGGTGAGGGGCAGGCCCTCGAAGACCGTGGGGACCGTGTGGCCGCCCATGCCGTTGCCCGCGTCGACGACGACCTTCAGGGGCCGGATGGAGGTCAGGTCGACGAGGGAGCGGAGGTGGGCCGCGTAGTCCTCCAACGTGTCCTGCCGCGTGATCGTGCCCGGCGTCGCCGCCGGCTCCGGGGCACCCGAATCGCTCCACCGCTCGGCCAGTTCACGGATCTGCGCGAGGCCGGTGTCCTGGCCGACCGGGGCCGCGCCCGCGCGGCACATCTTGATGCCGTTGTACTGGGCCGGGTTGTGCGACGCCGTGAACATCGCGCCCGGCAGGTTCAGCGCGCCCGAGGCGTAGTACAGCTGGTCGGTGGAGCACAGGCCGATCTCGGTGACGTCCACGCCCTGGGCCGCGGCTCCGCGCGCGAAGGCACGGGACAGGCCGGGGGACGAGGGCCGCATGTCGTGCCCGATCACGATGGCGCTCGCGCCGGTCACCTGGACGAAGGCGGCCCCGAAGAGCTCGGCCAGCGGCTCGTCCCACTGGTCGGGGACGACCCCGCGGACGTCGTACGCCTTCACGAGCTGTGACAGATCAGCAGCCACGGCCAACCCTCCTGAAAGTCCTGTCGGTCACCCCAAACTACCCGCCCTCACTGACAGTGCGCTGTGTACCCACTGAGTGGACTCCGAGCCGTAACCTCAGGTCAGCGCGGAGGTCAGGGCAGCATCCAGCCCAGCACCGGTGAACTCTGTCCGACCACGATCAGACACATCACCAGCAGCAGGCCCAGACTCCACGGCAGCACCCGCCGCAGCAGGTCCCCCTCCCGGCCCGCGAGCCCTACCGCCGCGCACGCGATGGTGAGGTTCTGCGGCGAGATCATCTTGCCGAGCACACCACCTGAACTGTTGGCGGCGGCCAGGAGTTCCGGCGACAGCCCCGATTCCCGCGCCGCCGTCACCTGCAACGCCCCGAACAGCGCGTTGGCCGAGGTGTCCGACCCGGACACGGCCACGCCGAACCAGCCCAGCACCGGCGACAGGAAGGCCAGCCCGGCGCCGGCCGCGGCGACGAAGTAGCCGATGGTGGCGGCCTGTCCGGAGAGGTTCATGACGTACGCGAGCGCCAGCACGGACGTCACGGTGAGGATGGCGAACCTCAACTCGTGCACGGTCGCGGCCCACTCCTTGACCGCCACGCGCGCGTGCACCCCGAGGACGACAGCCGTGCACACGCCGGCGAGCAGCACGAGGGTGCCGCCGGTGGACACGATCGGCCAGCTGAAGACATTGCCGCCGACCGGCTCCCCGTCCGGGTTCGCGACGTCCAGGAAGGGCCAGTCGTAGGTCTGGGTCGCCCCGGCCAGCCAGTCCTTGACCACCGGGATCTGCGCGATGGAGAAGATCACCACAATCAACGCGTACGGCGCATAAGCTCGCACGACCTCCCGCCGAGGATCAGCCTCGTCCAACTCCTCACTCCGCACACCGGTCAGCACGGACGCGCGTACGGCCTCGGCGGCGGGCACACGCGCGTGCGGTACGGCGACCAGGGCTCCCGCACCCGCCAAGGCGGCGCCGATGTCGGCGAGTTGTGCGGAGAGGTAGTTCGAGGCGGCGAACTGGGCGACGGCGAAGGCGATTCCGCACGCCATGGCGGGCACCCAGGTCTCCCGCAGCCCGCGCCGCCCGTCCACGAGCCCGACGAGCACGAGCGGCACCACAAGGGCCAGCAAGGGCGTCTGACGCCCCACCACAGAAGCCACATCGTCCAGTGGCAGCCCGGTGACCTGTGCCAGCGTCACGACCGGCGTGCCCATCGCACCGAAGGCCACGGGCGCGGTGTTGGCGACCAGCGCGACGACCGCCGCGCGCACCGGCTCGAACCCGAGCGCCACCAGCATGACCGAACAGATCGCGACGGGCGCCCCGAACCCGGCGAGGGCCTCCAGCAGGGCTCCGAAGCAGAAGGCGACGACGAGCGCCTGGATGCGCGGATCGTCGGAGAGCCGCCCGAACGACCGCCGCAGGATGTCGAAATGGCGCGTCCGGACGGTCATCCGGTACACCCACAGGGCGTTGACGACGATCCACAGGATCGGGAAGAGCCCGAAGACGGCCCCCTGCACGGCGCTGGAGAGCGTCTGACCGAGCGGCATGCCGTACGCGAGCCAGGCGACCAGTACAGCCGCCACAAGCCCCGTGAGCCCCGCCAAGTGCGCCTTGAGCCGAACCCCGCCCAGCAGGACGAGGACGATCACGAGCGGCAACGTCGCCACGAGCGCGGACAGGCCGAGCGAGTCGGCGACGGGTTCCAGTTCCTGGACGTACACGGGCGCCTCCCCGGATTCCGCTGTGCGGAAAGCGATTTCTCGTCCGGCATACGGAATGGTCGTGTCCGCGCCAATGACACGTCAACGCCTGCGCATCACTCAAGGAAACGAGCACATGGGAAACACACGTACAGGCGGAGAAAACCGGCCGTCAGTTGTCGGGTGACCTCAGCACTCGCAAGTGCCCCCGCCGCGCGACCTCCATCGGATCCGCGCCACGCGCCCCGCCCCCACCGGCCTGGGCCGCCCGCTCCTGCGGACGGGCCGCCTCACGCACGGCGTTGGCAAGCGCTTCCAGATCATCACCACTGGGACGGGCTGGAGCCGAACCGTCCAGCAACCGCACGACCTCCCACCCGCGGGGCGCGGTGAGGCGCTCGGAATGCTCGGCGCACAGGTCGTAGCAGTGGGGTTCGGCGTAGGTGGCGAGCGGGCCGAGGACCGCGGTCGAGTCGGCGTAGACGTACGTCAGCGTCGCGACGGCGGGACGGCCGCAAGCGGTGCGCGAACAGCGACGTACAGGGCTCACGACGTTGGACGGTACCGCACTCTTGAGCGGGCCGCGACGACTCTCCCCCAGGTCACCCCACCGTGTCGTGCTGTGAAACGCCCCACATGCTCCTGCGGCCTCACGTCACTGACCTGCACGGAAGCCCTCTTCCGGGATTCCGAACACCCCCGAAGTCGGTCACCACTTACCACAAACCACATCAAACACCTCGACCCCGCCGGTCTCGGAGAGATGCGGAATCGAGCCCAAGCTTGGCTGGAATGGTCATCTGCCGACATGCCGTACGGCGCGTGGACGCCGCCCGTCCGCCCCACCGTGATCGGACACGCACCGGCCCCGAGGACTACGCTTCATCAGTGATGGACACCCCCGTACCGCCCCGTGCCGTCGGCCCCGGGCCCCGCCGCCGTGATCGCCACGGGCGAGGCATGCGCGGCCCGATCGCACCACCCCAGGTCCCGCTCGCCGCCAGCCGCGCCGACGCCTTCGCCGACCTGGTGCAGGACTCCGTGGAACGCCTCGAACGCCGCTGGCCCCAGCTGGCCGACATCGATTTCCTGGTCCTCGATGTCCCCCGCCTGGACGGCCCCGGCCGCACCTGGAACGACGAGGCGGTCCCTCTCGGCGGCACGATCCCCGCCCGCGAGGGCCGCCCCGCGCGCGTGGTCATCTTCCGCCGCCCGGTGGAGATCCGCACCAAGGGCCGAGACGAACGAGCCGCCCTGGTCCACGAGGTGGTCGTAGAACAGGTCGCCGAGCTGCTGGGCCTGACCCCGGAGACGGTGGATCCCCGCTACGGCGAGGACTGACGGCTGGGCCGGGAGACGCGGGGTGACTGCGTCGGCTGGGCCGAGTCACAGGTGCCGTTCGCTGTGAGGGTTGCCCGGCGCTGACGGGGCACCGCCCGCGCCACCCGTGCCGCCCCAGCGGCACGACTGCCCGCGGATTGGGCGGGACGGCCCACGCCTGCGACGTACGACAGCCCGCACCCGCGTACGGCGGCAAGGGGACGTGCCGGGGGGTGTCCGCCCGCAGAGTCGGGCGTCAAGACACGGCACCTCTCGCCCAACACCAACCGCCCGACCGAGGACGGACACCCCCCGGCTCGGCCCCGACCCACCCACCAAACCGCAGGCGCTACCCGCACCCCCACCGAACAGCAACAGGCCGCCGCAGGCACACCCGCCCTACTTCTGCAGCACCGACAAGTCCTCGTCCGCCTCCGGCACAGCCACCATCCCCCGATCATCCGGCAGCGTCTGCACGGTGAAGCCGGACACCCCGTCCTCCGTCACGGCCAGCGTCCGAGCCCCGTACACCGGCCCACCCGACACCGACTCCACGGTCAACGCGTACGTGCCCTTCAGGCCGCTCGGCACCGGGACCTCGACGTCCTGGGTCGTCCCGGACTTGATCGTGTACGTCTTCGAAGCCGCCGTACCCCCCTCGCTCCCCGCCGAGGCCGTCACCTTGACCTTCGCCGTGCCGAAGGGCGCCGTAAGAGACAGCGTCGTGCCCTTCGCCCGGTTGTCCACGACCGTCGCGCGCGTGCCCACCGGTCGGGTCGCCGGAATGAACGCCGTCTCCTGCTTGGCCCCCTTGCCACGAACCACCCGCACCGCCGCGACCACCGGCACGGACCGATCCGTAGGCGTCAGCACCAGCGACCCCGCCTCGCCCCGCACGACGTCACCGAGGTCCACCGCACTGGTCATACGCCCCTTGACGTGCAACGTCTCGTTGCCGGCAGGCGTGATCGCCCCGGACGGCGAGGCAAGCCGCACCTTGAGGTCCGCATCCGAGTCCCCCGGCGTGAAGGCGACCAGCCGCACGGAGGTGGCGTCCTTAGGAATGCCGGGCAGAACGAGACTCCCCGCGGGGTCGGCGGACGCGGCCAGCCAGTCCCCACCGAGCTTGTCGTCCAGCGCCTGCACCGAAGCACCCACCCGACCGCTGCGCACACTCACGTGCACGGTCATGTTGGTCTGCTTCTCACTGGTGAGCGTGGACAGCAGGATCGACTCCCCGGAATGCGGCTGAACCGTGATCCCCTCCCCCACCGTGGTCTCGAGGGCCCCGTCCTTGCCGTACAGCTCGATGTCGACGACGGCGGCGGAGTCGTCGGGGTTGGTCAGATGCACGTAGTCCGTGCGGTCGGCGGCCGTACTGGCGCCGGGGAACCAGAACTCGGTGTCCGGCGCGGTGCAGTTGACGCCCTGCAGGCCACGCCCCGTGCCCGCGGCGACCTCGGTCGTCTCCTGCATGGTCCAGCCGGGCGCGAACTTCCCGTCGGCGGTCCCGATGAGCGCCGGCGAGTCGCCCCCGGACGCGTCCCCGGCGGCCGGCGTACCGGGCTCCTTGGCCTCCAGGACGGGCTTGTCGGCCTTGCCGGCGGCACCGGTCTTCTTCTCCTTGGCGTCGGCCCCGGTGTCCGACTCCTCCGCCGCGGACTGCAGTTCCGCCTTCCCGCCGCTGCCGGTCCCCTTCGTGACGGGCGTGAACGACGTGTACGTCGTCTCGGCGAGGTCCGAGAGGCTCGGCGCCGGGCACAGCAGGCTCGTACGCTCCACGGGCAGTTCGGCGGCCGCCTCGGCGGTGTTCACGCCGGAGGCGTCCGGCGTGGTGAGCGTCGCGACCCCGGTGATGGCGGCGAGGGCGGTGGCGCCGACGATCAGGGACAGGGTGGTGCGGTTCACTGCTGGCTCCCGTCGGAACGCTCACTGCCGTGCGGATGCGGCTGCGCCGGGTCGTACGTGGCGTCGTAACCCTGCTGGTACGTCTGGTCGTAAGACGACGTGTCGTAGGACCCGTCGTACGACCCCGTCGAGGACTGCCCGCCGTACGCGTACGGGTCGTACTGGCCGCCCTGATACGGATCCGCCTGATGCGTCCCGTCGTAGGTGCCGCCCGCCGGGTACTGCTGGCCGCCCTCGTACTGCTGGCCGCCGTAGCCGCCGTACTCGGCGCCTGCGTAACTGGGCGTGTCCCACTCGCCGTAGGGCTGCTGCTGCGGAATCGCCGACGGCGGCTCCGTGGGAGGAGCGGGGAACTCGCCGCCCTGGCCGGCCTCTTCGGCCTCGGCCTCCGCCTGGGCCCGCAGTCGGCGGGCCCGCCGGCCCTCGCCGGCCATGGCCTCGGCCGGGACAGCCGGCTCCTCGGGCAGGTCGTCGTCGATGTCGCGGCGACGTCCCGGAAGTGCCATCACGACGAGGACGAGGGCGAGGAAGCCCTGGGTCCACAGCCAGGCGGTGTGGCCGATCGGGTCGTCGTAGGTGACGTCCAGCCTGCCGCCCGCTGCGGGGAGCTCGAAGCCCTGGGCCCAGCCGTCGACCGTGGTCGCGGTGAGCGGCTTGCCGTCCAGGGTGGCCGTCCAGCCGTCGTCGGCACTGTCGGCGAGGCGCAGGACACGCCCCTCGGCGCCACTCGGAATCGTGGTGTGGATCTCGACGGGCCCGGCGGCGACGGGCTGAGGCTCGGCGGAGCCGGACCCGGCACCGGAGCCGGCGACGACGGCCGCCCGTGACACCTGCCGGTCGACCCGCCACAACGCGCTGCCGTTCTGCTCGCTCAGCCGCGACAGCCCCGGCGTGGCGTCCAGCACGCGCGCGACCTCGCGGGGCGCGCCCTTGTGGACGAGGACGTACCGCACCGCGAACGCGCCCAGTTGGTCGGCCTGGTCGGCGCCGGAGCCGGCGACGAGGTTGGCGACGATCTTGTCGAGCTTGGCGTTCTCCCCGTCCTCAGCGGCGAGTTCGGCGTCGCCGAGGCGGGCGCCGGAACCGCGGACGAGCATGTAGCCGACGTGGGCCCGGGAGTCGCTGTCGAGGACGAGGGTGCGGGCCTGGTCGCGGGTGTTGCTCTCCTCGGCGACGAACGCGGGCACCTGCACGGGGTCGCGCCGCTCCAGCGGGCCGTCGGCGCCGCGGATCATCCAGCCGGCCGCGACGAGCAGCGGGCCGGCGGCAGCGGAGAAGGCGATCAGCGCGGCGACCGGCTGGCGCCAGCCGAAGCTCTGCTCGGCCACACGCGAGCGTGCCCCGTCGGCGCCGAGCAGGGCGGCGGCCAGGAGGGCGATGCCGTAGACCAGGGTCGCGGGGCCGGACCAGGTGGAGCTGTTGGACAGGGTCGCGAAGAGGAGACCCACCAGGGCGACCGCCCACGCGGTCCAGATTCCGAACTGGCGCTCGGAGCGCATCAGGGCGGCCAGCGCGGCCAGTACGACGCCGAGGAGCATCAGCCCGCTGACCGTGCCGGGTCCGCCGGGGCTGGCACCGAGCAGGTCCAGGGCGGACGCGGACGAGGCGCCGTACTTCAGACCGGCCTCCTGGAAGAAGCCGAACGGAAGCAGCGACAGGGACCAGGGTGCGAGGACCAGCAGGGGCACGCCGAGCTGGGCCAGGAAGCGCAGGCCGTACGCGGTGATGTCGGCGCGCCGCACCGCCAGCAGCCCGAGTCCGAGGACCAGCGCGATCGGCCACACGATCGGCGTGAAGGCCGTGATGATCGTCAGCAGCAGCGCATACGCCCAGGTCGCGCGCCAACTGCCGCGCGCACCGGAGCCGTTGGCCAGGCCGCTCGCCGCGATGCCCGCGCGGGCGATGAGCGGCAGCAGGACGGCGAGGACGGCGGTGCCGATACGGCCGCCGGCCAGGGCTCCGGTGGCGGCGGGCAGGAAGGCGTAGACGACGGCCCCCCACGCGCGCAGGAGGCGCGACTCGACGAGCGGCCGGGAGGCGAAGTAGGCGGTGAGTCCGGCCAGCGGCACCGAGCAGACGAGCAGGACGGTGACCGCGAGCCCGGTCGAGCCCAGCAGAGTGGAAGCGAGCATCGCGACGATCGCCAGGTACGGCGGCGCGGACGGTGTGCCGCCGACGCCCACCGGGTGCCAGGCGTCCACGTAATGCGACCACAGCTCACCGGAGTCGGCCGGAGCGGGCAGCAACGCGCCACCCGCGAGCGCACCGCCGCCGAGCAGTTCCCGGCAGGCGATCAGCGAGACGAACAGCAGGACGAGGAAGAGCACCGGACCGGGCTTGCGGGCGATGCGCTTGAGGCGGGCGAACTGTTCTATCTCCAGGAAGTCCGCGTCGTCGCCGCCGGGTCCGGACTCGATCGCGCTGCCGTGCCGTCCCGCCCCTGCGGCCACCTCGGCGTCGGAGCGGCCGACGAGGCTGCTCGCGACCTGTTCGACGGTGGCCCGCACGGTCGCGCCGGGCGGCGGGAACAGCGCCCGCAGCTCACCCTTGTCGACGGCGGGACTCCCGCGCCTGCGCCGCCCGGCGATGATCCGCTCGGGGCGCAGCAGGGTGCCCATGAGGCCGCGGATCTCGTCGAGGGCCTGGCCCGGGACCTTGCCCACGAGGTAGGCCAGGGTGCGCAGAACGGTGCCGAGCACGACGCGCAGCAGCACCCAGGGCAGCACGGCCGTGCGGCTGTTGACGAGCAGGGTGTAGACGGCGCCCGCCTTGTCGACCTTGTGCGGGGAGGCGGCGGTGCGGCCCACGCAGTCGACGGTGCGCCGCTCTCGGGAGGCCGCCTCGGCGTGGCGTACGACGGCCTCGGGGGCGACGAGGACACGGTGGCCGGCGGCGGTGGCGCGCCAGCACAGGTCGACGTCGTCGCGCATCAGGGGCAGCCGTCGGTCGAAGCCGCCGAGCTGGTCGAAGATGTCGCGCCGGATCAGCATGCCGGCGGTGGACACGGACAGCACGGAGCGGACGTGGTCGTGCTGGCCCTGGTCCTGTTCGCGGCGGTCGAGGCCGGTCCAGCGGCGGCCGGAGTGGGCGATGGTGACGCCGACCTCGAGGAGCTGCCGACGGTCGTACCAGCCGCGCAGTTTGGGGCCCACGACGGCGACGTCGTCGCGGCCCAGCTCGTACTCGTTCTCCACGACGCGCAGCAGCTGGGCCAGGGCGTCGGGTTCGGGGGCGCAGTCGTCGTGCAGGAGCCACAGCCACTGCACCGGCTCCCCGTGGGGGAGTTCGGGCATGTCGTAGGCGTCGTCGCGCCACGTGCGCGTGACGGGGTCCCAGCCGCTCGGCCGCTTCAGATAGGGCAGCTCGTCCGGGGTGAGGAGGGGGGCGGTGCGGTTGGCCTCCTCGACGGCCTGGCCGAATCCGGTGCGCCGGGCGAGGTGCAGCACGCGATCGTCGCCGAGGGCCTCGGCGACCAGCTGCGCGGAGTGGTCCGCGCTGCCGGTGTCGGCGGCCATGGCGAACTGGACGGGGCGCTCCTGGCCGAGCAGCCCGGCGAGCGCGTCGGGCAGCCAGCGGGCGCCGTCATGGGAGACGAGGACCGCGGTCACCACATGACGCGGGAACTCAGGTGTGGCAGCGGAGTCGTGATGGGCTGCCGTGTGGCTGTGCACGGACATCGAGGTACGGGCCCCGGTTCGGTGGACTGCGGTGGACGCCTGTGCCCCGAGGGGGCAGCGGGGCGTCTCGGACGAGCGACCACACTATCGGCTGGGCATGACGGCGGCCCGCCGCCTGTGGATAACCACCTGCGACGGGCCGTTCAAGACGTGTTCAAGACGTGTGCGAGACGTATGTACGCGTGTGTACGCGTGGATTACGCGCGCATGTGGCCGATGTACCCGTGGACACGGCCGAGGCCGGTCAGACGGCCGCCTTCTTCAGTCGACGGCGCTCACGCTCGGACAGGCCGCCCCAGATGCCGAAGCGCTCGTCGTTGGCGAGGGCGTACTCGAGGCACTCGGAGCGGACCTCACAGGCGAGGCAGACCTTCTTGGCCTCGCGAGTGGAGCCGCCCTTCTCGGGGAAGAAGGACTCGGGGTCGGTCTGGGCGCACAGCGCGCGCTCCTGCCAGCCGAGTTCCTCGTCCGCGTCGTCGACCAGCAGTTGCTGCACCAGCTCGGTCATGTGCGCCCCTCGTCTGTTCTTTCCGCGTCCCCGTGATGTAGCCGTTACCGATTTCGGCTGAACGACACGAGTGAAATTACAAGTGTGCTGCTCCGGGCGAGTCAAGCCGAGATCTGCTATTGAGCCCCTTATTCACTCTGCGGAACCAAGGCCTAGCGGAAAGTGTTCAAATCGGCATAAACCTTGACAAGCAGACGAGGCCCGGGAGGGCATCCAGCCCCGCGCAGAGCCTGTACGGAAAAGGACGCCCAGAAGTTCGATCTCGTTGCACACAACCGCAGAAGCGAAACGGATCACAGTCGGATCACAGGATCACAACGGCGTCGTGCGCCCGGTTGTGCGCCATGTGTCCCGGTCAACCCATGAACAAACCTTTCGCCACAGAGATGAACCGGATGAGGTGAAACACATCCCACTCAACGGGCGTCGAGTTGACAGTGGAGGTGCAAACCGCTGTCCTTGTGGGCATGCTCGCGAACTTGGCACTCACCTCGACCCGCACCGCCGGGTCCCTCGGTGCTGCCCACGTTCGCTGTAGCTGTTGTTGCTGTTCCAGCTGTTGAGCCACACCTGCTCCAGCTGTAGGCCGAGTCGGCCGCGACTCGGATCTTGTTCCCTCTGACCTTCCTTCACTGAGGAACCGCGCATCCCATGAACAGCGACAGCGACCTCCAGATCGCCGGCGACATCCTCGAAGTCCCTCACCTCCTCCAGGCTCCGCGCGAGCACCCGGCCACCGTCGCCGAGTTCGTCGGCCTGGCCCGCTCCATCGCCGCCGACCGCGCCCAGTGGGAGCACCTCGTCCGGTACGACGCGACCACGCGCTGGTACCACCGGCTGCGCACCGGCCCCGGCTACGAGGTGTGGCTGCTGTCCTGGGTGCCCGGTCAGGGCAGCGGGCTGCACGACCACGGCCGGTCCTCCGGCGTCCTGACGGTCCTGGAGGGCGCGCTGACCGAGCGCACGGAGCGCGGCACGCGCGTGTTGCAGGCGGGAACGCAGCGGGTGTTCGCGCCGGGGTACACGCACGACGTCGTCAACGACGCGCTGGAGCCGGCGGTGAGCCTGCACGTGTACTACCCGGGCCTCACCGAGATGCCGATGCACACGTCGTCGGCCTGCGAGGCGCGTACGGAGCCGCGTCTTGTGACTGCCTGACGCGTTGTCGTACCCGCCTGCAAGACTGCTCCCATGCGCATTGTGGTTCTGGCAGGCGGCATCGGTGGTGCCCGGTTCCTGCGCGGTCTGAAGCGGGCCGTGCCGGACGCGGACATCACGGTCATCGGCAACACCGGGGACGACATCCACCTCTTCGGGCTGAAGGTCTGCCCGGACCTCGACACGGTGATGTACACGCTCGGCGGCGGCATCAACGAGGAGCAGGGCTGGGGCCGGGCCGACGAGACCTTCCATCTGAAGGAGGAACTCGCGGCGTACGGCGTGGGGCCGGAGTGGTTCGGGCTCGGCGACCGGGACTTCGCCACGCACATCGTGCGGACGCAGATGATCGGCGCCGGATACCCGCTCAGCGCGGTGACGGAGGCGCTGTGCGACCGCTGGGAGCCGGGAGTGCGTCTCATTCCCATGACCGACGACCGCGTCGAGACGCATGTCGCGGTCGAGGTGGACGGCGAGCGCAAGGCCGTCCACTTCCAGGAGTACTGGGTGCGGTTGCGGGCCTCGGTGCCGGCGGAGGCGATCGTGCCGGTCGGCGCGGAGCAGGCCAAGCCGGCGCCGGGCGTCCTGGAGGCCATCGCCGAGGCGGACATCATCCTCTTCCCGCCGTCCAACCCGGTCGTCTCGGTCGGCACGATCCTCGCCGTGCCCGGCATCCGCGAGGCGATCGCCGACGCCGGGGTGCCGGTGGTGGGCCTGTCCCCCATCGTCGGGGACGCGCCCGTGCGCGGGATGGCCGACAAGGTGCTCGCGGCGGTCGGTGTGGAGTCGACGGCCGCGGCGGTCGCCGAACACTACGGCTCGGGGCTGCTGGACGGCTGGCTCGTCGACACCGTCGACGCGGGTGCCGTGGAGCGGGTCGAGGCGGCCGGCATCCGCTGCCGGGCCGTACCGCTGATGATGACCGACGTCGACGCGACCGCGCAGATGGCCCGGGAGGCGCTGGCGCTGGCGGAGGAGGTGCGGGGGGCTTGAGCGAGATGTCTGCCGACGGCTACCGGGTCTGGGCCGTCTCCGGAATTCCCGAGGTCCAGCGGGGCGACGACCTCGCGAAGCTGATCGCCGCCGCCGAACCCGGGCTGGTCGACGGGGATGTCCTCCTCGTCACGTCGAAGATCGTCTCCAAGGCGGAGGGGCGGCTCGTAGAGGCGAGTGATCGCGAAGCCGCGATCGATGCGGAGACCGTACGGGTCGTGGCGCGACGCGGCGCGCTCCGTATCGTCGAGAACCGGCAAGGCCTCGTGATGGCCGCCGCCGGCGTCGACGCCTCCAACACCCCCGCCGGGACCGTGCTGTTGCTGCCCGAGGACCCGGACGCGTCCGCGCGGGCCATCCGGGACGGGCTGCGGGACGCCCTCGGCGTCGACGTCGGGGTCGTCGTCACCGACACCTTCGGGCGCCCCTGGCGCTCCGGGCTCACGGACGTGGCGATCGGCGCCGCGGGCGTGCGCGTACTCGACGATCTGCGCGGGGGCACGGACGCGTACGGCAATCCGCTCAGCGCGACCGTCGTGGCGACCGCGGATGAACTTGCCGCCGCCGGTGACCTGGTGAAGGGCAAGGCCGCCGGGCTGCCCGTCGCCGTCGTGCGCGGTCTGGCGCACGTGGTGGCCGAGGATCACGGGGCGGGGGCGCGGGGCCTGGTGCGTGGCGCGCGTGACGACATGTTCCGGCTGGGGACGTCGGAGGCCGTACGGGAGGCGGTCACCCAGCGGCGTACCGTACGGGCCTTCACGGACGAGCCCGTCGACCCCGGGGCCGTGCGACGGGCGGTCGCGGCGGCCGTGACCGCGCCGGCGCCGCATCACACCACGCCCTGGCGGTTCGTGCTGCTGGAGTCGGAGGAGTCGCGGACGCGGCTGCTCGACGCGATGCGCGACGCGTGGGTCGCCGATCTGCGGCGGGACGGCAAGAGCGAGGAGTCCATCGCCAAGCGGGTGCGCCGCGGGGATGTGCTGCGGAACGCGCCGTACCTGGTGGTCCCCTGCCTGGTCATGGACGGGTCGCACACGTACGGCGACGCGCGGCGGGACGGGGCCGAGCGGGAGATGTTCGTCGTCGCCACCGGTGCCGGGGTGCAGAACTTCCTGGTCGCGCTGGCCGGGGAGCGGCTGGGCTCGGCGTGGGTGTCCTCGACCATGTTCTGCCGGGATGTGGTGCGGGAGGTGCTCGGGATACCGGAGGACTGGGATCCGATGGGGGCGGTGGCGGTCGGTCATCCGGCGGAGGAACCGCGGGCTCGGCCGGAGCGGGATGCGGGGGGTTTCATCGCGGTGCGGTGACGCTCCGCTGGGTGGGTGGCTGCGGGGTCGTGGCCGGCTGCGGGCTTGTGCAGGGGGGACCTCTGTGCCGTGGGGTCTCCTGGGCTCGCGTGGGACCGCCTAGGCTCGTAGCTCTCGTCGGTTACCTAGTTCCCGGGACTCTTCGTGGCAGGACGTTTCGCTCCGCGGCCCACGCGTACGACTGTGCGCGGTGGGCATGTCGCTGTGCCGACGGGGGTGCCGCGGCAGGCTGTCGCGCCGGCGAAGGTGCGGACGGTGGTGCCGGACGGGCCGCTCGATCTCGGGCTGGTGCTGGGCCCGCTGCGGCGTGGGCCGGGGGATCCGACGTTCCGGGCGATGCCGGACGGGTCTGTGTGGCGGGCCTGCCGCACGCCTGCCGGGGCCGGGACGCTGCGGGTCACCGTGCGGGGTGCCGAAGTGCGGGGCGAGGCCTGGGGGCCCGGGGCGGAGTGGCTGCTGGAGCAGTTGCCGGAGCTGCTCGGGGCCGCCGACGATCCGTCCGTCTTCGTGCCTCGGCATCGGCTGGTGGCGGTGGTTCGGCATCGGCGGCCGGGGCTGCGGTTGACGCGGACCGGGTTGGTGCTGGAGTCGTTGATTCCGTCGATTCTGGAGCAGAAGGTCACCGCCGATGAGGCGTATCGGGCGTGGCGGTTGCTGGTACGGAGGTTCGGGGAGCCGGCGCCGGGGCCCGCGCCGGAGCGGATGTGTGTGATGCCGGATGCGGGGACCTGGCGGCTGATTCCGTCCTGGGAGTGGCATCGGGCCGGGGTCGACAACAAGCGGGCGTCGACGATTCTGCGGGCTGTACGGGTCGCTGGGCGGTTGGAGGAGGCCGTGGGGATGTCTCCGGCTCAGGCGCAGGCGCGGTTGGAGGTCGTGTCGGGGATCGGGCCGTGGACGTCTGCGGAGGTTGTGCAGCGGAGTCATGGGGCGGCGGATGCCGTGACTGTGGGGGATCTGCATCTGCCGGGGATCGTGGGGTGGGCGCTGGCCGGGGATCGGGATGCGGATGACTCCGTGATGCTGGAGTTGCTGGAGCCGTATGCGGGGCAGCGGCATCGGGCGGCTCGGTTGATTCTGCTGAGTGGGCGGGTGCCGGGGCGGCGGGCGCCGCGGATGCCTCGGGGGGATATCGGGCGGTTGTGACGGGGGCCTGTGCGCTGTGGTAACCGCCGGGCTTTTCGCCCCCGCCGCCCCTACCCGTCCCATCCTCCAGGGGCTGCCGCCCCTTCGACCCCGCCCTCCTGGGGGCCTGCGGCCCCCAGACCCCCGCTTCGGCCCTGAACGGGCCTC
>NZ_JBQHCX010000034.1:0-28285 GCF_052068475.1 Streptomyces sp. SD31 | reverse complement strand
CCGACCTCTCCCCCACACCGGACTGATAAGCGCAGGTCAACCCATCGACCACTGATCAGAAATAACCCTCCTGGACACGCGTGCGGAGGGGCTGCCGGTTCAGTCGTCGGCCGGGGCGCTGTCGGACGAGCGGCGTGAGCAGTTGGAGGAGATCGACGCGTCCTGGTGCCCGAGCTGGCCGGTGACCTGGCAGAGGTGCTTCCACCTGGTGCGGATGCACCTGGACGCTGGTGAGGCGCTGCCCACCGAGGCGGGCGATGTCGTACGCCAGGGCGAGGATCTCGGGCGGTGGGTGCAGTCGGTGAGGCTCGGGTGGGACCAGCTCACGACCGTGCAGCAGTGGATGTGCGAGCAGGTCCTCGGGATCGAGCCCGCGAGCGAGGACGAGAAGCCGAAGCCGCGCCGTACGCAGGCCGACAAGTGGGCGATGAACTACGAGGCCGCCAAGCAGTTCTACGAGCGCGAGGGGCACCTTCAGGTCCCGAGGAAGCACATCGAGCGGATCGTCGGCGAGGACCAGGAGGAACGGGAGCACAAGCTGGGGGCCTGGATCGGGAATCAGCGGAGCAGGGCCGCGAGGCTGACCCCGGAGCGGATGGAGCAACTGTCCGCGATCGGGATGCGGTGGTCGTAGCGGGCAGGCGTAGCTGTGGGCCGGGCAGGACTTCTGCCCGGCCCACAGTCGTGTGGTCTCAGCGGCGGGTCGTGTACATGTGCATGATGTCGCCCATGGGCTTTACCGTGCCATCCGGGTTCTCCCGGAAGCCGGGGCCCGAGTTGAAGCGCAGTGTGGGCCCGCGCTTGCTCAGCTGGACCCTGTCGAGCGCGGCGTGCCGGTCCGGGTGCCCGATGACGACCTGCTCGCAGGTGTCCGCGAGGTCCTGGTTGCAGCTGTTCACTCGGCTGAGGCTGACCTCTTTCGCGGATGTGCCGTGGCCGGGGAGGAGGACGAGCTGGGCTGTGGGGCTGACCGGGAATCTGATCTCGTGAGCACCCTCCAGGCCGAACCCTCGGTAGGCGTCACTCTCAGTTTCCGGGCGCCAGAGAACGAGGGGCGCGTCGGAGGTGAGGAAGATCGGCTTGCGGCAGGTCTCGAGCCGCCGGTGCCGGGCACGGTACTGCGGGATGCACACCTGGACAGAGCTGAGCGTCAGAACGACCGCTTCGTCGTGGGTGGGGTCGTTGCTGCCGTTCATCGCTCGCGTGCCGTGGTAGTAGTCCCAGGCGCCCTGGGCTTCGGCTTCCCGTGGCGGGTGACCGAGGTGCTTGCGTGTGAGGTACTCGGTCATCAGCGGCAGGTCGACTTCCCGGCCGTTCGCGTAGGCGGTGACGTTGCGCCCGAAGAGCGTGCCCGTGCGCTTCCGTGGGGTCCTGGCCATCTGCACAGCCAGGTAGAGGCACAGCAGTTCGCGGTCGTCGGTGCCGACAGCCGGGGGCATTCCCGTCTCGTCTATTCGGCGCATGGCGGCAAGGCCTCGCCCTTCCAGGCCGCTGAGCTCGTGCTCGATGGCCGTGGAGGGCATGCCGTTGTCGTCCGTGATCGTGTAGAAGCCGGTCTCGGCTGCGATGCTCTTGACGTTGGCGAGGTGCGTCTTCGGCAGGCACCGGCGTCTCACCCTGACCATGTCGCCTCGCCCGAATCGTGTCAGGTAGCTCTGAGGCACATAGTGGTGGTGTTTCGGTGCAGACACGTCACCCAGCGTAAGCGGCCCGGCGGTGAGCAACGACGGAGTTTCTCCGGGCTGTGTGGAAGGCATAGCCGCATGACCTGGTCCTTGCCCGAACCGGGGCTCACCGTGGCCGTGGACAGCCCTGCGCTGCCTGCTGGGTGGGCCGCGGAGCCGAAGTTATGGACAGGGTTTGCCATGGTCCGTTGTCCATGGCCAAGTCAGGAGCATGAAGGGCGGCTGGCCCACTCGCACAGATCGCCGCACCCGTCGGTGTCGGTGGACTGATCGCCTCCGTCATTGCCCTGTCCGTCGGCTCATCCCTCTTCAGACGTCTACTAGTCACCGACACCCCCGCCGCACTCGAGCAGCGGGGGTGTCGCATGTTGGACTGACCTGGCCGTCACCCCGTACTTGTCACACGGCGCCGGGGTCCGCGCTGCGGCCGAAGACCCGTGCTTCACCGGTCTTGGAGCTTGTCGACGCGGACGGGACCGCCGGTGGTGACGGACTGGACGGCAGCGAGTGCGATGGCCAGGGCAGCGCGTGCGTCCTCGCCGGTGGCGGCGGGGGTGCGCTCGGTGCGGACGCTGTCGGTGAAGTCGGCGAGTTCGGCCACATAGGCGTCGTGGAAGAGGTGCTGGTCGTAGGTGACGCATTCGGCGGCGACGCCGTCCGGGCCGTATACGGTCAGGTGGGTGCGGCGGACGTCGCCCATGGTGAGCATCCCGGCCGAGCCGAGGACCTCGGCGCGGACGTCGTAGCCGTAGACGGCCTGGAAGCTGGCCTCGGCGGTGGCGAGGGCGCCGTTGTCGAAGCGGACGGTGACGACGGCGGTGTCGAGCAGGCCGCGGTCCTTGAAGTCGGGGCGGATCAGGGCGTCCGCCATGGCGAAGACCTCGACGGGTTCGGCACCGGGGTTGAGGTGGCGCAGGATGTCGAAGTCATGGATGAGGGTCTCCAGGAAGATCGTCCACGGCGGTATGCGGGCCGGGTCGGCCAGAGCGGGGTCGCGGGTGAGCGAGCGCAACAGCTGCGGTGTGCCGATGGCGCCGGCGGCGATCTTCTCGTGGGCGGCCCTGAAGCTGGCGTCGTAGCGGCGGTTGAAGCCCACCTGGAGGGGCACGCCCGCATCCGCGGCGGCCGCGATGGCGCGGTCGGCCTCGGCGAGGGTGACCGCCATCGGCTTCTCGCAGTAGACCGCCTTGCCCGCCTTGGCTGCCGCCTCGACCAGGTCGGCGTGGGTACGGGCCGGGGTGGCGATCACCACCGCGTCGATGTGCGGGTCGGTGAGCAGTTCACCGATGTCCGTGTAGGCGGTGGTGCAGCCGAGCCGGTCGCCCAGGCTCCGCGCGGCGCCCGGGGTGGGGTCGGCGATGGCGGCGAGCCGGACGCCCGGGAGGCGGTGGGCGAGGGTCTCGGCGTGGAACGAACCCATCCGTCCGGCGCCGAGGAGGCCGACGGCGAGAGGCTGCTGGGTGGTCATGCGGGTGCTCCGTACGTCGTTGTCAGGGTAGGTACAGGCAGTGGGAACAGTCAGACGGTGAAGGCGGAGCGGAAGCGCTCCAGAGCGAGCTCGCTGTCGCCGGAGGCCCACGCCTCCATCGCCACCGTGCCCTCGTAGCCGAGGTCCACCAGGGCGCGGGCGACGGCGGGGTAGTTGATCTCCCCGGTTCCGGGTTCGCGGCGGCCGGGGACGTCGGCCACCTGGATCTCGCCGATCAGGCCCAGGGCATGGGCCCTGCGGACCAGCTCGATCAGATTCCCCTCGCCGATCTGGGCGTGGTAGAGGTCCAGATTCATCCGCAGCCCGGGCCGGTCCACGGCCGCGACCAGGGCCAGGGTGTCGGCGGCCGTCGCGAACGGCACCCCGGGGTGGTCGACGGCGGTGTTGAGGTTCTCCAGGGTGAAGACGACCCCGGCGCTCTCGCCCAGCTCGGCGAGGCGGGTGAGCGTGCGGTGGGCGGCGATCCACATCTCACCGGTGACCTCACCGGTCACCGGCACCACCGGCAGGCCCTGGCCATCCAGTCCGGTGCCGTGCAGGTTCAGGCGAGGGCAGCCCAGTTGCTCGGCCGCCTTGAGTGACTCCTCGGCGGTGCTCAGGAGTTCGGCCGCGCCCTCCTCGTCGGTCAGACTGCCGCGGATGTAGCCGGTCATGGAGGAGAAGTTGGCCGGGGTCCGGGCCAGAGCGGCAAGGTCGTGCCGGGTCCAGTCCCAGATCTCGACCTGGAAACCGGCGTCGTGGATGCGCCGTGCCCGCTCGTCGATCGGCAGTTCCAGGAAGACCATCTCGGCGCAGGCCGCCAGTGTGTACATCGCCACGTACCTCTCTCCGCGACTTCGGACTAGAACGTTCAAGGAACTAGAACGTTCTAGAACTCCGTGGAGCAGCAGTACGCCAGCTGTCGCCCTCCCCTGTCAAGGCTCCGGTGGCCCGTGAAAGCTAGAACGTTCTATAGTCGACTCTGCAGGAGACGACCCCGACCAGGGAGGACAGGTTGCCGGCGACCCCAGCGGTCCCCAACGGAAAGCGACCGACGCTCGCCGACGTGGCGTCACGGGCAGGGGTGTCCACGGCGCTGGTCTCCATCGTGATGCGCGGCGCGAAGGGGGCCGGCCAGGCCACCCGCGAGCGCGTCCTTCAGGCCGCGCGGGAGATCGGTTACCGACCCGACGCCCGGGCCCGGCTGCTTCGCAGCCACCGCTCCCATCTGCTCGGGGTGCAGTTCGGCCTCCAGCATCCGTTCCACTCCGACCTGGTGGAGGGCATCTACGCGGCGGCCGAACCGGCCGGGTACCAGATCGCGCTGAGTGCCGTGGCCGCCGGGCGCGGCGAGCAGCGCGCCGTCGAGACACTGCTCGACGACCGCTGCGAGGCGCTGATCCTGCTCGGCCCGCAGGCCCCCGCCGCGCGGCTGGCGGAACTCGCCGGGCAATTGCCGGTCGTGTCCGTGGCCCGCCGGCTGCGGCCGTCCGTCCCGGGCCTGGAGGTCGTACGGACCGCCGACGACGAGGGAGCCGGCCAGGCGGTGGACCACCTCGTCGCTCTGGGCCACCGCGACATCGCCCACATCGACGGCGGCCGGGCACCGGGCGCAGCCGACCGGCGCCGCGGCTACCGCACCGCCATGAACCGCCACGGCCTGGGCGAATTCATCCGCATTCTCCCCGGCGGTCTCACTGAGGAGGAAGGCGCCGAGGCCGCCCGAACCCTGTCGGCCACCCGCCCGCGCCCCACCGCCGTACTGGCCTTCAACGACCGCTGCGCGACCGGCGTACTCGACCTCTTCCTCCGCTCCGGCGTCGCGGTCCCCGGCGACATCTCCGTCGTCGGGTTCGACGACAGCCATCTGGCCCGCCTGGCCCACATCGACCTCACCACCGTCGGACAGGACATCGCACGCCTTGCCGGGCTCGCCGTCGGCCGGGCCGTCGCACGCCTGGAGGGTGCGGAGATCCCCGCCGGGGAACAAGTCATCACCCCCCGTCTCGTCGTCCGGGGAACGTCCGCCCCGCCCCCCTGAAGGCAGATCCCGGGCGGGCGCGGCCTGGGTGTTCCACGGCAACGGCGCCGACCACACCGGGAAAGTACCGGTTCGACTCGACGTCGTACATGCCGACCGGCCTGATCAGGAACGGCTGCCCCTCGGGCACACGCCACTCGTCCAGTTGCTCATCGAGGCCGCAAACAGCTCGCTGAACTCCCGCATGAACGGCGACACATCCCGCGGCCACATCGGCTCGACGGGTGAAGTGCACCCGCCATCCAGTGATCGACATGGCGCCGGACGATATCCCGCGGACAGCTCAGCAGCGCATAAATCAAGTTCGACGGCCACCGGACCGTCGTATGGCGGGACGCGGACACCGTCCGGCTCCAGGCCCGCTCCGGGCGGGATGTCACGTCGGTCTGGATGGACCTGGCCCTCGCTGCCCTCGTTATGGACAGGTTTGTTCTTGTCCGCTGTCCATGACTTCCGCTGTCAGTCGCCAACTCGCAGCGTGGTTGGGCACTGAGGGATGGCCTGGCGGCGCGGCATCAGGGTGTGATCGCTGTCAGCTTTTCCGGAGCGTTGATGTCTACCGTTCCGTCCGCTGTGACCGTGACGTCCAGCTGGCCTCCGCCGACTTGGAGTCCCTTCACCGTGAGCGGTGCGTACGTCGAGGCGAAGTTGGGCGCGATGGTGCCTGTGCGGCCGGGGACGTCTGCGTTCAGGCCCAGGGCTGCTTGGAGTACGAGGATCGCGGAGGCGGCTGCCCGTGCCTGTGGTCGGCAGGATGCCGGGTAGGGGGCGGGGTGCGGGTTTTGCTGGCTGCCGTGGCCGGCGAAGAGTTCGGGGAGGCGGGCGTCGAAGGCCGTTGACGCGGTCAGCAGGCCGGCTGCCAGTGAGGCGGCGGCGTCCGGGAATCCGGCCTTGGCCAGGCCGTGTACGGCGATCGCCGTGTCGTGCGGCCAGATCGAGCCGACGTGGTAGCCGTAGGGGTTGAAGCCCACCGCGTTGCTGCTCAGGGTGCGCAGGCCGTGGCCTGCGTCGAGGCCGGGTCCGGCGAGGCGGGCCGCGAGCAGGGCGCTCTCCTCGGCGTTGAGCAGGCCGGTGGTGACCGATTCGACCGGCCGACCGTCGCCGTCGAGCGCGACGGCCGGGTAGGGGCCGCGTTCGTCCGTCACCCAGAAGCGGTCGCGGAAGCGGTCCGCGAGCCGCTCGGCCCATGCCTCCCACTCATCGGCCCCCGGGCGGCCGAACGCGCGCAGCAGGGCCGCTCCGCCGAGTGCGGCCTCGTAGGCGTACGCCTGGACCTCGCACAGCGCGATCGGCGCCGCGGCGGGGTGCCCGTCGCGGTGTCGGATGGCGTCGTCGGAGTCCTTCCAGCCCTGGTTGGCCAGGCCCCGGCCGGTGTGGTCGACGTACGTGAGGAAGCCGTTGGTGTCGGCGTCCGTCTGGTCGCGTATCCAGGCGAGTGCCGATTTCGGCGTGCGGCAGGAGTTGTTCGACTTCCTGGGCGTGGCAGGCCCCAGCGCCAGGCGTCATGGAGGAGGGTGATCCACAGGGGGGGGTGGCGTCGACCGTGCCGTAGTAGATGGGTGGGAGGGCGAGCCGGTCCGCGATCTGCAGGGCGCCGCGACGCACTTCGTGAAGGATCTTCCCGGGTTGTTCCTCCGCGGTCGGATTGGTGACGGTGCCCTGGCGGCGGGCGAGGGTGCGCAAGGTGCCGGCGGCGAGGTCGGTGCCGAGCGGGAGGAGCATACGGGCGGCCCAGAGCGCGTCGCGGCCGAAGAGGGTCAGGTACCAGGGGGCGCCGGCGGCCAGGAACTGGTCCGGCCGGTCCGTCTGCGGTGACTGAGGGTCCGTCAGGCGCAGCCGCTTCAGGTCGGCGACCGACTGCGCCAGCCAGCGGTCGAAGCACCGGTCCGCGCTGCGCAGGACAGGAGTGCTCCAGGGCACTTGGTTCGCGGGCGCGGCCGGGAAGTGGTCGCCGTCGTCGTGTGTGGCCGTGGCGGACAGGCGCGCGCTCCACGACTGGCCGGGTGCCAGGTGGATCTCGTACGACAGCTGCCCGGCTGGCGCGTCCAGCCCGTCCGGGGCCGGGGTGCTGAGCAGGCGGACCGTGAGCCCGCCGTGAGACCGGAACAGCGCGCCTGTCTCGGCCTGCGCTTCGGCCGGTACGTCGGCCAGGAGGCGGCCGGACTTCACCTGCTCGATCGGGGCAAGGTCGGTGGATGCTCGCACGGTGAGCCGGAAGCGGACGTGTCGTGTGCCGTGGTTGCTGACCTCGAAGGTCTCCTCCAGGCGGCCGGAGGAGACGGTACGGCGCCGGTGCAGGGCGACCACCGGGTCCGCCGTCACTTCGCCCAGTCCCCGCACGACCGCCCGGAAGCCCGCCTGGTCGGCCCCCTCCAACCCGCCCGAGACCGGAGCGAGGGTGCTTGACTCCACGGCCACGGTCAGCCGGGCCAGCGCCCCGATGTCACCGTGGTAGAAGCCGTCCGCCCCGCTGTCGAGCTGCCCGTCGGGGTGTGAGACCACGAGGCTCGGTGCGCACACCGAGACGACAGCGTCGTGCACGAAGGGCTGCAGGCCCTGCACCACAGGGCCGGGTCCTACAGCTACGGCACCGGAGGTCTGGGACGTGGTGGTGATGTCCCAAGGAGCGGAGCCTCTCGCGGTGGTACCGGCTCGACGGCGCCCGCCGTGCCGGGGGCGGGGCCAGGGCCTGTCCGGTCAGCGGGGAGTGACACCGGACAGGCCCTGGCGGATCGCGCGGGGCCGTGGCCCCGGTTGCGGGCTGCTACACCTTGAGCCAGACCGCGCGGTCGGGTTCCAGCTGTCCGTCCGCGACGGGGCCGCTGGCCAGCAGGATCGCGGTGTGGTCGGGCAGCTGGTACGCCTCGTCTGAGAGGTTGACGACGCAGAGGAAGCCGGGGTCGCGGCGGAAGGCGAGGACTCCGGCTGGGGCGTCGAGCCAGGTCATGGTGCCGTCGCCGAGGGCGGGGTGGTCGCGGCGCAGGCGCAGGGCGGTGCGGTACAGCTCCAGCATCGAGGTCTCATCCCCGGTCTGTGCCTCCACGCTGAGCTGGTTCCAGTTGGCGGGCTGTGGCAGCCAGGGACCGGCGTAGGCGTCGTCGGGGCTGAAGCCGAACGGCTCCGCCTGCCCGGACCAGGGAATCGGCACGCGGCAGCCGTCGCGGCCGCGGTCGGTGTGGCCGGAGCGTTCCCAGATGGGGTC
Organism: Streptomyces sp. SD31; assembly: GCF_052068475.1. Lineage (NCBI taxonomy): Bacteria > Bacillati > Actinomycetota > Actinomycetes > Kitasatosporales > Streptomycetaceae > Streptomyces > Streptomyces sp. SD31. The sequence goes on along the minus strand of NZ_JBQHCX010000034.1, from coordinate 19,889 downwards.
CTCCAGGACGTCCACCGGGAGGTCCTCGACCTCGGGCAGGCCAAGTTCGTCACCCTGGTAGATGTAGGCACCGCCGGGCAGAGCGAGCATCAGCAAGGCGGCGGCGCGCGCACGGCGGGTGCCCAGCTCCAGGTCGACGGGGCCTTGGGGCTGGTATCGCTCGTTGGGCACCCAGCGTGCGACGGTCTGGCGGGCGTAGCGGCTGGCGTGGCGCATGACGTCGTGGTTGGAGAGCACCCAGGTGGCCGGTGCGCCGACGCCGCTGAGCATGGCGAGGGAGTCGTCGATGACCGTGCGGAGGTCCTTGGCGTCCCAGCTGGCCATCAAAAAGTCGAAGTTGAACGCGGTGTGCAGGCCGCCGGGGCGGACGTAGGCGGCGAGGCGTTCGTAAGTGTCCGCCCAGGCTTCGGCGACGAAGGCCCGCTCACCGGGGAACTCGTCGGCGACCGCACGCCAGGTGCGGTAGATGTCGTGGACCTCGTCGCGGTCCCAGTGCGGGTGCACGACCTGTTCGCGTGTCAGGTCGGGCAGTTCGGGGTCCTTGGCAAGGCCATGGGCGACGTCGATGCGGAAGCCGTCGACGCCCCGGTCGAACCAGAACCGCAGGATGGACTCGAACTCGGCGTGCACGTCCGGGTGTTGCCAGTTGAGGTCGGGCTGTTCGGATCTACAGATCGAACTCCAGGTGCTCGATGTCGGTGAAGCGGACTTCCTCCAGCTGGCCGGCGCGGCGGCCGTTGTCCTGGAAGTACACCTCCTTGAGTGCTTCGGCGGCGATCTGCTGGAGCTGCTGGTCGCTGGCGCCCTGCTCCTGGGCGTCGAAGAGGCGGGCGGCGTACTGCGGCGGCAGGGCGACTGTCAGGTGCCGGAGGCGGCCCTCGTCCGTCGTTCCGATCGGCGCGGTGTAGCCGATCCGGGCGCGGGTGTCGATGACGATGCCGCCGGTGGTCGCCGCCTTCTGCCGCGCCCTGGCGCGGATCTGCGGCTGCCACCGCTTCTTCACCTCGTACTCCAGACGGGCGGCGAGGTCCGGGCGCGGCTTTTTGATCTGATCTTTCACGTACCGTTCGACGGTGCGCTGGGAGATGCGCAGCATCTGGGCGACCGCCCTGGTGCCCTTGAGCTGCCTGACCAGGTACCGCATCTGCGCGGGCGCGCTCTTGGGCGCCGGGCGGGTGAACGCCTTGTGCACCGCGGCGTCCAGGCCGTTGCCGAACAGGCTCATCGCGCTCTACCTACTCTCCGCTGTCCTGGTCGGTGACGGTGCCGTCCTTGATGTACCGGGCGAGGTTGAGGTCCGGGGCGTTGAACTGCTCGCGCACCCCCTCACCCCACAGCACGCTCTGGGTGCCCTCCCACTTCACCAGGCCCGGGTTCACCCCGAGCTTGAAGCCGCCCGGCAGCGGCTTGCCGTCCCGGTAGGGCAGGAAGTCCAGCGGCGACGGCCCGTCGGACGCGTAGACGGCGCAGTCCGAGAGGATGGCCACCGGGTACTGCCCGGTGAACGCCGCGTGCTTGACGATCTTGCGGTGCATGTTGATCCGCGTGCGGGAGATGACGGCGGCGCGGATGTCCGGTCGCCAGGTGGGCCGGGCGAGGGCCCGCCACGGCTGCCCGGGCTTCCAGCCCTCCCCGCGCGGGCGCTCGCGCAGCTTGCCGATACCGCCCTTCACGGTCGCCTTGATCGCGGACACCACGACCGCCAGCTGAGGGTCCCGCTGCCGGTAGCCGTCCATCGCCGCGAGGAAGTCGGCCGGCGGCATGTCCGTGTGCACGCCGAGGTCGGCCATCGTGGCGAGGTAGGCATCGCGCAACCGGTTGTACCAGGCGTCCAGGTAGCGGCCGTTGTCGTGGCGGACGTACGCCTCGATCGGCGCGACGTCGTAGCCGAGCTCCACCGCGTACGCCACCGTCGGCGTCGCGTACCAGGCCGGGCCTGTCGGGCGCTCGCCCTTCGGCGTGAACGGGCTCGGCAGCAGCCCGGCGTCCAGCTCCGCCCACTGGCCCTTGGCGACCTTCACGCGGGACAGGTCGACGTGGCTCAGGTCGACCAGCCAGGAACCGGGCAGTTTCGGATCGAAGACGGGGTTCTTGACGTGCGTCGGCGCGCCAAGGCCGACCGTGAGGCCGTTCGCGCCGGCGGCGAAGGCCATGTTCACGTCGATGCCCACCAGGTGGGGGCGAAGGCATTCGGCGTCGGTGAGCGGGCGTGCCCAGTCGTACGCCTCCTCCGCCAGGACCTCGGCCGGGGTGCGGTGGTGGAAGCGCGGCAGGTCCGCCAGGAGCGGGTGCCCGTCGGGGGCCTCGCACGGCGCGCAGTCCACCGAGTCCTTGCCCAGCGAGCCGGGGTTGTGCTCGGAATGCCGTCGGCCGTCCGCGTCCGGTTCGGAGGCACGGGTCGGCGGGTGCAGAGCCGTCATCAGCTCCAGGCCCGTGACGGCGGTGGAGCCGCGCGGCGTCATCACCCGGGCCGCGTAGGTGCCCAGGAGCCGCGCGAGTTCGGCCGGCGGCAGCTGGGCGGCGTCGGCCCAGTGCCGGGTGTCGAGCGCGTCCCACGACGGAACGCACAACTGCACGCAGGATCGCTCCGCGCCCTGCGCGGGGCGGTAGATCCTCGCCCACGGCCCGAACCCGCGCTTGGTCAGCTGCCAGTCGGCGCGCGTCAGCTGCTTGATGACCTTGTGGCCCTCCGGGATCCGCCCGGCCAGGCGCTCCTCCTTGGTGAGCGTGACGGGCAGGCCATAGTGCTCGCACGCGGCCTGGGTCAGCACGATCAGCGGGTCGGCGTCCTTGCCCGGCCCGGACAACCTCGGCTGGCCGAGCCGCCCTTCGCGCAGCGTCCACTCCACCAGCGCGGGAAGCGACTTCGCCGGTACGTCCAGGACCAGGCCGCTGACGCAGTACGCCAGCACCTGACCCTCTGTGTCGACGTCGACGACCGCGAGCGGACCGTTCTCGAAACGCGGATCGGCGCCGCCCGCCGGGGTGCCTGCGGGGGCGGCCTTCTTCGCGGCCGGACGGCGCGACGTCGGCCTGGTCGTGACCGCCGGGCGCGGTACAGCGGCAGGGGCAGCGGGGCGCAGTGCGGTGTTCGCGGGCTCCGCAGCCGGGCCTGTGGGTGCGCTGCGGGCTTGGGCCGGTTCAGCTGCCGATGGCGCAGGAGCGGCCGCAACGACAGGCGTTCCGGGGGCCGCCGTGTCCTCAGGGGGCACCGGGGTGTTGGCGGGGTAGAGCTGGGCGAGCTGCTTGAGCATGCGGGCGTATGCATCGCGCTCTGGCGGCCGCGGCTCGGTCTTGCCGGCCTCCCAGCCGCTGACCGTCGCGCGCCGCACCTGCAGCGCGGCGGCCACCTCATCCAGCGTCAGCCCGTGCGCCTGGCGCAGCCGTTTGCGTTCCGCCGGGGGCGGCAGCGGGGAGCGGGACGCGATGAGCGCGTCGACCGCGTCGAACAGCTCGGACAAGGGAGCACCTCCTGTCCCGCAACCCTAGCGCGAAGCGAACATTTCGCGTACCAAACGCGTACGGATGCCGTAAACGGTGGTGGGAGTTCACGATTGCCTCCAGACGTCCCCGGGGCTTGGGCTGCTTCACGTCCTTTAGCCCAGGGCCGGCAGTGGTGTCCTGGCAATGCCTGAACTGGCCGGGCAAGCGGCTTGGTGTGAGAGATCTGGGAGAGCAGACGGCCGCCATGCACCAGCCATCGCGGTGGCAGAACGGTCGAGGGCTGGCATGGGTCAGATCGTCAAGGGACTCGAGAGAGCGTTGCTGCCCCGTCCCGTGCCCACGCGTGACGCCGCTGCGCGTTTCCTGCTCAAGACGGAGAAGAACTCCACGAAGAACGTAGCTGTCCTCCTGGGGATCTCCCAGCGCACGGTACAGAGGTGGACCACCACCCGGCCGGGAATGCGCCGCAACCCCAGTGCTGTGCATGCGGGGTTGATCGACGAGGCCGTCAGGGCACGGTGGCAGCCCCGGGTGCGCGCCCGCCTGCGGGCCCCGGCCGAGGCCGACGGCTTTGTCCTCCACACCAGGGCGCGGTTCGGATTCGACGCTCCAGCAGGCTCGTCGGACGATCCGCGGGTACGGCTGATCACCCCGTACCTGTCGGGAGAAATGGCCCGCGAGCTGTTCGCCGCCCGGGACGCCGGCGCAGGCGAGCAGCAGATGGCGATCCTCGCCCGGGCGCTGGGGCATGCCTACTTCCGGGACGCAGGCCTACGTGCCCACGGTCCCGGGATCGCCTTCACCAACGTGGAGTTCGCCGATTTCTCCATCGGCTGACCGCTCCCCCGGCCTGCTGTTCCGCGCGGCGCCACCTCCCCTTGCCGGCTTGAGGTGTGCGGGGCCCGGGCTCAGGGGGCGGGCGGGACCTGGTGCGGTGTCAGCATCGTGTCGTAGCGCTGCGCTTCCTTGCGTTCGCGCCAGTCCCACTGGATGCGGCCGGCAGGACCGGTGCGCTGGCCGGCGGGCGGCTGGGGCGGGCGCAGCCTGGCAGCTTCCGCCACGCACAGCAGGTGGGCGAGGTCGTGAGGGCCGGCCAGCAGGTGCCGGTCCTGGCCGGGCGCGAGCCGGGCGAAGCAGACGGCGGCCTGCAGGAAGACGCGTGCCCACGGCGGCGCGCGGTAGGTGGCGCAGCCGTCGCTGTAGCGGGCGCGGTCGTGCAGGGCCAGGGTGGCCGCCGCATCGTCGTAGTCGCCGGGGCGGGCAGTGGCGAGCTGCTGAAAGGAAGCGCCGGTGAAGGACGCGGCGGCGAGAGCGGCGGCCAAGCGTGGGTGGACGGTCACGGTGGCCAGGCGTCGGGCGGCTTCCCGGGCTGTCTGCTCGGTGAGCGGTGCGGGTGGCGGGCGGTGCCGGAAAGTGATCGCCGGCGGTGTACACGGAGCGGTACATGGAGCGGGGCTGTCGTAGGAGACGAGGCGCTCCAGTGCGGGCAGGGTGAGCCACCGGTTGGCCAGCCGGGCGGGTTCGTCAGCAGGAGGGGGTATGGGAACGGTCGTGCCGTAGTAGTGGCGGCGGGCGGCCTGGAAGTCGGCGGTGACGGAGTAGCCGGCCATCTGCAGGGCCTGGTGCAGGGCGGCGGGCAGATACGGGCGGTGGCAGACCAGCGTCAGGTCGATGCCGGTGAGGGCGCGCAACTGCAGGAGGCGCATCGTGCGGCGGGCGGTGAGGCGGTGGCGCGCAGGACGGTCAGCCGGTTCACGGGCAGGGCGGTTCACGGGCAGGGCGGTGATCCAGGCGGTGGCGGCGACACGCCCAGGCACTCCCCGGCCAGGCGCACATGCTCCCGCGGCAGCCACCGCTCGACGCGCAGCGCCAGCAGACAGCGCACCGCCGGCACCCGCAACGCCGTCAAGGACTCCTCCCCCAGAACACCGGCCGGATCCCTTGGCGGCGCCAGCGGCTGTCCCTCCACCCCATGCCCCTTCGTTCTCATCCGCTTCCGCGGAGCCCGCCTTCGTTCACCCAGTCGGAACAGGTGAAGGCCCGTACACAAGCCCTTCGAGCAGCCCGGACCGTTACGGATAGGGCCCAAAACGCGCGCAAGCCTGCTCGATCAGCTCCCGGCCCACACGCCTTGCGGGGTCGCGCTCGCGGGCCGCGTAGACATGCGACGTGATCTTCGCCCAGGTACGGAAATCGCCGCGCGCCATCTGCTCGTCCACCCGCGCAACATCGTCCGCATCCGCCTGCGCCCACACCGGATGGAACAGGCTCAGCGTCTGCCGCACCCCAGACTCATCCAGCCGGCCGACCTGATGCCAGGTCAGCACCCGCGAGCGCAGCGCCGAAGCACGGGCAAGAGCCCGCTCACTTCCAGCCCCCACACAGCACCAGCGCCGCCGCACAGCCCGGCGCGTCCCACAACTGCCGCAGATAATCCAGCAACGGCGGCGTCAGACGCTGGGCGTCATCGAGAAACAGCACACCCGGCTCGGCCAGTGCCCGCATCAGAGCCTGGCTGGCCGGCCCGGCCAGTGCCCGCATCAGAGCCTGGCTGGCCGGCCCGGCCCGATGCGGCAGCGCCCCCGACTGCAGCCCGAACGCCTCGCACAACGAGGCCCGCAACTGCGGCAGACGGGCGCCACCCCGGCCACCGCCCGCCACACCGGCACCCGGCCGGGCAGAAGATGCAACGCCTGCTCGACAGCGACCGTCTTCCCCAGGCCCGTACCCCCGTACACACAGCACATCCCGCGGACCGCGACCGTATGCCCCACCGCCTCCACCACACCGGCCACCTGCCGGGTCGACACCAGCCGGGCCCCCGGCACGTACAACCGCACACCACCGCCCCGCACCCCCGCATCCGCGGCGCCCTCCGCCACCGGCACGTCGGCGGGCGGCCCGTCGACAACAAGCGGACCACCCGCCCCGTCCACGAGTCCCAAATCCGCCAGGGCCCGGTCATACCGGCTCGGCTGCAGCCCAGCCCGGGCCCCTGCCGGACGAGCCACCTCAAGAACCCGGCCCGCCCCCAGATCCCGCTTGATCACCCGATGCAACGTCGGCAGCGAGGGCACACACTCCGCCCCCCCACCCCTCCAACACCCCCCCTTCCTGAGCCCGGAGCATCCTGCGCCGCAACTCCGCGACGTTCCCGCCCGCCTGACCCAGGACCCCCCACAACGCGTCACTCAGCGAAAACCCGTCCCGCCGCGGCCGCGCCTCGACATCGCCCCGGCGTCCACCGGCCAGCCACCGCCACACCGTCCGCTCCGACACCCCCGCGCCAGCCCCGCCGCGATCCGCACATGCAACCGCGACAGCGGCCCCTCCCCATCCACCGCAAGAAGCCGCCGCACCACCACACCCCGCGCCAACGGCGCACCCCCGGCCGACACCACACCAGCCGATCCCGCCCCGGCCCCACCCGCCGAAACCCCCCGAACCGTCATACGACCCAGCCCACCCGCCCCCGCCAACCCCTCACACAGGAACAGCGAAACCCATGACAGCCAGCAACCAACCTGCTGGCCACACCACAACAGCCGCTTGGTCACCCCATGACAGCAACCAAAAACCAGCCCCACGCCCACTACCAGGACATCCACACCGCAACTCCGCTGACGCCCACCCGCTGCAACCCCACCGCCCAATCACACGCCGCGCTGAGCCCTGCGTGGCCGGCTCCTACTCCTTGAACGAGAGGTGCCCGACCGTGGAGTGGGCCTCACTTAGAACCCCTCTTTGAACCGGCCCTCCGCGCCCTGCGAAGCAGTGCCGCTCCGCCGGCCTGATCGGCGCAGCGTCATGAGTTTTCTCGTTACTCCACAGCGCGGCCGATGAGTTTGCGGCTCCCGGACGGTCCAAGCTCGTGACACCTAGGAAAGGACACCGCCATGTCGGAGCTTCTCGTCGACTTCATCACCTCCCTCGACGGCCACGCATCGGGAGAGGGATGGCCCGGGTTCTGGGGCCTCGAGGGCCCGGAGTACCTCGCATGGCTCGGCGAGCAGCCCGAGGCCACCTACCTGATGGGAGCGAACACCTACCGCCTGATGTCGGGCTTCGCCGCAGGCAAGGTCCCGGATGGCCAAGACGAGTTCAGGCCCGAAGAAGAGGCATCCGTCGACGAGCTCACGCAAGCCCCCAAGGTGGTGTTCTCCTCCTCACTCAAGGAGCCACTGACGTGGGCCAACTCCACGCTCGTCCGCGACGACGCCGTCGAGGCGGTCCGCGCCATGAAGTCGAGCGGCTCGGGGCTCCTCAGCACGATCGGCAGCCTCAGCCTGTGCCGGTCCCTGCTACGAGCCGGACTCGTCGACCGCTTCCGGGTCGTGATGTTCCCGGTAATCACCGGGGCCACGGGCGAAGAACGCATCTACGACGGCTATCCGGACGTCGCCCTCGAAATGATCGAGCACCGCACCTTCGACGGCCGCATCCAACTGGTCGAGTACAAGCCCCGCGTGCTCGAGCACCCGCCGCTCGGCGCCCCGGCATGACATCGCCCCGTCCGCCGGTCTGAACGACCGCCAGGCCGACGCCGACGGACGCGGAGCAAGACCTCATAGGGGGCCGAACGGCCAACGTCAGGACACCCGGTCCAGGTCGCGGCGCGGTTGAGGGAGACAGGGTTCCTCCAACAACGTCGTCAGCACGCCCCTGGTAACCATCGACACCGATCGGCGGCCCGGGAACGTCGCCGGGAGCTACACCAAGAGCGACCGGGCGGGCGAGCTGCTGAGGTGGAGACCGAAGCTGTCCCTGGCAGGACCGGCAACCCTCTCGGCGGCTCGCCGGCACATGAGGGAAAGACCTAGCCAGTGGAGCTTGACGGGCCTATTCCCTATGGCTGGCTCCCCAGCAGCTCGGCGAAGAACCGGCGAAGCAGCGCTGGAGCACTGTTCAGGCCCAGCTCGTACCCACCGAATCAATACACCTCGTACCCCTTGAGCCGCAGCGCCCGGTCTTCGGCGACCATCTTCGCGCACAGCCGCGGGGACGCCTCGTCTGCCTCGGCGTAGTGGTGCTTCCCGTCCACTTCCACCACGACGCGGACCCCGTGCGGGAGCAGGAGGAAGAAGCCATGCGTTCGCGGCCGAGGGCGCTGTCCTTGGTGCCGCGCTCTTCGCGCGTTCTCGGGCCCATGTGCAGGTACACCTGCGGCAGCAGCGCCGGGTGACCGGCTCCGGTCTCGCTCATGGGGCAGGCTCGCAGTAGGTGCGCAACACCCTCTGCTCGGGCGAGAACCACTTCGGCCGCTCGGGATCGCTCTGCAGTGACGCCCACAGCCGCTTGCAGAGGCAACGACAGCCTCCAAGAAGCTGGCCAAGGCCGCGCACCAGATGGCCGACGCGACCTCCGCCCTCCAACTGCGACCGACCTCGTTGTCCGGCATGTCCGCGGGGAGGGACTCCCGAGCCCGCCACCAGCTGATCATCTCGCCCCAGGTCAGGCCAGATGCGCTGAGCCGCAGGCTGTACACGAGGCAGAACTGCTCATTCTTCACCATCAGGACGTCGTTGATGATGGCGTCGCCGAGCACGAACTCCGGTTTCGGCCGCCCGACGCAAAGATCAGGTCCTTCATGACACCGGACACGCCGGCGCCGATCGTGCGGGCAGCAAACACTGGGGCGCCGCTAATGCTGTCCACCTCGATGAGCTCGTAGCCGTCGTGCGCCAGCGTCACGTTGAAGAAGGCATGCAGACGCTCGACCTCGGCGGTATCGAGCGCACCGCCGGATGCAACATCTCGGCCAGAAACCGCAGGAGCGCTTCGTCGCTGTCAGCCAGGCCGAACCGCTCCTCGTGCCAAATCCAGTCGCCTTCCCAGCCTGCGGGACTGTTGATGCAGGTCTGCCAGACATCCCGGGCGGCATGGGCGAACCGGGAGTCGTGGCTGGGCAGGTTATCGAGGTCGTACCGGCGGCTGAGGAACTGCACCTCATCGAGCATCCCGCCCCACCACACGCCCGCCAGACCGCCCCGAAGCCGACGCAAGTGACGTCGGTGATACGGCACGCTTGACCTCGCCCCTGCCGCAGACGGGGGCGGTACCCGTCCAACTGATCCAGAACAGGACCGAACACGCCGCTGACGAAGCTCCGACGTGCGGCATAGCCATCGCTCATCCCCCTGGTCCTTCCAGTAACCCTCGAAGCTCTTGAAATCCCGGAAGGACAGGTTGAAGACGACACCCAGACCCTTCAGCACGGCGGGCAGGACCCCGAGGAGTACCGCGATCTCCTGGTCGACGAGAATTCCCGCCTCCGCCCGCGCCGAACGCTCCAAGGCCGACCACGGCAAACCGGGTCAGCCTGTAGGCCTCGTCCAAGCCGGCCATGTCATCCACCGAGGTACCCCGAAACCGCTCGACCAGACTGGCATCCAGACAGATCCACGTGCAGCTGAACGACTCCCCGCCAATCTGCCCGACAACAACGAAGCGATACTCAGTCACCTCCTGACTATCCCGTCACACCCCCTGCCAGAACCCCAACCCCGACCAGCTCCCCCCTCTTCGACACCTGAACATCAACCACCACGCCACCGAGATGAATTCAGCCGACGGCCTCAGCGGCCGCTGCTGTTTCCGGGCCGACCACCTTGCTGAGAATCAGGTCACGGACGGGTGGCGCCAGCACCCGTGGGATCTGAAGGACGTGCCACTGGCAGCCGGGCACCAGACCGTCCAGCAACACGAACATCTGGCACTAGAACAGCAGCATCAGTGCCGAGAACACGCCTTTCGACGGCGCCCAGCGGCGATCCCGCAAAGTCTCGGTGACGGAGACCCCAGACGGCAGCAGCCTGCCGTGCAGCCACTCCTCTACGGCCTCGCCGAGCTGCCCGGCGTCCAGCTGGCGCTCCACCCGCTGGCACAGATCCAGAGCCCACTCCCGCACCTGGGCCGCCGTGCGCCAGCCGGCCGCGAGGCCTTCCAATGACGCCGTGTCCGCCAACGCCCGCAGGAGATCACGGGCATCGCCGTCAGGGATCGGACGGCTACGCCAACGTCCGCCACTACGTGAGCAGAACTCTGCGGGGCAAACCCCAGCCGGTCGGGCCCCGGCCGCCATCGGCCCGCGCCGTGACCCGCTGACTCCTGACTCACACGGACGCCCTGATCGAAAGCCACCGGGTCCAGCGCAAGGCCGTGCTGGCCAACTGCCTAAGGCTGTCCCGTAAATGATCTATGGAGTGCTGGTTGACCAGTCCGTTCTTCGTTACCCGGCCAGGGCGAGGTTGTGCAGGTGGGCGATGCCGAACATGGCGTGGTGAACACCGTCACCTTTCAGGCGGCAGTCGCGGAGGATCTTCCAGCCCTTCATCCGGGCGAAAACGTGCTCAACGCGGGCGCGGACCTTGCGGTGAGAGGCATTGTGCTCCTCTTTCCAGGCCGGGAGTTCGGCCTGGCCGCGCTCGCGGCGGTGCGGGATGACCAAGCCGGTGCCCCGGTAGCCGCCGTCGGCGATGACCGTGGTCCTGCCGACAGCCTCCTTCGCGCCGGACAGTTCCCACGCCTTGCAGTCGTTACGGTTGCCGGGCACCGGCCGGCCGACAGCGACCACGAGCCGGGGGTCGGCATCGATGACGACCTGGTGGTTGGTTGAGTACCGGCAATTCTTCGACTGCTCGGCGACGGTGTGGTCACGGGTGGGCACCAGGGTTCCGTCCACGATCAGCACGGTGTCCTTGGGAAACCGCCCGCGCGGCTGGAGCGCGAGCAAGGGCCCGAGGTGGGCGATGATGCGGTCGGCGGCCGACTTCGAGATGCCGAACAGCGGCGCAAGCTGGCGCAGCGTCAGGTTCGTGCGCCAGTACGCGGCGACCAGCAAAGCCCGGTCCTCCAGCGGCATGCTCCACAGCCGTCCTCTGCGGACCGCATCCGCGCCTGCTCGGCTCAACGCGGTGATCAGCTTGCTGAACTGACGTGGGCTCAGCCCAGTGAACGGGGCTACCCAGGAAGGCTCCGACGCCGTCATCACACCAGCCATCCCGAGATCATCTCTTGTGGTGGGGCCCTGCGCGATGTCTCGCAGAATCCGATGGCGCAACGCAGCTCAGGCGTCAAGAATCGCCGGATGCATGAAGTGAAGCTGTCCGACGGGATCATCACTCTGTCCCCGCTACGCCTGGACGATGCGGAGGCACACCTCGCGGGGGAGGATGAGCAGCTGGTGCGCTGGCTCAGCGGCGGTCCCGGCACACGCGAGGGCGTCGAAGCCTACATACGGCACTGCCTGGAACAGTGGGACACGGCCGGCCCACTCCGCGCTTTCGGCATCCGGGTAGGCATCGACGAGGCGCTCGCGGGGACGATCGACCTGCGCTTCACAGCAGAGGGCTTGTCTCCCGGCCAGGTGAATGTCGCCTACGGCCTCTACCCGTCGTGGAGAGGGCGCGGCCTGGCCACCCGCGCGGTCCTCTTGGTCTCCCGATATGCGACGAGTGAAGGAGCGAAGCAGGCTGTGATCCGGGTAGAGCCGGAGAACGCCGCGTCTTGCGCAGTCGCCCGTCGGGCGGGCTTTACCCCCGACAAGCACACACACGGCGCGGACGGGACACGGCTCGACTGGTACATACGGGATCTGCGCATCGATACCCAGTGACGACCCTGGCGCTCGCAAGCCAGCGCGGGGCTTGGCGACGCATGACCAGCGGTTACGGGACAGCTCTTGAAGCGTGTTGCACAAGGCTGTGAGCTGGGCATCTCCCGGGTATGGCCGGGGTTTTAAGGGCTGAGCGGGTGTGGGTGGAGACGTTCACCGGGCTGCAAGTGACGCAGTTTGCACGTCTGTTGAAGGTAGTGCGGGAGCGGGGCGGCGATGGCACCTTGCGGGGCAGGCCATGGTCGTTGCCCCTGGCCGAGCGCGTGCTGGTGGTCGCGGTGTACTACCGCACGAACCTGACCATGCGGCAGCTGGGCGCGCTGTTCGGCGTCTCCTCCTCCACGGTGTGCCGGGTCATCCAACGGCTGGGGCCGCTGCTCGCGCTCGAGCCCGTCTCGCGGCCGGCCGATGCAGCGGACCGGTTGTGGATCGTGGACGGCACCCTGATCCCGGTCCGCGACCGGAGCGTGGGCGCCCCCTCGCGCAACTACCGGTTCTCGGCGAACGTGCAGGTCATCGTGGACGCGGACACCCGGCTGGTGGTGGCCACGTCCCGCCCACTGCCGGGCACCACCGCGGACGCACACGCCTGGCGGCACTCCGGCCTGCCCGCCCACTGCGAGGGGGTGACGGTGCTGGGCGACGGCGCCTACCTCAACACCGGCCTGATCGTCCCGCACCGCAAACGGCCCGGACGGCCGCTGCTGAAGGGCGAGGAGGAAGACAACGCCGAGCACCGCAAGGTCCGCGCCCGCGTGGAGCACGTGATCGGCCGGATGAAGAACTACAAGATCCTCCGCGACTGCCGCCAGCGCGGCGACGGCCTCCACCACGCCGTCCAAGCCGTCGCCCGCATGCACAACCTCGCCCTCGCCGCATGATCCGGAGCGCCAACAGCCCAGCTCAGGCTGCCTGCTCACAGCCTTGTGCAACACGCTTTAGGCTTCAAACTGCGTGAGACACACACTGTTTGACGTGTACAGATAAGTGGATAGTTCATCAAGTCGCGCAAATTGAGTGCCTGTTGTTGATCTATTTCATCCCTTCAAATTGGTTGACATTCAGGGGTGGAATGTCGGACGTTCAGCCGTGACCCACCGATGCGCCACAGGGCCGGAGAGATGGCACGCAGATGACTTTCAGAGACAGGAACCCGAAGCCGGGGCGCGGGAGGCGCCCGGCGGCGCTTGCCGCGGTGACGACCCTGCCGGCGGCTCCGCCGGCAGGGCTGGGCGCGACCGGGACCGCGCAAGCGGCCACGGTGGACGCGGGCTCGTGGTATGAGCTGATCAACCAGGGCAGCGGCAAGGCGCTGGACATATCGGGTGCAAGTACTGCTGAGGGAACCGCCGTTCAGCAGTGGACCCGCAACGGCGGTGCCCATCAGCGGTTCCAGTTCGTCGACTCGGGCGACGGCTACTACCGACTGAAGGCCCAGCACTCGGGCAAGGTGCTCGACGTCCACGGCTGGTCCGGCGCCGACCACGCGGACATCGTGCAGTGGGGCGACACCAACGGCTCGAACCAGCAGTTCCGGCTGGAGGACTCGGCGGACGGTTACGTTCGTCTGATCAACCGCAACAGCGGCAAGGCCGTCGAGGTCCGGAACGCTGCCACCAGGGACGGTGCCAAGGTTGTGCAGTTCACCGACTGGGGCGGCGCCAACAGCAGTGGCAGCTGGTCCCCGTGAAGAGCGTCTCGGAGCAGGTGCACACCGCAGGGCGGGTCAAGGACCTGGGGAAGACGGTGCAGTTCAGCTGGCCCGGGGTGTACTTCGAGGGCCGCTTCCGCGGGACCGGCCTCGGGGTGGTACTCGACTGCGCGGCCGCCGACTACGACGTCCAGGTCGATGGGGCCACCGTCGCCACCCTGGTCACACCCGGCGACACCACGCACTGGATCAACGGCCTGCGGGACGGCGAGCACACGGTCCGGGTCGTCAAACGCAACGACACCCCGGGGGACACCAGCACGTTCGGAGGCTTCGTCGCCGCGCCCGGGGGCGCCGTACTGAGCAAGCCGGCGCCCCGGGACCGCCAGATCGAGTTCATCGGGGACTCCCTCACGGTGGGCTACGGCAATGTCTCGGGCACCCGCGACTGCAATCCGGAGCAGCTCAAGCGGAACACCAACACCGACGTGAGCCACGGCGCCCTCACCGCCCAGCAGCTGGACGCCGATTACCAGATCAACGGCTTCTCCGGCCTCGGCATGGTGCGCAACGTCGCCGGCATCTCCCCGGGCGTCACGTACCGGACCTACTACGACCGCGCCCTGCTGAACGTGGACGGCGACGTCTGGCAGAACCCGGGGACGTGGCGCCCCCAGATCGTGGTGGTCAACCTCGGCTCCAACGACTTCTCCGACCTCACCCCCGGTGAATCGTGGACGCCCGACAGCCTCGCGGCCGCCTACCGCACCGCCTACGGCGAGTTCCTCCGGAAACTGCGGACTCGCTACGGTGCCGGCACCACCCTCGTAGCCGTCGGCTTCGACAGAAACGCCGAGCATGTGCGACAGGTGGTCGAGGCGCGCAACGACGCCGGCGACAGCCGGGTCCACTACTGGTTCCTCGAACAGTCGGGCCTGGACTTCCTCGGATGTGACGGGCACACCTCGGCTCACGACGACCGGGTGATCGCCGACCGGCTTGCCCCGTTCCTCAGGAGCCTGCCGACGGGATGGTGAGGGACGTGGCCACCCGTGAACCGGGCCAGGGACTGCTGCCTCTCTCCCCCCGCCGTCGCCTCCGGCACCCCCCTGCGTGTCCTGCCGCTGGGCGACTCGATCACCTGGGGCGAGGGCAGCAGCACGGGCGACGGCTACCGGGGGCCGCTGTGGGACAGGCTCACCGCGGCAGCGGTCCCCGGCCCCGCTGTCGGGTCTGGCCGCCGGGCGAGGAGCTGATCTCGTAGCCGAACTGGACGTCGCCGATGGTCTCGCTGCCGGACATCCAGCCCTTGGTGTGGGCGATCCAGTGGAGGACCGCGTTCACGTCCACGGTGCCGGAGGTGGAGTCGGTGATCCGGAGGAACGAGAACTCCTCGTTCGACCCGTTGGTGCCCTTGAAGACGTTCCAGTTGTGGCCGCCGACCCTGGCATTGCCTTGGTAGGAGCCGAGCGGTCCGACGGCTCCGTTGTGGTTGACCCAGAGCATGATCTCGTAGTCGTGGTGGGTGTCCCAGATGTCGTACGCGGTGCTGTACGCGCCGGGACGACGGGACGCTGACGTCGTAGTCGCTGGTCAGCCAGGCGAGGTAGTCGATCGACTACCTCGAGTTGGGGTAGGACTTGATGCCGCGGGTCTCCGAATGGTCGGCCCAGACGCCCCAGCCTGTACCGGAGTTGGCTAAGGCGCACTGGCTGCCCGCGCTGGCGCCCCAGATGTTGTTGTAGAGCGAACACCGCGACCGGCAGCAACGGGCCCAACACTGCCCACTGGTCATCAGATAGATCCCCACGCCCCACACCGAGATCATCACGGCACGAGGCGAGACACTGGAACCACTCCTAAAACACGGCCTAACGACCTCGCCAAGCACGTGCGGACCTTCGCCCACGACATGGTTACCGACCTGCAGGGTGACCGACTGCCGGAGTGGATCGAATCACCCAGAACCGCTACCGACCTGCCCGGTCTCAGTCGGTTCGCCCAACACCTCGAACGCGACCTTGATGCCGTCGCCGCTGGCCTGACCTGCCCTGGAACTCCGATGTCGTGGAAGGCCATGTCAACCGCATCAAAATGCTCAAGCGCCAGATGTTCGGCCACGCAGGCTTCGAACTCCTCCGCAAACGTGCCCTGTTGGCGTGACCGAGCTTCACCACACCATACCAACCGGACCAGAGCCCGAAGATCAATTGCAGAGTCACGAAGCACGAGTCGGCGCGTCACTGATCATCGAGGGATGCCTGCCGGGTAAGGAACTCTTCGAACGCCGCCTTCTGCTTCGGATCCATAAAGCCTTGGCGGACATTGCGGGCCTTCTCCTGGAGCCAGTGCGCCTCGTCGGGGTCCAGTAGCTCGGCGACCACCACGCCTTTGCGTGCAACCGCCGTGCGCCCTCCTACACGACGACGAAAAAGCGTGAACGCGCCGAATTCCGCTGGGTGGGCCAGTTCCGGATCCTCCGCCACAGCCCGGTTCTCTTCCCCAGCGCCACTCGTCGGGTAGGCGGTTTGGGCCCAATGCTCCCAGAGCGCCAGCGGGGCCGCGGGCACTAGCACGGCGCGTTCCGCCTCTTCACGCCCCTCCCACATGAACGTGACAGTGACGGGCTCGCCGACCACCTCGGCCAACCCGAGCACCCTCTCCATCTCATCGTTGATCGGGTGACCCACCACTACATCGATCTGAATGCCCATGGTGCGTGAGGCTACTGGCCGCTTCCGACATGCCAGCCCACAGCTCCTGCGCCTCGGCGACCACGGCGCACGAGGTGGACCGTCCGAAACCGGTGATCTCTCCGACTGAGCACCTGTCCGAGGCAATACTGCGACGGAGAGCAACCGCTCAACCCAATCTGGGCCAGTGCCCACGGATACTGACACAGCCAGCCGTCACCGGAACTGTTCGTGTGACGCCTTGTCACAGTCACATCAGTCCACATCAGGGCCGGTACACCAGCCGCCGCAGGACTGTCTCGGCCGGGCCGCGTCGCCCGGCGCGCTCCAGGGCGTACGCCCCGGCCACCGTGACCAGCCAGACGCCGACCGCGAAGACCGCCATGGTGGCGCTCGTCAGGTGCTCGCCGAGGCCGAGGCCCCAGGCCGCCAACAGCGGGGAGAAGATCAGCGAGTGCGCGAGGTAGCAGGACAGCGATCGCTTGCCGACCGCGGACACCGCGACAACGGCCGTTGCGCCCCACCGGCCCTGTCGGCTGGGCCGTTGGGTCCACCAGTGCGCGAACAGCGCGACGGCGGCGACGTAGCCGATCCCGGCGGCGTTCCCGGTGAAGTCCCGCAGGATGGTGAGCGCCCCCTCCTCGCTCTGGGCGTCGTCCGGCACCTCGAGCGCGCCGACGTGGGCGAGCGCGGCAGGCAGCCCGCCGAGCCAGCCGACCGCAATGCCGCTGACCGCGGTGCGGCGCAGCAGCCGCAGATGGCGCCCAGGCTCCTCCAGAACGCGACGGCGTGCCGCCCAGAAGCCGAGCAGGAAAACCAGGTAGCCGCCGCCGATGAGCGCGAGCGGGGCCCCTGCGAAGGTGATGAACAGACCGGTTGTCAGCCGGGTACCGAGCGCGGCGAGCCCGTTCTCCTCGCCCGACGCGTACGCCTCGAAGCCCGCCTCCGCTCCCGAGTCCCCCAGGGATCCCAACTCGCCGCGGAGCAAGGCCGTTATTACTGGCTGTGCCGTGAAGAACACCAGCTGTGCGGCCGCGATCCCGATCCACCACCTCAGTGCACGCTCACTGCGCCTGACGAAGAGCCAGCCAAGGATGAGGCTCAGCAGCCCGTAGTAGCCGACGATGTCGCCGGCCATGAGCAGGGTGGCGTGCGACAACCCTATGACGATCAGCCAGAGACTGCGCCTGCGCAGGATCCCCACCGCGGCGCGCCCCGAGGTCCCGGCCTCAATCTGCCGCAGGTAGAGCTGCATCATCCCGTAGCCGAAGAGGAACGCGAAGAGCGGATAGACCCGTAGATCCAGAACGGTGATCATAGTGAACTGGACCGCGCGGTCGGCCCACGTCCCGTCGACCGGCTGCCACCCCGAAGGACCGTGCCGAGCCGCCCAGAGGTGGAAGGCGGTGTTGGACAGGACGATGAGCAAGAGCATCATCCCGCGCGCGAGATCGGGCGCCAGCGCCCGCTCCTCACCCTGAACGGCCTCGCGCCGCAGCGGCGCCTTCTTAGCGTTCTTGGCATCGGTCGTCGTCACACGGCCACGCTAGGAAGGCGCCCGGTGCCAGGAAATCCGTCTTCGGTCTCACCACGGCCGACCAAAGTATGCCGCCCGTGCGTCCGGGTTCGATTGAAAGTCCGGAGCTTGATCCAGAAGCCCCGCCACCGTCCTGCCCGCCCGGCAGACGCGTGTGATCACGACTGGAAAACAGCCCCCAGCAGCCGCCACCGCCCCCAAGGGCGGTCAGCCCCTCGAGCCGGTCACGCTGCTGGAGTACACGGAACCCCTTGGTTTGGGCTCCCAGTCGCAGAGGCCAAGCTCCTCGCGGAATCGAGCGGTGGGCCGAGCCCTCACCCACAACTGCGTGCGGGGCAGCTTCCGGCGCGGCTTCCCGGCCGCTGTCTCGACGATCGGGGTATCGACAGGGGCCAGGATCTGCCCGCGACACCAGCGCTCGAGGGATACGAGTGTTGTGGTGTCCCCCGCGCGTACCACTGTGGCCTGGGTCCGGACATGGCGCTTTCCGCTCACAACGCCCCCTGATGTGCTTGTGTTCAGGGGGGTGACGGGATCATGCACCTGATTCGGTCGCCGCGGCAGAGGAGTGAGCCACTCGGCTCGCAGCGATGAGCTCGTGTGGGACCGGCAGCGCCAGGGTGTGGCTACAGAGGCGTTGCCGGCTGCGTCTCTGGATGTCGGACGACCTGTCGCGGTTGCTTTTTCCACCTGGTACCGGTTGAGATCTTGCGCCGTTGCGTACAGAGTCACGGCCCCTTGCACAGCCTCAACGGCTTCGAGCCAAGCCGGCGCTGCCAGTCGCGCTCCTCGTGGTCATCGAGCTGCTGCAACTGGAGATGAGCGTCGTCTGCCTGCTGCATCATGTACAACCGTCCGCATGGACTCCATCAGCTCCGCCGGAATCAAGGTGGTTACGACGTCGTCTTCTGCCTGGACGAGTTCGGCCGCTCAATCTCCAGCCGCACCCCGGGCGGCAGCGGGCCGAGCGCGGCGGGAGGCACAGGGATCCCGAGCGGGAGCCGAGGCCCCAGCGGCAGGCAACCTACACCCGCCCGCACGGAGTCAGGCACCTGTTCGCCGCCTACGACCTGGCCAAGGACAAGCTCTACGGCCGCATCAAGCCTAAGAAGAACAGGACGAGGTTCCTTCCGTTCTGCCGCTACCTGCGCAGCCTCTACCCGCCCAATGTCCGTATCGCGATCGTGCTCGACAACTTCTCCCCGCACCCCACCAAGAAGAAGGACACCGGGGCGGCGCCTAGGCCGACGTCAGCAACGTCGAGTTCGCCTACAAGGAGCAGGACAGCATGATCCGCCGCTACATCATCACGGAACAAGCACACTGCCGATATTCGCTTGCACGCCATCGTCATGCGGGCCAACGTCGCCTGACATCCGAAGAAGGCAGAGAAGATGACCACACAGACCCACCCCGTCGACCACGAACTCATCCAGGCCGCAGCGCACGTCGCGCGCACACGCTGCCGGGGCGACAACCACACCATGGCAGCGGCAGCCCGCGCCCGGGACGGCAGGATCGTCACCGCGGTGAACGCCTATCACTTCACCGGAGGGCCCTGCGCCGAATTGGTCCTCATCGGCGCGGCAGCCGCCCAGGGCGCCTACGAGCTGGACACAATCGTCGCCGTCGGCGACCGCGAGCGAGGGGTTGTTCCCCCGTGCGGCCGGTGCCGTCAGGTCCTTCTCGACTACTTCCCCGCCCTCAAGGTCATCGTCGCCGAGGGCGACCGCATCCGAACCGTCCTCATCACCGACTTGCTGCCCGAAAGCTACGTCTGGGCCGACCACCAACTCGACGCGGAGAAAACCGCGCCACTCAGCACGGGTTGACACCGCCAGCCGACAACAGGGCGAACGTTGCCTGATGTGGCACTAGGGTCCGTCTTCAAACGGATCTTGCCCAGAGCAGGAACGATGCGAGCGTGACCGCCGCCTCGTAAGAGGTGGC
>NZ_JBQHCX010000033.1:0-29018 GCF_052068475.1 Streptomyces sp. SD31 | reverse complement strand
GCTCCGGCGAAGGCCGCCACCTCGTCCCTCAGCTGTGTGTAGGTGTAGGTGCGCCGGGTGTCGGTCACGGGTGAGTCATAGATGAGCGCCGGCTGTTGGCCGTGTCCGGCTTCGACGTGCCGGTCCAGCGCGTTGAAGCAGATGTTGAGCCGACCGTCGGGAAACCAGCGGTAGAAGGGTGCGCCCGAGGAGTCCAGGGCGCGATGCGGGGTGACATCCCAGTCGATGGCCTCCGCCGCCTCCAGCCAGAAGCTTTCCGGGTCTTCGGTACTGGCGCGGAAGACATCCTCGTACGTTCCCATCGCGCACTCCTTCGTGGCATCGAGGGACAGACGTGTGGTGGCGTGCAGGACGGTGCCGGACACAAGTACCGCATGCCGGCCGACATGGTCGAGCGGCATGCCGGTGGCCCGGTCACCGGCATTGGGGTGGTGTGGTGGGCCTGCTCGGCAGGCCCCGTCGTCACATTTGGGTCCTGCTCAGGTGTCGAGGTGCCGGCGCAGCCACCAGAGCGTTCCCGGCCCTGGCTTTCGCATGAAGCGCGCCGAGTGAGCTGAGCGCGTTTGCGCATGCGCTCCGTGCGCACTTCTTGGTGCGGTTGCCGCAGGTGGATGGAGCACCAGCGGCGGCTGCGGTCGAGGAAGCGCAGGGCACACAGGGCACACAGGGCACACATGGCACACGTGTCTGCGCCGCGCCAAGCAGTTGGCCAAGGCGAAGGCCAAGCTGGAGAAAGGCCAAGAGGAAGGCTCGCGAGGCCGCCGAGACGGTGGCCGCCCTGGAGGAAGACGCCGCGTGATGTGTGCCCAACCCGTGCCGGGGCGCCGTAACCCGCGTCCAATACCGGACCATACTGGGGCGCGGAAGGCTGATCTTCCCCGGTGGGCACACCGGGGGAGTAGCAACTCCCCACCCCTCCCCTGACTAACATCAATGTTGCTAACTGTGATGTTAGTATCTGTGTCGTTAGGTGATGCTGGGAGGCGGCGGCGTGGCAGATTTCGTGGGCAGGCGGCACGAGCTCGAGACGCTGGATCGCGAGCTCGGCAAGGTGACGGCCGGGGTCGGTGGGGAGCGGCCCGGGCGCTGCGTGATGCTTCGAGGGCGCCGCCGGGTGGGTAAGTCGCGGTTGGTGGAGCGGTTCGCCGAGAGGTCCGGTGCGCCGTTCCTCTTCTATGCCGCCACAGGGGCGTCGCCGGGGGCGGACCTGGAGCGGCTCAGCCAGGATGCGCAGTCGTCCAGCCTTCCGTTGGCGAATCTGCTGTCCGCGGCCCGCCCGGCGAGTTGGGATGCGGCCTTCGACGTACTGGCGGCGGCACTTCCGCACGACCGGGCGAGCGTGGTGGTCATGGACGAGGTGCCCTATTTGATGGATGCGGAGGGCGCCTTCGAGGGCATGCTTCAGCGGGCCTGGGACCGAGTGCTGGAGAAGAAGCCGGTTCTGCTGGTTCTCATCGGTTCCGACCTGTCGATGATGGAGGCGCTGAACAGCTATGGACGCCCGTTCCACCAGCGCGGACGGGAGATGGTGCTGGGTCCGCTCAACCCGGCGGAGGTGGGCGAGATGCTCGGCCTCGATCCTGCCTCGGCCTTCGATGCGGCCTTGATCACCGGTGGACTGCCGCTGATCTGTGCGGAGTGGACGCACGGCGCCGGGATGTGGGAGTTCCTGCAGACGGCGCTCAGCGATCCCGTGTCGGCCTTGCTGGTATCGGCGGAGCGCTCGCTTGCTGCAGAGTTCCCCCAGCAGGTCCAAGCCCGCACCGTCCTCTCGGCGATCGGCAGCGGTGAGCGGACGTTCTCCAATATTGCCCGCGCCGCAGGCGGGATCGGGGCGACCCCGCTACAGCGGTCGCTGGGGATCCTTGCGGACAAGCGGGTGATCGCGGCGGAGCTTCCCGTGTCCACGCGGCCTTCGAAGGATCGTCGCTACCGGGTCGCGGATCCCTACCTCCGCTTCTGGCTGAAGCTCCTGGGTCCGGCGATGGAGGAGATCGAGCGGGGCCGGGGTGACCTGACACTGCAGCGCATCCGTGAAAACTGGACCAGCTGGCGTGGCAGGGCCATTGAACCTCTGGTGCGCGAGGCGTTGGCACGGCTGGTGCCCGACGCGAACCTCCCCGCCGCCCCCGCCATCGGCGGTTACTGGACCCGTACCAACGATGTGGAGATCGACGTCGTGGGAGCGGACCGCGCGCCGATCGCCAAGGAGCTGTTGTTCGTCGGGTCGGTGAAGTGGCTGGAGAGCTCCCCGTTCGACCGGCACGATCTCGCGGCGCTGCACCGGCACCGCGCCGCGCTCACGCCTGCTCCCGTGCCTGTGATCGCCATCTCGCGCAGCGGGACCGACTGCGCGGGGCTCGACGCCGCGTACGGCCCGGCGGAACTCCTCGCGGCGTGGTCCTCCTGAGCACGCCGGGACACGAGTGGGTGCCAGGTGTCCATGGCCTGTCGTCCCGCCGAGCCTCCGGCCCAGCGAGCGGATCATTAGGTGCGCCTGTGGTGCGGTCGACTTCGAGCGTCGGACGTCTGGCGCTGGCTCGAGGGTCAGCTCCGACCTAACCCGTGGGTTGCGTCCATGGACGTAACCAGACGCTGCAGACGTGAGGGCGAAAGGACGCAGACGACAGGGCCTCCCGGTGTGGCTCGACTGGGGTCGAAACCCTGAGCTACCAAGAGGCGCCCTGCCTTTGTGCCCTGACCACCAGGGGAACACCCGACCAAGGAACCTCGCTCGACCGATCAGGCCTCCTGAGCGGTAAGCGGATGGCTTCCAGATCGTCGTCCCATTCCGGGCATCACATGGCGTGAGTGCCAGACAGGATGGCCATGGACCAGTGCACATCGGTGCCGTTGACCTTTACGGACAGGTGCTTCTGTTCGCCGGGCGCGGTGTAGACGCGGCCGATGGTGACCGGGTCATCGCACGTGATCTTGGAAGGGTCTGAATCCTTGGGTCCGTATTGAATCGTCATGGTGCCCTTACCCGTGCAGAGGGCGTGGATGGTGTAGACCTTCTCGGCCGGCGTGAACACCGGCAACGTGCGACTGTCCGTGCCGTTGGTCACCGGAAGCAGGAAATCAGGCTTCTCCGGTAGGGCCAGGGGGTCTCGGGGGGCCTTGCTGGGGTTCGCCGCCGTAGTGCTCGGCGATGAAGAGGCCGGGGCCTGCGGCATGAATCCCCCTCAGTTCTGCCAGTTCTGTAAAGGTGGGCTGGCGTTGAGGCGAAGTGCATCATGGCCGTGATCAGAGGCGGCGAGAGTCGAGCAACATCTGAGCGAGAATCTGATGCATCATCAAAAATGGGCATGGAAGGGCAATGACATAGATGACGAGCGAGGTGCGCAGGTTCCATTTCCGTGCAGGCGTCCACGCAATGAGCGGCCGGTTGTCTGGGCTGCTACCGCCTCCGGTCTCGTCTGAACGGCCGTGAACGGCACTGAATGAGACGGAAACTGAGACGGATGGCGGGGCCGGACTCGCCCGCAAGGCGGCGGAGGCAGTGGCCGTCCTGGAAGACGATGCCGCGTGATGTGTGCCTTACGTGTGCTGTGTACGACAGCAGGGGGCGCTTCGGCGGCGCGCCGGAACGTCCCCTGCTGTCGGGCTGCTAGGGCAGGTCGCGGCGGACCAACGCCTGAGCGAACGGTTCTCCGGTGGCCCGGGCGTAGGCCATCCGTTCACGCACCTCGCTGAGGGTGCGTGGGCGGTAGCCGGGGCCGCCGCAGCAGCTCTTGTGGAAACGCACACCGGCGTGCAGCAGCACGGAGAGCGTGCGCCAGGCGGCGGTGTCCCGCCTCTTGGGTGCCGCGAAGGCGGAGCCGACGTGGATCAATGGTTCGGCGCAGCGTGGACAGACCCGGTCGTGGTCGTGGTAGCCGGGGTAGGGCTGCTTGTACGAGGCCCGGCAGGGCAGGCAAACGTACGAGGTCTTTCCATGGGCCATGCGGGAAGGGTAGAGCCACCGCAGGGTCGGGCTCGACAGATTTCCGGCAAGCTGCGCAGGCTCTTCCGCAAAGGTGGGGCGGCGGCTGACCGTACTTGCTTCTACTCGCGGCCGCGGAGTTCTGCGTCGATGGCGTCAGCAGCATCCCTGGCGGCCAGCTCGCTGATCTCCCTGGGGACCTCGCGGTCGTCATACACGAAGAGTCTTGCGTCGACGACATGGGTCTTCGGTTGCCAGCCGAGACGGCGGCCCGCCTCGCGTGCAGCACGACGGACGTCCTTCAGTTCGCCCATCTCCTCAAGATCGCCGCTGCTCAGGATCAGCTGCCCGTGGTAGCCCCGGTAGCCCTGGACCAGGCTGTCCAGCTCGCAGTGCGGGCAGCCTGGGGCCAGTGCTTCACGTGCGCGGCAGGCGAGTTCGGCGTCTCCCTTGTCCTGCCCAGGATCAGCGAGACGCGTTGACGGCCTTCACGATCAGCGTCCGGGCGTCGGTCCCGTCCTGGCACCCCGCACCGGGGCCGCGGGGTCTTCCGGTCCCTCCTGGCCGGGCATCGACTCGATGACGTCCAGGAGCCGGTCCAGCAGGGGAGTGGCGGCGCGCCGGTGGTAGGCCAGGGCGATGTCCACGGTGGGGGCGGGGGCGGTCAGCCGCCGTAGGCGCACCCCGGGGATCCGTAGCGCACGAGCTCGCCCCTCGGGCACTGGTGCGATTCCGGCCCCCGCGGCCACCGCGAGGAGAAGCTGCTCGTCGTCGGGTTCCTCGCGGACGATGCGCGGCCCCCCATGGGGCCACAGCTGCTGGGTGATCCGGTCGTGCATTCCCGGACCATTCTCGCGCGGCCACAGAATCACCGGTTCCGTGGCGATGCGGTGGCGGGGGATCCGGCGTTCGCCGGCGAGCGGGTGGTCCGCGGGGAGGGCCAGGAGAAGTTCTTCCCGGGCGATCAGGCGGCACTGTATTCCCGGTGTGTCCAGTGGAGGACGGACGAAGGCCGCGTCCAGTCGGCCGGCGAGCAGTTCGGCGATGTTGTGTGCCGTCCACCCCGTCTGCGGGACAAGGTCGATGTCCGGATTGCGTGCACGGAACTCCGCGACGAGGGCGTCGACGACGCCGCCACGTGCGGAGCGTGTGTAAGCCAGGCGCAGTTGCCCCTGCCGCCCGTCGCGTACCGCACGGATCCGCTCCTGCGCCGCGGTCGCGTGGGCCAGCAGTTCGACGGCTTCACGCGCCACGACTGTACCCACGGCGGTCAGAGTGCAGCCACGACTGGTCCGGTCGATCAAACGGGCTCCTATGTCCCGTTCCAGCGCCTTGATCTGCTGGCTCAGCGCGGGTTGGGCGATGTGCAGCCTGTGCGCGGCCCGGGTGAAGTTCAACTCCTCGGCCAGTACCGCGAAGTACCGCAGCCGTCGCAGGTCCATCCACCGACTATAAGCGCTTCTATAAGCAGTTCTTATCGCATCGAGCAGGACTGGTCTTGGACGGCCCGTCAACTCGGGCTGTGCACTGGGCGGTACACAAACCCACGAGGTCAGGAGGGTGGTGCCGACATGTTCGATGTGACGGTCGTCGGTGGCGGGGTCATCGGGCTCACCAGCGCGCTGCGGTTGCAACAGGCGGGTGTCCGGGTCGCCTTGGTGACGGCCGAGCCACCGGGCTCGACCACGTCGTCGATCGCGGCGGCCGTCTGGTATCCAACTCGTACGACGGGCCACCCACGGGTTCTGGACTGGGCCACCCGAACGTTCGTGGAACTCGCCCGCCAAGCGGCCGACGGTGTGCCCGGGGTGGTGATGCGCCCGACAAGGATGCTGCTGCGAGCCGAACCGCCCGCCGTTCATTGGTGGACGGCGCCCGTCCCCGACATACGTCGGCTGGGGACGGACGAGATACGGGCGCCCTACACCGCCGGTCTGGCGTTCACCGTGCCGTCCGTGGAGATGCCCCGCTACCTGCCATGGCTGCAGCAGCAGTTCACCGAAGCCGGCGGCACGTTGGTGCTGCGCCGGATCGACCGCCTGGACCAGGCGACCGCGTGGGCACCGGTGGTCGTCAACGCCACCGGCCTGGGAGCCCGCGCGCTGTGCGGGGATTCGCGGTTGCGGCCGGTCAGGGGCCAGCTGCTCCTGGTCGGCAACCGTGACCTGCACGTCTCCCTGCGGGATGAGGACGACACGGAGGGCTACACCTACATCCACCCCCGCAGTACCGATGTCGTCCTGGGAGGCACCTTCGAGGATGACCGGTGGGACACCGTCCCGTGCCCGGACACTGCGCGGGCGATCCTGCGCCGCTGCACCGCCCTGCTGCCGGAACTCGCTGACGCCCCAGTCATCGGGCACCGGGTGGGCCTACGACCGCACCGCGAAGGCGGAGTCCGGCTGGAAGCCGACCCGCATGCCCCGGCCGGAGGCACCCGGCTGGTGCACAACTACGGGCACGGCGGCGCCGGCGTCACCCTGGCCTGGGGCTGCGCCGATGCCGCCACCGCACTCGCACTGGGCGGCGACCGCTGATGCCCCGCCGCCGACCCACCGACGAGGAAGCCGACACCACCGGTACGACCTTGCACTCGTCCACACGGTCCGGAGAGCCAGGAGAGCCCACGGAGCAGCTGCAGCGCGCCCTGGACAGCCTGTACGACCAGGCCAGTGTGCTGGGCCACAGCCTGCTTGCATTGGGCCGCGGGGGCGTCATCGAATCCGTCGCGCGGAGCATCGCTCACCAGATCCTTCACTTGGCCACGCGCGGCTTTGTCCGTGTGATCGACGACCACACGATCCAGCCCGCCACCGACCCCACCGACCCCGGGGCGGAGAACCTCCGCCCGGACGAGCGGCTTCTCCTCCAATTGCTGTTCACCGACAGGACCGACCACACCCCTGAACGGACGGCCTCGTTCGCCGCGGATCGCAAGGGCGGGTATCAAGTCGCCACCTGGGCTCATCTGGTCCGCCCGGTCAGAAGGTCGGCCGACGGGGAGTTGCGGCGAGCCGGATGGGCACGGACCCGGCCGGTCCGGGCCAGGGGCTGCCTGCGGGCCTTGGGCGTCCTGTGCTTCTACCCAGGGCTCTCCGGGACGCTTGTGCTGGCCCAGACAGCAGGCGGGGTGTCCCTGTCCCTGCCGGTCGGCATCGGCCTGTCCTGCGGCACCGTTGCGGGAGCCGGCCTGGCATGGGTCGCGCCGTCGACCGACTGGTTCCTCACCGGGGAAGGCAGGAGAGTGCGTGACGCGGCCCGAACGTACGCCGGCCGACTGCGGGAGATTCTGGAACGCGACGACCCATTGCCGCCGGACCAGGCCTCACTCAGGTTCTACGAGCAAGCGCTGCCCTTCGCGATGCTGCACGGGTTCGGCTCCGAGTGGGAAGAGCGCCTGCGCGAGCACTACGCCCTCGACACCACCCGACGCACCGTGCTTCTCGACGATCCGCCGGCCAAGGGACTTGCCGCCCTTGCCGACGCGATCGTCCGCACCGTCGCCCCCCTTCGGCCGCCGGGCGCGGACAGCGGGGGCGGCGGCGGTGGGTGAGACAGCCCCCGGTCACAGTTGTCGCCCTGGCCGAGCATGCGGCCAGGGCGACAGAACTGCCGGTCGGAGCCCTGCGGGCGCTGACGACGCGGTAGGCCCTGTGGCACTCGAACCCACAACCCAATGGATTAAAGCTGGCGCAGCCCGTAGTCCTTCTCGATCTCGCGGCAGGCGTGCCGACGCGGATGCCGCTGTCGTGGAGCTTGGGACGGCGGCCGTCTTCGCGGACGGTGGTGGCGAGGATGTGGATGTGGTCGTCGGCGTGGCGTACGGCGATCCAGCGGCAGGCCGGGTCGTCACCGGCTGGCGCGATGCCGGCTGCCCGAACGATGCGCTGGGCGATCTCGCCCCACTCGGCGTCGGAGAGGTAGCGGTCCTCGAGGGCGGCGCGCACAGGGCGGTGCCAGACATGGTCGGTTATCTTCTTGCCGAATTCGCCGTTGCGCAGCCGTACGGGCTCTGGCATCCATGTGGACTTCGATCATGAAAGAGGCCCCCCGTTCGAATAGAACGAGGGGCCGCCAATCCTCTGACCTGCTGTGCAAGCTGTGCCCCCGGCAGGATTCGAACCTGCGACACCCGCTTTAGGAGTTCGATCCATCCGTGCGCGGTCGGGCCTTCCTCCGTGCTCTGAGGCTACGACCGGCTGTTGGCAACTGCGGCCGTCCGTAGCCGTTGATGTCAGCGTTGGATGTCATTGAAACAGCTCTGCCACCGGACAGGCCTCCAGCTGCTCATCCGGCCCGTCGGCCCAGTTCCACCAGACATGCCGACAGGCACACCTCCACAGCGCGCGGCAAGCCAGCCGACCATCGTCGTTCCGCCGGGAGAGCACGAGACCACCAGACCCCATCGGCTGTTCGCACTCGGGGCAACCCGGGGCGTTGCTGGTCATGCGGCGCACCCCAACGGAGTGCGGCCACAGCTCCGCGCTGGATGGCAGTACGTCGTCTCCGTCAACCGAAGGGGGCGGGCCTACCAGGTACTCAACGCCCTGTTGGTCTGCCTTGCGGTCATGGCTACGGCCTATGCGGCAGCCTTGAATGCAGACATGCGTGGCGCAGCGGGAGTGATCAGCCTGCTGACGGGCGTCATCCTCGTTGCGGCGTATGCGGAGAGCATGAGACTTCAAGCCTCGGCGCTCTTGGCTGAAGATGCGATCAAGCAGATTCAAGGGCACCTGGCCACGACTCTCGACATCGCCTCACTGCGCCTGATCGAACGCGAACAAGCTCATCACCAGCTGCCCAGACTCCCCTGGATGCATCCTGTTTCAAGGGTGCTGGTGTGCCTGGGGGTACTCGTGTCCCTCGGCGGCGCTGTCTATACCTGGGTAGCGACTCGCTGATGGTGCCTGGAGGCCATCGCCGCGGCTCGGAGCAGTGACCTTGCATCCGGCCCTGGAGTCCGTACCCCGGGCGCGACGCTGGTTCCGGGAGTTCATCGCTCCGTACTACCCGGCCTGCTCGGTCGAGGACTGCGCGCTGATGATCTCGGAGTTGGTGACCAACGCCTTCCGCTACGGGCCAGTGGACGAGCCACGGGTCGTGCGGGTGGAGTGGTTCCGAGAGAAGACCTCGCTCCGCTTCGAAGCCCACAATCCAGGCTTCCCGGCGAACGAGCGGCTTCCGCGCCCGGACGCCAATGACGCACATGGGCGCGGACTACTGCTGGTTGCCTCGATCGCCGAGTCGTGGCACTCCGGACCTAGTCGTTTCGGCGGAACGGTGGTCTCCAATGTGGTCGCGGACGCTTGGCCGGCCCATGTGCGTTGCCAATCCCGAGATCTGTCTTGAATAGATCGACCAAGGCGAGGCGACGATCATTCATGGCTCGCTCCTCAGTCTTGGCTACGCAAGCGCGCCTGGCGATGCGGTCGTGTAGATGTAGGACGGCGTCCGTCAGGTCCCGAGCCTGGCGAGAGACCTCGCTTCCTGAAAGGATCTCGATCTCAGCTGTAGCTGCGAGGAGCCTGGCGTCCTCGGAGCGATCTCTCTTGTGTAACTTGGCTTGAACATAGCTCGCAGTGATTGACCTGAGATACTCGGTATAGACGCCGCGTTTTACATCCCGGTGTGAGTCTTCGCGTTGCCAGTTACGACTGCGCGTTGCGTGTACCAGCTGATAGACGCTGGTGATCGCGACCCCCAACAGGGTTCCGATGACACCGACGATAACGGAGCCCATTCCTCCTCCTGGCGTGCCCGGCAGACGGCTTCCTTGCGGCAGTGTCCGATGGCTGCCCTCTGACGGCCAGGAAGCACGCTGATCCTGTTGCCCCTTCCGCTCCAAATGCTGGGTGCCTCGACCAGTTCTCAGGCGGAGCCAGTGGCGTATGAAGTCGAGGCACCGAAGTGCGTGCGTCTCGCCCAGATGAATCAACAGCGGATCGACCCCGACGATCCCCCTTCTGGCAGGTGACGAGAATCGAACTCGCGCTCTCAGCTTGGGAAGCTGCGATCATTTGAGGGCGGCCCGAGTGCTGACCTGGACGAACGAAGACATAGTGGTCTCGCCGTTCGAGCCCGCTTTCACCGTGATTCCCCGCTGTTCTCCGCCTTATCTGGTGCGCTTGTGGTGCGGCGGACTTCAGCGCTCGAGGTCGGGCGCTGCCTCGATGACGTCAGCCCAGACGCGATCGATCCACGGGTTGCCCTTGACACCGAGGCGTGCGGCGACGGCGTTGTCGAGGAAGCACGCCTGAGCGACTCCTACCGTCTCGTCGGGCCACCGATCTGCGATACGGAACCTCTGGGCGTGAACCCTCCCTCCGCCTGCCGGAGCCTGGATCGCCGGTCGCGGAGCACCTCGGGGCGGCTTAGGCTGAGATCAAGGGCCCTCAAGTGGAAGGGAACCTTGAGATGCATTTCGTCCTGATCGCGACCCACACCCCGGAAGTCTGTCCGACCTCTAACGCGACAACGCGCGACCTGATGCTGCAGACCGCCCCTGACATCCCGAACCTCGCCCAGAAGGCAGGCGTCGAGATCGTGGCCGGCCCCTTCGTCAACCGTGAACACACGATTGTCGTGGTCGTACAGTCCGACAAGGTCGAGAACGTCGACCGCTTGCTGACGGAGTCTCGCCTCCCCCAATGGAACCGCGTCCGCGTGCTGCCGTCGCTGACCATGGAGGAAGGACTCACCGATATCGAAGCGCAGACGCCGATCTTCTGAACCCACCCGCTCAGGCACGCGGCCGGTGCTTCGATGCGGGCGCCGAGATGCGCAATGGCCTGCCGCCATCAGCGCAGACGAACACAGCCGGTCCCTCCTTCGCCCTCTTCAGGGCCGCGTGCTTCTCAGGCCGCGCTGGGCTGGAGATCGACCCGGCGCAGGTCGTGGAAGCGCCGTGGATCGATTGGCGTGGCGTGGGGCCAGAGCGTCGGGGCCCGCCGACGAGCAGCTGAAACAGGACCAGTCGCTACGGTGCCCCACCAACACGCTTTCCAACTGTGTTGGTGGGGTCTTGCGCCGGGTCCAGGGGCGTTCATCTGCGTTCACAGATGGCCCGGCTCCGTGTGTCACCGGGTTCGAGGTCTTGCCTGAACGGCCGTGAACGCCGATGAATGAGACGGAATGTGAGACGGGAACCGCCCTCCGGGCTCAAGGGCTGTGAGAGTCGGCGTCGGCCTGTACGCGACGGAGGTAGGGACCCTCGTGCGCCTCACCGCGCAACCAGTCGGTGAGCCACTACGCAAGCGATTGTCCGATCGGTGCAGGTGCATGCCGGATACAGCACAGGTTGGGATCCCAGTCCCACATCTGGCCGACGGCCGTTCGGAAGTCGATCAGCGTCCACATGGCGCAGCCGCTCCATCAGCGGGACGATCCCCGACGGAAGGACGTCGTCGGGATCGGTGAACTGGTGGTAGGCCATGCTGATGTCCTCGCAGTTGCTGAACCAGTCGCCCGTCACGGTCAGCGACACCACTCTCCACGGCCACGAAGACACCCTTGGCGATGTCGCTACACGCAGCACCGTGCACGACCTCTTCGTCCCAGACTATCGGCGGGAAGGCTGTTGGGGGCCTCTGGCCTGGTCAGCAAGCCATTGAGGGCTGCTGACGGTCGGCTGTGGTCATAGAGGCTGCTGTGCTCGGGTGCTGTACCGCAATGGCCTGCTGCTGTTCCGTGCCCGGAACACAGGGTCGTCGTCTTCGGAATCCGCTCGGCCCTGGCCGTTGACGTCCACATCGCAGATGTGGTCACCCTGGAGACCCGCAAGGTGGCGAGAGATGCTGCGCGCGGCCCTAGATCTCATTCAGGCATTGACATGCGTCGGCGTACCGTGGAGGCAGCCGGGGGATGCGGGGGGTGTCATGAGTGTCGAATACGACGACCATTTTGACTTCAGAGGCGGGCAGTTCACAGGACCGGTGATCGGCAGGGCCGACTATCAGCCGTATGTGCCCCCGCCCACTGCTCTCGATTCACTGCCTGCCAGGACCGTTGGCTTCACCGGCCGCGATGACGAACTGCGCAAGCTACTGGAGGCTTTGGATCCAGCGCAGCCGGGGCCTCAGGCCGTGCTGGTCGCCGCGGTGTCGGGGCTGGGTGGCATTGGCAAGACAGCCCTCGCGGTGGAGGCCGCCCATGAGGCCCGGGCTCGGGGGTGGTTTCCCGGCGGCACGCTCTTTGTCGATCTGCACGGCTACGACGACTCGCCAATCAGCGCCGATGTGGCGTTGCAGTTGCTGCTGCGGGCGCTGGGCACCCGGCCGGAGCACATCCCGGTACAAGCCGAGGAACGTTCCGCGTTCTACCGCGCGGCGCTCGCCCGTCGCGCGCGGGAGAGCGGACCAGTACTGGTGGTGGCAGACAACGCCTCGTCGGTCAGCCAGGTGCGACCGCTGCTGCCCGGTGACTCTCGCCACCGCATGCTGACCACATCACGACACAAATTCCCCACCCTGGGCGCTCGACTGCTCGCCTTGGACGAACTGTCGACGCAGGGCGCCTGTGAACTACTCGACCGCGCGCTGCATGCGGCAGATCCCGCCGATGCGCGGGTGGCGGGCCATGCTTCGCAGGCATCGGCTCTGGCCGCGCTGTGCGGCTGCCTGCCACTTGCCCTGCAGATCGCCGCGGCCCTGCTGATCGCGGACCACAGTATGTCCCTGAGGGAATTCGGCCGTGACCTGACAGCATCGCGCAGCCTTCTGGACCAACTGGATGACGGGGAGCGCAGTGTGCGGGCCACCTTCGAGCTTTCCTATCGCGCTCTTCCGGCCCAGCAGGCCAGGCTACTGCGGCTGTTGGCGCTCGCTCCGGGGCCGGAGACCGGCCTCGAGGCCATCACCGCGCTGCTGGGCGAAGCCAACTCGCCGCGCGCAGACCTTGCTGCGCTTGAGCGCGCCCATCTCATACAGCGAGGCAGCAGCCGGCACCGGTGGCGCATGCACGATCTCGTGAGGGAGTACGCGGCCCGGGTTGCCGAGAGCAACGACGTCCTGGCCGAAGAGTCCGCGGCCGCCCGGGAGCGAGTGCTGGAGCACTATCTTCACCGCACGGCCGCCGCCGTCGACCTGGTCCGCTGGTGGACTGACACGCCTGTGCCTCAACAGGTGTTCAGCAGCCGAGCGCAAGCCATCGCCTGGCTCGACACCGAGCGGGCCAATCTGCTGGCCACGATGCACGGCACAGCGCAGGCACGCCACGGCACCCTCTTGGTCCGGCTCGGCCTGCTGCTGGGCACCTACCTGTATTTCCGCCGCTACTACGACGACTTCGTCACCGTCAGCCGCCACACACAGGACACGGCCCGCCTTATCGGCGACCACGCGGCCGAAGCCCAAGCCTGCAACTACCTCGGCCTGGCCCTGCGCTCGGCGGACCGGCCGGTCGAAGCCATCGATGCTCTCACCCGTGCCCGCGACCTGCTGGCAGCAGTCGGCGACCGGACTGGAGAGGCCTTCGCCTGGAACTTCCTCGGCTCCGCACTGCGTGTTGCCGGACGCCCCAGTGAGGCCCTCCCTGTCCTGGAACGGGCAGGTGAGCTGTTTCGGGCCCTCAGTGACAGCAATGGGCAGGCATACGTGTTCAACAACACCGGATTCGCTCTGATGGACCTTGGCCGCCCCCACGACGCCATCGACGCCCACATCCAGGCACGGAAACTGTTCCGGACAGCTGGCAACCGTGACCGCGAAGCCAAGGCCTGGCGCAACACCGGCATCGCACTACAGGCCACCGGCAGCACCGCTGAAGCCGTCGACGCCTACACCAAAGCCCTCACCATCCAGCACGAGTTCGAGGACTGGCATGCCATTGGCACCACACACCGACACCTCGCTCACGCCCACGAGAACGCCGGCCACCTCGACAAAGCTCGCTACCACTGGCTCGCGGCTGCCGACGCCTACCAACAAGCCGACGCCGAACCAGAAGCCATCCAAGCCCGTGAGCGAGCCACCGTCCTGCCTCCCCCACACCACCCACCTCCGACCAGTAGCGGGTGACGAGAATCGAATTCGCGCTCTCAGCTTGGGAAGCTTGGGTTATCCATGAGCGCTTGCCCGACTGACCTGCGCCGGAGCGGCTACCGGACCTGACCGGTCGGCGACTTGTTCCCCGTCATTCCCCCTGGTTCCCCGCACGATCTGGCACGGCTGTGGCACGACCTCTTCGTCCTGAGGCAGTCACTCAGGCCGGTGGGCTGGTCTGTGGGCCCTCGACGGCTTCTGACGGTCGGCTGCGGTTGCGGTGGTTGCTGTCCTCCGCTGCTGTGCCGCAAGGCTCTGAGGCAGACGTCGATTGCTTGTCGCGGCTGTCGCGCTCGTACCCGCCGAGAGGCAGGGGACTTACCATGCCGGTGTGTCTCCACCCCAAAAGCTGGCTCTTCCCCACTGCCCGAACCCAGTGCCAGTCCCTGAGAACGAGTGGTGGCGCACGCCCTACGCCGAGCGCTGCAACTGTCGGGCCGGAGTCGAGTTGGAGAAACTGCGGACCAAGCGCGTTCACTGGGTGGATCGTGGCCGGCTCGCCTTCTGCATGTGCGGCCCAGAGGCCACCTTGCCGTCGTCAGCAGCGATCAAGCGTGAGCAGACCCCTCCCCAGGGCGTCGCATGTGAGCGGTGCCTGCGCAGAGTTCCCCGCGAGGCCCGCGGCGAGTTGCTGAGATTCGATATGCCGTGTTGCTTCTGTACGGGCACAGCCCGTGCTGGCCGCGGCCGCTTTTCTGTGGGACACACCGCGCCGCTTCTGCAATGAACGTCCAGGTGCGCCACGGCTGGCAGTCGCAGGCGGGCCGAGGCCGACAGGGCACGTCGGCCTCACGGGTGCCCAGGCCCGCAGCTTGGGAAGCTGCGATCATCTGCTGTCCATCCTTGCGCTGACCTGCTGGGCCGGTCGAGGTACGGGCGTCGTCAGGAGCAGCTGCCTTACCCGTGGTTCCCCTCTGTTTCCCGCCCGATCTGGTGCGGTTGTGGTTCAACCTGCTGCCAGTAGTCGCCCGCAAGCTGCGGAGCGTTGGGGCGGTCTGCCAGGCAGTACGACGTGCCTTCATCGTCTTCATCTGTCAGCGCCCCGCCAGCTCTCCAGCCTCGGCGGCTGCACGCACCCGATCCGCCTCGACGGCCACCGCACCGAGTACGACGTGAACACCCGCACCGGCGAGATCGGCAACGTCCTCCACCGCCTCGACTCCTCGACCCTCCCCGCTGGCCACCTCCTCGTCCGCTGCAACAACCGCCGAACGACCCGTTGCGCGGCCTGCGCCGAGGTCTACCGCCGCGACACCTTCCACCTGATCACCTCTGGCCTGCGTGGCGGCAAGGGCACTCCCGAACGCGTCGCCGCCCACCCCCGCGTCTTCGCCACCTTCACCGCACCGAGCTTCGGCCCGGTCCACAACCGCCCCACCGGCCCGGCCGGTTCAGTCCGCCGATGCCGCTGCGGCACCCTCCACGACCAGGACGACGACGCACTCGGCACCCCGCTCGACCCCGACACCTACGACTACGAAGCCGCGGTCCTCTGGAACGCCCACGCCGGTTCGCTCTGGCGCCGTTTCTCGACGTACCTGCGCCGTGAGGTCGCCAAGCGCGCCGGCCTCACACAACGCGCCTTCCGCCAGCACGCCCGGGTGTCCTTCGCCAAGGTCGCCGAGTACCAGAAGCGCGGCGCCGTCCACTTCCACGCCGTCATCCGCATCGACGGCCCGGAGGGCGGCGAGACTCCACCTCCCGCTTGGGCCACCGCCGAGCTGCTCACCGATGCCATCAGCACCGCCGCTGCCCACGTACGCGTGGACGGCCCAGTCATCGACGGTCGGCCGCACACCTTCACCTTCGGCCGCCAACTCGACGTACGCACCATCCACAGCGCCGACTTCGACGGCGGCCAGGAGCTCACCGAACGGGCCGTCGCCGCGTACATCGCGAAGTACGCCACCAAGGGTGCCGAGACCGCCACGGGAGCTCTCGATCGCCCACTCAAGTTTCCTCGCCGAACTCGCCCAGCTCGACATCAGCGACCACGCTCGCCGCCTGATCCGGACTGCTTGGACCCTCGGCGCACGCAAGGACCTCGAACACCTTCGCCTGCGGGCCTGGGCTCACATGCTCGGCTTCCGCGGTCATTTCTCCACCAAGTCCCGCCGCTACTCGACCACCCTCGGGGCTCTCCGCGACGCACGCGCCGAATGGCGCCGCGCCCAAGCCGCAGCAAGCGCCGAGACAGACCCGGACACGACCCTCGTTCTCGCGCACTGGGTCTTCGCCGGAACGGGCCTTTCCTCCGCCGAAGCCTGGCTTGCCGCGTCCCTCGAACCCGCCCTCGGAACAGAAGGAGAACCGACGCATGCGTGACGACGAGCTGCTGACCGTGACTGACGTCATGGCGCGACTCAAGCTCGGTCGACGGTCTACGACCTGATCCGCTCCCGTCGGCTCCCCTCGATCACCATCGGCCGGTGCCGCCGTATCCCCGCGCGGGCCCTCAGCGACTACATCACCAACGAAATGGAGGCGGCAGCCTGATGGCCGGCCAACGCAAGCGCAACCCGAACGGCGCGGGCACGATCACCAAGCGCAAGGACGGTCGCTTTCAGTGCGCGGTCTACGTGCTCCAACCGGACGGCACCCGTGCCCGCAGGTTCGCCTACGGCAAGACCTAGCAGGAGTGCGACACCAAGCGCCGGGAACTACTCGCCAAGGTCGACCAGGGCGTACCCGTGCCCACTCGTTCGGCCAAGCTTTCCGAGTGGCTGCCGTACTGGCTGGACAACGTCATCAAGCCGCGACGGAAGCTCAGCACGTACGACAAGTACGAGACGCACGTCCGCCTCTACCTGGTGCCCCTGCTCGGGGCCAAGCGACTCGAATCCCTCGGTGTCGCTGAAGTGCGCCGCTTCCTCGTCCGCCTGGAGAAGGAGACGACTGCGGCAACGGCCAAGGAATCGCACCGAGTTCTACGCTCGGCGCTGTCCTCCGCCTGCCGCGAGGAACTGATCACGCGCAACGTCGCCAAGCTCGTCGAGCCGCCACGCACCGACAACCGAGAGCTGAAGCCCTGGACCCTCGACGAGACGCTCGACTTCCTCGCGGCCTCCCGCAAGGACCCTCTCTACGCGGCCTTCGTGCTCGCCATCGCCATGGGCCTGCGGCGGGGAGAGATCGTCGGTCTCCGCTGGTCTGACCTCGACCTCGACAATCGCGTCCTCTACGTCCGCCAGCAGACCCAGCGCCGCCGTGGCGTCCTCTACGACGACGATCCGAAGAGCCGCCGTCGCCGTGCCGTCCCGCTGCCCGCCCTCTGCCTCGCGCCCCTCCGCTGGCACCGGATGCGGCAGGCCGCTGCCCGAGCCAAGGCGGGGGAGAGGTGGCAGGAGTCGGCCTACGTCTTCACCACCCGGACCGGCCGTCCGGTCGAGCCTCGCAACGTCTACCGCTCATTCACACGCGTCGCCCAGTCCGCTAGCCTCCGCGTCATCCGGCTGCACGATGCCCGGCACGGCACGGCCACCCTCCTCACGGCGGCCGGAGTCGCGCCCCGAGTCGTGATGGAGATCCTCGGACACAGCCAGATCAGCATCACCATGGACGTCTACACCCACGTCGTCCAGGAGACGCAGCGCGAAGCCATGAGCCACATGGACCGGCTGCTCAGGAGGCGCCCCGGTCGTCAGTGACCGCCGTCGTTGATGTCAGCTGTAGATGTCAAAGGGGCCTCACCTACCAAATTTGGTAGGTGAGGCCCCTTTGAGCTGGTGCCCCCGGCAGGATTCGAACCTGCGACACCCGCTTTAGGAGAGCGGTGCTCTATCCCCTGAGCTACGAAGGCAAGGCAGAAGGTGCCCTGACAGCGTAGCGGATCCGTCCCTCGGGGTTCGCCCCGGTTGGCGGTGATCGGCGGTGTGCCTCGTCGATCTTCGTCGATCTTCTTCGATCTGCCCCGAGGCGCGCTTGACCTCAAGCGAACTTGAGATTTTACGTTGCTTGCGCGGGCCCACCCAGGGCCGAATTGCGGACTCTCCCGACCACCCGGAATCGAGGCACCCCCATGTCCCAGTCCCCGCGCACCCTCACCCCCCACCCCCCACTCAAGATCGGCGTCCTCATCGGCAGCGTCCGCCCCGGCCGTTTCGCCGACAAGGTCTCCCGTTGGTTCGTCTCCGAGGTCGGGCGGCGTGACGACATGGAGACGCATGTCATCGACCTGTCCGAACCTGCCCTCGCCGATGAACTCAAGCTGACCCTGGAGCGGTCGGCCACCCAGGACGACGCCCCGACGTTGGCCGAGCGCATCGGTGGGCTCGACGGGTTCGTCGTCGTCACGCCCGAGTACAACCATGGGTACCCCGCGGCGCTGAAGCTGGCCATCGACTACGTCTACCGGGAGTGGCGGGCCAAGCCGGTCGGCTTCGTCTCCTACGGCGGTATGGCCGGCGGACAGCGGGCGGTGGAGCAGCTGCGGCAGGTCTTCGCCGAGCTGCACGCCGTCACCCTGCGCGACACGGTCAGCTTCCACATGGCCTGGGAGCGGTTCGACGACGAGGGGCGGCCGTACGACCAGGACGGCACCGCCAAGGCCGCCGCCGTACTGCTGGACCAGCTCGCCTGGTGGGGGCTGACCTTGCGCGAGGGCCGTGCCGTCAGGCCGTACGACGGCTGAATCTCAGAAGCGAACCCAAACACAAACCTCAAACGCAAACACAAACTTCAAACACAAACCTCAAAAACAAATCTCGAAAACAAAGGGGTCAGGACACCGCCACCCGAGCGAACCGCCCCGCCACCCGCAGATCCCCCTCCACCTGCGCCGCCGTCTCCAGCAGCTCCGGCAGCACCTCCCGCACGCACTCCTCCACCGAACGTCGCGCCGCATGCATCGCCACGTTCACCGCGGCGACCACCCGGCCCGTCCGGTCGCGCACCGGTACCGCCACCGATCGCAGGCCCTCCTCCAACTCCTCGTCGACCAGGGCGTATCCGCGCTCGCGGACGTCCTCCAGCACCGTAGCGAGAGTCGATGGGTCCGTGATCGTACGAGGGGTCAGCGGGTGCAGCTCGGTCAGGGCGGCAGCCAACTGCCCTTCCCGGGGCCGGGCATCCGCCAGCAACACCCTGCCCAGGGACGTCGCATACGCGGGCAGCCGCGTGCCGAGGGTGATGTTGACGCTCATCACGCGGCTGGTGGCGGCCCGGGCCGTGTACTGGATCTCCTCGCCCGACGGCGTCAGCACCGCCAGTGACGCCGACTCGTGGACGCGTTCGGCGAGTTCGGCCAGATGCGGGGTCGCGATCTGGGACAGGGACGTGCGGGACAGGGGCGGGTAGCCCAGCGACAGTACGCGCGGGGTCAGCGTGAAGCTGCGGTTCCCCGACTGGCGTACCAGGCCCAGATGCTCGTATGTGATCAGTGCCCTGCGTGCCGTGGCCCGTGCCAGGCCCGTCGCGCGGGCCACGTCCGTGAGCGTCAGCTCCGCCCGGCCCTCGCCGAAGGCGGTCAGTACGGTCAGCCCGCGCGCCAGCGACTCGACGAACTCCCGGCCCAGTTCCTGCTTGGAGGCACCCGTCCAGATCGCCAGACCCGCCGGTGCCGCCCCGGGCTTCGGCTGCGGTGCCTCGCGCAGCTCGTGCTCCATCTTCGTCACCGCCGCCCGCAGGCGGGGGAGGAGCGTGTCGCGCAGGTTCGCGGCGGTGTGGCGGCTCGTGTGGCTGACCACGCTCGCCACGCAGGCGATACGGCCGCCCGCGCGGGGATCCCGTACCGGTACGGACACGGCCACCAGACCCGGCTCGATCAACTGGTCGTCCAGCGCCCAGCCGTCCTTGCGTGCCCGCTCCGCCCGGCGTTCGAAGTCCTCGTCGGGCGAGGCGTGTTCCCGGGGCGGTACGGCGGGGAAGCCACGGTCCTGCGGGTCCGCCGCCCGGCGCTCGCGCCAGGCGTGCCACTCCGCGTCCGTCCACTGGGTCGCGAACAGCGGGCCCGGCGCGGTGCGTTCGGCCGGGAGCAGGTCGCCGATGCGGAAGCTGAGGGACATCGCGCGGCGGCGGGTCGCCTGGTGGATGAAGCGGATGCCGTCACGGTCGCCGACCGCCAGCGACACCGACTCGTCCAACTCGTCGGCGAGCGCGTCCGCGTGGGAGGAGAGGAGGGCCGGCAGGCCCAGGGCGGCCAGGTAGGAGTTGCCCAGTTCCATCACGCGGGGCGCCAGGACGACATCGCGGCCGTCGATACGGACGTACCCCATGCGCGCGAGCGTGGACGCGATCCGGTCCACCGTGGAGCGGGCCAGCCCGGTGGCCCGCTCCAGCCCGCTCGCGCTCAGCGTCCCGCCGGCCTCCGTCAGCTGCCGCAGCACCGCGACGCCACGGATCAACGGCGTCACCGCCTCCGCCGGTACGGCGGGGGCGGCGTCCATGGTCGTCTTCGCGGGCATCGGCTCTCCGTACAGCGGTCGCAGCAGGCTCTCACCGTAATGCGACCCACGCGCGCGTACGCCGACGTGGACCCACACGCGCGTACGACGCCCCCGAGCCGTGTGCCCGCATGCCCGGATGCCCCACCCCCGCCGTCCCTCCACCCCTACCCCCGCCGTCCCTCCACCCCTGCCTCCGCCGTCCCTCCACCCCTACCCCCGCGACACCCGCACCCGATACTCACCCCCCACATCCGCCCCCACCACCGCGATCCGCACCCCCCGCTTCGTATCCCGGAATTCCTCCCCCAGCACGAACGTCGCGTCCGACAGCTCGGCGTGGACGTTCGGGCTGCGCGTGCAGCCGCCGCTGTCCTCGTGGGAGTCGTGGACCTTCACCGGGCCCATCCCGGTGTCCACGTCCGCGTCGACCTTGTAGATCAGGACGCCGGGGCGGCACACGGTCTCGTCGTTGCCCTCGCGGGTGCGCAGTTCTACGGCGTAGCCGCTGCGGCGGTTCAGCGGTACGAACACCAGCTTCGGGCCGCCCTCGAGGGCCAGCGGGGTCAGGGCGTACTCGGACGTCCCGGCGTCGGCCGCGCACCGCACCTGTGCCGCGTCCAGCCAGCCCAGCTTCCACTTGTGCCAGCCGAGCAGGTCGTTGTTGGCCCCCCAGTCCTCGCTCATGATGTCCCAGTGGCCGACCGCGCCCCCGCCCTCGGCGGTGTACAGGTCGGGCAGGCCGAAGACGTGGCCGTTCTCGTGGGGGAGGACCCGGTAACCGGTGCGGTGGTAGGTGCCGGAGCCGTCGTCCTGGCGGGAGTAGACGAAGGAGGCGTTGGCCACCGAGACACCGTCGGCGACCGGGGCCTCCATGTTGCCGGCGAAGGACACCGACAGGACCGTGTCCAGGGCCGAGGGGCCGGCGTTCGGCGTCACCAGCACGTTCAGGAAGTCGTACGACCGGAAGTCCACCTTGGGGTCGGCCGCGGCCACGATGTCCTGGACCAGCTGCCGGTAGCCGGGGTCGAAGGGCGCGCCGCGCTCTATGCCGTACGCCCGGAAGGACTTGGGCATGCGCAGCCAGTCACGGATCGGGGTCCGGGGGTGGTAGTCGAGGCGGCCGTAGGAGCTGGTGCGGAACCACTCCTGGGTCTTCGGGAAGAACTCCGCGAAACGGTCGAGCGCGCGGCCGGGACCGGGCGCGTCGGGGAAGTCGACCATCAGGGTGAGGGCGCGGACGGTGCCGGTGGAGCGGGCGTAGCCGCGCGCTGTCGGTATGCCCTCCGACATCTGGACCGTGGGGCGGCCGCTGATCATGCAGGGCCCGAGGGGGGAGGAGCGGGCTGGCGCGATCGGGCCCGCGCCGGTGGCCGTCGGGGCGCCCGCCGTGAGGTGCCCGGTACCTGCCGAGGTGCTGACCGCCAGGGTCAGGGCGGTCACGGAGGCGAGGGCGGCCACACGACGGGGGCGTATCCGACGGCTCGGCTGCATGCACGGGCCCTTCCGTCCACGGCAGCCCGCCCGACCGCGTGCTGCACCCTCTCGATCACCCTGTGTCGAGGGGTGCGCGGGCGCGCGCTGGAAGAGACCGAACGTGGGTTCTTGGAACCGAGCGCTTGTGATTCAGGTCACATGAACTTTTCCGGGAGGCGGGAAATAACCGGGGAGGTCTTCCCCGTTTAGCCATGTGTCCGAGCGAAACGGGGACACCTTCCCCGGATCGCCTCCCACTGGAACTCATTCCACCGGAACTCAGGAGTACGCCGTGCAGACCGCGACCCCCGTAGCGCGCAAGGCGACCCGGCCGCGCGCCGACGCCCTGCGCAACCGGGAGCGGATCGTCACCGCCGCCCGGGAGATGTTCGTCGAGTTCGGCCCCGATGTGCCGCTCGACGAGATCGCCCGCCGGGCCGGCGTCGGCAACGCCACGGTGTACCGCAACTTCCCCGACCGCGACGCGCTGGTCCGTGAGGTCGTCTGCTCCGTCATGGACCGTACGGTGGCGGCGGTCGAACTGGCGCTCGCGCAGACCGGGGACGCCTTCGAGGCTCTGGAGCGGTTCGTGCACGCCGCCGCCGACGAGCGGATCAGCGCGCTGTGCCCGATGGTCCAGAGCACCTTCGACAAGCACCACCCGGACCTGGAAGCAGCACGAGAGCGGTTCGAGCAGCTCGTCAACGAGGTCATGGAGCGCGCCAGGGCGGCCGGCCAACTCCGCTCCGACGTGGAGGTCGGTGACGTGATGGTCGCCGTGGCCCAGCTCAGCCGGCCCCCGGCCGGAACCGGGTGCCAGAGCGTCGACCGCTTCGTCCACCGCCATCTGCAGTTGTTCCTGGACGGACTGCGGGCCCCGGCCCGTTCGGTCCTGCCGGGCACGGCGATGACCATGGAGGACCTGCGCCAGGCCTGACCGAACAGTTCAGAGCGCGACAGCAGTCACTAATCAGCAGCAGTCACTAGTCAGCAGCAGTCACTACCCGGCAGAAGTCACTACCCGGCAGAAGTCACACCGGCAAGAGTCACCACACCGAATCTCACCGGCCGTCACAGCCGACGAGCCGTCCCCTTACCTTTCACTTTTTCCGTCACGAAGTCCCGAAGTGGGTACCCCCATGTCTGAAACGGCCGCAAAGGCCCCCGGCAGCACCCTCGGTGCTGTGGATCCCAACCGCTGGAAAGCGCTGGTCTTCATCGCGCTGGCCCAGCTCATGGTCGTCCTCGACGCGACCATCGTGAACATCGCCCTGCCCTCCGCCCAGCAGGACCTGGGCATCTCGGACGGCAACCGGCAGTGGGTCGTCACGGCCTACGCGCTCGCCTTCGGCGGTCTGCTGCTGTTCGGCGGCCGGATAGCCGACCTGTGGGGCCGCAAGAACGCCTTCGTGGTGGGTCTGATCGGCTTCGCCGCGGCCTCCGCGCTGGGCGGCGCGGCCACCAACGAGGCGATGATGTTCGGCTCCCGCGCGCTGCAGGGTGTCTTCGGCGCACTGCTCGCGCCCGCCGCGCTCTCTCTGCTCGCCGTGATGTTCACGGACGCCAAGGAGCGCGCCAAGGCGTTCGGTATCTACGGGGCGATCGCCGGTGGCGGCGGCGCCGTCGGCTTCATCCTCGGCGGTGTACTGACCGAGTACCTGGACTGGCGCTGGACGTTCTTCGTCAACATCCCGTTCGCGATCGTCGCGGCCCTCGGCGCGTACTTCGTCATCCGTGAGCCGGAGGGCGCCCGCAACCGCAACCCGCTCGACATCCCCGGCGTCCTGCTGTCCACCCTGGGCCTGGTCGCGCTGGTCTACGGCTTCACCCGCGCCGAGTCCGACGGCTGGGGCGACTCAGTGACCGTGGGCATGTTCGTCGCCTCCGCGGTCCTGCTGCTCGCCTTCGTCGTCACCGAGGCCAAGGTCAAGGCCCCGCTGCTGCCGCTGCGCGTGGTCACCGAC
The DNA here is from genome assembly GCF_052068475.1 of Streptomyces sp. SD31. NCBI lineage: Bacteria > Bacillati > Actinomycetota > Actinomycetes > Kitasatosporales > Streptomycetaceae > Streptomyces > Streptomyces sp. SD31. The sequence continues at coordinate 5,236 of NZ_JBQHCX010000033.1, read as the reverse complement.
CGCAACCGCGGCGGGATCTACCTCTCGCTCGGTATCGCGATCATCGCGATGTTCGGCACGTTCCTGTTCCTGACGTACTACCTGCAGATCGTGAAGGGCTACTCGCCGATCAAGACCGGCTTCGCCTTCATGCCGATGATCGTCGGCATGATGGTCGGCTCGACCCAGATCGGCACCCGTCTGATGACCCGCCTGCCGGCCCGCATGCTGATGGGCCCCGGCTTCCTGGTCGCCGCGGTCGGCATGCTGCTGATGACCCAGCTGGAGATCGGCTCGTCGTACGCCTCGATCATCCTGCCGGCGATGCTGCTGCTCGGTCTCGGCATGGGTACGGCGTTCATGCCGGCCATGTCCCTGGCCACCCTGGGCGTCGAGCCCCGGGACGCCGGTGTCGCCTCCGCGATGGTCAACACCTCGCAGCAGGTGGGCGGCGCGATCGGTACGGCCCTGCTGAACACGATCGCCGCCTCGGCGACCACGTCGTACATCGCCGACCACATCGGCTCCGCGAGCTCCCGCTCCCAGCAGCAGCTGGTCCAGCTGGAGGGCATGGTGCACGGCTACACCAACGCGATCTGGTTCGCCGTCGGCATGCTGGTGCTCGCCGCGGTGATCGTCGTGACCTTCGTCAACGCCGGCCGCCCGGACGGTACGACGGTGGCGTCCTCCGAGGAGGGCATGGAGGACGAGGTACGGGTGCCGGTCGTCGCGCACTGAGGCCGACGACGACCGTACGGCAGTACCCCTTCGGGACCAGGCGTACGTACGGGGATGGGGACGCTCCGTACGTACGACCCCCAGGACCTGCCCCGGCTCGCTGCTGAATGAGCGGTTCAGCGGAGCCAGGGCAGGTCCGCACCCGCTTCGCTGGGCTGCAGGCCCTCGGCGACGATCCGCATGATCTCGCCGAGGGCCTTCTGCTGTTCGGTGGTGAGCCGGTCGAACACCGCCTGGCGCACGGCCTCCACATGACCCGGTGCGGTCTCCCGCAGCACCTCCATGCCCGCGTCGGTCAGGACCGCGAACTGGCCCCGCTTGTCGTCGGGGCAGTCCTCGCGCCGGACCCAGCCGTTCTTCTCCAGCCGGGCGACGGCGTGTGAGAGACGGGAACGGGTGATCTTCGCGAACATCGCCAGCTCGGTCATCCGCAGCCGGCGGCGCGGGGACTCGGCGAGCTTGACCAGCAGGCCGTAGTAGACGTGCGGCATCCCCGCGTCCCGCTGGAGCTGGCGGTCCAGATGGTCCTCGAGCAGGGTGGTCGCGTCGATGTAGGAGCGCCAGACACGCTGCTCGTCGTCGGTGAGCCAGCGCGGTTCCGCCGCGGATGCGGATGCGGGCGAGGGTGGTGCGGAGGTTGATGCCGTATTCATGTACTCCACTGTACGAGAGCTCTCCTTGAAGTTTTAACTACTGCGGCGTACCGTCTTGTGAGCAGGGAAGCTTTAGATTTGAAGCAAATAACGCTTCAGGTCTACGAAGGGAGTCGCCGCCATGTCCGCCGCCACGCAGGAGCGCATGCCCGCTCTCTATCTCAGCCACGGCGCCCCGCCCCTCGCGGACGACCCGATCTGGCCCGGCGAGCTCGCCGCCTGGTCCGCCGGGCTGCCGCGCCCCAAGGCGATCCTCATGGTCTCCGCCCACTGGGAGGAGGCCCCGCTCGCCATCGGTGCCACCGAGACCGTTCCTCTCGTCTACGACTTCTGGGGATTTCCCGAGCACTACTACAAGGTGACGTACGCGGCCCCCGGCGCGCCCGAACTCGCCGAGTCCGTACGGAAACTGCTGCGCGCCCCCGGCACGCCCGTGCAGGACATCCCCGACCGCGGCCTCGACCACGGCGCCTACGTTCCGCTCGTCGAGATGTACCCCGAGGCGGACATCCCCGTCCTGCAGGTCTCCATGCCGACCCTCGATCCGGTGAGGCTCATGGAGATCGGCCGCAAGCTGGCGCCGCTGCGCGACGAGGGCGTACTGATCGTCGGCTCCGGCTTCTTCACCCACAACCTCGCCGCCCTGCGGCAGAGCGGCATCCCCGCCTGGTCCGTGGAGTTCGACGACTGGGGCCGCCGGGCACTGGAGGGCGGCGACTGGGACGCCCTGCTGGACTTCCTCCACAAGTCGCCGGCCGGCCGCTACGCCCACCCGCGCACCGAGCACTTCGCCCCGCTGTTCGTGACGATGGGCGCGGCGGACGCGGCCGGTGAGCCGGCGGCGCAGAAGTCGGTGATCGACGGGTTCTGGATGGGGTTGGCGAAGCGGTCGGTGCAGTTCGGCTGAAGGTCTCCCCGTCGGCTGAAGGTCTCCCCGTCGGCGGGAACCTCCCCGTCGGCGGGAACCTCCCTGCCGCCGGGGCTCAGAGCTCCTTCTCGTACCAGGCGACGTCCCAGTACCGGCCGAACTTGCGGCCCACCTCGCGGTATGTGCCGACGTGCCGGAAGCCGAACCGCTCGTGCAGACGCGTGGACGCCTCGTTCGGCAGGGCGATCCCGGCGTAGGCGCGGTGCAGGTCCTCGTCTGCCAGCGCTTCGAAGAGGGCCTTGTAGAGGAGGGTGCCGACGCCACGCCGGCCGACGTCCGGAGCGAGGTAGATCGTGACCTCGACGGAGGTCTCGTAGGCGGGCTTCGCCCGGAAGGCGCTGGATGTGGCGTAGCCAAGAATCCGCTGTGAGTCGTCCCCGAGCCCGCCCTCCTCGGCAACCATCAGCCGGTGCGGGCCGTCTTCAGGGTGGGAGAGCAGCCAAGGGCGGCGCTCTTCCGGCGTGAAAACCGCAGTATCGAATGTGATGGGCGTCTCACGTACATAGTGGTTGTAGATACCGGTGAGGGCTTCGAGGTCACTCTCGACTCCCGGCCTGACCTGCACCTCTGTACGTTCCGGCGGCATCGTGCCTCCTCGTGTGGCCGGACAGGGTACTGCAAGATCAGAAAAATATGAGGGCGGGTTGGGAATTCTGTCCTGATTCCAGTCGTTGTTTCCATCGAACGGCGGGCACTCGAGAAGAGTCCCAAGCGTTCAAGAACCACCCGCCAGCCCACATCGCAAGGGAGCACGCATGGCAACCCGTGCCGTCGCCCGTCGTCAGTCCGCCACTGGCGGGACCGACGCGGCAAGCAGTGTTCGCGCCCATGGCGGCGAGATCGCGGACCGCGACCTGGTCGGCATGTACCTCGACGAGATCGCACGCACGCCGCTGCTCGACGCTGCAAAAGAGGTCGAGCTGTCGCAGATCATCGAGGCGGGTGTGTTCGCAAGGCAGGTCCTCGACGGGTACGAGGAGGCCAGGGCGGACGCCACCCGTGAAGAACTCGAGTCCCTGGTGGCCGAGGGCGAGCGGGCCAAGGACATCTTCATCCGCTCCAACCTCCGCCTGGTCGTCGCGGTGGCCCGCCGCTACCCGCGCAGCGGCCTGCCCCTCCTCGACCTGATCCAGGAGGGCAACGCCGGCCTGGTGCGCGCGGTGGAGAAGTTCGACTACCGCAAGGGCTTCAAGTTCTCGACGTACGCGACCTGGTGGATCCGCCAGGCCATCACGCGCTCGATAGCCGACCAGTCCCGCACCATCCGCCTCCCCGTCCACCTGGTGGAGGAGCTGGGCCGCATCCGCCGCGTCCAGCGCGAGTTCAACCGCGAGCACGGCCGTGACCCGGAGCCCGCGGAGATCGCCGCCGAGCTCGGCTCGAACCCGGACCGTGTGATCGACGTCCTGGACTGGGCCCGCGACCCCGTCTCGCTGAACATGGCGGTCGACGACGAGGGCGAGACCCAGTTCGGCGACCTCCTGGAGGACACCTCCGCGGTCTCCCCCGAGCAGTCGGTCCTCACCCTCCTGCGCAGCGAGGAACTGGACGACCTGATCGGCCGCCTCGACCAGCGCACGGCGTCCATCATCAAGATGCGGTACGGCATCGAGGACGGCCGCGAGCGCACCCTGACCGAGGTGGGCAAGGAGCACGGCCTGACGCGCGAGCGCATCCGCCAGATCGAGAAGCACGCCCTGCTGGAGTTGAAGAAGCTGGCCCGCAGCACCGGCTTCGACGCGGCCGCATAGCCTCTCCGGCCGACGGGGCGGGGGCGTACGATCCGTGCCGCCGCGTACGCCGGGTGGCCAAAGACCGCGCAAACATGGCGATGTAACGCCGCTTCAATGCACGAGCCACCGGGAACAAGACAACCGGGTACGGGAGTTCGGGCCCTGAGGCGACCGCCCTCGGGCCCCCGGACAAAGACCACGGAGCCCCACCGGCCGAGCACCACGACCACCCACAGACCAAGTCCCGACGCACTCCCCCCGGCGCCGGGACTTTCCCCGAGCCGGGCTTCGGCGCCCATCCCCCCTGGGTGCCGGGGCCCGGCTCTCTCCGGGCACGGGTGGGTCACCCCGTACCTGAACCACGGGGTGACCCACCCGAATGGCAGATTGTGTCACACAGGCATAGCCTGCCGAACGTGAGCAGCCCCACCCCCGCACACGCCCCGTCCCTCACGGAGCGACGCAAGGCAGCGACCCGCATGGAGATCGCCCGCGCCGCGGCCGCCCTCTTCGTGAAGCAGGGCCTACGGGCCACCCGAGCCGAGGACATCGCCCAGGCCGCCGGCATAGCGCCGCGCACCTTCTACCGCTACTTCGCCACCAAGGAGGAGGCGGTGGCCCCGCTCTACGCGGCCGGCGCCGACCGCTGGGCAGAGGCAGTCCGCACGGCCCCACCCGAACTGCCCGTCCCTCAAGCCCTGGAACACGCGGCCCACCACACCCTCACCCCGGGCGCCGGAGTCTCCGCCCCCTCCTGGGAGTGGATCCGCACCCTGGTCCGCCTGGCCGACACGAGCCCCGCCCTGCGCAAGGTATGGGCGGAGGTATGCCACGAGGCGGAGACAACGCTGGCGGCGGTACTGACAAACAGGGCGAACAAGGGCGACGACAACGTTGCCGCCCCCACCCCCGACCTCCGCTTCGCCGCCGCCGTAGCCGCCGCCTCCGTACGCGTGGCCGTGGAAACCTGGGCAGCGGGAGACGCCCCCGCACAGGGCCCCCAGGGCCCAGCCGCGCTGGCGATGCGCAATTTGGCGGCGCTGAGGAACTTCCCGTGGGACGACATGGCCGTACACCCGGCGTGAAGTAGTGCAGTGGGACCACGGGCCCGCAGTCGCGTACGGCGGGAAGGGGACGTGCCGGGGGGTGTCCGCCCGCAGAGTCCGGTGTCAAGAAACGGCACCTCTCGCGCAAGGCCCACCACC
>NZ_JBQHCX010000032.1:0-41849 GCF_052068475.1 Streptomyces sp. SD31 | reverse complement strand
GCTCCGGCGAAGGCCGCCACCTCGTCCCTCAGCTGTGTGTAGGTGTAGGTGCGCCGGGTGTCGGTCACGGGTGAGTCGTAGATGAGCGCAGCCTGTTCACCGCGGCCGGCTTCGACGTGCCGGTCCAGCGCGTTGAAGCAGATGTTGAGCCGTCCGTCGGGAAACCAGCGGTAGAAGGGTGCGCCCGAGGAGTCCAGGGCGCGATGCGGGGTGACATCCCAGTTGATGGCTTCCGCCGCCTCAGCCAGAAGCTTTCCGGGTCTTCGGTACTGGCGCGGAAGACATCCTCGTACGTTCCCATCGCGCACTCCTTCGTGGCATCAAGGGACGGTGGTGTGGCTGTGTGCGGAACCGTGTCGGACACAGGCACCGCATGCCGGCCGACATGGCCGAGCAGGATGCCGGCGACCGGCGGACCGGTCACCGGCATCGCGGTGGTGCGGCGGTCCGGCCGAAAGGCCGCTCCGCCCGGTGTGGCTTCAGCTCACGCGCCGAGGTGCTTGCGGAGCCACTGACCCATCCGCTGGATCGCCTCGTCCACCTCGGGTACGCGCCCCGCGCCCAGCACGAACGAGTGCTGTCCCTCGGGCAGCGGGTGGACCTCGGAGGTGACCTTGAAGTCCTCGAGGCGACGGCCCAGTTGGGCGCCGTCATCGGCGAGCGTCTCGTACTCGCCGTAGAGGACGATCGTGGGAGGCAGGCCAGTCAGATCAGCGTTCACGAGGCTGATCTTCGGATCGGCGAAGTCCACTCCGGGCTCCTGGAGCCAGGCGCCACGGAAGAGCTCAAGAGTGTTCCTGCTGAGCATCTTGTCGTTGTCTTCGTTCGCGTCCACCGACGCGTTCTGGATGGTGAGGTCGGTCCACGGCGAGACGCTGACGATCGCGCCCGGGGTCGCCTCCCCCTGCGCGAGCAGGCGCAGCGGGAGCATCACCGCGAGGGTGCCGCCGATCGAATGGCCCGTGCTGCCGATGTTCCGCGGCTCATAGCCCTGCGAGAGCAGCCACCGGTACGCCGTCTCGGCGTCGTCGAGCTGCGCCGGGTAAGGGTGTTCGGGCGCCAGGCGGAAGTCCACGACGAGGGAGCGGGCGCCGGCCGCCTTCGCGATATGGCCCGCAGCCTTGCGGTCCGAGTGCATCGAGGCGGTGACCGACCCGCCGAAGTGGAAGTGGAGCAGAGCCCGGTCGGGATCGGCTCCCTCGGGGATGGCCCAGAGGGCGGGGACGCCGCCCGCGTCCACCTCGGCGTACGTGACGCCTTCCGGCTCGGTCGACGCCTTGTGGTTCGAGTCGACGATGTCGCGGACGATGGCCAGGTCGAGGCCCGGCGTCGAGGACTTCGCGCTCACGCTCTCGAGGAACTGGGCGAACTGCCGTGCCTCTGGGCTTGCTCCCATGGTGGTGCTCCTTCGCAGGTCGCTGCCACGCCCACGTCCCGCGTGCAGCCAGGTTGATGTGCTGCTCGTGACGCTACTAGCTGAGTATAGAAAAGTAAACTCAGCAGGATCGGGATCGCCTCTGGCTGCGGGGGCGCGGCGGCGCTGTGCGGGCGACCGAGAGTTCCGACGGCCTTGCGCTGAACGCGATCCGGACCATCGGCCACCACCTCCGCCGCGTCTACGCCGACGGGGGAGACTCCGAGGCTCGCGAGGCGATGATGCTCGCCGCGACCCAGGCCGGCATCGCCTTCTTCAACGCCGGGGTGGCGCTCGTGCACGGCATGAGCCGCCCGATCGGCGCGCACTTCCACGTCGCTCATGGACTGTCGAACGTGATGCTCTTCCCCGCGGTGACGGCGTTCTCCGTACCGGCCGCCGAGAGCCGGTACGCCGACTGCGCCCGCGCGCTCGGAGTTGCCGCCGACGGCGACGGCGATGCCCTGGCGGCCGGGAGGTTCGTGGAGGCGCTCCGCGATCTGTGCGAGGATCTTGCGGTGCCCACCCCTCGGGCCCACGGCATCGACAAGGACGAGTGGTTCCGTCTGTCGCCCCTCATGGCCGAGCAGGCGCTCGCGTCCGGATCCCCCGCCAACAACCCCGTTGTGCCCACCGTGGACGAGATCCAGGACCTCTACGCGCAGATCTACGGCTGAAGGCCGGCGAGTGAGGAACGGTGATGGTCACAACAGCCAGGTCCGCGCGCGAGTACGAGATGAGACACATGACTGACACCGCTGAGGGCGAGGTTCTCGCCTACGTGCACCGGGGCGTCGGCCGGATCCTTCTGAACCGGCCCAAGGCGCTCAACGCCCTGACGACAGGCATGGTCGCGGCCATTGACGGTGCGCTCGCCGCATGGGAGCACACACCGCTGTCCGCTGTGGTGATCGCCAGCACCAGCATGAAGGCCTTCTGCGCCGGCGGCGACATCCGCACGATCCGCGAGCACAGCCTCGCTGGGGATGCCGAGGCCAGTGAGCGGTTCTTCGCCTCCGAGTACCGGCTCAACGCCCGGATCGCCGAGTATCCCGTGCCGGTCGTGTCGCTCATCGACGGCATGTGCATGGGCGGTGGTCTCGGTCTGTCGGTCCACGGCACCTTCCGTGTCGTCACCGAGCGTGCGGTGCTGGCGATGCCGGAGACCGGGATCGGTTTCTTCCCTGACGTCGGGGCCAGCTACTTTCTGCCGAGGCTGCCCGGCGCGATAGGCATGTACCTGGGACTGACCGGGCACCGTCTCGACGCTGCCGACGCCCTGTACACGGGGCTGGCCACGCACTTCGTCCCCACGGACAGGCTCGGTGCGGTCGGAGATGCCCTGGCAGACAACCCCGACGCCCCGGTGGACGTCGTCCTGAACCGCCTTGCCGACCGTTCCCCGGTGGGGGAGAGCAGGCTGGCGGAGGTACGCGGGGAGATGGACTGGGCGTTCGGCGCGCCGACCCTCGGCGAGATCGAGAAGCGCCTGCGTCACCTCGACACCGACTGGGCGGCAGCCGCGTTGGTCGCCTTGGAGTCCGCCTCGCCGCAGAGCTTGGAGATCACTCACGACCTGCTGGCCCGGGGCAGACAGCAGACGTTGCGCGAGTGCCTTGACACCGAACTCACTCTCACGCGCACGACCATCCGCACGCCGGACTTCCTGGAGGGCGTCCGAGCGGCCTTGGTCGACAAGGACCGCAGTCCCACCTGGGAACGTGAGGCGCAGGGCGGACGGACGCTGCCGGCCTGAGCATTTGCGCCGTGTGCCGGATCTCAGAGCTGACCGGAGCGAGGCGGAGCTTGCCGAGATCGGCGCGTGGTTCGATCAGCTGTAACGCACTTGACCCGGTGTGCAGGGGCACGCGACAACAAGGCATGCGGGGCACGGGGCTCCGCAGACTGCCGCGGCCCGCGGGCAGCCCTCGGATTCGATGTCGGAGTAGAGGGCGCTGTTGGACAACTCCCGTGTCCGTCATGAGCGTCGAGACACGCGAGCCGTCGATGTTGTTCCGCCCGACGCGGCCAGCATCTCTCGCCCCTGCCGTCGCGTCGTCGGCCCCGCGTGATCGTGCCAGGAGGATGCCGTGTGGCCGGCCTGATCTCAGTTGCTGTCGGGCATCATCGAGACCACGACCTTGCCGGCCTTGGTGCGGCCCTGCTCGACGTACGCCATCGCCTCGAGCGTCTGATCGAACGGAAAGGTCGTGTCGATGACCGGGCGGAGCTTCCCGCTGTCGTAGAGGGCGCTGAGCTTGCGCAGCTGGGAGCCATTGGCCTGCATGAAGAAGAACTGGTAGCGAACGCCCAGCGCCCTGGCCTGCTTGCGGACCTTGCGACTGAGGGTGTTCATGACCAGCCCCAGGAACGAGGGAGCGCCGAGCTGCTTGGCGAACCCGGCGTCCGGCGGGCCGACGACACCGATGGCCAGGCCGCCGGGCTTCAGCACGGTCAGCGACTTCTCCAGATTCGCCCCGCCCACGGAGTCCAGCACCAGGTCATAGCCGGACAGTGTCTTCGAGAAGTCTTCCTTGGTGTAATCGATGACGAGGTCGGCACCGAGGCTTCGGACCAACTCCTCGGTGTCGGTGCCCGTGGTCGTCGCCACCGTGGCACCGAGGTGTTTGGCGAGCTGGATGACCGTCGATCCGAGACCACCGGCACCGGCGTGGATGAGGACCTTCTGACCCGGCTTCACACGGGCACGGTCGACGAGGATCTGCCAAGCGGCCAAGGCCACCAGCGGCACCGCGGCTGCCTCCTGCAGGGTGAGCGAGGTCGGCTTGGGCGCGACGTCGTCCTGGTCGATCGCGATGAACTCCGCGAAGCCTCCGATCCGCAGGTCGCGCGGACGGGCGTAGACCTCGTCGCCGACCTTGAAGCTGCGCACGGCGGAACCGACCCGCGTCACGACGCCGGCCACGTCGTGGCCGAGCGCGAACGGGCGCTTGTACTTCAGGAGCTGCTTGAACTCCCCGTTACGGACCATCTTGTCCAGCGGGTTGATGCTGGAAGCGCTCACTCTGACCAGGACGTCGCGGTCACCGACAGTGGGCTCGGGTACCTGGGCGGCGCGTGCGCCGTCCTTGCCGTACTTCTCGACGATGAATGCCTTCATGTCAGCCGCCTTTCTGGGTGTTCTTCTCGGCGGTGTGACGCTACTTGCTGGGTATAGAAAAGTAAACTTAGATGAGGTTAGAATCACCCCCATGGATGCGAGGACCGAAGCTCTTCAGGACGCCGGCATGGACACCCGACTCGACCGGGACACGTCGAACTGCTCGATCGCCCGGACCCTCGAGGTCGTGGGTGAGAAGTGGACGATCCTGATCCTGCGCGAGGTCTGGTACGGCTCGTCCCGCTTCGGCGACTTCGAACGTGTCCTCGGCTGTCCTCGCAACCTCCTCGCGGCGCGACTCCGGATGCTCGTGGAGGAAGGGATCCTGGCCACCGAGACCTACAAGGAGCCGGGCTCGCGGAGTCGGCCGAAGTATGTGATCACGCCCAAGGGCATGGACCTGGTCCCGGCCGTGATGGGGCTCCTGCAATGGGGTGACCGGTACCGCGCCGACCCGGAGGGTCCGGCCATGCTGACGCGACACCGCGGATGCGGTGCGCCCGTCGATGCCCAGATCCGCTGCGAACGAGGTCATGCCGTGCATGCGGAGGACATCGAGAGTGTCCCCGGCCCCGCTTTCCGTATGAAGGCCGCTGAGTGAGCTGAGGGCGGTGACGGCAGGAGTCCAGGTGGGCTCAGTCCGCCGGGGTGCGCTCACTCCGTTTGGCTCGGGCCTGGTGGAGGCGGACTTTGGTGCGGTTGCCGCAGCGGGACATCGAGCACCAGCGGCGGTTGTGGGCGGGGGAGCGGTCCAGGAAGCGCAGGGCGCACGTGTCCGCGCCGCACACGCGTACGCGCCGGATCTCGGTCGACAGGAGCAGGTCTACGGCGTCCTGGGCGATCAGTGCCAGGGCGGTCGCGGGATCAGGTGCCATGGTCGTGGTGCCGGCGGGCTCCAAGTGGCCGCCTTTGATGGCGATTTGCGGCGCCGGCCGGGGCGCCTGCGCTGCCGATTCGTTGAGCAGCACGACGTCGCTGGAGGAGGGCAGTCGGCCGTCGGAGGCCGCGAGTACGGCCCGGTCGACCGCCTCGCGCAGCCGTCGGCCCGATTCCAGGACGGCGGCATCCACGGGATCCGGGACGCCCGGTGCGAGCAGTCCGGCCCGCTGAAGCCAGAGGGTGAGATCGCCCGGGTTCCGGAGCGTCTCCCCCGGCGTGGGTCGCCACCGGTGGCGGAGGGTGTTGGTGAAGTCCAGACAGACCCGCCCGCCGTCCCAGATCCACGTGTCGTCCGTTGCCACGCCTTCATTCTGCACGTTAGGTTTAACCCCCTAAGAGGGTTAGTACGTGCCGGGGAGGCGCATCCATGGGACAGCCCACTGTGACCACAGGCGTGACGCAGGTGGACGGGGTCCGCCTGCACTACCTCCGAGCGGGATCCGGTCCTCTGCTCGTCCTGCTCCACGGCTGGCCGCAGACCTCCGACTGCTGGCAGCCGGTGCTGGCGGATCTTGCCGCCGACCACACCGTTGTGGCACCCGACCTGCGTGGCTACGGCCTGAGCGACAAGCCCTCGACCGGATACGACAAGCGGCGGATGGCCGCCGACATGGCGGGCCTGGTCGAAGCACTCGGCTTCGAGACGACCGCCGTGGTGGGTCACGACCGGGGCGCCCGCGTGGGGCACCGCTGGGCGCTGGACCGCCCCGAGCAGGTGGAACGGCTGGCTGTGCTCGACATCGTGCCGACCCGGGAGATGTTCCGCCGGCTGGACGCCTCGCTCGCCTCCGGGTACTGGCACTGGCTGTTCCAGATGCAGCCCGACCTTCCCGAGCGGCTCGTGGGGCACGACATACGCGGGTATCTCGAGTACTTCTTCGAGCGGTGGACCTACAACCGGCACGGGCTGACACCCGAAGCGGTCGATGGATATGTCCGAGCCTTCTCCCGCCCGGGTGCCATGCGCGCGAGTTTCGACGACTACCGCGCCATGGAGCAGGACGTCGCCCTCGACGACATCGACGCCGCCGAGGGCCGCCGCCTCACCATGCCGGTACTGGCGCTCTGGGGTTCCGCAGGGCTGCCCTCCCGCCTGCCGACGCTGGACATCTGGCGCGCCTACGCGGACGACGTCACCGGAGCGGAAATCCCGGAGTGCGGCCACTTCATCCCGGAAGAGCAACCGGAGGCGCTGCTGGGCCATTTGCGGTCGTTCCTGGCCGACGAGGCGAGTCGGTGACCCTGCCACCGTGACGAGAGCGGCGCCCCTGCGGGCCCACGCTCTCACTGGCCGGCCGGGGCAAGTCGTCCGAGCAGCCTCCCGAACCGAGGGGCGGCCCAGCCGCTTCCGGTGGGGCCGCCCCTCAGTCAGATCCTGGCCGAGACCGGGACATCCGCCGAAGCGTCCCCCGCGGCCGCGCTGTCGGATGTGCGCTGCCTGGGCATCCAGGCTCGGCGTGCGGTGAATCTCAGGAAGCCGCTACGTGGGCAGCGCGCAAGGAGGCTTTGTCGATCTTCCCGACCGCGTTCTTCGCTATCGCGTCCACCACGAAGAACCCGGTCGGACGCTTATAGCCGGTGAGGCTGCGCGCACAGAGCTCCCGCAGCGCCGTCAGATCGACGGTCACGCCTGGTCGCGGCTGTACGTAGGCGACGACCACCTCTCCCCACTTCTCGTCGGGTACGCCGATCACGGCGGCTTCGAGCACCGATGGGTCGCCTGTGAGGACGTCCTCGATTTCCTTGGGGTAGATGTTCTCCCCACCACGGATGATCATGTCCTTCGAGCGCCCGACCAGGGTCAGATAGCCCTCGGCGTCGAGGTGACCCACATCGCCCGTGTGCAACCAGCCATCGACGATGACTCTGGCCGTTTCCTCAGGGCGGCCGAGATAGCCACGCATGACGTTGGGGCCCTTCACGAGGACCTCACCGTCCGTGCCCGGCCCCACCTCGGTACCTTCGGCGTCGACGATCCGAATCTCCTGGCCGGGGAAGGGAAGTCCCACGGTGCCGGCACGTCGCGGGCCCGCGACGGGGTTGATGGTGGACCCGCAGGTTCCTTCGGACAGGCCGTACCCCTCGACAAGAGGGAACCCGTACCGGGCTTCGAACCGGTTCAGCAGCTCGGCGGAGGCAGGTGCGGCGCCACAGACTCCGAACCTCAGCGACGATGTGTCGGGCCGCACGTCGTCCGGGAGCGCAGCGAGCATGCCGTAGATCGTCGGCACGGCGCTGAAGAAGGTGGGGCGCTCCTGCTCGACGAGGTCGAAGAAGCTGTGTGGGTCGAACCGGCGGCCCGCGATGACGACGCTCGCGCCCGCGAGAAGAGGCGTGAGAATGCTGACCACGATGCCGTTGACGTGGAAGAGCGGCAGGATCAGCAGGCACCGGTCGGCGGGCCCGATGTCCAGGGACAAGCGGCCCATCTCCGTCATGGCGTCGATGTTGGCGTGGTCCAGCATCACGCCCTTGGGCACCCCGGTGGTGCCGCTGGTGTAGATGAGAAGAGCCAGCGCGGACGAGTCCACATGCGGTGCGTGATCCGACCTCACCCCTTCCTTGTGCAGTGCGCCGACGGCGAGTACGGCGGTACCGTCCGTGACGGGCGCCGCGCGGTCTTCGACCACCAGCAGACGCGCACCGGAGTCCTTGACCTGTCGGTCCACTTCGACGTCGGTCATGCTCGGGTTGACCGGCGTGATGGTGGCGCCGATCCGCCAGGCGGCGAACAACAGCAGCACGAACTCGATGCGGTTCGTCAGCTTGAGGGCCACGACATCGCCGGGACCGATGCCGAGGTCCTGGAGCTGACGCGCTGCCGCACGGACGCGGTCCAGCAATTGAGTGTTGGTGAGTGACTGGTGCCCGTCCGAGACCGCTGCCCCATCGGGGTCGAGAGCGGCGCGACGGTCGGGCAGTGAAGCGAAGTTCATGGCGGGCGTACCTGTCTCGGTGTTGTGCGATCCGGTCAAGGAGTCGATGCCGGCGCGGGGTGCAACTGCCGGGTGAGGAACTCGATCTGGTCGCGGACCAGGGCCTCGAAGGTCTCGCCGGTGTAGAAGTCGAAGTGGCCGGCGTCGTACCTCTTGATCTCTCCCCGGGGTGCGGTGCGCGCGTACCGGAGGGTCTGGGCGGGAGGTGTGACGGAGTCGGTGTTGCTGACGCAGAAGAGGATCGGCATGGCGACCTTCTTCGCAGCACGCCCAGGCCGGTAGGTGGCGATGGTCGGAATGACCCGTGCCGCCACCTCGTTGCGGAACGTGGTCCCCGGCGGTTGCAGCGCCTGATATCCGGGCAGGGCGTCCGGAGCGTTCATGAGGGCCGGCGAACCGGGGGCGGAGGCGATGGGAACCATCGCGGGTGCCTTGCCGCGCACTCTGGCCGCCATGTCCCGAGCGAGCACGGGGGTCATCCTGAGCGAGGCGACCGGGCCGAGCGCGAGCGCGGAGGCGAGACCATCGGTGAACGGGCACTGGGACACGGCCGCGCGCAGTTCGGGATGCCGAGATGCGACGGTGATGGCGTGGCCTCCGCCGAAGGAGCTGCCCCACACCGCGATGCGGGAGCGGTCGATGTCAGGGCGGGCCTTGACGTAGGCGATGGCGGCGTCCCAGTCGGCGAGTTGACGCTTGATCGACAGGAGCTGGCGCGGGTGGCCGCCGCTGTCGCCGAAGTGCCGGTAGGTGAAGGCCACGGCGGCGATGCCGGCCTGAGCGAAACGCTCGGCGAAGGCGTCCAGGCGCATTTCGCGGGTGGCGCCGAGGCCGTGCCCGAGGATGACGACGGGCGGGGAGGTGACGCCGGTCGGGAGGTAGAGCCATCCGGCACAGGTGCTGTCGCCGGAGGGGAAGGTGATGTCGTGGCGGGTGAAGGAGTGCGCAGTGGTCATCGTCGGCTCACCGCCGCGTCGTCTTCGTCGAGCGGTGCCCGGGCACGCTGCCCGAGGCGAGCGCCTGGGCGTAGGTGTCCGGGTTGTAGAGCGGGAGCTCGCCGGTGGCGTCCGTCGTCTCCAGGTAGTCGAGCATCAGTTCCTGGCCGTCCTTCGACATGACTCTGGTGAAGAACTCGGCGCGTTCGACATGGAGTCCGTCCTCCAGTGACATCGAGCCGCCGAAGTACACCGACCTCTTGGCGGCCGCGACCGACCCCTTCGACCGCCGACCGAAGTGCTCCGCGAGTTCGACCGCCTGCGCGACGACCTTGTCCTGGGGTACGACCTTGTCGACCGCCCCGTTGGCGAGCGCCTCCGCAGGCGTGAACGGCTTGCCTTCGAGGATCGCGGCCAAGGACCGATGGGTGCCGATCAGGCGGGTCAGCCGCTGGGTGCCGCCTCCACCCGGGATGATGCCGAGCAGGATTTCCGGCTGGCCGATGAAGAAGTCCCCGTCGGCCATGACCCGCAGATCGCATGCCCAGGCGAACTCCGCGCCGAGGCCGAGAGCCGAGCCGTTGAGGGCGGCGACGAAGAGGACACCGCTGGCGTTCATCCGGAGGAAGGTCGTGTGCAGACGCTCCAGCTGGAGGGCCCCGCGCATCGGGGTCCTGCGCATCACGGGCCCGAGGAGACGGGACCGGTCCACGTGCTTGGCCATGCGTACGACGGCGGCGGCACCGCGGCGGCCGACCGTCGGGCTCGCGGCGCCCTCTTCCTGCAGCCACCGGACCGCGGCATGGCTGACGAAACGCTCGGGATGTGCCCCGGTGAAGACGACGGCACGGATGCTCGGATCGCGGTCGACCCGGTTCACCAGCTTGTCCAGCTGCTGGGCGATATCGAGGCCGAACAACTGGTGCGGGCCGCCGTCGACCCGGACGACAAGGACGGCTCCACGGTCCTCGATCTCCAGATGACCCTTGTCTTTGTATGGCATGGATTCTGCTCCCGTGCTGAGTTCATGGGGGAGTGCAAAGCGAGTGAGGGAGGGGCTGCCGGCGCCAGGAATCTGGGACAGTGCGTGAAAGCCCGTCCGGGGAGGCGCGCCCGTGTCCGAAACGGCACGTCGCTCGAGATGTGTACTATTGCCGTGACGAGTTACATAACCAAGTTATTTCAAGAGTGTCAATGGTGGAGGCGCGAGAGGCATGGCAGGGCGGCCGAGGCTCGATGACGCACCGGAGCGGCTTGTGCGAGCCGCTGTCGGCCTGCTGGCCGAACAGGGGCCGTCGGCCATCAAGGCGCGTACGGTGGCATCCGCGAGCGGGCTGTCGACGATGGTCGTCTACGGCCACTTCGGTGGGATCCCCGAACTGATGCGCGCCGTCGCCGACCACGGCTTCAGGGAGCTCGGCGTGGCGTTCGCCCAGGTGCCGGTGACGGATGATCCGATCGCGGATCTCTTCGCCATGGCTTTGACCTGCCGCCGAGTGGCCCACGAGAACCCTCACCTGTACGACCTGATGTTCGGCCTGTCCACTCGTGCGACGTACCGGCCGCTGTCGGACGCGGACCTTCGCTTCAGCGGACATTCGCCGGCCTTCCAAGATGCCCACGTCCATATCACCGCGGCATGTCAACGGCTCGTGGACTCGGGCAGGGCCGAGCGGCAGGAACCTGAAGTCATAGCCGCCCAGTTGTGGAGTCTGGTCCACGGGTACATCACCCTTGAGCTGGCCGAGCACTTCGGCGAGTTCGAGGACCCCGTGATGCAGGTGATGCTGCCGATGGGCGTGAACTTCTCTGTCGGTCTGGGCGACGAGCGGGAACGGGCCGAAGCCTCGCACGAGGCGGGCGCGCGCCTTTACGACTCGATCGTTCAAGGTCGGTGAAAGTCGGTAGGGCAGGTCGCTGTCCCGCGCGGGACTACCCCTCTGCGGCTAGGGCGACTTGGTCTCCGCGGCAGAGGTACCGGTGCCCGGCGTGAGCTGGTCATGCCTCCCCAGCGCCGCGACCTCCCGTTCGAGGGACGGAACGGCACGGGCCGCGAAGCGCCTCGCCCATGGCCAGGCCAGTGGCGAATTCAGCGCTGCCTTGGCCCAGTTGGCCACGACGACCGCGCGCGGGACGTACACGCGGCTGCGGCGGCGCACGAGCCCGTCGACGATCGCGGCAGCCGCTCGGTCGGCACTCGTGGTGACATTGCCCGGGTAGGGAAGCCGGTTGCGCAGGCCCTGGAACGAGGGGAGGTCAACCTCGGCGCCCCGGACGAGATCCGTGTCGATCCAGGAGGGGTGCACCAGGCCGACCGTGACGCCGAGGTGCGCCACCTCCTGGCGGTAGGTCAGGGCGAGCAGCTCGGCCGCGGCCTTGCTGGCGCCATAGGAGGCCATCGCCGCCAGCGGCATGAAGGACAGCGCGGACGCCACAACCAGCACGTGTCCCCGGCTGCGTTCCAGATGGGGCGTCACGTACTTGAGGGTCCGGAAGACGCCGTTCAGATTGATGTCCAGGACCCGCTCGAACGAGGCCTCGTCCGTCTGTCGCACGGTCCCGTACGCCACGACGCCGGCATTGGCGACGACGAGATCTATGCCGCCCATGACCTCCGCAGCCTCGTCGATCGCTGACCGCAGGACGGTGCCGTCGCGCACATCGGCCTCACGCCAGGAAGCGGCGGGGCCCAGATCGCGGGCGAGGTCACGGAGCCGATCGGGCTCCAGTCCGATCAAGGTCACCTGAGCGCCTCGGGCGATGGCCAGGCGGGCCACCTTCTCGCCGATTCCGCGCGCCGCTCCGGTGACAACCAGCTTTCTGCCCACCAAGTCACGTTTCATGGCGGCAACATAACTTCGTTATTTATTGAGCGCAAGATGTCGCGTGTATGAACTGTCCCCGCTCCACCTGCTGGGTCTCACGACTGGACGAACCTATGCTGACTGTCATGAGGCGGACATCCTTTGCGCACTGGCCCTGTTCGATCGCGCGCACCATGGACTTGCTCGGGGACTGGTGGACGCCGTTGGTGCTGCGTGAGGCGTTCTACGGGATCCGGCGGTTCGACGCGTTCCAGGTGTCACTGGGGATCGCGCGCAACACATTGACGGACCGGTTGCGCCGGCTGGTGGACGAGGGGCTGCTGGAGAAACGGCCGTACCAAACGGAGCCGGTTCGGTACGACTACGTGCTCACGGAGAAGGGGCGCGACTTCTACGGTGTGCTGCTGGTGATGAGCCGGTGGGGGGACCGCTGGCTGTCCGGTGAAGAGGGCCCGCCGGTAGTCATGCATCACGAGGTCTGCGGACAGGAAGCCCATGCCGAGGTGGTGTGTTCTTCCTGCGGCGAGCGGATGACCGCGGAGAACACCAGTCCTCGGATGGGCCCCGGCTATCCGCCGCATCTGGCCGAACGGCCGGATGTGCGGGAGCGTTTCGCCGGCTGACTCAGCGGCTCTGCCGGGGCTGCGTTTGCCCTTGACATGTGAGTCTATCTACGCAACTTTACTGGTCACGTCTGGTCATGGGAGTTCTCGGATCGGCATGGAGGCTGCAGGAACATGGAGTGGACAGGCGCGCGCTATGCGGACAAGCCGACGGTGGAGGTCCGCACCTGGATCGCTGCTCCGCCCGAACAGGTGTGGACGCTCGTGTCCGACATCGAGTTGATGCCGCGTATGAGCTCCGAGCTGCAGTACGTCGAATGGCTGGACGGCAGGACCGCCCCTGCTCTGGGGGCCCGGTTCATCGGCCGGAGCAAGCACGAGGCGCTGGGGGAGTGGACCACCACATCCCACATCGTCGAGTACGAGCCGCCGAGGCTGCTTGCCTGGGGCGTCGAGGACCCGCAGAACCCAACGGCGATCTGGCGGTTCACGTTGGAGCCGCAGGGCGGTGGCACTCTGCTGAGCGAATGGATGCAGATGGGGCCGGCCCGTTCGGGCCTCTCCTTCGCCATCGATCGCATGCCGGAGAAGGAGCAGAAGATCGTCTTCGTGCGCATGCGGGAGTTCGAGGCCAACATGACCGTCACCCTCGAAGAGATCAAGAAGCTGGCCGAGAGGGCCCGGCCCGCGGGCGAGGCGAGGCTCTGATGCGTACCTCCACCACGATCGAAGCTTCCGGGAGCGACTGGCGGGAGATCGTCGCCTATGTCACCGAGGCGGAGAAGCTCGGGCTCGACATCTGCTGGGTGGCGGAGGCGTGGGGCTCCGAGGCTCCCTCGCCGTTGGGCTACCTCGCGGCGAAGACCGAGCGCATGCTCCTCGGATCCGGAATCATCCAACTCGGCACCCGCACGCCGATGGCCATCGCCCGCGCCGCGATCACACTGTCGCAGATCTCCCAGGGGCGCTTCCTTCTCGGACTGGGCCCCTCCGGACCGCAGGTGATCGAGGGGCTGCACGGCGTGCCCTTCGCCCGGCCGCTGGTGCGGATGCGGGAGACCGTCGAGATCGTGCGGGAGGCCGCCGCGGGTGGCAAAGTCTCCTACTCAGGACAGGAGTTCCGGATTCCACTGCCGGGCGCGGAGGCGAAGCCCATGCGTCTGTCGATGCGTGCCGAGCATGACATTCCGGTCTACCTCGCCACTCTCTCGCCGAAGATGCTGCACCTGACCGGTGAGATCGCCGATGGGTGGCTGGGCACCAGTTTCGTGCCCGAGGGCGCCAAGGAGGCGTACTTCGACCACCTGGACCAGGGCCTGGCCACCGCCGGTCGCGCCCGTGCCGACCTCGACATCTGCCAAGGTGCCGAGGTCGCCTTCGCGGACGACGAGGACGCGCTGAGCGCGATGGTGGCCGGACGCAAGAAGGAACTGGCCTTCAGCCTCGGCGGCATGGGTTCCGCGACCACGAACTTCTACAACAACGCCTACAGCCGCCAGGGTTGGGCCGAGGTGGCGGCCGAAGTCCGGACACGTTGGCAGGCTGGGGACCGGGACGGCGCGGCCGGCTTGGTCACCGACGAAATGGTCCTGGCGACCACTCTGATCGGAACCGAGGCCATGGTGCGCCAGCGGCTGCGTGTGTGGCGCGACGCCGGTGTGGACACCGTACGTTTTTATCCGGCCGGAGAGACTCTCGACGCTCGGCTCACCACTCTCGGCCGGGCCATCGACCTGGTCCGTGCCATCGAGGACGAGGCGGCACGGTAGCGGCACGGCCGGGTGCAGTCGAGGAGTGCTGTTGTAGGCGTTGGTCGACGTCAACCGTGCGCGCTGACGCCGTCCGCCGCCAGGCCCGACATCAGCAGGGTGATCGTGCGCACGGGACTCTGCGGTCCGGCTGCCCGGCTGCCCGGGACTCGAGGATCTCGTTCGCGACTATCTGTCGCCCGAGCACCGGGACCAGCGCGGCGTCGGATGTCCCTCCGTTGCCCTGCTCGACGACATCGACCGCTGCGCGGACGCGACCAAGCAGACCTGGGTCGCTGCAACTGTCCCGCGCCGCCTTCGACTCGAAGCTCGCCGTTGAGGTCATCGAGAAGGTCATCGAGAAGGGCATCGAGAACGCCCTCGCGTTAATGTGCTGAGCCGTGCGGGATCAGGCCGGATCGACGAATATGTCGAGCGCGAGATCACCCTCGAAGCCGGCAGGGCTGTAGACGGACAGGTCGGTGACGCCCTCGTCCGACAGGACCTCGTCGTCGATGAACAGGTTGGCGGTGCACTTCCGCGCGTCACGCGTGAGGATGGCGTACGCGGCGTCAGCCATGATCCGCGGACTACGGGCTTGTCCGGCGCCGCCGACCACATTGCGCACGGCGGCCGTGTCGATCAGGGTCCGCGGCCACAACGAGTTGGCGGCGATGCCGTCGGCGGCGAGCTCCTCGGCGAGCCCGATGGTGCACAGACTCATGCCGTACTTCGACAGCGTGTAACCGAGATGCTTCCCCACCCAGTGCGGCGCGAGGTTCAACGGCGGGGAGAGCGTGAGGATGTGCGGGTTGCTCGCCTTGCGCAGATGTGGGATCGCTGCCTTGCTCAGCAGGAACGTGCCACGCGTGTTGATGTCCTGCATCAGGTCGTACCGCTTCATCTCCAACTGCTCCGACGGCGACAGGTCGATCGCGCTGGCGTTGTTCACCACGATGTCGATGCCGCCGAAGGCGCTGACCGCCGCGTTGACGGCGGTGCGCACATCGTCCTCATTGCGGACGTCGCCGACGACGGCCAGTCCCTTGCCGCCCGCGCGTTCAATCTCGTCAACGGCGGTGTGGACCGTGCCTTCGAGCTTCGGATGCGGCACGGCGGTCTTGGCGAGCATCACCACGTTCGCACCGTCGCGGGCCGCGCGCAGAGCGATGGCGAGTCCGATGCCGCGGCTGCCTCCCGACGTCAGGATGGTCTTGTCGGCCAGCGTCTGTGTCATGGTCGGAACCTCCAAAATAGATTGCCGAGCTAATGATACGTGATGCTAATGATATCTTCCCCGTATGACTTCCACTCCCACACGCCAGATCGACCGGCTCTACCACGAGCTCCTCGCCCCCAAAGAGACACAGTCCGTTCGCGCTGCCGTGCGCCGGATCGCAGAGCACGAAGTGGCCCCGCACGCCGTGGCGATCGCGGGGGGCGACGAGCGCACGGACGGCTTCCCCCGGCATGTGTTTGACCGGCTTGCGTCGGCGGGGGTCTTCCGGATCCCCTTCCCCAGCGAGGTCGGCGGCGACGGTCTGACCCACCCGGCGACCGCCACCGCCGCGGCCATCGAGGAACTGGCCTACTACTCCAGCAGCGTCGCGGCCGTCTTCGATGTGCACTGCATCCTGGCGGGCAACGCCCTGCGGCAGGGCACCGAGGAGCAGCAGCAGCGATGGCTGCGAAAGGTCGCGGAGGGCTCGGTGGTCGGCGCGTTCGCCACCACCGAGCCGAACGCCTCAAGTGACCTGTCCCCGCAGGCGGTTCAGACCGAGGCGATACGCACCGAGGCCGGCTGGGTGCTGAACGGCCACAAGCGGTGGATCTCCAACTCGC
Source organism: Streptomyces sp. SD31 (assembly GCF_052068475.1). NCBI lineage: Bacteria > Bacillati > Actinomycetota > Actinomycetes > Kitasatosporales > Streptomycetaceae > Streptomyces > Streptomyces sp. SD31. The sequence goes on along the minus strand of NZ_JBQHCX010000032.1, from coordinate 25,526 downwards.
CCGTCGCCGGGTTCGTGGTGGTTCTCGCTCGCACCGGCACCCGGCTGAGCATGTTCATCGTCGACACGGCACTTCCCGGAGTGGAAGTCGGCCTTCCCGACCGCAAGATGGGCAACCGCGGCCAGCTCACCGCGGACATCCGCTTCACGGATGTGTACCTGACCGACGACGACCTCCTCGGTGGCGCCGAGGGACACGGACTGCGCCATGCGCTGTCCACTCTGACCTATGGCCGGATCGGCATCGCGGCTGCCGGGGTCGGCATGGCGCAGGCCGCCTTCGACCACACCGTGGCCCATCTGTCGACGCGACACGCCTTCGGCAAGCCGGTGGCCGCCAACCAGCACTGGCAGTTCCTGCTCGCCGAACGGGCCACCGAGATCGAGAACGCCCGCACCCTCTACACCAAGGCTGCCCTGCGCCTGGACGCGGGCAACCCGTCCCCGGAGCCCGAGGCCGCGATGGCGAAGTACTACGCCACCAAGCTGTCGGTGGACATGGCGCGCGACGCCGTCCAGGCCTTCGGAGGCCTCGGCTTCGCGCGCGAACTGGGTGCCGACGGCAGCCCCGGCCCCGTCGAGGCGATCTACCGGGACAGTAAGATCGGCGAGATCTATGAGGGCACCAACGAGATCCAGAAGTGGGTCATAGCCCGGCAGATCTTCGGTCGGGCCATCGTCGGCTGACCCCCCAGGACGCACCTGCCGTAAGCCGGCGGACGGTGGGGACTCCCGCCGGCCTGCAGGGGTCCTGGCGCCTCGGGCTTTCTCGTACGATGGACAGGACCATACGTACGACTAACCATGGGCGGGATAAACGATGTCCGAGGCTCCGCTGGTACCGGGGACAGTGGCCGAACACACCATCTGCCTGCTGGTCAAACTCGGGCAGGTGGCGTTCAGGATCGCCGAGGACGGCATCGGCGGGACCGGCCTGCGAGTGCGGCATTACAGCGTCCTGCAGGCTTTGGCGGACAACGGTGCCATGCCGCAACTGGCACTTGGCTCGTTCCTGCGCATCGACCCCGCGACGATGGTGACGAGTCTCGACGACCTGGAGCGCGCCGGATACGCGGAGCGGACACGAGATCCGCAGGATCGTCGCCGCTACGCCGTGGACATCACCGCCGAAGGGCGCAAGGTCCTGGCCCGCCTCAACCGCACACTCGTCGATCTCGACGGCGAAATCCTCGCAGACCTGGGCGCCACGGAACGACAGTCGCTTCACGTCCTGCTGGACAGTCTCGCGGGAAGTCCCGCTCTGACCTCCCTGTTCGACACCGTCCGGGAGCAGAACGGTGGGAAACGGGCCTAACGGCTCCAGGGGATCGCCCCGGGGTATAGCGCTATGCCCCGGTTCTGGCGAAGCCGGCTTGCCGGGCCGTATGCCATCCGGCGGTCTTCGGCGGCCTCGTTGTCTCTTCGGTGAAACGGCGGGCGAAGGTGCGCAGGCTCATGTGGGAGCGCTCGGCGAGGTCCGCCAGGGTCATCGGCTCGTGGAGGTTCTCCAGCGCCCCATGACGCACGGTGGCCGCCGGTGGTGGGAGTAGCGCTGCCGAGGCCGCAGCCTGTCAGTGGGCTCGCAGGACATCGAGTGTCATGAGAGCCGCGTGGAGTTCGGTGCGCTGTTCGCCGGACTCCAGGTCGCGGTCGAGGAGACGCTCGATGGTGCGCAGGCGTTGGTACATGGTTTCGCGGGAGAGGCCGCCCCGGCGGGCGGCGGTGGTCTTGTTGCCGGCCGCGTCGAGGTAGTGGCGCAGGGTCGTCAGCAGGTCGGTGCCGTGCTGGGTGTCGTGATCGATGAGTCGCCCGAGCTGCTGTTCGGCGTACTCCTGGACCCGGGTGTCCTCGCGGAGGGCGTACAGCAGGCGTGGCAGGCCGATGTCGGACAGCTCGTGGAAGGACCGGTCCGGGGGGAGGGGCTGGCCGGGTGGGGTGGCCTCGGCGACGCGGGCCGCCTCGCGGAACGAGCGGGCGGTGTCGGAGAGTTCCGTGATCTCCGAGCCGACGCTCACCACTGCTTGTGGGGCCAGGCTGTGTGCGGTGCTGCACAGTCGTTCGACGACGGGGCGCCAGGGTTGGGAGGGACGCAGAGCCAACAGGATGCCGAGGCGGCCGGGTGCCAGCTCGCCGACGAGGGCCGAGACGCCTGCCGTCCGGAGCTCCTGGAGCAGGCGGGTCTCGATGTCGGTCCCCCCTCTGCCTGCGCGGAGGTCCACCAGGGTCGCGACGAATCGGCTTCGGTCGGTCGGCAGGCCCAGTGCGGCGCAGCGGGCGTGGGCGTCCTCGGCGGAGCGGTGGCGTTGGTCGACCAGGTCTCGCAGGGCGTTTCGGTGGGCGGTGCGTTCCCAGGGGGTGGAATGGATGAGGCGGGCGACGGTCAGTGCCATCGCGGTCCTCTCCAGCACGGTGATCTCCTCCGGCCCGAAGGCGGGGCAGTCGGCACGGGCCGGGAGCATGACCACACGGCCCCAGCGCTCGCCCTGGTACTCGACGGGTGCGGTGAGCCAGCCCGCCGGGCCGCCTGTCGCCGTGTGGTCGTCGGCCCCGGTGGCTCTGGAGCGCTGTTCCCAACCGGTGAGCGCCTCCTCCAGCGTGCCTCCGGAGGGTTCGCAGATCAGTGCCTGGTGCACCAGGTTCTCCAGGACGACCGTGCGGCCGCTCATCTCCGCCGCCGCGCGCACCACGTCCTCCGGGCCGGCACCGCGCAGGGTCAGGGCGGTGAACGCCTCATGGATGCGCTGGGTGCGGCGCATCGCGTCCGCCTGGTTGCCGAGCAGGAGGGCGTGCACGACCTGGGTGACCTCCAGGAAGTTGACGTCCTTGGCGAGGGTCACGAGGGGAAGGCCACGCAGGCGGCAGGCGTCCACGAGTGCGTCCGGCGGGCGGTGATAGCGACGTACGAGTTCGATGACCAGCGCCGCAGCCCCGACGTCGGCGAGTTCGTCGACGTACCTGCGCACGCCCGGTACGTCGTCCGGGAGCGGCATTCCGGTGGTCAGGACGAGTTCGCCGCCCTTGAGAAAGGACGCGGGGTCGGTCAGTTCGGTGATGTGGACCCACCCGACCGGCCGCTCCAGGTGGGCCACACCGGTGACGACCTGGGGCTGTCCGGCGGCCAGGACAGGAAGGGCCAGGACGTCGGCGACGGTGAGTGCGCGGGTGGGCCCATGGCCGGCCGGGTGGTTGTCGTTCACGGTGTCTCCATGGGGTCCCCATGCTCGATCGAGCACGGCTCAGCGCCCGGGAGTGTCCGGCCACTGTGACAAGCGTGGCTGACCTGCGCAAGAGCGGTCCGTGAGCCATCGGCATCCGGCGCACCCCCGATGAGGCTGACACAACGTCCGGATGTCGCGGCCCGACCGGACAGATCGCACGTTGGCGCACCCCTGGTTCACGGAGATGCTCGGGATACCGCAGGAGATCGATCATCGAGGCCGGGAGACGAACATGACCGCACTGTCGCCGCACCTTCGCCAGGCCACGCCCGTGGTGGCGGCCCGGGGCGAGGGCGTCCACCTCTACGGCGAGGACGGCCGCCGCTACCTCGACTTCACCGCCGGCATCGGCGTCACCAGCACCGGGCACTGCCACCCGAAGGTCGTGGCGGCGGCGCAGGAGCAGGTGGGCACGCTGGTCCACGGGCAGTACACGACGGTCATGCACCAGCCGCTGCGGCAGCTGGTCGACAAGCTCGGCGAGGTGCTGCCGACCGGCCTGGACAGCCTGTTCTTCACGAACTCCGGCAGCGAGGCCGTCGAAGCCGCGCTGCGGCTGGCCCGGCAGGCGACCGGCCGCCCCAACGTCATCGTCTGCCACGGCGGCTTCCACGGCCGTACGGTGGCCGCCGCCTCCATGACCACCTCTGGCACCCGCTTCCGGTCCGGCTTCTCCCCGCTGATGAGCGGTGTGGTCGTCACCCCGTTCCCGTCGGCCTACCGCTACGGCTGGGACGAGGAGACCGCGACCCGGTTCGCTCTCCAGGAGCTCGACTACACCCTCCAGACCATCTCCTCGCCCGCCGACACGGCCGCGATCATCGTCGAGCCGGTGCTCGGAGAGGGCGGCTACGTGCCCGCCACCCGCGCGTTCATGGAAGGACTGCGGGAGCGCGCGGACCGCCACGGCTTCCTGCTGATCCTCGACGAGGTGCAGACCGGCGTCGGCCGCACCGGCCGCTTCTGGGGCCACGACCACTTCGGCGTCACCCCGGACATCCTCGTCACCGCCAAGGGCCTGGCCAGCGGCTTCCCGCTGTCCGGCATCGCCGCCTCCGAGGAGCTGATGGCCAAGGCGTGGCCGGGCTCGCAGGGCGGAACGTACGGCGCCAACGCCGTCGCCTGCGCCGCGGCCTGCGCCACCCTCGACGTCGTACGCGACGAGAAGCTCGTCGAGAACGCGGAGGCCATGGGCGCCAGGCTGCGGCACGGCCTGGAGGCGGTCGCCCACCGGACGCCGGGCATCGGTGATGTGCGGGGGCTGGGGCTGATGCTGGCCACCGAGTTCGTCACCGAGGATGGCAGCCCCGACCCCGAGACCGCCGCCCGCGTGCAGCGCGCCGCCGTGGACGAGGGCCTGCTCCTGCTGCTGTGCGGGGCCTGGAACCAGGTGGTGCGGATGATCCCGGCGCTGGTGATCGACGAGACGGCGGTGGACGAGGGACTCCAGGCATGGGCGACCGCCGTGGAGACCGGTACCTCAGGAGCGTCGACACGATGAGCGACAGCGTGGCGCGGCTGGCCGCCCGGCTCGCCGAGACGGCTCCGGGCCTGCGGGTCGAATCCGGCCCGGGCACCCTCGGCCAGTACGCCTACGACGCCTCCAACTACCGCGTCCCCCCGCAGGCTGTGGCCTTCCCCCGCTCCACGGACGATGTGGTCGCGGTGCTGCGGGCCTGCAAGGAGACGGGCGTCGCGGTCACCGCTCGCGGCGGTGGCACCAGCATGGCGGGCAACGCGGTCGGGCCGGGCGTCGTCCTGGACTTCTCCCGGTACATGAACCGGATCCTGGACATCGACCCGGCCGTCGGGACCGCGCGTGTCGAGGCCGGAGTCGTCCTCGACGCGCTGCAGAGCGCGACCGCCCTGCACGGGCTCTCCTTCGGCCCCGACCCGTCCTCGCACAGCCGCTGCACCCTCGGCGGCATGATCGGCAACGACGCGTGCGGGAACCGGTCGGTGCGGCACGGGAGGACCAGCAGCCACATCGAGGCGCTGGAGATCGTGACGGCCGACGGCGTGCGGGCCGTCGCCGACCACGTGGGGTTGCACCCGGTGGACCCCGCGGACGCGGAGCGCGTCGCCCGTCTCGAAGCGGACGTACGACGCCTGATCGGCGACAACCTGGCCCCGATTCGCACCGAACTCGGCCGCATTCCCCGCCAGGTCTCCGGCTATCAGCTGCACCATCTGCTGCCCGAGCGCGGCTTCGACATGGCCCGCGCTCTGGTGGGCACCGAGGGCTCCTGTGCGGTCGTCACCGCCGCGACGGTCCGCCTGGTGGCGACCGCACAGGCTTCGGCGCTGCTCACTCTCGGCTACGACGACGTCGTCGACGCGGCCGAGGACGTGCCGGAGATCCTGCGCTGGAATCCCACCGCTGTGGAGGGCATGGACGAGGCGATCGTCGCCACCATGCGTGCCCGGCGGGGCCCCGACTCCGTCACCGGACTGCCCGAGGGGCGGGCCTGGCTGTACGTCGAGCTGGACGGCGACGATGAGGCCGCTGTGAACGCCCGTGCGGCCGACCTCCTCGACGTGCTCAAGGCGCAGGGCCGGATGACCGGCGGGCGGGTCGTGGAGAGCGCGGCCGAGCGTCGCTCCCTGTGGCGGGTCCGCGAGGACGGGGCCGGTCTTGCCGCACGCCTGGTGGACGGCGGGGAGTCGTGGCCCGGCTGGGAGGACTCCGCGGTCGCGCCCGAGAACCTCGCCGGCTACCTGCGGGACTTCCGCAAGCTCCTGGCCGACCACGGGCTGACGGGCGTGATGTACGGGCACTTCGGTGCGGGGTGCGTCCACGTGCGCATCGACTTCGACCTCGCCACGGACACCGGCCGGGCAGCCGCCCGTCGCTTCCTGCACGAGGCGGCCGCGCTGGTCGTCGTGCATGGCGGGACCCTGTCCGGCGAGCACGGTGACGGGCGGGCGCGCGGTGAGCTGCTGGAGGTCATGTACAGCCACCGGCTGATCCGGGCGTTCGCCGACTTCAAGGAGATCTTCGACCCCGAAGGGCTGCTCAACCCCGGCGTCATCGTGGCCCCGGCCCCCCTCGACGCCGATCTCGCGCTGCACCAGATCCAGCCCCTGGCCACGGAGTTCACCTTCCCGCACGACGAGGACGGCTTCGCGGGCGCGGCCCGCCGCTGCGTCGGCGTCGGCCGGTGCCGCAGCGACGCGGGCGGTGTCATGTGCCCCAGTTACCGGGCCACGGGGGAGGAGAACGACTCCACCCGGGGCAGGGCCCGACTGCTCCAGGAGATGGTGCGCGGCGAGACCGTCCAGGACGGCTGGCGCTCGACGGAGGTCCGCGACGCGCTCGACCTGTGCCTGTCCTGCAAGGCCTGCTCCAGCGACTGCCCCGTAGGCGTCGACATGGCAACCTACAAGGCGGAGTTCCTCCACCAGCACTACAAGGGCAGGCTCCGGCCCCGCTCCCACTACTCGCTGGGCTGGCTGCCCCTGACCTCCGCCCTCGCCGGATACGCCGCCCGCCCGCTCAACGCGCTGCTGCGCGGACCGCTCGGCCGACTCCTCGCCCGCCTCGGAGGCGTGACCACGCAGCGGAGGATCCCCGCCTTCGCCTCCCGGCACGCCCTGCGCAGGGTCCTGCGCGAGGCGAAGACCGGCGAACCGGCGAAAGCCCTGCTCTTCGTCGACAGCTTCACCCGCGCTTTCCGGCCCGAGGTGGCCGGAGCCGCGAGCCGTGTCCTCGCCGAGGCGGGAATCCCCTGCACGGCGGAGGACGGCCTGTGCTGCGGTCTGACCTGGGTCAGCACCGGCCAGCTGTCCGTGGCCCGCAGGATCATGACCCGTACCGTCGCCCACCTGGACAACGGCGACGAGCGGCCCATCATCGTGGCCGAGCCCAGCTGCGCCGCGGCCCTCAAGCGCGACGTGCCCGAGCTCCTCGGGACTGACGCCGCCCGTCGGGTCGCCGACCGCATCCACACCTTCACGGGTGCCCTGACCGACCTGGCTGCCCCGGACTGGAGCCGGCCCGCGTTGCCGGACAACGTCGTCCTGCAGACCCACTGCCACGAGTACGCCACCTTCAAGGGCCGTCACCCCGCCGACCTGCTGCGCCGTCTGGGTGTGGGCAACGTCGACGAGGCCGAGGGCTGCTGCGGACTCGCCGGGAACTTCGGCTTCGAGGAGCAGCACTACGACACCTCGATGGCCGTCGCCGACCTGGCCCTGAAGCCACGCCTCGACGGCATCGACCAGGACACTCCGAGCGTCGTCGTGGCCGACGGCTTCAGCTGCGCCACCCAGATCGACCACCTCGCCGGTGATCGGGGCATCCGCGCCCTGCATCTCGCGGAACTCCTCGACCCCGCCGCCGATCAAGCCGCTCAACCAGGAGAGACCTCATGACCGACACACCCACGCAGTTGTTCATCGGCGGCGCCTGGGTGGACGCCGCGGACGGCGCCACCATGCCCGTCGACGACCCCGCGACCGGCGAGATCCTCTGCCATGTCGCCGACGCGGGACCGAAGGACGCGCGACTCGCGGAGGAGGCGGCCGTTGCCGCGCAGGAGGCGTGGGCCCGTACGGCACCCCGTGCACGCAGCGAGATCCTGCGCCGGGCCTACGAGCTGATCCTTGAGCGCACCGACGAACTCGCCCACCTGATGACGTCCGAGATGGGCAAGCCGCTCGCCGAGGCAAAGGGTGAGGTGGCGTACGCGGCGGAGTTCTTCCGCTGGTTCTCCGAGGAGGCCGTGCGCATCGACGGCGGCGGCGGAGTCCTGCCCGACGGCCGCAACCGCATGCTGCTCTCCCGCCGCCCGGTCGGCCCCTGTCTGCTGATCACCCCATGGAACTTCCCGCTGGCCATGGGCACCCGCAAGATCGGCCCCGCCATCGCCGCCGGCTGCACGATGATCCTCAAGCCCGCCCCCCAGACCCCTCTCTCCAGCCTGGCCCTCGCCGCGATCCTCAAGGAGGCCGGGCTGCCGGACGGCGTGCTGAACGTCGTCACCACCTCCCGTGCGGGGGAGGTGTGCGAACCGCTCCTGCGCGGCGGGCGGATTCGCAAGCTCTCCTTCACCGGCTCCACCAACGTCGGGCGCCTGCTGCTCGCCCAGTGCGCCGACGCCGTCGTACGGACCTCGATGGAGCTCGGCGGCAACGCGCCGTTCATCGTCTTCGACGACGCCGACCTGGATACGGCCGTGGACGGCGCGATGCTCGCCAAGATGCGCAACATGGGCGAGGCGTGCACAGCCGCCAACCGCTTCTTCGTCCACCGGTCGGTGGTCGAGGAGTTCGGACGGCGCCTGGCCGAGCGCATGGGCGCGCTCGTAGTGGGGCCCGGCACCCGGGACGGGGTCGATGTCGGCCCGCTGATCGACGCGGCCGGGCGGGCCAAGGTGGCGGAGCTGGTCGGCGACGCGGTGGAGCGCGGCGCCCGGGTGCTCGTCGGCGGCCGCACGCCCGAGGGTCCGGGCTGCTTCTACCCGCCCACCGTGCTCACCGACGTCGACCCCGGCAGCCGCCTGATGGACACGGAGATCTTCGGCCCCGTCGCCGCGATCCTCACCTTCGACGACGAGGACGAGGTCGTCGGCCGTGCCAACGACACGCCCTGGGGCCTGGTCGGCTATGTCTTCACCGAGGGCCTCGACCGCGCCCTGCGCGTCAGCGAACGCCTCGAAGTGGGCATGGTCGGCCTCAACACCGGTCTCGTCTCCAACCCGGCCGCCCCCTTTGGAGGGGTGAAGCAGTCCGGGCTCGGCCGTGAAGGCGGCCGGGTGGGGATCGACGAGTTCCTGGAGTACCAGTACCTCGCGGTGCCCGTGCGATGACGGTGGTCATGCCCTGACTACCCCGCATCGCGCACCGCGACGGGCTGCCCCGTGCCCGGTTTCCACGCCACCGGACACGGGGCGGCGGCTTTTCCTCCACCTGGCGGCGGGCGCGGGTCTCTCACCGTGCGCAGGCAGGCTGCGCATGCGTCGCATGGCGCAAGGGCCGGCCGTTGGTCCGGGTGGGCCGCTGCATGGCCTGGGCGGCGGACGCGGCTGACAAGCAAGCCACGACGTGCGGCCCTCTGCTCCGCCCGGTTGGGGGGCGGGCGTTTACCGGAGCGCTGTGCTGTCGTACTGGCCGCCCGCTGCTCTCAGCCCAGGTGGCGGGCGGTGATCTCCGCCGCGGTGTCGGTCACCAGCCGCCCCAGCTCGGCGAGCCGGCCGGGGTCGAAGCGTGAGTCGGGCATGGAGACGGCCACGCTGGCCAGCGGCGTGCCGTCCTCATCAAGGACGGGTGCCGCGATGGCGCAGACACCCGGGCGGTACTGGTTGTGGTTGACGGCGTATCCGCGGTCTCTGACGCGGCGGAGCTCGGCACGCAGCTCCGCGGGGTCGGTGATGGTCTCCTGGCCGTAACCCTCGAGTGCGCCCGCCGTGAGCTCGTCGACCTCGGACTTCGGCAGATGGGCGAGGACTGCGTGTCCGGTGGCGGTGGCGTGCAGGGGTGAGGTGTCGCCGATGGCGTGGAAGGTTCGTACGGGGTGGTCGCAGTCGACGCGGTCCACCACGACCATGCACTGGAGTGCGTCCGGCACCGACAGGTGGATGGTCTCGTTGACCTTGTCCCGCAGTTGCACCATGGGCTCGCGGGCGGCGGCGAACAGGCTGGACCCCTGTAGGGCGGCGGGGCGTACGGCCAGCACCCGGGCGCCGACCTCCCAGCGCGTGGTGTCCCTGCGATTCGCCCGCAGCCAGCCCGCCTCGTCGAGCGTCACCAGGGTGCGCTGCACGGTCGACTTGGGCAGCCCGAAGATCTTCGTCAGCTCCCCCACGGTCACCGGCTGGTGCTGCGCCACGGCCTCCAGGATGCGCAGCGACCTGGTCAGGCTCTTCATTTCCATCCGGGCCTCCTCAGTTCTGCGGATTCATCGTGCTGACCTCTTGACTCACTTCTGGAGCCACAGGCATGATCATGCCGTATTCTAGCATGGTGTTCCACAATGCGGCACGCGTCTTGATGTCTCCGGCGGTCGGACCGACGTCAAGGACTGTGCTGTTCTGATGCTCCGCGGCGTCTGACGCTGGTCGCGCCCTGAACGCGCCGTACCGCGCCGCCGCGTGAGGCGGCCGCCCTGTGCCCGGCACTCTCCCCCGGCCGGGCATAGGGCCTGCCGTGAAACGGGCCATGGGCCGGCTCCCGTACGTGGGAACCGGCCCATGGCGATGCGGGGCCGAAGTCGGGCCGCCGCTCAGGCGCCCAAGCGGCGCCCCGTGATCTCCGCGGCCGTGTCGGCGACCAGGCGGCCCCACTCGGGCAGCTTGTCGGCGTCGTACCGCGAATCGGGCATGGAGATGGCCACGGTGGCCAGCGGTGTGCCGTCCTCGTCGAGGATGGGCGCGGCGATGGCGCAGACGCCCGGCCGCCACTGGTTGCGGTTGACCGCGTAACCGTCGGTGCGGATCCGGCGCAGCTCGGCGCGCAGGTCCTCGGGGTCTGCGGGTGTCGTCTCGCTGTAGCGCTCCAGGCCCTTGGTGATGAGCTCCTCGATGTCCTGCTTCGGCAAGTGGGCGAGGACCGCGCGCCCGGTGGCGGTGGCGTGCAGGGGTGAGGTGTCGCCGATGGCGTGGAAGGTTCGTACGGCGTGGTCGCAGTCGACCCGGTCCACCACGACCATGCACTGGAGTGCGTCCGGCACCGACAGGTGGATGGTCTCGTTGGCCTTGTCCCGCAGTTGCACCATGGGCTCGCGGGCGGCGGCGAACAGGCTGGACCCCTGTAGGGCGGCGGGGCGTACGGCCAGCACTCGGGCGCCGACCTCCCAGCGCGTGGTGTCCTTCCGGCTGGCCCGTAGCCAGCCGGCCTCCGCCAGTGTGACCAGGGTGCGCTGCACGGTCGACTTCGGCAGGCCGAAGATCTTGGTCAGCTCGCCAACGGTCACTGGCTGATGCTGGGCGACCGCCTCCAAGATGCGCAGCGATCTGGTGACGCTCTTCATTTCCATCCGGTTTCCCCCTGTTAATCCTCGGAATTCTTTGCGGACACCCTCTTGACTCCCCTCTGTACCGGTGTCATTCTCGTGCCAGATTCTAGCACAGCATTCCACAATGTGGCACGGCTTCGGGAGATCCCGCGAAAGTGAGCCGGAGCTACGAGATACGGACGATTGCGAGCTGTGGTCCCGCCCAAGGGTCCGGCCCCGTCCAAACCGCCTCGAATCGATCAGCCTCACGCCGGGGGCCCAGCATGCGCCGCGGCGATACGAAAGGAAAGCCCTGTGTCAGCTGCCAGGAAGCGCGTCGCCGTCGTCGGCGTCGGAACGATGGGCAGCCAGGCCGCCTGGCGCCTGGCCGCCCGTGGAGCCGAGGTGGTCGGCTACGACCGCTTCGCCCCGGGCCACGACCGCAGCGCGGCCGGCGGCGAGACCCGGATCTTCCGCAGCGCCCACTTCGAGGACTCCCGGTACGTGCCGCTGCTCCAGCACGCCGACGCCCTCTGGGAGCAGCTTCAGCAGGAGACCGGCCGTGAGTTGCGCCGCCTGACCGGCTGCCTGCTCATGGGGCCGACCGATCACCACCAGATGGCCACGGTCCTCGAGTCGATCGCCGAGCACGGCCTCGATCACGAGGTGCTCGACGCCGAGCTGCTCGCCAAGCGCTTCCCGCAGTTCCGGATCGAGGACGGCGACGCGGCCGTGCTCGACCGCCGCGCCGGCTTCATCCGCCCGGAGCTGACGATCCAGACCGCCGCCCGCCGCGCCGAGGAGCTCGGCGCCCGCATCCACCGCTACACCACGGTCCGCGAGATCGTCCCCGTCGCGGGCGGCGTCGAGATCCGCACCGACGCCGGAAGCGAGCGCTTCGACACCGCCGTCGTCACCGTCGGCCCCTGGGTGAACGACCTGCTCCCCGAACTGCCCTGGGAGGTGGACATCCGCCGCCTCATCAGCGCCTGGTACGTGCCCACCACCGACGCCTGGTTCGGCGAGGAACGCCCCGCCTTCATCCGCACGGCGCCCACCCACTGCTACGGCCTGCCCTCCCCGGACGGCGTCTCCGTCAAGCTCGGTCTCTCCCGCGCCCTGCACCGCCCGGCCGGTGACCCGAACCGGCTCGACCGAGAGGTGGCCCCGGAGGAGCTGGAGATCTTCACTGAGCTGATCGGGCGTCACATGCCGGACCTGAACCCCGATCCGACCCGGCTCTCCGTCTACATGGAGGGCTACACCGAGAGCAGCCGTCCGCTGGTCGGGCCGCTGCCGGGAGCGGAGAACGTCGTCCTGCTCGCGGGTTTCTCCGGCCACGGCTTCAAACTCTCGCCCGCCTTCGGCGACATCGCGGCGGACCTGGCGCTGGACGGCACTTCGCCGCAGCCCATCGACTTCATCTCCACCCTCGACCGAGCGGAGGCGTGACGACCATGACCGCCACCCTGTCGGTCGGCGTCCTGCGCGCCGAGCCCGGGACCAAGACCCGTGGCACCGTCCCCGCCGACCTCGGCACCCTCACCGTGGACATTCCGCTGACCCTGGTCAACGGCGCCCACCCCGGCCCCCGCGTTCTGATCACGGCGGGCGTGCACGGCGGCGAGTTCACGGGGGTCGACGCGGCCACCCGATTGGCCGCTGTGCTGGAGCCCGGCGAGGTGCACGGTCAGGTGATCGTCTGCCCGGTCGCCAACCCCCCGGCCGTCTACCAGGGCCGCCTCGGCGTCTCCCCGCTCGACGGCGTGAACATCAACCGTGTCTTCCCCGGCGACCCCGACGGCAGCCCCACCGAACGTCTCGCGGCGTGGCTGTTCACCAACCTCGTGGACGGCGCCGACGCCTACGTCGACCTGCACTCCGGCGGCATCGACGAGGTCCTGACGGATTTCGTCGGTTACCGCCTCACCGGTGACCCCGAACTGGACGTGCGGACAGCGGACATGGCCGGCGCGCTCGGCATCGAGGACGTCATCTTCGGAATGAACGCCGACGGCGGCAACAGTCACGCGGCCGCCGCCCGCCAAGGCGTCCCGGCGATCCTCGTGGAGACCGGCCAGCTCGGCGAACGCGACGTGGACACCGCCCGTCGTCTCGTCGAGGGTCTGCATGGGGTCCTGGGGCGGCTCGGAGTCCTGGACACCAAGCCCCAGGACGACACGGCCGTCCGCGCATGGGTCTGGGCCGCCGGCGTCACCGCCGAGGCAACCGGCCTCTGGTATCCGGAGTTCACCGCCGGCGACGAAGTGACGGAGGGCCAGGTCATCGGCCATGTCATCGACCCGGCCGACGGCCAGGAGCACAAGGTCCTCTCCCCGGCCACCGGCCGGATCTTCTACGGCATGCACGGACTGACCGTCGCCCCCGGCGCCGAACTCGCCGCCATCGCCGCCCCGGCTCCCCAGGACTCCGGCGGCCACTGACCCCACCACCCCAGCAAGTCCCCTCCCCGCACCACCAGAACGAGATCCCACCAGCACGCACCCCCACGCTCCCCTTCCTCACGTACCGCACCACCAGGAGGCACCCGGTGAGAGATGTCCGGATAGACCGCAGAGGGTTTCTGCGCGGAGTCGGCGGCGTGGCCGCAGGCATCGCCGCCGCCACATCGCTCAGCGCCTGCGGCACCGGCACCAGCCGGTCCGTCGGCAGCGGCGGCAAGAGCTCCAAGACCCTCGTGGTCCGCAACAGCGGCGGCTCGTACGGCGACGCCAACCAGCAGGCGATCTACGAGCCGTTCACCAAGGAGACCGGCATCCAGGTCAAGGTGGTGAACATCGAGTACGCCCAGATGCTCGCCCAGATCAAGCAGGGGCGCCCCCAGTTCGACGTCATCGACGACTCCATGGCCGACTTCGTGCTCTTCAAGCAGCAGGACGCCACCGAGGACCTCGACTACGACCGGCTGAAGAGCTTCAAGAACGCGGGCATCGCCAAGACCCTGGTGACGTCCAACGCGGTCGGCAAGAACTACTGGGCCAGCGTGATGGCGTACCGTACGGACGCCTTTGGGGGGAAGAAACCTTCCTCCTGGGGCGACTTCTGGGACACCAAGACCTTCTCCGGCAACCGCGCCCTGCAAGCCCTGGACGCCGACCTGCCCGAGCTGGAGTTCGCCCTCCTCGCCGACGGCGTGGCGCTGGACAAGCTCTACCCGCTCGACGTGGACCGCGCCTTCAAGGTCCTCAGCGAGATCAAGCCCCACGTCCGCAAGTTCTGGGACACCGGCGCTCTGCCCGGCGTGCTGCTGGGCCGCAAGGAGGTCGACGCCTCCAGTGTGTGGCACGGCCGCCTGGACGCCCTGATCAAGGGCGGCGCCCCGCTCGCCTACCAGTGGAACGGTGCCCGCCGGCAGAGCAACGCCCTCGGCATCCCCAAGGGCGCCGCCAACCTCGACGCCGCCTACCAGCTCATCGACTTCGCGCTGCGGCCCGAGGTACAGGCCGCCTACGCCGAGATCTACCCGATGGCCCCGTCGGTGCCGGCCGCCTACAAGAAGCTCAAGCCCGCCACCGCCGCGAACCTGGCCAGCTCGCCCGAGCACCTGGAGTCCGGCTTCGACCTGGACGTCGAGTGGTGGATCAAGAACCAGGACGCCGTGTCCAAGCGCTGGCAGGAGTGGACGCATGCCTGAGATCGACGTGATGCCCGAGCTGTCCCTGGCCTCCGCGGCCGACCTGACCGGTTCCGGCAAGCCCCTGTCCGTGACACGGCTTCGGAAAACGTACGGTGGAGTGACGGCCGTCGACGAGGTCTCCATGGAGATCGCGGCGGGTGAGTTCGTCACCTTCCTCGGCTCCTCCGGCTCCGGTAAGACCACCACCCTGATGATGATCGCCGGGTTCTGCGAGCCCGACTCCGGCAGCATCGTCGTCGGCGGCAACGACGTGACCCGCCTCGCCCCGCAGAAGCGCGGCCTGGGCTTCGTCTTCCAGCAGTACCTGCTCTTCCCGCACATGACGGTCTGGGAGAACGTCGCCTTCCCCCTGCAACTGCGGGGCGTCTCCAAGACGGAACAGCGCCGCCGGGTCGGCGAGACGCTGGAGATGGCGGGACTGTCCGCCATGGCCCGCCGCCGCCCCCGCGAGCTGTCCGGCGGCCAGCAGCAGCGCGTCGCGCTCTGCCGGGCCCTGGTCTACCGCCCGCCGGTCATCCTCATGGACGAGCCGCTCGGCGCCCTCGACAAGAAGCTGCGCGACCAGCTGCAGACCGAGATCAAGCGCATCCAGCAGGAACTCGGCCTGACCGTCATCTACGTGACGCACGACCAGGAAGAGGCCCTGGTCCTCTCCGACCGGATCGCGGTGATGCGGGACGGGCGGATCGACCAGTTCGACACCCCGCAGGAGCTCTTCGAGCGCCCGCGCACCCCGTTCGTCGCCGACTTCCTCGGCGCCGCCAACTTCCTGCCGGGCCGCGTGGAGCAGCAGACGTCCGGCCACACCCTGGTACGCCTCGACACCGGCGGCGTACTGAAGGCCCGCCCGCAGGCGGGGACCGAAGGAGCCCGGGTCCGTGCCGCGGTCCAGCCCGGCCGGCTCGCCCTGTGTCCGCCCGACGACGGATTCTGTACCGGGACCGTCGAGACCGTCACCTACGTCGGCACGCTCGTACGCGTCACCGTCCGCCCTGTCGGCGGGGCGGCCACCGAACTCGTACGGCTGGAACTGCCCGCCGGCCGAGCCCCCGACCTCGGCGAGCGCATCGGCCTCACCGCGGACCCCGCGAACGTCAGCGTCTTCCCGGACGCGGAACACGGGGGATGACGATGGCCGGAACCGCACTGGCACCCACCCCGGCGCCCGCCGCACCCACACCCGCCCCGGGCAAGCGCGGCCTGGGCCGCGCGCTGTCCGAACGGCGCACCCGCTTCGGCCTGCTCAACGCCACCCCCGTCGTCGTCTACCTCCTGATCCTCTTCGTCTATCCGATCTTCAGCACCCTGATGCTGAGTTTGAAGGGCGAGGAGGGCGGCTTCACCCTCCACTGGTACACCGACGCCTTCCAGGGCGCGAACCTGGAGATCCTGCTCACGACCCTGCGGATCTCCGCCGAGACCTCCCTGCTCGCCCTGGTCGTCGGGTTCGTCCTGGCCTCGGCCATCTCGCGGCTCAAGCCGCTGTGGGCCGGCCTGGCGATGCTCGTGGTGGTCGTCCCGCACTTCATCAGCGCGCTGGTGCGCACCTACGGCTGGATCATCCTGCTCGGTGACAACGGCGTGGTGAACAACGCCCTGACGGACATGAACGTCCCCGGCGCGCCCGTCCAGTTGCTCTACAACGAGATCGGCGTCGTCATCGGCACCACCGCCGTGATGCTGCCGTACACCGTGCTGCTGCTGTTCGCGGTGATGAAGGGCATCGACCGGCGCCTGATGGCCGCCGCGGCGAGCATGGGCGCGGGCCGGATCACCATCTTCCGCCGGGTCTACCTGCCTCTGGTGGCCCCCGGCGTGGTCAACGCCGGCGTCCTGTGCTTCATCCTCTGCCTCGGCTACTACCTCACGCCCGCCCTGATGGGCGGCGAGAAGCAGACCATGGTCGCCTCGCTCATCGACGAGCAGGTCATGAAGCAGAACCAGTGGAACGGCGCCTCGGCGCTCGGCATCATCCTGCTGCTCCTCACCTTCGCCGGACTGCTGCTGCTCAGGCTGCTGAAGTCGGCGGGCGAGGCCCTTCGGAATCGGGGTACGGCGTCATGATCGAACTCCGTTCCACGCCGGCCGGACGCATCACCCTGGCCGTCCTGTCCACGCTGATCCTGCTGTTCCTGGCCCTGCCGATCGTCGTCATCGTCGTCACCTCCTTCGGCAAGGACGCCTTCGGCTCCTTCCCGCCGGAGGCGTGGACCCTCGGCTGGTACACACAGTTGTTCGCCGACGGCAGCAAGTGGCCCGCCGCACTGTCGCTCAGCGCCCTGGTGGCGGCCATGACCACTGCCTTCTCGCTGATCCTGGGGATGACCGCGGCCACCGCCCTCGTCCGCAGCGAACTGCCGCTGCGGTCGGCGGTCTACGGCCTGGTCCTCGCCCCGCTGGTGATCCCCCAGGTCGTCATCGCCCTCGGTCTGTTCCTGCTCTTCGAGCCGGCCGCGATGCTCGGCAGCCCGATCGCCATCGCTCTCGGCCACACTGTGCTGGCCTCACCGATCGCCGTGATGATCCTCATGGCCACCCTGAAGGGCATCGACGAACGGCTGGAGGACGCGGCCGCCAGCATGGGCGCGAACCGGCTGACCGTCTGGCGGCGGGTCACCCTCCCGCTGGCCATGCCCGGCATGGTCGCCGCCGGCATCTTCTCCTTCATCACCAGCTTCGACGAGTTCTTCATCTCGCAGTTCCTGTCCTCCGTGGACACCGTGACCCTGCCCGTGCAGGTGTTCAACGTCCTCCAGTACAACGTCGACCCGTCGGTGACCGCCGTCAGCGCGATCCTCATCGCCGTCGCCGTCGTGGCCCTTGCCCTGGTCGGCGTGGTCCGCAAGCTCAGCGGCTCCGGCAAACAGGACGGCCTGCTGCCCACAGAACCCGGACTGGGCCTCCCCGCCGGAAGTGAGACCGCATCATGACCACCAGCACCCGTACACCTACCGGTGAACTGTCCGCCACCGCGGCCAGACACCTCCTGCTCAACATGACCCCCAACGGCTCACTCGGCCAGGACGGCGAGAACCTCTTCGTCGTCCAGCGTGGCGAGGGCCCGTACGTCGACGACGCCGACGGCAGGCGCTACATCGACGGTCTCTCCGGCCTGTACTGCTGCCAGCTCGGCTACTCCTACGCCCCCGAGTTCGCCGAGGCGGCGGACAAGCAGCTGCGCGAGCTGTGCTTCAGTCCGCTGTGGTCCTCCTCCGCGCACCCCACCGCCATCGAACTCGCCGAGCGGCTCTCGCGGATCGCGCCCGTCGACGTCGAGCACACGTTCTTCTCCGGCGGCGGGGCGGAAGCGGTGGAGACCGCCTGGAAGATCGCCCGCCGCTACCACGCCCTGCGCGGGGAACCGGGCCGGGTGAAGGCGATCTCACGTCGCGGCGCCTACCACGGGCTGACCATCGGGGCTCTCTCCCTGACCGACGACCCCGGGCTGCGCGAACCCTACGGGCCGGGCGCGATCGAGACCCGGTTCGTGTCCAACACCAACCGGTTCGGCCTCGCCCCCGAGTACGTCGACGACGACGTGTACACCTCCCGTCTGCTCGCCGAGCTGGAGGCCGCGATCCTGGCCGAGGGCCCGGAGAGCATCGCGATGCTGATCGCCGAGCCGGTGCAGAACCGCGGCGGCTGCATCACCCCGCCCCACGGCTACTGGCCGGGCCTCAGGGCGCTCGCCGACCGGTACGGCTTCCTCCTCGTCGCCGACGAGGTGATCACCGCCTTCGGACGACTGGGGGAGTGGTTCGGCGGCGACCGCTACGGCGCCCGCCCCGACATCGTCACCGTCGCCAAGGGCATCACCGCCGGATACGCCCCCATGGGAGCAACTCTGGTGAGCAACGGCGTCGTCGAGGTCATCAATCAGCCGGGCGCGGTCCTCAACCACGGCTACACCTTCGCCGGGCACCCGCTGAGCGCGGCCATCGCCCTGCGCAGCCTGGAGATCATGGAGCGGGACCGGATCCTGGAGAACGTCCGCGGTCTGCAGGACCACCTCGCGACGCGCATGGCCTCCCTCGGAGACCTGAAAATCGTCGGTGACGTCCGGGGCGCCGGCTTCTTCTACGCCTGCGAACTCGTCGGCGACCTCGACGGCGGCGGCTTCAGCGACAGGGCCCGCGCCGATCTGATCGTCGACCTCATTCCGCGCCGGCTGCGCGAGGCCGGACTCCTGGCCCGCGTCTACAACCGCGCCGCCCCGCTGGTGCAGATCGCACCCCCGCTGATCAGCGACCGGCACCTCCTCGACCGTATCGCCGACATCCTCGCGGAGACCCTCGCCGAGGCGTCCGCCCGCCTGTGACACCCGCACCCGCCCCGCATTCGAAAGGAACCACCCTCATGTACTCCATCGGTCCGCTGACCGTCGCCCCCGGCGAGCGCGCCCAGGGCCTCATCCCGGTCGGCACCAGCAGCTACGGCGTGGAGCTCGGCATACCGGTCATCGTCGTCAACGGCGCCCAGGACGGTCCGGTGCTGTGCGTGGACGCGGGGGTGCACGGCGACGAGTACGACGGCCAGGAGGCCATCCGGCGCGTCCTCGCCGAAGTCGACCCGGCCACCCTGCGCGGCACGCTCGTCGGCATCCCCTGCATGAACACCCCGGCCTTCGAGGCGGCCGCCCGCACCAGCGGCCTCGACTACCTGAACCTCAACCGCATCTTCCCGGGCGACGCCGACGGCTCGTACTCCCTCCGTCTGGCGGCCACCTTCGTCGAGCAGGTCGTCCCGGCCATCGACGCCCTGGTGGACCTGCACACCGGCGGCACCTTCGGGGAGATCGCCCCGCTCGTCATCCTTCAGGGCGGCTACGAGGAACTGGCCACCGACCTCGCCCTCGCGGCCGGGCACGAGCTGGTCTGGAAGGGCGGCAAGTGGGGCGGCACGGTCCGCCACCCCACCCTCGCGGCGGGCAAGCCCGCCATCACCATCGAGGCGGGCGGTGGCACCTACCGCGAGGCCAACGTCGAGCTGCACATCCACTCGATCCGCAACATCATGCGGCAGCTGAAGATGATCGACGGCGAGGCGGAGCTGCGGGAGAAGTACACGACCACCTCCGGCACCTTCGCCCGTTCCGCCGCCGGCGGCTTCTTCCTGGGACACGCCGAGCCGGGGGAGACGTGCAAGGAAGGCGACCTGATCGCCCACATCGTGGACCACTACGGCAACACGCTGGAGGAGGTCCGCGCCCCGCAGGACGGCATCGTGCTCTGGGTCCGCCGGATCCGTACCGTCCGCCCCGGCGACGAGGTCGTCATCTTCGGCGAGGTGCAGGGAGAGATCCAGCCATGAGCGGCGACACGCGGTTGCTCCTCGTCGACGGCAAACAGGTTCCCGCCGCCGACCGCCGTACCTTCACCGTCCTCGACCCGTCGGACGGCACGGCCTTCGCCCAGGTGGCGCTGGCCGGAGCGGCGGACGTGGACCAGGCGGTGGCGGCGGCACGCGCGGCCTTCGTCTCCCCCGAGTGGGCCCGGATGCGCGCTGCCGACCGGGGCAGGATCCTGTACCGGATCGCCGAGGCCATCCGCTACCAGGGCGAACGCCTGGCGCGCCTGGAGAGCCAGGACGTCGGCAAGCCGCTCAGCCAGGCGAAGGCCGATGTCGAGGCCGCCGCCCGCTACTTCGAGTTCTACGCGGGCGTCGCCGACAAGCTCGGCGGCACGACGATTCCCCTCGGCCCCGGTCTGATCGACTACACCGTCCGCGAGCCGATCGGTGTCTCCGGGCAGATCATCCCCTTCAACTACCCGCTGCAGAACACCGCGCGCGGTTCCGCCCCCGCACTGGCCGCGGGCTGCACGGTGGTGCTCAAGCCCTCTCCCGAGGCACCGATCACCCCGCTGGAGATCGGCCGGATCGCGCTGGAGTGCGGCCTCCCGCCGGGCGTCCTGAACGTGGTCCCCGGCGACGGCGAGACGGGTGCGGCCCTCGCCGGTCACCCGGACATCGACCAGGTGACGTTCACCGGTTCCGTGCCCACCGGCATCAAGGTCGCCCAGGCGGCCGCCGCCAACGTGGTGCCCTCGGTCACCGAGCTGGGCGGCAAGTCGCCGATCGTCGTCTTCGCCGACGCCGACTTCGACCTGGCGCTGACCGCGATCCTCGGGGCGTCGTTCAGCAACGCCGGACAGATGTGCTCGGCGGGGACGAGGCTGCTTCTCCAGCGCGGCGCCGAGGAGTTCCTGGACCGGCTGGTCGAGAAGATCGCCGGCCTGCGCGTCGGCCCCGGCCTGACGGACCCGGACATCGGCCCACTGGTCGCCGCCCGGCAGCGCGACCGGGTCCTGAGCTACCTGGACCTGGCACGGCAGGAGGGCGCTGTCGCACGGATCGGCGGCGGCGCGCCGTCCGACCCAGCCCTGGCGGACGGGTACTACGTCGAGCCGACGGTCCTCACCGGCCTGACGAACCAAGCCCGTTGCGCTCGCGAGGAGATCTTCGGCCCCGTCGTCACGGTCATCGAGTTCGACGACGCCGACGAGGCTCTGGAGATCGCCAACGACAGCCCGTACGGCCTGGCCTCGTACATCTGGACCCGCGACATCGACAAGGCGATGCGCCTGGCCGACGGCGTCCGGGCCGGCCAGGTCTACGTCAACGCCACCGGCGTCGGCACCGGTGTCGAGCTGCCCTTCGGCGGCTACAAGCACAGCGGCTGGGGCCGGGAGAAGGGCCTCGAAGCCCTGGCCGGCTACACGCAGACCAAGAACGTCTGCATCGGATTCGGGAGCCGGACATGAGGTACCGCACGCTCGGTGAACGCGGGCCGGCCGTCTCGGTGGTGGGCGTCGGCGGCAACAACTTCGGCTCCCGTCTCGACGAGGACGGCACGAAGGCCGTCGTCCACGCGGCCCTCGACGCCGGGATCACGCTGTTCGACACGGCGGACATGTACGGCGGTTTCGGTGACCGGGGCGGTGCGCGAGGTGACGGTGAACGCCTCCTCGGGGCTGCCCTCAAGGGCCACCGCGACGAGGTCGTCCTCGCCACCAAGTTCGGCATGGAGATGGGCCGGGATGCCGATCTGTACGGCCCGCGAGGAGCCCGCGGCTACATCCGCCACGCCGTCGAAGCCTCGCTGCGTCGCCTGGGCACCGACCGGATCGACGTGTTCCAGTACCACGAGCCGGACGGCGTCACGCCGCTCGACGAGACGGTGGCCGCCCTCCAGGAGTTGGTGGCAGAGGGCAAGATCGGGTACATCGGCTGCTCCAACCTGCCGGCCGAGGACCTGTCCGGGGCGTTCGTCAGCACCCAGGCCCGCTACCACCTGCTCGACCGCAGCGCGGAGAACGACCTGATCCCCGCCTGCCTGAGCCACGGCATCGGCCTGCTGCCGTACTACCCGCTGGCCAACGGCCTGCTCAGTGGCAAGTACCGGCGTGGCGAACAGCCCCCGCCCGGCAGCCGCCTGTCCTGGCGGCAGGGCTGGCTGACCGACGCGGCCCTCGACCGGGTCGAGGCGCTCACCTCGTATGCCACCGAGCGCGGCCTGACCCTCCTCCAGGTCGCGGTGGGCGGACTCGCCGCCCTGCCCGCCGTCGGCTCGGTCATCTGCGGCGCCATGACCCCCGAACAGGTCACCGCCAACGCGGCGGCGGCCGACTGGCTCCCCGACGCGGCCGACCTGGCCGCACTCGACGCGATCGTCACCCCCGGCGAGCGGATCGTCTGACCCTCCACCCTCCCTGTATGAACCGGAAACCGAGGTTGAACACCATGAGAGAGATCGTCACCTTCGACGCCTACGGCACCCTGGTCGACTTCCAGCTCGGCCCCACCACCCTCAAGGTCCTCTCCGACCGGCTGGACCTGGACAACCTGGACGTCGACGAGTTCCTCGACGACTTCCGCGTCATGCGCTTCCATGCCGTCCTTGAGGCATACCGCCCCTACCACGAGATCCTGCACTCCAGCCTCCAGATGGCCATGCGTCTGCACGGTCTGGAGTACCGCACCTCCGACGGCGACGCTCTCGTCGAGGCCGTCCCCACCTTCGGCCCCTTCCCGGAGGTCCCGGACGCCCTGCGCGCGCTGAAGACCAAGTACGAGATCGCCATCATCACCAACAGCGACGACAACCTCATCGCACGGAACGTCGAGAACATCGGCGTGGACTTCGACTACGTCATCACAGCCGAGCAGGCCGGCGCGTACAAGCCGGACCGGCAGACCTTCGAGCACGCCTTCAAGACGATGGGCGTCGAGCCGTCCCAGGTCATCCACACCGCCCAGGGCTGGGAGTACGACCACATCCCGACCCGTGACCTCGGCCTGAAGCGCCGCGTGTGGATCAACCGCTACGGCCGCCCCGGCAGCGCCGACTACCAGCCCTACGACGAGCTGACCGACATGACGGGTCTGCCGAAGCTGCTCGGCTGCTGACGACACGGCGACACAGGACAGAGAACACAGAGGACGCACGCCATGAAGCAGATCCCCTACTGGCTCGACACCGCCCCCGCCCTGCCCGACCGGTCCGGAAAGGACCTGCCCGACGAGGCGGACGTGGTGGTCATCGGCGGCGGCCTCACCGGCCTGTCCACCGCCTACCACACCGCCCGCAAGGGCGCCCGGACCGTCCTCGTCGAGAAGGACAAGGTCGGCTCGGGCGCCTCCGGGCGCAACGGCAGCATGTGCACCCAGGGCATCACCATCGGTGTCGGCGAGGCCCGCAAGCGCTACGGCCAGGAGCGCGCCCGCGAGCTCTACGACGCGTTCCGCGAGGCGGTCGACGTGGTCGAGGAACTCACCCACACCGAGAAGATCGACTGCGACTTCAACCGCGCCGGACGCCTCGGAGTCGCCTTCAAGCCCCAGCACTTCGAGTCGATGAAGGCCACCCAGCGCGACCTGGCCGACAACTTCGACCACGAGACCCAGCTCCTGACCCGCAGCGAGCTGAAGGCCGAGCTGGGCTCGGACTACTACCACGGTGCCCTGCTCGACCCGCTCAGCGCCGCCCTGCACGTCGGCAAGTACGTCCACGGCCTGGCCGAGGCCGCCGAACGCGCCGGCGCGGAGATCCACGAACGCAACGCGGCCACCGGCCTCACCCGCCTCCCCGGCGGTGGCTTCCTCGTCGAGACCCTGCACGGCACCATCCGTGCCAAGCAGGTCATGGCCGCCACCGACGCCTACACCGACAAGGCCCTGCCCTGGTTCCGCAAGCGGCTGATCAACGTCGGCAGCTTCATCATCGTCACCGAGCCGCTCGGCGAGGCGCGCGCCAAGGAACTGATCCCCAACGCCCGCCTGGTGGTCGACTCCAAGAACGTCGGCCACTACCTCCGCCTCACCCCCGACAACCGCCTCGCCTTCGGCGGCCGGGCCCGCTTCGCCCCTTCCAACCCCGCCTCCGACGTCAAGAGCGGCGACATCCTGAAGCAGGAGATGACGGAGATCTTCCCGCAGTTGGCGGGCGTCCGCGTCGACTACGTGTGGGGCGGCATGGTCGGCTTCTCCTGGGACCGCCTCCCACACGCGGGCGAGGTCAACGGCCTGTACTACTCCATGGGCTACTGCGGCCACGGCGTCCAGATGGCCACCTACATGGGCCGTGCCGTCGCCGAGATGATGGACGGCAAGCCGGAGGCCAACCCCCTGCGCGGACTCGGCTTCCCCAAGGTCCCCGTCCCCTTCTACAACGGCACCCCCTGGTTCCTGCCGTTCGGCGGCGCCTACTACAAGGCCAAGGACCGCCTGCGCTGAGCCGCTGCCGACCTCGGTGACACTGCGGGGGCTTTCCGCGAAGTGGTCGTGGGAAGCCCCCCGCCGTTACGGGACACCGCGTCTCCTTGGAGACGTTCGTGTGGCGGCCAACGCGCCGATGACTGCGGTGCGCCCCGTTTGCCATGCCTGAAACCGCTCCAAGAGAAGGTCCGCACAGCCATGACCGCCGCCACCCGCAGAGAACACGACCTGCTCGGAGACCGGGGCGTCCCCGCCGACGCGTACTGGGGCATTCACACCCTGCGCGCCACGGAGAACTTCCCGATCACCGGGACGCCGATTTCCGCCTACCCGCACCTCATCGACGCCCTCGCCGCCGTCAAGGAGGCCGCCGCCCTGGCCAATGAGGAGCTCGGTCTGCTGGCGCCGGAGAAGGCGGCCGTGATCGTCGCCGCCTGTCGTGAGATCCGGTCCGGGAAGCTGCACGAGCAGTTCGTCGTCGACGTGATCCAGGGCGGCGCCGGCACCTCGACCAACATGAACGCCAACGAGGTCGTCGCCAACCGGGCATTGGAGCTGCTGGGCCAGGCCAAGGGGCAGTACGAGTACCTGCACCCCAACGAGGACGTCAATCTCGGGCAGTCGACGAACGACGTGTATCCGACGGCGGTCAAGGTCGCGACGGTGTTCGCGGTGCGGGGCCTGCTCAGGGCGATGTTCGTCCTCCAGGACGCCTTTGCCCGCAAGGCTGTCGAGTTCCGGGATGTGCTCAAGATGGGCCGTACGCAGTTGCAGGACGCGGTGCCGATGACGCTGGGGCAGGAGTTCTCGGCGTACGCGGTCATGATTGACGAGGACCGGTCTCGTCTTGCCGAGGCGGTCGAGTTGATCCATGAGATCAACCTGGGTGCCACGGCGATCGGCACCGGACTCAACGCCCCCGCCGGATACGCCGAGGCCGCCCGCCGCCACCTGGCCGAGATCACCGGGTTGCCGCTGGTCACCGCCGCCAACCTGGTGGAGGC
>NZ_JBQHCX010000031.1:0-48137 GCF_052068475.1 Streptomyces sp. SD31 | reverse complement strand
GACCACGTCAGCGCGATCCTGACGAAGCTGCGGGTGACGAGCCGGGTGCAGGCCGCGCTGCTGGCGCAGCGGGCCGGACTACTCGACGAACGCCCACGGTCGGAGGCCGGCCGATGAGCCGTGCACGCGAGCTGTGGGAGCGGGTTCCCGCGCCGGTCGTCGACCTCGTCCTGGTGGCGGTGGCGGCCCTGGACGTGTGGCTGAACCTGTGGGACGACACGCGGTTCGGCGTCGCGCTGGCCGCGGTCGGCTGCGCCGCGTTGGCGTTCCGGCGCCGGTTCCCGCTCGGCGTCTTCCTGCTCACCCTGCCGGTCGCCCTGACGCAGGACGTCGCCGTCGCTGTGCTCGTGGCGCTGTTCACCCTGGCCGAACGCTCCCGCGACCGTCGGCTCCTCGCGGTGTGCGTCGCCCTGACCGCCGTCGCGAGCAGCATTCCGTGGCCCTTGGCCAGCCTCACCGAGGTCGGCCGGACCATGACGCTGGTCTTCTTCGTGTACAACCTGGCGACCGCCATCGCCCCGGTCCTCTTCGGGCAACTCATCCAGGCACGACGGGACTTGGCGCGGCGGCTGGCCGAGGTGGAGGAGGCCAGGGAGCACGAGCGGGCCCTGCACGCCCAGGCCGTGCTCGCCCGCGAACGCGCCCAACTGGCCCGCGAGATGCACGACGTGGTCTCCCACCAGGTCAGCCTGATCGCCGTACGGGCCGGTGCATTGCAGGTCGCCGCCAAGGACGCGGACGCCAAGGAGGCCGCCCGCACGATCCGTTCGCTGAGCGTCACCACCCTCGACGAACTGCGCACCATGGTCACGCTGCTGCGCGCCTCCGGCGGCAAATCCACCGAGCTGACGCCGCAGCCCACCCTGGCCGACCTGCGCAAACTGGTGGAAACAAGCGGCACTCACACGGAGCTGACGGGTGAGCTGCCGCCCACCGTGGGCACACCCGCCCAACGCGCCCTCTACCGCACGGTCCAGGAGGCCCTGACCAACGTCCGCAAGCACGCCCCCGGCGCCAACGCTCGCGTCGAGCTGTGGCAGGACGGCGACGAGGTCGGAGTGACCGTCACCAACACCCCTCCCACGCGCCCCTCCCTGGCCCTCCCCGGCTCGCAGCAGGGCTTGATCGGTCTGCGGGAACGGGCCGACATCCTGCACGGCACCCTGGACGCGGGCCCGACCGCGGAAGGCGGCTACCGGGTGCGGCTGAGGATTCCCCTGGGCACGGACTGAAACCGGTCAGGCGCCGGCCGCGGCAGAGTTTCCTGCCGAAAAGCACCGTCCTCAGGTCGAGGCCCCCGCCCGGAGGTGATCTGCCCTGGGACCGGGACCGGGACGGGACCGGATGCGAATTCCGCCGGCTGCGCTTCAGTTCATCAGACCCGCTCAGTCTGCTTGCGCTCCGACCGGGCCGCCATGGAGCAGCTCACCCAGGACCTGGTCGCCCAGGACCTGGTCGCCCAGGTGGACTGCGACGCCGCCGATACCTACCAGGCAAGCAGCGCCATCACCCGCCGGGTAAGTCGCCCGGCGGGGTGCGTGGATCCTCGGCAGTGGGTCAGGCGGTCAGCAGGGAGTTGGTCTGGGTGAGCAGGCCCATCCGCCAGGGCAGGCGGAAGTATCCGGCGTCGGATCTGGGGGCGATGCCCTGGTAGACGTCCTGGGATACCCCGACCTCGTTGCTGCAGCCACTCAGCACAGCGCTGCGTCGCCCATCACGGGCGTTGCCTCCAGGATCCCGCCACCGCGCACCCCCCTCAACCGGCCGCACCACGCGCACGGGCGGCAGGTCTCGGAGAGCGGACGCGTCCTTCGCTCCACCGGTTTGCCGGGTCGTTTCCCGCCGAGGCGTTCCGGGGCCGTGCGCTCACGGTGTGCCCGTCCTGCCTCGCACCGCGCGCCGTGTGGACCGGCGAGGGAGCAGCACCGGTTGCACGAGCCGACGCCGGTCCACACCGCTGCGGGCGTTGATGACAGCGATCAGCAGGTCGACCGCTTCGGCGCCCACTCGGTCGGGGCGGAGGCTGACGGTGGTGACGGGCGGCGTGGTCGTCGCGTAGTCCGGGTCCTCGCTGACGCAGGCCACCAGCAGGTCCCGCGGCACACGAAGGCCCTGGTGGCGAGCGGCGGTGAGGATGTTGTGACCGGAATCGGAGTAGACGCCGATGACGGCATCGGGTCTCGGATCGTGGCGGAGCAGCCGGCTGACCGCGTCCTGTTCGGCCGTGAAGTAGTCGGGCAGCGAGGCGTACTCCTCGACGAGGGCGGGCATGCGGTGTTCGTCGCACCAGGACCGGTAGGCGTCTGCGATGAGGCGCGGGTACGCGTCGTCATGAAGGGGCAGGGAGAGCCCGACCCGCCGGGCGCCGCACTTTTCGAGGTGGTCGAGCAGGAGGCGCACGCCCGCTTCGTGGTCGGCGTCCACCCACGCGTCGCACCGCAGCGGCTGGGGCGGCCGGCCTTCGCTGATCATCGGTATGCCCCGCTCCCGCAGGATGGAACGCACCGGGTCCTCGGCTCGCGGTCCGACGTGGATGACGCCGTCCATCGGCGTGTTGAGCCACATCCACGGGGACATGGAACTCGGCATCACCAAGAGCAGACAGCCGCGCTCGTGGGCAGCCGCCATGGCGCCCAGTGTCAACTGTGCGTAGTACGGGATCTCGATGTACGGGACGGGCAGGTCGCCGTACGTCGTCATGGTCAGGCCGAGCACTCCGGTGCCGCCGCGGGCAAGGGCGCGGGCCATGCTGGCAGGGGCGTAACCGAGTTCGCGTGCCGCGGCCAGCACGCGCTGCCTGGTCGCCTCGGACAGCCGCCCGGTGCCGTTGAGCGCGTTCGACACCGTGGCGGTGGACACGCCTGCCCGTGCGGCCACGGCGTTGAGCGTGGGACGCCGCCAGGCACGAGAACTCGCCATATGCACCCCAACCGCCATGCGACCGCTCGTGGTTAAGAGCTTAATCACTCAGCGTACCGGGCGAACGGCGGCCGGGACCGGTCGACGGGTGAAGGGTTATCAGTGGATGCCCGGCATGACGGTATCGCCGTCGGCGTCGATGACGACCGTGCGGCGGCCCATGTGCGCGTCCCTCCCCCTGGGTCGATACCAGTGTGGGAGGGGGAAGGGCGGGACGGTGTCGGCCGATGGTTCATGGCTGGGCGACGAAAGTATGAGGCAGGCTAGACGGGCGTCGACTCCGAGGGTACGAACGGTGCCCCGTGGCCCGGCACGATCAGTGCCGGGCCGAGGGCCAGGACCTTCTCCCTGGCCGCCCGCAGTTGCTCGCGGTCGGGCGCGAACGGATCGTCGGCCGGTCCCTCGGCGGTCCACCACAGATGGGTCAGGACCACCAGGCCCTCGTTGGCCGTGACCAGGGTGCTGACGTCCTCCGCGGTGTGGCCGGGGGTCGTCATGAGCGTGATCGACGGGGAGAGGCGGTATCCGTCGGCGCTGCGGTCCTCCCAGATGTCGTCGTGGTAAATGGCCATGTGGTCGTGGAAGCGGGCCTCGGGGAACAAGGCCGCGTTCAGCGTGTGGTCCGGGTGGTGGTGGCTGAAGATGACGTCGGTGACGTCTTCGGGGCTGAGTCCGTGGTGCGTGAGCGGATCCAGGATGAGCCGGCGGTCCGCGACCATGCCGGGATCGACGATCGCGACGGTCTCGCCATCGACGAGCAGGGTGACGGTGCCGGCCACTCGTGTGTCGGCGTAGCCGGTGGTCAGGACGTGGAAAGCAGCGGTCATGAAGGGCTCCTCGGGTGATGGGTGTGGTGGGGGGCCGTACGAGCCGGTCACCGGGGAAGGAGCGCCCGGAAGCCGGTGAGGGCACGCGCACCCGGTGATGGGCGCCTTGGGCCCGCTCGGAGCACCCGTCCGCGAGTGCACCTCCGTGGAGGGCCGACGAGTGGCAGGCCTCGACCGATCAGGCTGGTGGCTCGGCATCTCAAGGCATCTCAAGGCATGTCACCGGCCGAGCCGGACGCCGTTACGCCCCCGCAGCCTCGATGAACTCGCGCACCGCGCTGCGTGGGTCGCCCGAGCGGACCAGTGCCTCGCCGACCAATACCACGTCGGCTCCCCAACCTCGGTACTCCGCTACATCCTTCGGGCCCGTCACTCCCGATTCCGCGACCCTGACCGTGCCTTCCGGGATGCCCGTCACGAGGTCGGCGAACACGTTGCGATCCACGTCCAGTGTCGTCAGATCCCGCGCGTTGATGCCAAGGAGCTCGGCTCCTGCAGCGACAGCGCGCCGCACTTCGTCGGCCGTGTGCGCCTCCACGAGCGGCGTGAGACCCAACTCCTTGCACAGCCCCATCAGTTCGGCGAGAGGGCCGTCGTCCAGTGACACGACCATGAGGAGCGCAAGGTCGGCGCCGTGTGCGCGGGCCTCCCACAGCTGATAGGGGTCGACGATGAAATCCTTGCGCAGGACGGGCACGTCGACCCGGGCGCGTACGGCGTCCAGATCGGCGAGAGAGCCACCGAAACGCCTCCGCTCGGTCAGCACGCTGATCGCAGCGGCACCGCCGGCCGCGTACTGGACCGCGAGGGACGCTGGGTCGGGAATGTCCGCGAGCGCACCCTTGCTGGGGCTCTTTCGCTTCACCTCGGCGATGATGGAGACCCCGGGCGCCCGGAACGCGGGCAGGGGGTCGATCGCGGGTGCCGCGTCCGCTGCCCGGGAGCGCAGCTCCGCCAACGGCGTCGCACGCTTACGCTCCTCCAAGTCCTCGCGAACTCCCGCGAGGATCCCATCAAGAACGCTCATCTTCCTCTCCCTTTCCTCTCCCTGCGGAATCATCTGCTGCTGCGGACGTCCCCCGGCTCGAGTGAGGCCGTGCCTCACCCACGTCCAAGTCCTGCTCAAAAAGCGCTATTCGGATCGATCATGGCGTGCGTACCGGCCGGCCACGGGGCACGGAGGTAGAACTTCTGCGGATGATCCGTGCAGTGTCGTGATCCCGGACCGCGCCCCATCCCCGCTTGCCTCGGTCTTGAGCCGGATACCGCCGCACGCGGGGGCTCAGGCCAGGCCGAAGCGCTCGGCGTGCACTTGCCGGTGGGGAACCTTCAGCGTGCGCAGGGCGCTGAGCACGGCTGAGGTCATCGCGGGCGGGCCGCAGACGTACGCGTCGCGTTCGGTGATGTCGGGAACCAGGGCGCGGAGACTGTCCGGCTCGAACGGCGGGTTCCCCTCCCCCGTGCGACCGGTGAGCATGTGCAGCTGCCCGCCGCGGGCCTCGACCAGGGCTCGTACCTCGTCGACCAGCACGGCGTCGTTCTCGCTGCGCACCCGGTAGAGCACCACGACGTCGCCGGCCGGTCCCTCCTCCAGCAGGGCTCGAACCGGCGTGATCCCCACCCCTCCGGCGATCAGCAGTGCGCCGGGCCGCGTGCGATGCAGCGAGGTGAATGCCCCGTACGGCCCCTCGACGAACGCGCGACTCCCGACCGGGACGTTGCGCAGGCCGGCACTGGTGCTGCCGACCGCCTTGGCGGTCAGGCGCAACGTGCGGCCGTCGGGTGCCGCCGACAGCGAGAACGGATTCGCCAGCCACCAGTGGTTGTGCCCGGGGAACCGCCAGATGCAGAACTGGCCGGCCCGGGCCGGCAGCTTGTCGAGGTGGCGGCCGGTGACGCGCACCGACACCACGTCGTCCGACTCCGCCACCACCTCCTCGACCCGGAAGCGGTGATAGGCGTTGCGCCACAGAGGCATCACGATCCGCCCCGTGACCAGGGCTCCGAACGCGAACAGCCACAGGGCCCACCAATAGATCATCGCGAACGCGGAAGAGCTGAACGTCGTGGTCTCCTGCAGCTGGTGGACGAACGCCAGCCCCAACGCCAGGTACAGCAGCAGGTGCAGGCCGTGCCAGGTCTCGTACCGCAGCCGCTGCCTCACATACCGGGCGGAGACCGCCGCGACCACGACGACGATCGCCGCAGCCAGCATCCCGAGCAGAGAGGCCGGCACTCCGGCCAGCGCGAAGAACGTCTTCGTCATCGACGCGTCATCGAGCCGCGCGTAGCCCAGCACCACCAGCACGGCGTGGGTGAGGAGGGTCCACAGCAGGGTGAAGCCGACCCACCGGTGCCACACCGTCAGCCGGTCCATGCCGATACGACGGTCGAGCCACGGCAGCCGGGCCACCAGCAGCAGTTGGAACAGCATCAGCACGGCGGCGTGCAGGCCGAAGAACTTGGCGACCGTGAGCACCCCGTTCTTGCCGGTCCCGGCGCTGAGGAACAAGGCCTCGACGATCACCAAGTTGACGATGACAAACGTCCACAGCGCCCACCGCGCCGCGACGACCGGAGGTATGGTGCCCTGCCGCACCCGTGAAATCGTCGCCTCCACCGCTTCCCCTCTTGTTCATGTGGCGCATTCGCGCCCGGCACCCGCGAGGTCGCGAGGACCCGGCGTCCTCACCTGATACGGCCCCGGCCGCGAAGAATACGGAACTTGACGTGATAGGGGCGCTACTTGGCCTCGACCGTTCTTGTGCCGTGGCCGCACGCTGGTCGAGCTGACCGCACCGGCCTCACGGGGGTGCCCGCCCCGGCCCGGCCAAAAACGCCCGCACGCCGGTACAGCGAGCCGCCCGCGGCCCTGCAGAGGTGGCGTCGCAGACATCTGGCAACCGATCAGTCCTCACCCCGGCGGCCCGTTTCGGCTGCCGTCGCCAGGTACGTTGAGTGATTAACGTCTTAACCACAAGCCGTCACAGGGCTGTTTGGGTACAGATGGGGTACAGATGACGAGCTCGCGTGCCTGACGACGTTCCACGCTCGGCACGATGACGACGTACGGCGGCGTGCAGGAACCTCAGGCGGCCGTCCGCCGCGGCCTGGACGGCGAGGCGGCCGTTGACGAGGTGAGCGGACCCGTCGTCGCGTACGGCTGGTTCGGCGTGCGGGTCGGCAGAGGGGCTCTCCAGCGCTCCGGGAGCGGCGGGATCGATGGCCCCGGCCGAGGCCCGGACCCGCACCGCGTGCGGTCCCCAGGGCTCGATGCGGAGGATTGCTTCGGCGGTGTGGCGCTCCGGGCCGCCGCCCGCGCGGACGCGGTAAGTCAAGGTGATTCCTGGGTTCTTCTCAAGGGCCCGGACACCCGGACCCGTGCACCCGTGCGGGCGCCACGGCCAAGGCGACCGGTGCCGTGTGCGGCGCTCACGGCACCGGCCACCCGGGATCCGTCCGGGAGCGGGGTCATCCGGCGGTCAGAGTGGTCCACTTCTGGTTGGAGCCGCCGTTGCAGTCCCACAGCACGAGCTGTGTGCCGTCGGTCGTGGAGGCGCCCGGAACATCGAGGCAGCGGCCGGAGGCGGGGTTGCGGTAGCCGCCGTTGTACGGCTGCCAGACCTGGTTGGCGCCGCCGTGGCAGGACCAGAGCTGCACCTTGGTGCCGTTGGCGGTGGCCCCGCCCGCGGCGTCGAGGCACTTGCCCATCGAGCGCAGGGTGCCGTCGGTGTAGGCGGACCAGTACTGGTTGGCACTGTCGCCGCAGCTCCACGTCTGGACGGCGGTCCCGTCGGCGGTGTTGGCGCCGTTGACGTCCATGCACTTGCCGGCGATGCCGGACTGCACGCGTGCCGGGGCGGGGGCGGGGTTCCTCAGCCACCCGGCGCTGTCCGCGGCCTGGACGCCGCGGTGGAAGGCGTCGGCCATCTTCTGGTAGCCCGCGTCGTTGGGATGCAGGGGGTCGGCCAGGTCGGCCGTGGTCAAGCTGCTCATGTCGACGAATGCGACGCGCTTGCCCGCGGCCTGTGCGTCGCTGACGATTTGGCGGGTGGCCTGGTTGTACGTGCCGCGCCACCGCTCCTCCGAGCTGCTGGTGGACACGACCAGGGAGGCGACGAGGACGGTTGCGTCGGGGACGTCGGCGGTGACCTGGTTGACCAGCGACCTCAGCCGGGCTATGGCGCTGTCGACCTCGGAGGCCCCTTGGAGGTCGTTGGTGCCGATGTGCAGCGTCACGACGTTGGGCCGGTAGCGGGTCAGCGAGGCGTCGGCGAGGGCGGCGATCTGGTCGATGCGGTATCCGGAGTGGCCTTCGTTGTCGGGGTCGGACATCGAACCGCCCCGCACTGTGCCGACGAAGTCCAGCGGATGGCCGTCCGCCGCGAGCTTGTTCCACAGCGGACCCCGGTAGCCGTTGCCCGTACTGCTTCCCACACCCCAGGTGATCGAGTCGCCCAACGGCATGACCCGCAAGGGCGTGGTGGGCGCGGCGGAGGCAGGGGCGGCGCCTGCCGCCGTCACCCCGAGCGCGACAGCGACAAGCGTGATCAGGGACAGAACCCAAGGCTTTCTCATGCAGCGTCCTCTTCTGCGAGTGATTGCTGACTGCCCCCGCCCTCCTGTACCGAGCGGGCCGGCCCGAACCGGTGTCATCAGCGCACCCGAATAGATACCACGATCTCGACTGGAACATCCCATGAATAGCCGACATCTGGAATCGTGGCGCGGGGCTGATTCTGTGCTGCATGGGGCCAAGTTCGCTGCCACGGCGGTCCGTTCGCCACTTCCCCTGCTGGGGCGTCGGTCAGCGAACATCCCATGTCTGGCGGCTGTGCGCGGACGTCAGGGGATGCCGACGTTCTCCCTGGAGGCGCCGACATCCATGCCAGTGCCGGGTCAGCTCGTGACGCGGAAGGCGGCGTCGCTGCGGGCCGTCGCGGCGGCGATGGGGTCGAGGCGGAGTTGATAGGCGTAGTGGCGGATGCAGCGGTCGGGGTGGTTGTACGACTGGAAGGACGACCAGGTCGGGTCAGCGAGGCCGACGACCTGACGGAAGGTCGAAGTTGGCATGCCGCACGTACCGGTCCTGGAAGTTGAACGACTGGAGCCGCTTGGCGGGGGTGCTGGCCCAGCGGGCGAGGACGCGGGTCTCCTCGGCGGCCGTGAGGGGCAGGATCGAGCCGTGGCGCATGCGCACCTCCTGTCGTTCTGCAGTGCCGCCAGGGCGAAGGGGGAAAGCGGGGTGGTGGGGGAAGCCACGTCTCGGCGGGGGCGGGACAGGGCCGGCTACCGCACGACGCGGAAGGGGTGGTCGGCCGGGGCACCTCCGCAGCCAACTCACTGTCCGAACAACTGAGTTGTGCGACATGTCGAACGACGTTCGTATAGCCGGGCAGACAATAAGTGGGCGAAACAGGGTGCGTCAATACATGCGACATGCGCATGCCGGACCTCAGGCTCATCACCTTTGGGGACCGCCCCGAGCGCCACCGATGCGAGGTATGCGTTTGTGACAGAAGCGTTGACCTGGGCAGGTGCAGGACCTATCTTCTGGCCGAGTTTACGAACGGTGTTCGAAATACCGAAAGGTGTGAACAGACGGTATCTCCGCACCACCAGCACCAGAGGGAGTACTCCGTGAGACCTGCGCTCACCCGTCGGACGGTCCTCGGCATGATCGCCGGCTCGGCCGCCGCCACCGTCACCGGTATCTCGGCCGGCACCGCCCACGCCGCCGTGCCCGCGTCACCCGGTGTGACGTACACGAACACCATCGCCGAGCAGCGGGCCGACCCGCACATCTTCAAGCACACGGACGGTTTCTACTACTTCACCGCCACGGTTCCGGCGTACGACCGGATCGTGCTGCGCCGGGCCACCACGATCCAGGGGCTCACGTCGGCCGCCGAAGCGACCATCTGGACGAAGCACGCCACCGGTGAGATGGGCGCCCACATCTGGGCTCCGGAGATCCACTTCATCGATGGCAAGTGGTACATCTACTTCGCCGCCGGCGCCGCGAACGACATCTGGAGGATCCGGCCCTACGTCCTGGAGTGCACGGCCGCGAACCCGATCACGGGGACCTGGACGGAGAAGGGGCGTATCGCGCTGCCGCTGGACACCTTCTCCCTGGACGCGACGACCTTCGCCGTCAACGGCACCCGCTACCTGTCCTGGGCGCAGCACGACCCGGCCGCCGGACGCGGCACCAACATCTACCTGGCGCGAATGTCCAGCCCGTGGAGCATCACCGGCACACCGGTCATGATCAGCCGGCCGACCGCCTCGTGGGAGACCGCCGGAGGCGAGACGGTCAACGAGGGCCCGGCCGTGATCCAGCGGGGCGGCAAGGTCTTCATGACCTTCTCGGCCAGCGCCACCGACGCCAACTACTGCATGGGCCTGCTGACCGCGTCCGCCTCGGCCGACCTGCTGAGCGCGTCGTCGTGGGCCAAGAGCGCCGGCCCGGTCTTCGCCAGCAACGCCGCCACCAGCCAGTACGGCCCCGGGCACAACCAGTTCACGGTCTCCGAGGACGGCAAGTCGGACATCCTCGTGTACCACGACCGCAGCTACAGGGACATCAGCGGTGCCCCGCTCAACGACCCCAACCGCCGCACCCGCGTCCAGAAGATCTACTGGAAGGCCGACGGCACACCCGACTTCGGCATCCCGGTCGCCGACGGCCTCACCCCGATCCGGCTCTCCTCGTACAACTTCCCCGACCGGTTCATCCGGCACTGGGAGTACCGCGCCAGGATCGAGCCGAACGTCTCCCCGCTGGCCGACTCGCAGTTCCGTGTGGTCACCGGTCTCGCCGGCAGCGGCACCGTCTCGCTGGAGTCGGCGAACTTCCCCGGCTACTTCCTGCGCCACAAGAACTCAGCTGTGTGGGTGGAGAAGAACGACGGGACGTCGCTGTTCGCCGGTGACGCCTCCTTCACCGCCCGGGCCGGCCTCGCGGACTCCGCCGGCGTCTCGTACGAGTCGTACAACCTCCCGGGCCGCTATATCCGCCACTACAACTACCTGCTGCAGGTCCAGGCTCTCAGCACGGCGACCGACCGGGCCGACGCCACCTTCTACACCCAGTGAGCCACAGCTGCGGCCTGCCACCCCGCGGGCAGCTTTGACGGACTCTCTCGTCACGAAAGGGTGCAAGATGTCTTCCTCCGTCAGCAGACGGCGCCTCCTGCAAGTAGCCGGGGCCACCGCCGCCGCCTCTGCCACCGGATCCTTCATCGGCGCATCTCCCGCCCATGCGGCCATACCCCCCGCAAGGGCCGACATCGGGGTCTCCGCGCACCCCTTCGAACTCGGCCAGGTCCGGCTCACCGCGAGCCGGTGGCTGGACAACCAGGACCGTACGCGCAACTACCTGCGGTTCGTCGATGTCGACCGGCTGCTCTACAACTTCCGCGCCAACCACCGGCTGTCCACCAACGGCGCGGCCGCCACCGGCGGCTGGGACGCGCCGGACTTCCCCTTCCGCACCCACGTCCAAGGGCACTTCCTCACGGCATGGGCGCAGCTGTACGCCGTGACCGGGGACACCACCTGCCGGGACAAGGCAACTTACATGGTTGCGGAGTTGGCCAAATGCCAGGCCAACAACAGCGCCGCCGGCTTCAACGCCGGGTACCTCTCCGGCTACCCCGAGTCCGACTTCACCGCTCTCGAGCAGCGGACCCTGAGCAACGGCAACGTGCCGTACTACACCATCCACAAGACCCTCGTCGGCCTGCTGGACGTATGGCGCCACATCGGCAGCACACAAGCCCGTGACGTGCTGCTTGCCCTGGCGGGATGGGTCGACTGGCGCACCGGCCGGCTGAGCGGCCAGCAGATGCAGGCCATGCTGCAGACCGAGTTCGGCGGCATGAACACCGTGCTGACCGATCTCTACCAGCAGACAGGCGACGCGCGGTGGCTCACCGTCGCCCGGCGGTTCGACCACGCCGCGGTGTTCGACCCCCTGGCGTCCAACCAGGACCAGCTCAACGGACTGCACGCCAACACCCAGGTACCCAAGTGGATCGGGGCCGCCCGCGAGTACAAGGCCACCGGTACGACCCGCTACCGGGACATCGCCACCAACGCGTGGAACATCACCGTCAACTCGCACACCTATGCCATCGGCGGCAACAGCCAGGCGGAGCATTTCCGCGCCCCGAACGCCATCGCCGGCTTCCTGAACAAGGACACGTGCGAAAGCTGCAACACCTTCAACATGCTCACCCTCACCCGGGAACTGTTCGCGCTGGACCCGAACCGGGCCGCGCTGTTCGACTACTACGAGCGGGCGTGGCTGAACCAGATGATCGGCCAGCAGAACCCGGCCGACAGCCACGGCCACGTCACCTACTTCACCCCGCTCAACCCAGGAGGCCGACGCGGGGTGGGCCCGGCGTGGGGCGGCGGCACCTGGAGCACCGACTACGGCACCTTCTGGTGCTGCCAGGGCACGGGCCTGGAGATGCACACCAGGCTGATGGACTCCATCTACTTCCGCAGCGACAACACGCTGATCGTGAACCTGTTCGTGCCCTCGGTGCTCAACTGGTCGGAGCGCGGAATCACGGTCACCCAGACCACGTCGTACCCGAACAGCGACACCACGACCCTGCAAGTCACCGGCAACGTCAGCGGAACCTGGGCGATGCGCATCCGCATCCCGAGCTGGACCACCGGGGCCACTGTCAGCGTCAACGGCGTCGCGCAATCCATCACCACCACCCCCGGCAGCTACGCCACCCTGAGCCGCTCGTGGGCCTCCGGCGACACGGTCACCGTCCGCCTGCCCATGCGGATCATCATGCGAGCGGCCAACGACAACCCGAACGTCACCGCGATCACCTACGGCCCGGTGGTCCTGTCCGGCAACTACGGTGACTCCTCGCTCAGTTCCCTCCCGTCGTTGAACACCTCCTCGATCAGACGGACCAGCAGCAGTTCGCTCGCCTTCACCGCCACCGCCAACGGCTCCACGGTCAACCTGGGCCCGTTCCACAACGCGCACGGCCACAACTACACCGTCTACTGGAACACCAGTGGCACCGTCCGTCTCGCCAACGTGGGCAGCGGTCTCGTGCTGGGCATCCAGGACATGTCCACGGCCGACGGTGGCCGCGCTCTGCAGTGGAACGACTCGGGCACCGCCGACCACAACTGGCAAATGATCACCGACGGAAACGCGGTCCGCTTCCGCAACGCCCACAGCGGCAAGGTACTCGGCGTCTTGAACATGTCCACGGCAGACGACGCGACCGTCCTGCAGTGGTCGGACAACGGCACCGCCGACCACCGATGGACGCTGCTCGACCAGGGAGACGGCACCTACAAGATCCGCAACGAGAACAGCGGCAAGCTGCTCGCCATCGCGAACAACTCCACCGCTGTCGGCGCGTTCGCAGTCCAGGACTCGGACGATGGCACTGCCGACAACCGGTGGCGCATCTTGAGGGACTAGGGCGGGACTAGGGCCTGGGTGACGCTGTCGTCCCGAACGGGAGGGGCTCGCCCGAGCGCAGGTGTTCCCTCAGCCACTGTTCCGTGTTGCTCACGTGCAGCAGTGCGGCGGCCTGGCTGAGGGCCGCATCCCGGGTGGACAGCGCGTTATAGATCGCCTCGTGCTCGGCGAGGGTGCGGCCCCCGGCCTTGTCGTCGACCAGACCGCGCCAGATGCGGGCGCGCAGGGTGCGGCCGGAGATCCCTTCCAGGAGGGTGAGGAGGGTCTCGTTGCCCGTGGCCGAGACGACGGCGCCGTGGAAGGCGGCGTCGTGGATGTTGAGCTGTTCCACGTCGTCGCGGGCCTCGCGCATAGCATCCAAGTGCCGCTTCACTTCGGCCAGTTGGGCGTCGGAGATCCGGGTGGCGGCAAGGGCCGTGGCCATCGGTTCGAGGAGCCGCCGTACCTCCATGAGGTCCTGCAGGGCGACCGAGTCGCCCTGCAGGAGCTCCACGGCGCCGCCGAGCCCCTCCAGGAGCAGGCTCGGCTGCAGGCTGGTCACATAGGTGCCGTCGCCGCGCCGGACCTCCAGGACCCGCGCGACGGCCAGTGCCTTGACTGCTTCCCGGGCGAGGTTGCGGGACAGTCCCAGCTGGGCGGCCAGGTCCGGCTCCGGCGGTAGCTTCGACCCCGGAGGCAGTGCACCGGTCCGGATCAGCTCACGGATCTGATCAATGGCCTTGTCCGTCAGAGACATCCCGCATCCCTCCCCCCACCGTGCCCATGAGCACGTCCGACCTGATCAGCCCCTGAGTGCGGAGATCGTCCCAGAGGCTGTCGGGGACGCGCTGATCATGGAGTTCCACGTTTCGTCCGACCTGTTCCGGAGTTCGCATGCCGAGAGTGACGTTGATGATACTGGGATGCGTGTACGGGAAGGCGATCGCGGCGGCGGGCAGGGTGGTCCTGTGCACCGCACAGACCTCGGCGATCGCCCGGGCGCGGGCGACCAGGGCCGGCGGAACGTCCTGGTAGTCGTACTTCATGCCCTCGGTGGGCCGGTCGCGGGAGAGCAGTCCCGAGTTGAAGACACCCACCCGCCACCACGCTCTTGCCGAGGTCCCGCGCGGCGGGCAGGACGTCGTCCAGCGCCGACTGGTCCGGGATGGTGTTAGCGACCGGCCGGCATCACCACGTCGGTGGCCGTCTCGTGCAGGAAGCGGTCGAGCATCGCCGACTGGTTCATGCCGCCGCCGATCGCGCCGATCACGCCCTGGTCGCGCAACTCCGCGAGCGTGGGCATGGCCTCCTCGGCCGCCTGCCGCCAGTGGTCGTCCGGATCGTCAGCGCGAACTGCGCGTTGAGGTTGACCTGGAGCACCAACTCCCAGTCGAGGTCTGCGTGTTCGGCGGCCGGGGCACGGCGGATCGTGCCGGCGTTGTTGACCAGGATGTCCACCGGTCGCCCGCGCCCGGCGAGGTCCGCGCCCAGGGACGCCCCTCTTATGCACTGTCCAGTCCCCTCACTCAACAATCCTGGCCGCTGGATGGACACAATCGGCCACGAGACCCTGACAGACATGCCATGTTTGGCCAGTCGCAAATCGCATGAAACATGACGCAATGCAAGTCAACTACCTTCCCCTGCGGTGCTTTTCATCCCTGCACACCCGTTGACACCCCAGGGAGACATGACGGACCTTCATGCGTAACAAGCGCCGCCCTGCGTTCCCCTGTCCCCTTCCGTACCAGGGATGTCTCCATGTCGAGTTCGATCAACAGACGCCACTTCCTGGCCGGTGCCACCTGCGTGGCCGCGGCGGCCGTTGCCGGAGGTGTGTTCAGTGCCGGCATCGCCCAGGCGGCGCCCAGCACGTACACACCGGACTGGAATTCCGTCGACCAGCACCCGCCGGCCCCGGAGTGGTTCCAGGACGCGAAGTTCGGGATCTACTTCCACTGGGGCGTCTTCAGCGTCCCCGCCTTCGGCAACGAGTGGTACCCGCGCACCATGTACCAGGCCGGCGACGGCGTTAACCAGCACCACATCGCGACCTACGGCCAGCCGTCGGCATGGCCGTACCACAACTTCATCAACGGGGCTCAGGACCTGGCGGGCAACTTCGTGAAGTTCGCGCCGAAACTGAAGTCGGCCGGCGGGAAGTTCGATCCGGACGAGTGGGTGCAGTTGTTCGTGGACGCCGGCGCCAGGTTCGCCGGGCCGGTCGCCGAGCACCATGACGGCTTCTCCATGTGGGACAGCCAGGTCAACGAGTGGAACTCGGTGAAGAAGGGCCCTGGGCTGGACCTGCTGGGGATCTTCTCCAGGGCCATCCGCGCCAAGGGCCTGAAGCTGCTGGTAGCCATGCACCACGCATACAACTTCACCGGCTTCTACGAGTTCGCCCCCACCCAGACGGACCCCAGCCTCAAGAAGCTCTACGGGCAGCTGGGGCCGGCCGCCGAGAACCAGCTCTGGTTCGACAAACTCAAGGAGGTCATCGACCGCGCCCAACCCGACATCCTCTGGCAGGACTTCAACCTGGACGCCGTCGACGAGCAACAGCGCCTCAACTTCCTGGCGTACTACTACAACCAGGCCAACAGCTGGGGCCGCGAGGTCGTCACCACGTACAAGGACGGCATGCACGGCAAGGGCGAGGTCTTCGACTACGAGCGCGGCGGCCCGGCCGACCTCACGACCCCGTACTGGCTGACCGACGACAGCATCTCCAGCAGCAGCTGGTGCTACACGCAGGGAATCGGCTACTACACGTTCCAGCAGATGCTGCACTCGTTCATCGACCGGGTCAGCAAGAACGGCAACGTGCTGCTGAACATCGCGCCGATGGCCGACGGCACCATCCCCCAGGCGCAGAAGGACATCCTGCTCGGTATCGGGGACCACCTGAAGCGCTTCGGCGAGTCGGTGTACGCGACCCGCGCCTGGACAGCGTACGGCGAGGGCCCGACGAAGATGGGCGGCGGCTCGTTCACCACTCCGCACGCCGGCACGCCGCAGGACATCCGCTTCACCCGTAACAAGGCCAACACCGTCCTGTACGCCACCGTCCTGGGCTGGCCGGGCAGCTCGCTGACGATCAAGACCCTCAGCTCGGACCGGATCAACCTCTCGTCGCTGTCCTCGGTGAAGCTCCTCGGCACCACCGCCGGCACCTACATCGACCTGCCCACGCCGACCCAGAACTCCTCCGGCCTCATGGTCACTCTGCCGTCCTCGGCGCCGTACAGTGCCGGCGCCTACGTGCTGAAGCTCACCTTCTCCGGCACGATCCCGGGCCTGCGGCCGACGGCCGGCGCCATCGCCTTCACGGACGTCAACTACACCGGCCAGGCAGGTGTGTTCACCGTCGGCGACTACACCGCGGCCGACCTGACCGCGGCCGGACCGGGCCCGGGCACGCTCTCCTCCCTGCGGCCGGCCCCCGGCTACCGGGTGATCGGCTACTCCGGGGACAACTTCACCGGCACCTCCTGGACCTTCACCGCCGAGAACCCCGACCTCAGAGTCACCGGCAACAACGACCGGATCACCTCGCTGAGGGTCCAGTTCAACCCGACCACGTACTTCCGGATCACCAACGCCACCAACGGACTCGCCCTGGACAGCGGCGGCAACGTGGCCTCCGGGTCCAACCTCAAGCAGTGGACCTGGGACGGCAGCAACAACCTGCAGTGGCAGGCGGAGGAGGTCGGAGGCGGGTACTACAGGCTGGTCAACCGCACGAACGGCATGGTCGCCGACGGCTGGGGCGCCACCGACAACGGCTCTCCGGCGAGACAGGCCCCCTGGAACGGCGGCACCAACCAGCAGTGGAAGATCACCCACCGGGGCGGCGACCGCTACTCGATCGCCAACCGCACCACCGGCCTGGTCCTCGACGGCGGCGGCAACGTCGGCTCGGGCTCCGTCACCAAGCAGTGGACGCACGGCGGCAGCACCAACCTGCTGTGGACCTTCACGGCCCTCTGATCCCCGGGTTGTGACGGCGCTGAGATCCGTCGGACCCCGGCGGGGTCCGACGGTCAGTCCTTGCGGCCGGCCGGGCTACTGCTGACCGTCGGCGACTACGTCCCAGTGCTCGATGATCTTTCCGTCGACCACTCGGAAGAGGTCCACGACCACGTAGTCGGAGCTGTAAACCCACACCAGGTCCCCGTCGGCGAGGGTGTTGCCGAACCGGGTCCCGCCGCCCCCGGTGGACGGAGCGCTTCCGTCAGGCGCGCTACTGGGCGAGGCGTCGCCCTGCGTACCCTGCTGCATGAACTGCTTCAGCGGACCCGTTCCGTTCGCGACCGCCGGGTTGTGCTGGTAGTACCGCGGATCCCAGCTCTTGTCGATCACGGTCGCGTCACCGTCGGAGAGCCTGCGGTACGCGTCGACCGCGAACTTCCGGTTCTTCTCCTCCTGTTCCTCGGACAGGGCCGGCGCCCCCTTCGGATACCGGTACACGTCGCTGAACAAGGAGTTCCCGCTGGCCGTCTTCGCCGGCACGGTCTGCGTGATGCCCCAGTGCTCGACCAGCTTGCCGTTGCTGACCCGGTACAGGTCCGCCTTGGCCTCGCCGGTCGCCTCGTTCGCCGGGGTGGCCGACGCGTGCCAGTGCACGGCCACCAGGTCACCGTCAGCGGCCACGTGCTTGACGGTCGCCACCGCACCGGGAATCTTCGCCTTGAGGTCCTTGAACTGCTTGACCTGCCCGTCGGCTCCGTCGGGCACCGACTTGTCGTGCTGCACGTAGTCGGTGCCGACGAGCTCCTTCACGACGTCGGTCTTGTCCTTGTTGAACACCTCCGAGTACAGGCGCAGAACGAGCGCCTTGTTCCGCTCCTCGGAGGCCGACGACGCGCGGGCCGCGGAGGACGTCGTCGACGCGGCGGCCGGGTCGGTACTGGACGTGCTGCTGCAGGCGGTAGCGAAGCAGGCCACGGCGGCAAGCAGGGGCAGAGTCTTCTGGTATCTCACCAGGGTCTCCCATGTACGGTCGGATCGGGTCAGGTCAGATCAGGTCAGGTCAGGTCAGGTCAGATCAGGTCGGGCCTACTTGGCGGAGTTCCACCAGGCCGTACCGGCGGCGCGGATCGTGTTGGTGCCGCAGTGCACCTCGCCGGCGGAGACGTGGTGGGTACGCCAGTCGTCCAGGTAGCGCACATGCATGCCGACCTTGGCGTACGCCTTGGTCACCGCCTCGGCGAGGATGTCCTTGCCGCCCACGACCGGGCCCCACTGCCTGGGAGCGAGGTACGTGGTGGGGCTCAGCACGACGCCGTTGACGGCACCGGGGTGGTAGGCGACGACCGGACGGTCCTGCGCCGACGCGGGAGGCTGACCGGGGAAGCCGCCGAAGAAGCCACCGTCGTACATCGCCGGGATCTTCACGATCTCGGCGTCCGTGGCGCCGGTCTCGCGCTTCAGCAGCGCCAGGTTGTCCTTGATCTTCCGGGCCGCGAAGGCGTTGTCCCTGAGGAACTGCCGGTCGGACAGGGCCTGGTCGATCGTGGGGATGCGGCCCTCGGCGTAGGAGCGCGGAATGGAGAACACCTTCGTGTGGCCGTGCCCGTCGCGTTGCGCCTTGCGCAGCAGGGCGAGCGCGCCCTCCGGGTCGGCGATGCCGATCTTCCAGCCGCGCGGGGTGTCGGCGGGCAGGAACTGCACGAACTCGTCCACGTGTCCGACGCGGAGCCATCCGGTGTCCAGCACCAGCGGGTCCTGCGCCTGCTGGGCCTTCAGGAAGGCCGTGTGCGCGGGCAGCCGGGAGCCGTGCCGGCCGGTGATGATCCGGCCTGCCGGGTAGGACTTGCCCTTGTGGGTGTACGGCGGGATGGTCTCCAGGTTGCCCGTGGAGTTGATCTGGCCGTCGTACAGCCCCTTGTTGATCTGTACGGCGCCGACACC
Organism: Streptomyces sp. SD31; assembly: GCF_052068475.1. Taxonomy (NCBI): domain Bacteria; kingdom Bacillati; phylum Actinomycetota; class Actinomycetes; order Kitasatosporales; family Streptomycetaceae; genus Streptomyces; species Streptomyces sp. SD31. The sequence continues at coordinate 29,021 of NZ_JBQHCX010000031.1, read as the reverse complement.
GGGGCCGCGCATCTCGAAGACCTGCTTGCCGGCGTCGCGGTCCATCTGCGCGGAGCGGATCATCATGCGCAGGACGCGTGGCTTGCCGCCTGGGCCGGGCATGCTGACATAGCCGGGCTCGATGAAGTCCTGCGCCCAGACGTCCGAGCCGTCCTTGAACATGTACGTCGGCTTGGTGATACCGGCCTTGCGCACTTCCTTGGCGAACTCTCGCACGAACTTCCGCTGGTTGGGGTCATCGCGGTTTCCGTCCACGACCAGCGCCTGCTCGGCGCGCTGCAGGTTGTGGTGCGTCAGGACCGGGGCGGCGCGCAGCATCACCTCGTCCGTGGCGGTGCGGTCGCCGTCGGTGACGGTGAACCGGACGGTGATCCGGCCGTCCCAGCCCTCCCGTATGACGTCCCGCCCATCCAGGCCTAGGCGGAACCCGGCGCGCAGTTCGGCGGCGGTGACGTGGGTGCCGGCGGTGACGTAGGTCCAGGCGTCGCCGCGCTTGAGGAACAGCCGGACCTTGTACTTGCCGGCGCCGACCAGTTGGAAACTGCCGGTGGCGGCGTCCGAGACGTCGTCGACCGGGACCGTGCGCAGCGGTGCCAGGTACTCGGGCGCCCGCACGACGTTGCCCTGGGCGTCGTTGCACGCCTGGAGCCGGGCGTTGGACAGCCAGCGGCCATCCGGTGTCCGTGTCTTGCAACGCCGCTGCTTGTCACCGATGTTGGGCAGGAAGATGGCACCGCGCGCGCTGCTCCACGCCGTCTTGCCCATGACATCGGAGCCCCCGGTGACATCGACGGCACCGTCACGGTTCACATCGGCACGAAGGTCCGCCCTGATGCCTCCGGTCTCGGCAGCGGTTGCGGCCGTCACCGTGCCGGACACGGCCGCCAGGGCGATCGCCAACGCTATGGCCGCCTTGGGGCTCGCTCTGTTCATTCACGTCCTCCTCGTGGTCTTGACCCTGCACCTGCACCCCATCGCGGCTCACTTGGGCGTTCACTCCGCCGACCGGCGGGAGCGCCCCCGCCGACAGGCCGGACTCCGACCCCTCCGAAAGTGGGACCCGCGCCACCAGCCGGATCCGCCTCCCGCGGAACTCGGCCACGCCCCAGTGAGAAATCGGCGGCAACCTTTTCGCTTCGTGCGGTCACTGAGCAGTGCACATCAGCTCGATCTTCCGAACGGACAGGTATGAAGACAGCGAGGCAGGCCGCGCGGCAGCGCAGGCACAGACGCAGGCTCATGCTGGGCACCACGCTGGCGGTGACCGCCGCGGGCGTTCTCGCCTACCTGGTCATGGGTTCGCTCCCCGACCGCAAGCCGGACGCAGGGCCTGCCGCGGCAGCACCCGTCGCCACCAACCAGGTGAGAGCCACTACTGCGACCGAAACGGCCACCCCGACCGCGTCGGCGACGCCGACCGCGACCGGCAGCCCGACGCGGACGGCCGCTGCGACCACCGCGGCAGCACGACCGTCGGCCACCGGCACCCCCCGCTCCCCGCGAACGGCGTCCACCACGCCACCGTCAGCAGGGCGGATTCGGCCCAACACCACCTACACCGGGGTCGCCACCGCCTACGAGGCCGAGGACGGAGACGGCGCCTGCCTGTTCGGCCCGAGTCCCGACCTCATGATCGCGGCCATGAACACCACGGACTACGAGACGTCCAGGGCGTGCGGCGCGTACGTACTCGTCCGCGCGGCCAACGGCAAGTCGATCACGGTACGGATCACCAACGAATGCCCCCTGCCCTGCGCACCCGGGCAACTGGACCTCAGCCAGGAGGCCTTCGCCAAGCTCGCCGACCTCAAGGTCGGCCGGATCCCGGTCACCTGGCAGCTGCTGAGCCCCAGCACGTCCGAAACGATCTCCATCAGATACAAGACCGGGTCCAGCCCCTATTGGTGCGCCATCCAGGCGATCGGCCACCGGAACCCGGTCGCGCACCTGGAGGTCAAGACCGGCGACGGCTGGCGGCAGTTGCCCCGCACCGAATACAACTACTTCCTTTCCGCCAACGGCAGCGGGTGCGGCAACTCGATCAGGATCACGGACATCTACGGAGAACGACTGACCATCTCCGGGATCGCGCTGCGACCGAACGTCGTGCAACCGACCCGGGTTCAGTTCGCCCGGCGCTGATCCCGCCGTCGTGCCGGAGAGGGCGAGAGCGGAGAGCCCTCCGACAGTGGCGACCCACCCCTTCGGGCGCCTCACTCCCGATTTCGCGACCGCCGCCGCTGGCGGACGCGGATGACGGGTGGGCGCCAGTTGTCGAAGCGCATCGACACCGGCACCATCCCTGATTGACGGTCAATGGGCCCTACTCAAGAGCCTTTCCTTGTGCTCATGCTCTTGTTTCCCACGAAACGAGTCCGTTAACTTCCCCGATAGGTGAAGCGCTTCGACACGCTCCCAGGGGAAGGGCCGCCATGGCGCACGAGGTGAACCGCAGACGTTTCGTCAGCGCGGCGGTCGCGGTCGCGACCCGCCCTGCCCGCCGATGTCGAAGCCGTCACCCGGCGCGCCGCCGACGGCCGCCGCTGGAACGTCCTCATCAACCACATCACGGACACCGTGCCCCTGCCGGAGCCCGCCCACGAACTGCCGCCCGGCGGCTGCGCGGTCCTGCGCGGCCACTGACCCTGGGAGAGGACACATGGAAAACGAACAGCTGAGCTTGCGCTGGGGTCACGAGGCCCTGCAACTCGACTTCGTCCTCGGCGACGACGGCAGCGTCCGCCTGACGCATCTCGGACTGCCCGGGGAGGCGGGCAGCGACCCCGGTGCGTCCCTGCCTCTGGTGGAGGTGACGGCCGCGGGTCACGGCCGCGGCTGGTCGGGCAGCCGCCTGATCGGAACCGCTCTCGGCGAGCGGCTGCGCCACCGGGCCCACAGCGCGGCCCGCGACGGCGACTGGCACACCCTCACCATCCAACTCCACGACCCGGACACCGGACTGGTCGCGGAAGTGACCTACCGGTCGCCGGACGGCATCCCCGTGCTCCGCAGCGAAGTGACCCTGCGCAACGAAGGGCAGACCACGCTGCACCTGGAGTCGGTCAGTTCGCTCGCAGTGGGCTGCCTCACCCCGCAGGACCCGGCGGCCCTCGACGCCGCCGACCTGCTGTGGGCGGACAACGACTGGCTCTCCGAATGCCGCTGGCAGCGACAGCCGATGCGCCGAACCACACCCGACCCCAGCGGACGCGTGAAGTACGGGCACGGCAAGGCCGGCTTCGCACTGACCGGGCAGGGCACCTGGTCCAGCAACGGGCACTTGCCCATGGGCGGCCTGACGGACCGGCACACCGGCCGCACCTGGATGTGGCAGATCGAGCACAACGGCGGCGGCTGGCGCTGGGAGTGCCAAGAGCAGGACAACGCTGCCTACGCGGCACTCTTCGGTCCCACCGACACGCACCATGGCTGGCGGCACCCCCTGGAACCCGGCGCCGCCTTCCGCACCGTACCCGTGGCCCTGTCCTTCAGCGCCGACGGCGGCCCCGACGCCGCGTTCGCCGCGCTGACCCGCTACCGCCGCGCCCACCGCCGCCCGCACCGCGACCACCAGGCTCTGCCCGTCATCTTCAACGACTACATGAACTGCCTGATGGGAGACCCCACCACCGACAAGCTGCTGCCGCTGATCGACGCGGCGGCCGAGGCCGGCGCCGAGTACTTCGTCATCGACGCGGGCTGGTACGACGACAGTGACGGCTGGTGGACCAGCGTCGGCGCCTGGGAACCATCCGCCTCCCGCTTCCCCGGCGAGAAGGGGATCCACGAGGTGCTGGACCGCATCCGCGAACGCGGCATGGTGCCCGGCCTGTGGCTGGAGCCGGAAGTCATCGGCGTCCACAGCCCCATGGCCAAGTCCCTGCCCGACGAGGCGTTCTTCCGCCGCGACGGCGTCCGCGTCACGGAGGTCGGCCGGCATCATCTGGACCTGCGCCACCCCGCCGCCCGGGCCCACCTGGACCAGGTGGTGGACCGCCTGGTCGGCGAGTGGGGCGTCGGCTACCTCAAGCTCGACCACAACATCGACCCCGGTTCCGGCACCAGCGCCCACCCCGGCGAGACCCCGGGCGCCGGTCTTCTCGGCCACAACCGGGCGCAGTTGGACTGGCTCGACGGCGTCCTCGACCGGTACCCGCACCTGGTGGTGGAGAACTGCGCCTCCGGCGGCATGCGCTGGGACCACGCCCTGCTGTCCCGGCTGCAGTTGCAGTCCACCAGCGACCAGCAGAACCTCCACCTGTACGCGCCCATCGCGGCCTCCGCACCCACCGCCGTCACCCCCGAGCAGGGCGCCGTGTGGGCCTACCCACAGCCGGAGGACTCCCTCGACGAGGTCGCCTTCACCATGGCGAGCGCCCTCCTCGGCCGCATCCACCTCTCCGGCCTCCTGCCGGAACTGGGGCCCGAGGCCCGCGCCCTGGTCCATGAAGCGGTCGCCGTGTACAAGGCCGTCCGCGCCGACCTGCCCCGGGCCGTGCCCTCTTGGCCACTTGGCCTTCCCGCCTGGGACGACCCCTGGATCGCTCTCGCCCTGCACACCCCCGCCACCACCTACCTCACCGTCTGGCGCCGCCCGGGCGGCGAGGCCACCACCACCCTCCGGCTGCCCGAACGGGCGGGCGGCGCGGCCCGTGCCGAGGCGCTGTACCCCGCCGCACGTCAGGCCGTTGCCGTCTGGAATCCGGACACCGCCGACCTCACCGTGACCCTGCCCACCGCGCCCTCCGCGGCGCTGCTCCGCATCAGCCGCACGGAGCCGGACGCTCCCTGAGCGCCGTCCCTGCCGCCCACCCGACGAAAGGACGACCAAGGGTGCCCGCTCAGAACCAGCCCGCCCGCGCCGCCCACCCCGTGCTCCCCGGGTTCCATCCCGACCCGAGCATCTGCCGGGTCGGCGACGACTACTACCTCGCCTGCTCCAGCTTCGAGTACTTCCCCGGCATACCCCTCTTCCACAGCCGTGACCTGGTGCACTGGCGGCAGATCGGCAACGTACTGGACCGGCCGGATCAGTTGCGTCTGCCGGCCTCCATGCCGTCCTCGGGCGGCATCTACGCCCCCACCCTGCGCCATCACGACGGCCGCTTCTGGTTGATCGTCACCAACTGCAGCGAGGGCGGCGGCAACCTGATCGTCACGGCGACCGACCCGGCCGGACCCTGGTCGGATCCCATCTGGGCACCGGGTGTGCCCGGCATCGATCCCGACCTGGCCTGGGACGAGGAAGGCACATGCTGGTGCACGGTCGCGGGGGTGGGGCAGGTACGGCTCGACCCGTCCACCGGCGAGACGTACGGTCCCCCGCGCAAGCTCTGGTCCGGCGGCCCCGGCGCGAAGGCTCCGGAGGCGCCGCACCTGTACCGGATCGGCGACTACTGGTACCTGCTCATCGCCGAGGGCGGCACCGAACGCGGCCACGGCGTGTCGATCGCGCGCGGCCGTACGCCGACCGGCCCGTTCGAGCCGTGCCCGGCCAACCCGATCCTCACCCATCGCGGCACCGACCACCCGGTGCAGAACACCGGCCACGCGGACCTGGTCCAGGGCCCCGACGGGTCGTGGTGGATGGTCTTCCTCGGCGTACGGCCGCGCGGCGGCACGCCCGGCTGGCACGTGCTCGGACGGGAGACCTTCCTGGCTCCCGTGACCTGGGAGGACGGCTGGCCGGTCGTCGGCGAGGTCGCCCTGGACCTGTCCACGCTCCCCTGGCCGCTCTCCCCCGCCCCCGCTCCCGCTCCCTCCGAGGAGCGGCGTGACGACTTCGAGTTCAGCGAACTCGCGCCGGCCTGGATCTCCGTGCGGGACCGCCCCGCCGAGCTCTGCACCACCAAGGAGCGCCCCGGATGGCTGACGCTCCGCGCGCGGGGCGGCTCCCTGGACGAGCCCGACGTGGTGTTCACCGGCCGCCGCCAGCAGCACCTCACCTGCCGGGCACGCACCTTGGTCGACGCCGGGCAGGGTCGCGGCGGCCTCGCCGTCCGGCTGGACGAGCGGCACCACTACGCGATCGAGGCGTCCGGGACGGACGTACAGGTGATCGCGCGCGTCGGCTCCCTGCGCACGGTCGTAGCCGAACGCTCCGTACCCGCCGGGCCACTGGTCCTCGCCGTCACCGTCACGGACCCACCGCCTCCGCACGGGCCGTGCACCGGACCCGACGTCGTCTCCCTAGGGGTCGAGGCCGCGGACGGCACGTTCACCGAACTCGCGGCCCTCGACGGCCGCTACCTGTCGACCGAGGTCGCCGGCGGCTTCACCGGCCGCGTCATCGGCGTGTACGCAGCCGGAGGCACCGTCCACTTCGACTGGTTCGACTACGAGCCCCTGGACCGCTGAGCCGGCCCACTCCAAGAAGTCCGGAGACTCCGTCACCGGCACTCGCGTCACACCCGCCTCCTGACCGACCGACCGGCCGCGTGCCCTGGTTGCCCCCCGGCGACCAGGGCACGCGTGTCCCCTCGCGATCTCCAGCGGATCGTTAACCGTGCTGGTGGATCAGTTCCTCGACGCGGGCCCGGCTCTCGTCCGATACCTCCGACCGGCCGTTGAGCACCTTCGACACCGTGGGCACGGAGACGCCTGCGGACTCGGTTCGAAACTTCGTGACTCATTCGGAAACTCAAGCTTCACGGATACTAGAGAAGCCATCGAGCATGTCAACACCTACCACCGAACAACCCTTCACAATGGGCCGATGCTGACTGCGAAAGGTGACATATCTCTGTTTTCCGGGCAACTAACCTGCGGCGACATGGGATCACCTAGCTTCGAATGTTTCGAAGTATTCATCGATTCCTGCGAGAGGTATTGACGGGGTTCACTGGCCTCCTATCATCCAGGGTGCTCGACAAGTCGATCCATGTTCGACATCGCGTATACAGAGCCGCTCCGCACGAGCCGAGCAAGGCACCTCCGGGCAACTCCAACCATCACGGCTGGGCCACAGAAGGAGACGCCGCACGTGCAAATGTCATGGACTCATCACATCCTGTCCCGCCGCCGCGCGGTGACGGCCGCCGGCGGTCTGGCCGCCGGTGCCCTGCTTCCGACAGCGGCGCCCAGCATCGCCTCCTCCACCGCCGCCCAAGTGCCGGCCGCGACCGCGGCGACCTACACGAACCCGGTGATCTGGCAGGACTTCGCGGACATCGACGTCATCCGCGTCGGTGACGTCTTCTACGCCTCGGCCTCGACGATGCACTATTCGCCGGGCGCGCCCGTCCTGCGGTCGTACGACCTTGTCAACTGGGAGATCGCCGGTCACTCGGTGCCCGTCCTCGACTTCGGCGCCAAGTACGACCTGAACGGTGCCCGCGGCTACGTCAGAGGGGTCTGGGCGTCGTCACTGGCCTACCGGCCGAGCAACAGAACCTTCTACTGGCTCGGCCAGATCGACTTCGCCAGGACGTACGTCTACACGGCCACCGCCGTCGAGGGGCCGTGGAGCAGGCTTACGACGATCAGCACGCCGTACTACGACGCGGGGCTGCTCGTCGACAGCGACGACACCCTCTACGTGGCGTACGGGAACACCACCATCAGCGTGGCCCAGCTCTCCCCCGACGGACGCCACCAGGTCCGCACCCAGCAGGTGTTCACCACACCGTCGAGTGTCGGCACCCTTGAAGGCGCCCGCTTCTACAAGATCAACGGGCAGTACTACATCTTTCTGACCCGCCCCGCGAACGGCCAGTACATCCTCAAGTCGTCGAGCGGCCCCTTCGGTCCGTACACGATGCGGCAGGTCCTCCTCGACCTGCGCGGACCGATTCCCGGCGGTGGTGTCCCACACCAGGGCGGGCTGGTCCAGACGCAGAACGGCGCCTGGTACTACATGGCCTTCGTGGACGCCTACCCCGGCGGCCGAGTGCCGGCCCTGGCGCCGATCACCTGGAGCTCGGACGGCTGGCCCGTCGTGCAACTCGTGAACGGCGCATGGGGCACCTCGTATCCCAGCCCGGCCGTGCCCCCTCCGCCCCGCCCGGTGACCCCCATGACCGGCGTCGACACCTTCGACGGCCCGGCCCTGCAGCCGCGATGGGAGTGGAACCACAACCCGGACAACACCAAGTGGTCGGTCGGCGACGGGCTGACCCTGCGGACAGCGACCGTCACCCACGACCTGTATGGGGCCCGCAACACCCTGACGCACCGCATCCAGGGCCCCACCTCCACCGCCACGGTCCAGCTCGACCACTCCGCGATGCGGGACGGCGACCGATCCGGACTCGCGCTGCTGCGGGACTCCTCCGCCTGGATCGGCGTCAAGCGTGACGGCGGCGTGCCACGGGTGGTGATGGTCAACGGGCTGACCATGGACGGCAGTTGGAACACCACCGGGACCGGCACGGAGGTCGCGAGCGCGGCCCTGTCGGGCAGCCGCGTCTGGTTGCGCGCGAGCGCGGACATCCGCCCCGGCACGGCACGCTCCGGCACCTTCTCCTACAGCACCGACGGCACCACCTTCACCCGCCTCGGCCCCGCCTTCTCCCTGGGCAACGACTGGCGGTTCTTCATGGGCTACCGATTCGCCCTCTTCAACCACGCCACGCAGGCACTCGGCGGCGCGGTCCGCGTCACGCGCTTCGAGCTGTCCACGCCCTGAGGAGGTCCACCGACCGCACCACGCAACCCCCCACCACTCCACGAGGAGAACCATGAACCCGCTGAAACGGCTCGGCCGTCGCCGAGCCTCGGTCCTCGCCCTGCTGGCCGCGACCGTCCTGGTGACACCCGGGACCGCGACCGGCGCGTCCGACGCCGTGAAGGCCTCCACCCTGGGCGCCCAGGCGGCCCAGTCCGGCCGGTACTTCGGAACCGCCGTGGCCGCGGGCCGGCTCGGCGACGGCACGTACACCGGCATCCTGGACCGTGAGTTCAACTCGGTCACGGCCGAGAACGAGATGAAGTGGGACACGACCGAGCCGTCCCGCGGCTCGTTCAACTTCGGCCCCGCCGACCAGATCGCGAACCGCGCGCAGGCCCGCGGTCAGCGCTTACGCGGTCACACCCTGGTCTGGCACTCCCAACTGCCCGGCTGGGTCAGCTCCATCAGGGACGCGAACACCCTGCGCGGCGTGATGAACAACCACATCACCACCGTGATGAACCGCTACAAGGGCCGGATCCACTCCTGGGACGTGGTCAACGAGGCCTTCGCCGACGGCCCCAGCGGACAGCTCCGCGGTTCGGTCTTCCGGGACGTGCTGGGCAACGGCTTCATCGAGCAGGCCTTCCGCACCGCGCGCTCCGCCGACCCGGCGGCCAAGCTCTGCTACAACGACTACAACATCGAGAACTGGAGCGACGCCAAGACCCAGGGTGTCTACCGCCTGGTCCGCGACTTCAAGGCACGCGGCGTGCCCATCGACTGCGTCGGCCTCCAGGCCCACTTCGGCACCGGCGGCCCGCCCGCCAGTTTCCAGACCACACTGGCGAACTTCGCCGCCCTCGGCGTGGATGTCCAGATCACCGAACTGGACATCGCGCAGGCGTCGCCGACCGCCTACGCGAACACGGTCAGGGCCTGCATGAGCGTCGCGCGCTGCACCGGCATCACGGTCTGGGGCATCCGCGACAGCGACTCCTGGCGGGCCACGGAGAACCCGCTGCTGTTCGACCGGGGCGGCAACAAGAAGCCTGCGTACAACGCGGTGCTGACAACGCTGGGCGGCACGCCCGCCGCCACCCGCAGCACGCCCGCCGCCACCAGCGGAACGTCCGCCGCCCCGCGCAGCGCCACCAACGCCGCTGCTCTGCCCAGCCGTTACTCGTGGAGCTCCAGCGGCCAGCTGATTTCCCCGAAGTCGGACGCCACCCACAACATCGCCGGGATCAAGGACCCGACGGTCGTCCGGTACAACGGCAAGTACCACGTGTTCGCGAGCGTCGCCAGCCGCTCCGGATACAACCTGGTGTACCTGAACTTCAGTGACTGGTCCCAGGCGGGCTCGGCCACGCACCACTACCTGGACCGCAGCGCCATCGGGCAGGGCTACCGAGCCGCGCCGCAGGTCTTCTACTACGCGCCGCAACGCCTGTGGTACCTCGTCTACCAAACGGGCAACGCCTCGTACTCCACCAACCCCGACATCAGCAACCCCAACGGGTGGAGCGCGCCCCGCAACTTCTACTCGTCGATGCCCGACATCATCAAGCAGAACATCGGCAACGGCCACTGGGTCGACATGTGGGTGATCTGCGACAGCGCCAACTGCTACCTGTTCTCCTCCGACGACAACGGACACCTGTACCGCTCGCAGACGACCGTCGGCCAGTTCCCGAACGGCTTCACCAACACGGTCATCGCGGCGCAGGACTCCAAGTACGCCCTGTTCGAGGCGAGCAACGTGTACAAGGTGCAGGGCAGTAACCAGTATCTGCTGCTCGTCGAGGCGATCGGATCGGACGGCCGACGCTACTTCCGCTCCTGGACCTCGGGCAGCCTGGCCGGCTCCTGGACGCCCCTGGCCGCGAACGAGAGCAACCCGTTCGCGCGGGCCAACAACGTCACCTTCCCCTCGGGAGCCTGGACGAGGGACATCAGCCACGGCGAGATGATCCGGGCCGGCTACGACCAGACACTCACCATCCCCGCCTGCCGGCTCCAGTACCTCTACCAGGGCATGAACCCCAACGCGGGCGGCGACTACAACCTCCTCCCGTGGCGGCTCGGCCTCCTGACCCAGACCAACTCGACCTGCTGACCGACTGCGCCGTGGGGAGCGCTTCCGGTGGGAGCGCTCCCCTCGCCCAGTGCCGACCTTCGAACGCACCCTTGTCAGAAAGCCGAGGTACCCGTCATGCGCCGCAGACTCCTCGCCCTGGTGGCAGCGCTCTCCTCACTGCCGCTGGCGCTCGCCACCGCCCCGTCGGCCCACGCGGCCGACCCCACGACCATGACCAACGGGTTCTACGTGGACCCCGATTCCAGCGCGAAGCGATGGGTCGCCGCCAACCCCGGTGACGGCCGGGCGCCCGCGATCAACGCCTCCGTCGCCAACACACCGACGGCCCGCTGGTTCGGCTCCTGGAGCGGCACCATCGGCACCGCCACCGGCGCGTACGTGGGCGCCGCGGACGCCCGGGACAAGCTGCCCATCCTCGTCGCCTACAACATCTACAACCGCGACTACTGCGGCGGGCACTCCGCGGGCGGAGCCTCCTCGCCGTCCGCCTACGCGAACTGGATCGCCCAGTTCGCGGGCGGGATCGCAGGCCGCCCGGCGGTCGTCGTCCTCGAACCGGACTCCCTCGGGGACTACGGCTGCATGACCCAGGCCCAGATCGACGAACGCGAGGGCATGCTCACCGGCGCGCTCGCCGAGTTCAACCGTCAGGCTCCCAACACCTGGGTCTACCTCGACGCCGGCAACCCGGCCTGGGCGAGCGCGGCGACCATGGCCCGGCGCCTTCACGAAGCCGGCCTCCGGCAGGCCCACGGTTTCTCGCTCAACGTCTCCAACTACCTGACCACGGCCGAGAACACCGCGTACGGCAACGCCGTCAACAGGGAACTCGGCGCCCGGTACGGCTACACCAAGCCGTTCGTCGTGGACACCAGCCGCAACGGCAACGGCTCCAACGGCCAGTGGTGCAACCCTTCGGGCCGCCGTATCGGCACCCCCACCCAGTTGGGCGGAGGCGCCGAGATGCTCTTGTGGATCAAGGTCCCGGGCGAGTCCGACGGCAACTGCGGCGTGGGAACCGGCTCCTCGGCCGGACAGTTCCTCCCGGAGGTCGCCTACAAGATGATCTACGGCTACTGATCCGGGGCCGCTCGGGCACGGTTCGGGCACCGGGTCAGGGCGAGAGCCTTCCTCCGGGTTCCGGGCGCCGCCGAGGGCATCAGGCGGGCTCCCCGTACTGCACGCCGCGCCCGTTGGTTGCGATGTAGACCCTGCCGTACACGCGCGGGTCACCGGTGACGGTCGCGCCGATCCAGCCCCACTGGTGCTGGTCGTCGTTGATCCGCACCCAGGTCTTCGCCTCGTCGTCGGAGCGGTACACGGCGGTGATGGCCTCCGTGGAGCCGACCATGTAAAGGGCCGGGTAGGAGCCGCCCTCGGCGGCCTTGCCGAAGCCCAGGGTGTGTGAGGCGTGGCAGCTGCTGACCTTGGCGAAGGTCGCGCCTCCGTCGGTCGAGCGGTACAGCCCGTTCCCCTTGAGGCTGAGCCACAGGTCGCCGGTGCGGCCCGGGGCAGCCCCCAGCTGGAACTCGCTGTCGCCCGAGGCCAGGCCGGTGGCCCGCGCGGTGAAGGTCAGTCCGCTGTCGGTGCTGGCGAACAGCGTGCCGGTCGTGGTGTCGAAGCCGTAGAAGCGCGTCGGGTCGACGGGGTCCGCGATCGGGGCGGCGCCCTTCGGGAAGGAGGCGACCTCGGACCAGGTGGCGCCGTTGTCGGCCGAGCGGTATCCGGGGTTCGCCGTGCCGAAGGACCACAGCAGCACGCTGCCGTCGGCGCTGGTGGCGATCGGCCCCGGCGCGTCCTTGGCGATGGCGGGCTGCGTCTCGAAGGGCGCCCAGGTCTTGCCGCCGTCGTTCGAGTAGGCGCCGTTGCCGTTGTTGCCCCAGCCCGCCCGGACCACGTACGACGGCTTGGCCGCGGCCAGCGACAGGCCGGTGGAGGTGCCGAACACCGGGTTCGACGCCATGCCGCGCGACGGCGACGCCGTGAGCCGCTCGTGGTACATCACACCGATGTCCCCGGACCCGCTGAGCAGGTGTGCCTCACCGGTCGGCGGCGAGACCAGCTGGCGGATGGCCGCCTCCTCCAGGCCGCGGATCTGCGGGGCCCAGTGCCTGAGGTCGCGGGTGCCGTAGAGGGTCGCGCCGGTGCCGTAGACGACGTGCTGCGAGTCGTACGGGTCGAGGGCGAGGGCCTGGATCCACCAGCCGAACTTGGGCTTGTCGCCGCCCCACTTGAGGTAGGGGGTCTCGGAGACGTCGAGGACGGCCCTGTCCTTCAGGGACGCCCAGGTGCGGCCGCCGTTCGTGGAGCGGAAGACGGTGTCGACCTCGGCCCACCGGTTGTTCGTGGAGACGACGAGCGTGCCGGGGCGGCGGGCGTCGACGGCCACACCGCCGTAGCCGAAGGCGTCGGTCGACCCGTCGTCCGTGGTGCCGCCCGGCTTGACGGGCGTGACCTCGGTCCACTTCCCGTTGGTGGTGCGCAGCTTGTGGACACTGCCGTCCGACTGGCCGTTGGGGCCGGGCGCGTTGGCATACGTGACGTACAGCTCACGCGTGTGGCGGTCGTACGCGGCGCGGATCGGTACCTTGGCGGCGGTGCCGGTGGGCCGGCCGGGGACGGGCTGCCAGGTCTTCCCGTCAAGGGTGCGGTACAGGTTCGGCTTGTCGGCCGTGCCGTCGGAGTCGCCCCAGCCCGCGTAGACCGTACGGCCCGCGGCGACGAGGAGGGTGACGCCCTGGCCGGTGGCGCTCGGGGCGGCCGGGAAGTCCGCGGGCTGCCACGTGGCGCCGCGGTCGGTCGACTTGAGCAGCCCGTCGTGCCGGGTGCCGAGCCACAGGATGTCGCTGTCGCGCGGGTCGACCAGGAGCCGTTCGCCGCAGCCGCGCCCGTCCTCGTTGCCGCCGAGCTTCACGGTGAGGTCGGTGCGCTTCCAGGTGGTCCCGCGGTCGTCGGACCGCAGCACGGCCCCGTTGCCGGCCCAGGACTGCGTGTACGCGCCGAGGGCCAGGTACACCCGGTTCGGGTGGGCCGGGTCGATGGCCATGGCCTCGACGCCGAGCAGGTTCCAGTCGTCCCAGCCGAGGTGATCGATCAGCGGGATCCAGCCGTCGGTCCGGTCGTCCCAGCGGTAGGCGCCGCCGATGTCGGTGCGGGCGTAGGCGAGGCCGCGGCAGGAAGGGTGGAAGAGGATGCCGGAGACGAATCCGGTGCCGCCCTGGACGGCGTTGCGCCAGCGGTAGGCGGCGGTTTCGGTGCCGCTGTCGGCGGCCCGCGCACGTCCCTGGAGGACCGGCAGGGTGGCGACCGCGGCGGTGGCAGCGGTCCCGGCGAGCACAGCTCTTCTGCTGAGGTGGAACATGTGCATGACATACCTCTTCTTGTGGAGGAGAAAGGAGAAAGTGACGCCCTCAGGGGCGCGGGGCGGTATCGCTGTGCGGCTCCGCCGCGTGGGCGCGAACAACCACAACGAAGTCGCGGACCTGGGACCGACGGCTCTACGGCGCGGGCCGGGTCAAGGGCGTCAGCCCTTGATCGCCCCCGTGAGCATGCCCTTCTTGAAGTGGCGCTGGACGAAGGGTGAGGCGACCGCGACGGGGATCAGTGCGAGGACCATGACGGCCATCTGCAGTCCCAGCGCGGAGAGTTCGCCGGTGCGGACCGCCTGCTGGAGGCCCGTCGGAGCCTCGGTGTTCTTCTGGACCAGCTGGATGAGCACGTTCTGCAGCGGCATCATCTGCTGGTCGGTGAGGTAGATGGAGGCATTGAACCAGGCGCTCCAGTAGCCGACCGCGTAGAACAGCGAGATGACGGCCAGCACGGCACGCGACAGCGGCAGGATGATGGTCAGCAGGATCCGCAGGTCACCGGCCCCGTCGATGCGGGCGGACTCGGTGAGTTCGGGGGAGATGCCCATGAAGAAGGCCCGCAGCACCAGGATGTTGAAGACGCTGACCGCGCTCGGCAGGATCAAGGACAGGTAGGTGTCGGTGAGGCCCAGCGACTGCACCAGCAGGTACGTCGGAATGAGCCCGGCTCCGAAGAACATGGTCGCCATCATGACCAGCAGGAAGAACCGGTGCCCCAGACTGCCTGGCCGGGACAGCCCGTAGGCCCCGAGCACCGACACCGTCATCGAGAACAGCGTGCCGAAGAGCGTGACGCCGACCGAGACCATGATCGCCCGGCTGACCTGACCGCCGCTCAGCAGTTCCGTGTAGTTGACGAAGGTGATGCCCTGAGGGATCACGACAAGGCCGCCGACCCGGTCTATCACCGGCTTGGGAGAGAGGCTGGTGACGATCACGATCCACAGCGGACCGAGCACCCCCAGGCAGCACAGCACGAGGAAGCCGCTCTTGGCGGTGAGTCCGGCCTTGCTGGGTGGCTCCTCCCACACGGGGCGGGCGGGAGCCTTCAGGCTGCGGATGAGCTGCGTGTTGAGGCTCATTTCTTGTACACCCCCTGCTCGCCGAGCAGGTGCGCGAACTTGTTCGCGCCCAGGACGAGACACACTCCGATGACTCCCTTGACCAGGCCGACCGCGGCCGCATAGCTGAAGTCGCCGTTCTGGATCCCCATGTTCCACACGTAGGTGTCGAGGACCTCGCTGGCCCCCGCGCCGACGGCGTCCCGCTGGAGCAGGAACTGCTCGAATCCCACGCTCAGCGCGTCGCCCACCCGCAGCACCAGCAGCAGCGCGATCACCGGGCGCAGCGCGGGCAGCGTCACATGCCACATCCGGCGCCAGCGCCCCGCGCCGTCCATGGCGGCGGCCTCGTACAGGTCGGTGCTGACGGCGGACAGGGCGGCGAGGAAGACGATGATCCCCCAGCCGGCGTCCTTCCACACGGCCTGCGCGGTGACCAGAAACTTGAACAGATCCGCGTCGGTCATCAGGTCGAAGCCGCTCCACCCGTGCTTCTCCAGGGTCTGCGCGATGATGCCCGCGCCGCCGAGGATCTGCTGGAACACCGTGACCACGAGGACCCATGAGAAGAAGTGCGGCAGATACATGATCGCCTGCGCCACGGCCCGCACCCGGGGCCGGACCACGCTGTTGATGACCAGCGCGAGGGCGATGGGAACCGGGAAGAAGAACACCAGTTGGAGCAGGAACAGGACGATGGTGTTCTTCGTGGCGCTCCAGAACAGCGGGTCGTCGAGCATCCGCGAGAACTGCTCCACGCCCACCCAGGGGCTGTGGAGGATCGCGGTGATGCCGTTGCTGGAGACGTACGGGTCGTAGTCCTGGAAGGCGACGACGTTGCCGAGCAGGGGGACGTAGTTGAAGAGCAGGAGCAGGAAGATGACGGGCAGCGTCATCAGGATGAGTGTGCGGTCGCGGCGCAGCCGGATCCGCCAGGGGACCTTGCCCGCCTTGCCGGCTTTGCTCGTCCTTCGTGGCACCCGGTCCTTCACGGTCGCTGCGGCGACCGCGGCCGTCGGTTCCTCGACGACCGCGGGCGGACGGGTACCGTCCGGCCTGCTCCCGGCCGTGAGGGACATCAGTTACCACTGCCCTTCTTGTCGAGGAGCTCCTTGTACCAGTCGCGCATCTTGTCGCCGCCGGAGGACTTCCAGGTGGAGATGGCGGCCTGTACGTCGGACAGCTTCTTGTGGCCGCGCACGTAGTCGAGCTCCAGCTGCTCGAACTGGCTGACGAGGTTGGCGTAGCGGCTGGGCTCGACGATGTTCATGCCGTAGGTGGACGTCTTCTTCATGAAGGCACCCATCCGCTGCTGCCACTCGACCTGCTTGCGGGCGATGTCGGGGAAGTCTGGGTGGGCGAAGTAGGAAGCCGGTCCGGCCAGCATCCCCCAGGCGTTGATCACCTCGGAGTTGCCCCGGTCGTTCTTGACCGGGACGCCGTCCCTGACCGTGTAGTGGGTGCCCTCGACGCCGTAGTCGACGAGCATCCGCTCCTTGGTGCCGTAGGGCGCGGCCGAGAAGTTGGCGGCGGCCAGCGCGTTCTCCACGGTCTCCTTCGAGGCGCCCTTGCGGATCAGCGACCAGATGCCGGCGGGCTGGGTCGCCCACAGCGTCGGCTTGCCGCCGTCGGCGCCGAAGTAGTCCATGGCTCCGATCTCGAAGTCCGGGTTGGACTGGGCCTGTTCGGCGGTCTTGCCGTACCAGGCGGACAGGTCGCTCCTGAAGACCAGGATCTGTCCGGCGGTGAAGCGCTGGCCCGGGTCGCCGGAGCCCGCCCTGTCGTCGGGATGGACCACGCCGGCGTCGAACAGCTTGCGGACCCACTCCAGAGCCTCGAGGAACGCGGGCTCCTCGATGCGGTAGGTCAGCTTGCCGTCGTCCCCGATGTTCCAGCCGAGCGTCCCGGCGGGGCGGACGCCGAAGATGCCCCAGGCCGTCCAGATCATGTCACCGCAGGCGTACACCTTCGCCTTGGCGCTGGTGACGTCCTTGGCCCAACTGAGGAACTCATCGGGCGACTTGGGGACGGAGTAGCCCTTCTCGTCGAAGATGTCCTTGCGGTAATAGGGCACGATGAAGCTCGTGGGGGCGGAGGGCATCGGGATGCCGCGCAGCGCGCCGCCGAAGATGCCCATGCGCCAGGCGTCGGAGGGGATCGCGGCCAGGTTCGGGTACTTCTTGACCTTGTCGCCCGCCAGGTAGGGGCCGAGGTCCATGAACTTCGCGGTGACCGCGTTCGAGATCTTGCCGCCCAGTTCCCAGCTGGGCACGACCACCATGTCGGGTATGGAGCTGGAGGCGAGAACCGCGCCGAGCTTCTCGCCGTAGGTGTTGCCGTCCTGGTTCTGCCAGGTGACCTTGGTGCCCGCCGCCGCGTCCAGCGCCTTGTAGTAGACGTTCCCGGGCTTCGGCGGGGCACCCCAGAACGGGGACATGATCTTGAAGGGGGCACCGGTGGCGAGCTTGTCCGGGACCGAGGTGGCGAGAGCCGCGAGATCGACCTTGCCGGTGTAACCGGCCGCCGAGCCGTTCTTCGGCGGGAGGTCCGGCTGGGCGACCGTGCTGGCGACGTATGTCGGGAGCAGCTTGTCCGCGGCCTTGCCCGAGGTGGTCCCCTCGCGCGATCCGCCCTCCGAACCGCCGCAGGCGGCGAGCAGCGGCATCCCCCCGGCCACCGCTGCGGTGGCGACGGCCGTGGAGGCGAGGAAGCTTCTCCGACTGGGTCCGGAGGAGGTGGAGGCGGCGTTCGGCGTCATTGCGTCAACCCTTCATGGCGCACCTGGACACCCGGCGGTGGGCCGTCGGCTGCGGTGTCGTGACTGGAATTGGCTGAGCTGAAGCGGACATCCCATTACTGCGTCGCGATTCGCAGTCGAAGCGCTTCGATGTTGCTGTGAGGTTAAGTGAACGCCTAGGGGCGCACAAGGGTCGCTTCCAAGATTCCTCCGAGGCACTGAGGGGGACTCCACGTATGTCGCGCTTGATGCGAGGATGCTTTCTCGTGACCGTCTCCCTGGTGTCTGACGTGCGTCGAAGCGCTTCGAAGGACTTGGCTCTTCGATCTCAAGGGATCCCACGTGTCCGCACACACGCTGCGCCCACCACCACCTTTCCGCGATCCGCAGCTGCCGTTCGCGAAGCGCATCGACGACCTGCTGTCGTGGCTCACGCTCGACGCAAAGATGGGATTACTGGCACCAGTTCACGCCCGCGGGCGACCGCCTGGGCATCGCGGCCTTCCGCACCGGCCAGGAAGCGCTGCACGGCGTGGCCCGGATGGGTCCGGCCACCGTCTTCCCGCAGGCGGTCGACCTCGGCGCGACGTGGAACACCGAGTTCGTACGGCGGGTCGGCGAGGCCGTCTCCAGGGAGACCCGGGCGATGCGCGCCCGCGACGAGCGCGTGGGCCTGTGGCGGCCGACGGCGGCGGTCTCGCCACTGGCCGCGGCGCCGCCGTGGAGGCCGGGGCGGCTTTTGTCGCGTTGGATGGGCGACGGCGACGGCAGTGCGGTCGGCCGCACTGCCGTCCTGGCCGGCCGCCGGGCGGGCTGGGCCTTGTCGAGCGGCGCGCCCCCCGCTCGCGGACGAGCCGGCCCGTCCTTCGAGACGCGCCGACCCCGACCAGTGCGCCGTGAGGCACGGCACGGAGCCGGGCCCACTTCGGCGGACGCGCTGCGGCTGTCGAGGGGGCGCGGAGGCCCGAGTCCCCGTCGCCGCGGCACCTCTGGCACCCCGAACGCACCGGCCGGAGCGCCGTGCAGCAGGGGTCGATCTAGGCTGGAAGCAG
Organism: Streptomyces sp. SD31; assembly: GCF_052068475.1. NCBI lineage: Bacteria > Bacillati > Actinomycetota > Actinomycetes > Kitasatosporales > Streptomycetaceae > Streptomyces > Streptomyces sp. SD31. Next base: position 10,094 of record NZ_JBQHCX010000031.1, on the reverse strand, counting down.
CCGCTGGAAACCAGCCCTGACGGGCACGGCTGTCCGGACGGAGGCATGGCGCGTGGAGATGGCCGGCAAGCAGGACGCGCCCACTGCCGTTGCCGTGGTGGACCCGGAGGGCATGGTGAGCGGCTGGAGCGAGGGGGGCCGGCTGCTGCTGGGCTGGACGGCGGAGGACACCGTCGGGCGCCCCGTGACGGATCTGCTGGTCGATCCCGCGCCACCCGGCTTCCCCGAGGGCTACGGCGCCGGCCCCGACCCCACGGGGTTCATCCTCCTGCGCCACCGGGACGGCTCCACGGTGGACGCCGTGGTGACGGCTCAACCGCTGTTCGGCCCCGACGCGCGGGCAGTGGGCCACGTGGTGACGTTCCAGCGCTGGGGACGCCGCCCGGTGATCGCCGACCGGGCCTTCGAACAGTCTCCCTTCGCTCTGGGCGTCTACGACCCCGAGCTGCGGTTCCTGTGGATCAACGCCTCCTCGGGCCGGGTGATCGCGCACTCCGAGGAGCAGGTGCTCGGTAAGAAGTATCGCGAGGTGCTTCCCGAATTCGACCGCACGCTGTTTCCCGAAAGAGACGACAAGCCGTACACCGACGCGCTCGCCCAAGTGGCGAGGACGGGCGAGGCCACGCGTCTCATCACCGTCTTCCGCCCTCGCGGCAGCAACTACGCCAATGCCTGGGCCACCAGCATCTGGCCCGTCCGGGATGCCGAGGGCAGGGTCCGCGCGATCGCCAACTGGGGATTCGACATGAGCGCCGAGTACTGGGCCCGGCAGCGCCTGCTCCTCCTCAACGAGGCCAGCCGCGGCATCGGCCGGACTCTCGACGTGATCGGCACCGCCCAGGAACTGGCCGGGACCCCGGTGCCGGGATTCGTCGACCTCGTCACCGTGGATCTCTTCGACGAGGTGCTGCGCGGCGAGGAACCGCCCTCCGCGTCCGCGTTCACGCCCGGCGAGACCATCGTGCTCAGTCGTGCCGCCCAGCACAGCGCGACAGAGGACTCCAACCGGGCTCCCGGGCCCACGACGCCGGTCAGCCACACTCCCGGTTCCGTCGCCGCCCGCTGCATGGCCACCGGCAGGTCCACGGTCGAGCTCGCCGCTGACCCCGGCCAGGGCGGCGAGTGGGCCTTCGGGCCCGGGCTCGCCGCCGACCCGGCCCACTGGCCACCGGGCAACCCGGTGATCGACGAGTCCATCGCCGCGGACGGGCTGACGGGCAGGATCACCGTGCCGCTCCGGGCGCGCGGCGCGCTGCTCGGCGTCGTCGCCTTCTCCCGCCTCGACCGGCCCGAGGCCTTCACCGCCGACGATCTGATCCTCGCCGAAGAGCTGACCGCCAAAGCAGCCGTCGCCATCGACAACGCCCGCCGGTACTCGCGCGAGCGCACGACCGCGCTGACCCTGCAACGGAGCCTGCTGCCACAGGGGCTGCCGGACCAGGAGGCGGTCGAGGTGGCATCCCGCTACCTTCCCGGCGGGACCGGGGCAGAAGTGGGCGGCGACTGGTTCGACGTCATTCCGCTGTCCGGCGCCCGGGTCGCCCTGGTCGTCGGCGATGTCGTCGGCCACGGCCTGCACGCCTCGGCCAGCATGGGCCGGCTGCGCACAGCGGTCCGCACCCTCGCCGACGTCGACCTACCGCCGGACGAACTGCTGACCCACCTGGACGACCTGGTCCTCCACCTCGCCAGCGACCTCCAGTCCACCGGCCACTTCCAGCCGACCGGCGAAACCGGCGCCACCTGCCTGTACACCGTCTACGACCCCGTCTCCCGACGCTTCACGCTGGCCAGCGCCGGCCACCATCTGCCGCTGGTCATCTCCCCGGACGGCACCAGGACCCCCGTACCCGCCCATCCGGGACCGCCGCTCGGCATCGGTGGGCTGCCTTTCGAGGCCACCGAGCTCGAGCTGCCCGAGGGCAGCCTGCTCGCCCTGTACACCGACGGCCTGGTACAAAGCCGCGAGCGCGACGTCGACCAGCGGATCGCCGAACTGCAGGCGGTCCTGAACCACTCGGCCACCTCATTGGAGGCCCTGTGCGACACGGTGGTGGACGCCATGCTCCCCGTTCGCCGCACCGACGACGCCGCCCTGCTGCTGGCTCGCACTCACGCGCTGGCTCGCCGACACGTCGCCGACTGGGACGTCGAGCCCGACCCCGCACAGGTGCCGCGCGCCAGAAAGTTCGCCGTCGACCAGGTGGACGCCTGGGGCCTGGAGGAGGCGGCCTTCGTCACCGAGCTGGTCGTCAGCGAGCTGGTCACCAACGCCATCAGATACGGCGAGCCGCCGATCAGGCTGCGGCTGATTCGCGACACCTCCCTGATCTGCGAGGTCTCCGACGCCAGCAACACCGCTCCGCACCTGCGCCGGGCCCGCGCCTTCGACGAGGGCGGCCGGGGCCTGTTGCTCGTCGCCCAGCTCACCCAGGGGTGGGGCACCCGGCACACCACCAACGGCAAGACGATCTGGTGCGCGCAGACCCTCCACCAGCCTGAGCCGCACTGAGCTCCAAGCCCGCGGACCGTCGCCGGCCGCGCGGCAGGGCACGGCGACGGCACCGCATGTCGCCGCGCGAGCCCGCCGCCTCGCGAGGGCCGGCACCACATCCGGCCGACGAGGCCTGGTCGCTGCCCGGGTACGGCGCCCCGGACCGTTGCCCCTGGCAGCCGTTTTCGCCATCATCCCGCTGCTCTACGGGCACGAGCAGGGGCCCGCCGCCGCGCGGACAGGCCCCATCCGTCCGTCAACCGACGCGATCGAGGCCGCCGCCCCGAGCGCGAAGGCACTCAGGGGTCGGCGACCGGGGTGCGCCGACCCTGATCCGCCGCACGGCCCGATTCGACAGGTGATGCTTTTGGTCGGCCGGTGCCGTCACCAGCCTGTCGGCAGACCGGCGATGAACGAGGTGAGCCGGTCGGCGATGAGTCGGTCGTCGCGGGCCGAGTAGTGCCAGTCGCAGCCGAGGAAGTCCAGGCCCGAGTCGTCGAGGAACCAGTAGCGGACCCGGCTGTCGCCGGCGTCGTTGCGCGCCTTGACCACCTGCTGGACATGGCCGGCGTACTGGCCGGCGCCTACCGCCACGATGGTCGTGTCGGCCCCGTAGCGCGACCGCAGCTTCTGGATGAAGTCGCCGTAGGCGGTGCGGTAGCCGGCCGCGAGGCTGTCGGGCGTCCACGGCTCACCGGGGTTGATGGCGGTCGAGAAGTCGTTGGTGCCGAGGTTGACCACCACGACCTGGGGGCGCCAGGTGCCCGGGTTCTGCCAGACGTCGCCGGACACGTTCAGCAGGGCACGGTCGTAGAAGGTCCGGTACGTGACGTCCGGCCGGCCTCCGTTGTAGTTGCGCACCATGCCAAGGCCCGAGTAGCCGTTGATCTGGTAGTCGGCGTTCAGTTGCCGGGCGGTGAGGGCGCCATAGCTCACGTCGGCGTTGGTGGTCCGCTTGACCTGGTCCCAGGTGCAGGTGCGGGAGGTCGAGAGGTTGCCGTAGCCCACCGTGAGGGAGTCGCCGATGAACTCGATCTGGCGGTTGCGGGCGGCCGGTTTGCTCAATACGGCACCTCCGGGCGCGGCGACGAAACCTCCGAACGTGCTGGTGTCCCCCGGGGTGTCGTTGCGCTTGACGAGCCGGACGGTGTGCGTGCTGTTGGACAGGCCGTTGATCCAGTGCGTGGTGTTGCCGGGCGTGACGAGCGTGGCAACGGTGGATCCGTCGATCTGGACGTCGTAGTCGGCGGCCGAGTCGTTGAGCACGATGCCCACGCCGGTGCCGCTGACGCGGCCCTCGAAGTACACGCCGGGCCAGCTGTACTGCACCGAATTCCCGGCGTCCTTGACCCGTCCCGCGATGTGCACCTGCGCCGACAATCCCGTGGCGCGCACCAGTTGCCACTGCTGGTTGGCCCCGCCCCAGTCGGTGAACTGCACGACCTTGGCACCGTCCGCGGTCGAGGCGTTCTGCACCTCGACGGCCTTGCCGCTGTTGCGGTTGATCAGACGGACGTGACCGTCCGACGAATCGGCCAGCCGGAACTGCTGGTTGGTGCCATTGGCGTCGCCCCACTGCACGATGCCCGCATGGTCAGCAGTGGAGTAGCCGGAGACGTCCAGCACCTTGCCGGAGTGCTGCGCCTTCAACCGGTAGTAGCCGCCACCCGAATCGACGAACTGGAACCGCTGGTTCGCCCCGTCGTGGCGGCTCCACTGCGACAGGCCCGCCCCGTCGGCGGTACTCGCGCCGGACACGTCGAGCGCCTTGCCGCTGCCACGGTTGACCAGCACGTACGACGCACTCGTGTCCACAGTGGCCGCCTGTGCCGTCCCGGCGCCGCCCAACCCGGTCAGCAGCGTCACCATCAGGGCGGTCACCGCGGCGAGCACCCCCGTACGCCTCCCGCATCTCCGCCACGAAAACCTCAATGCCATATACCTGCCCTCCATCGGTGCCTCCTTCACTGAGTACGTCAGCCCGCTCCCCGGGGGCGCCCGGAGAGCGGCAGTTCCAGCGCCGGGTCAAGGACGAGAGCTGTCCTCCACCTTCTCGAAGAAGAACTCGTGTTTGAGAAAGGAGACGTCGTACTCGTGACCGGGCTGAGGCGGCAGCAGTTGGGAAGCCTGGAACAGGCGCCACCCGTCGTGCAGCGCGGCGAGCCCTGTGGGATAGGGCGGCTCGTCGCTGTCACCGGTCGTCGGACGGGTCCGGCCGGTCCCGTCGTATCGGGACCAGCCGACGACATCGGAGTCCAGCGCCGACGTCGCGAGATAAAGCACCAGAACCTGCTGCCTCATGCGTGACTCCTCAAGGTCGGCCGGTTGCTGACGCGCGTGACCCAGTACTCGACATCGAACGAGTCGTCACCGGTCAGGGCCCGCCACAGCAGGACCCGGTTGTAGATCTCCAGTCGGCCCGTAGCCCACTCGTACCAGGGGAAGGACGTGTTGAGTTCCGCGGTCACCGCAGGGTCGTGCAGGTCGGAGAGGTCCCACAGACGCACCTGCGGCACGGTCGGGTTGAGGCGGAGTTTGTACATGTAGCGACGGTGCGCGGTGTCGTTGCGGCGGCCACCGTGCCAGATGCCGTGGTGCACGAGAACGACCGTGCCTGCCGGGCAGGTCAGACGGGTCTGCCCCCTGAGGTTCTGGACGCGGCCGACGTCCGTTTCGTTGATCCGGCGCAGATGGCTTCCGGGCACACTGAGGGTGCCGCCCATCTCGGCGGTCACCTCGTGCGGGTAGTACATGAGCTGGATGTCGAACGCATCCGGCCGTACGTCGATGATCGCGTCTGCGTGGAGCGGCTGCGCCTGTCCCTCGTGCGGCTCGCGCACATGAACCGCGTGGTGGTCGACGGTCGGCTCGGGGCCGACCAGGCTCTCGACGGCGCCTGCGACGACCGGCAGGGCGAGCAGTTCATGGACGAAGGTGTCCTTCGCGAACGCCCCGCCCAGCGGAGTGCCGTAGGACACTTCCGGCAGGCCCTCGGTCAAGGCCGCGATGGCCCGTTCATTGATCTCCTGCGGCACCACCCCGTCCAGGCGCAGAAATCCCTGCGCGACGAAGCGCGCCACCTGAACCGACGTCAGGAGTTGCTTGGTGGTGGACATGCGACGAACGTACGTGCCCGGTCCGGCTCGGTCGTGGGCTGAAATCGTCCACTGCTGGTAATTTTCCGTCCTCGTGAAACACGCAACACTGCGGCTCGACGAGGCGCCCACCGTGGTCGCTGCCGGCATCGGGGTGCACGGCGTCTCCACCGCCCACGACGTCTTCCGGCTGCCCGACCTGTGGCAGCTGCACCTCTACAACTACGAGGGTGCGCTGTCCCTCGGACAGTCGGTCCACCCCATCCGCCCCGGCCACGTCAGCCTGGTGCCACCGAACACGGAGGTGCACTTTCACTACCGGGGCAGGTCGGAGCACTACTACGTCCATCTGCGGCTGCACGAAGGCGGAACCGCGCGGGTGGTGCCGGTGATGCAGGACGCCGCGGCCGAGAGCACACACCTGGCCGACCTGCTCCGGCACGCCGTGACGGCCATGCCGACGTCTCCCCCGCGCGCCACGGCCGAAGTCTGGACCGCTCTGTGGCGCATCGCCGAGTTACCGAGGGGCGAGGGAGCCGGACGCCGCCACCCCTTCGTGGCCGCCGCCCAGGCCTACGTCGAGGAACACCTGGCCGGCCCGCTGTCCGTACCGGACATCGCTCGCGCCGTCGGAATCTCCCACACACACCTCACGCGCGTGTTCCGTGCCGAAACCGGCCTCACGGTGGTGTCGTACATCCGGCACCGACGCCTTCAACGCGCCCGCCACCTCCTGCTGTCCTCCACCCTGTCCATCACCGCCGTCGCCGCGGCCGTGGGCATCGCGGATCTCCAGGCCTTCAACAAGGCCTGCCGCCGCGAACTCGGCGCGAGCCCGCGTGACGTACGCGCGTCCGGCCCCGCGGGGCCGGACGGCCCAGGACCGTGAGCGGTGGCGACGGAACGGACATCCGCCGCCGGCCCCCGGCAGCGCTCGGGAGGAGCCGTTCTCCCCAGTGCTGCTGGGCAACTCGCGCGAGTCCGGCCAGGTCCCACGGACTACTGCTGCCGGATGTATTGACGCATCCCGCTTCCCACACTTAACTTCTGCCCGACCACACGAACACCGTTCGACCAATCGGACAACTCACCTCGGCGGACGAGGAATTGGCCATGGAGGCCTCCCCACTCGGGCGGCAACCGTGCCATCACCTCACATGCTGTCGCCACGGACGCACAGGCATCGTGCGCCCAGCCCCGCCGTCACCACGGCGAAGTGCGCCGCATTACGGGAGACACACCGTTACCCGGATTCCAATCACCCCCTCCCGGGTTGCGCGGTAGCCGGTCCCGTCCCTCCAACACCGAGACCGAACTTCTCCCCGCCATCCCGATTTGGGCGCTTTTCGCCACGACGGTGACCTTTGCCGAATGACAGGAGATGTACATGTCCGCGCTACGCGCCCGGCTGTCGGCGATATTGCTCGCCGTATGCCTCCTCTTCACAGGCCAGGCCCTGATCACACCGCAGCGGGCAGCCGCCGCCGACCCGGGCTACCTGATGCTGCACTTCACCGGGGAGGGGTCGACCGGTCAGCAGATGTACCTCTCGCACAGCGCGGACGGTCTCCACTGGAACGACCTCAACGGAGGGGCGCCGATCCTGCGCTCCACGGTCGGCACGAACGGGGTGCGTGACCCCGCCCTCGTGAGATCCCCCGACGGCAGCAAGTACTGGATCATCGCGACCGACCTGTGCATCAGCTGCGGCCAGTCGTGGTCGGACTCCATCAACAACGGCAGCCGCAACCTCGTGGTGTGGGAGTCGACGGACCTGATCAACTGGTCGGAGCCGTGGCTGCTCAACGTCGCCGGCGCGATCCCCGACGGACGCAACGCCTGGGCGCCGGAGGCCATCTGGAACTCCGAGACCAACGATTACGTCCTGTACTGGTCGACGAACGTGCCCCTCAACGGCAAGACGAAGCACCGCGTCTTCTACGCCCGCACCAGCGACTTCCGCACCATCACCACCCCGCAGATCTACATCGACCGCCCCGGCACCCAGGAACTCATCGACACCCAGATCGTCGAGATGCCGGCCGGCGTCGGCACCCACCGCTATGTGAGGGCCTCCGGTGACGGCCAGATCACCCTCGAAGGCAGCAACTCGATCCTGGGGACGTGGACGACCCTCGGCAACCTCTCCGGCATCGGCCTGACCGGTGCCCAGGTCGAGGGCCCGATGTGGATGAAGTTCCGCGACCGCAACGAGTGGGCGCTCTATCTCGACCAGTACTCCTCCGGACGCGGTTACATGCCGGTCACGACGACCAACCCCTCGGCCCCCGGCACCTACCAGCTTCCGGCGTCCGGCAGCTACAACATGGGCGTCACCAAGAAGCGCCACGGCTCGATCCTGCCCCTCACGGCCGCCGAGGAGAGCCGCGTGCTCGCCCGCTGGACCGACATCCCGGCCAACCGGCTCCAGTCGTTCAACTTCCAGGACCGGTACGTGCGGCACGCCGGCTTCGACGTGCGCATCGACCAGAACATCACCGGCCCCGACGCGCAGTTCCGGCTGCGCCCCGGCCTGGCCGGCTCCGGCACCGTCTCCTTCGAGTCGGTGAACTACCGCGGCTACTTCCTGCGGCACGCCAACAACGACTTCCAACTGGTCCGCAACGACGGCACCGCCCAGTTCGCCGCCGACGCCACCTTCCGCCAGGTCGCCGGCCTCGCCGACTCCACCTGGTCGTCCTTCCAGTCGTACAACCACCCCGACCGCTACATCCGCCACTACGCCTACCAGCTCCGCCTCGACCCGATCACCACCGCGACGGCCCGCGGCGACGCCACCTTCCGCGTGACGAGCTGACCCGACACCGACAGGGATGCCGGCGCCTTCATGGCGACCCCTCACCCGCCAACCGCCCACCGGTGGACAGGCGCCGGCTTCCCTCCACGAGCCATCCCGGCGACCCCGGCGTCCAAGCACACTTCTCCTCGCCGCCGACCGCCACCGAGTTCAGCGGGGCCGCCTCCGGTCGACCAACCCGTGGTGATGACCGCCGAGGCCTCGCGCACCCTGCCACAGCCATGTCTTCTTCAGGGATGTGAACCCATGCACAGCGTGAGACCTCCCGGCCGCCGGAGATCCCGGCCGGGCGCTCTGGCCGCCGTGGCCACCGCCTCGCTCCTGTGGGGCTTCGTCGGCCCCGCCGTACCCGCCCAAGCGGCGGAGATCACCGACGGCCTGGCCCTCTGGTACAAACTCGACGCCACCTCCGGCACCGTGGCGGTGGACTCCTCGGGCAACGGCCGAAACGGAACCGTCAACGGCACCGCGGGCTGGTCGGGTACCGGGGAAGGACTCACGTTCGACGGGTCCGGCACCTACATCAAGGTGCCGGACAACATCATGAGCGGCATGAACTCGATCACCGTCTCGATGGACGTGCAGATCGACGCCGCCCAGACCACGCCGTACTTCCTCTACGGCTTCGGCAACACCAGCAACGGCAGTGGCAGCGGGTACCTCTTCACCACCGGTAACTCGTTCCGGACCGCCATCGCCTCAGGGAACGCGTCCACCGAGCAGAACACCCAGGCCTCCGGCGCGCTGCAGCGCTCGGTCTGGAAGCACGTCACCTACACCCAGACGGGCAACACGGGAGTCCTCTACAGGGACGGCGTGGAGGTGGCCCGCAACACGTCGGTCACCATCACCCCTGGTTCCATCGGGTCCGGCATCACGACGGCCAACCACATCGGCAAGTCGCTCTTCGCCAATGACAAGCTCTTCAAGGGCAAGATGCGCGACTTCCGCGTCTACAACCGCGCGCTGACGCCCGGCGAGGTCCTCGACGTCAGCGGCAACACCACGGGCATTGCGAAGGTCACCCACCCCGCGCTGAAGATCGACGCCATGATCGACGACGCCAACAGCAGGATCACGCTGCCGATGAAGGAGGGCACGGATCTCACCGCGCTCGCCCCGCAGTTCACACTCGCCCAAGGCGCGACCGTCAGCCCGGCCTCCGGCACCCCGCGCGACTTCACCAACCCCGTGACGTACCAGGTGACCGGCTCCGACGGTGCGAAGCGCAGCTGGACGGTCGCCGCACAGATCATGAAGAGCCCGGTCCTGCCCGGGCTCACCGCCGACCCGAATATCGTCCGCTTCGGCGACACCTACTACATCTACCCGACGACCGACGGCTTCCCGGGCTGGAGCGGCACGCGGTTCAAGGCGTACTCCTCCAAGGACCTGTTCCACTGGAACGACCATGGCGTCGTCCTCGACCTGGGACCGGACGTCAGCTGGGCCGACACCAGGGCCTGGGCCCCGGCGATCGAGGCGAAGAACGGCAAGTACTACTTCTACTACTCCGCCGACACGAACATCGGCGTCGCGGTCTCCGACTCGCCCACCGGCCCGTTCAAGGACCCCCTGGGCAAGCCGCTGATCGCCCGCGGCGCGTACACCGGCCAGATGATCGACCCGGCGGTCTTCACGGACGACGACGGGCAGTCGTACCTCTACTGGGGCAACGGACGCGCCT
>NZ_JBQHCX010000030.1:0-55732 GCF_052068475.1 Streptomyces sp. SD31 | reverse complement strand
CCTCGTAGGAGTGCGGGTCCTGGTCGGGGTCGCTGATGATCGAGGTGACCTCCACCTTCCCGGCACCGATCTGCTCGACTATGTCCCCGTAGACGTCCGTCGAGGCCACCACCGGGATCGCGGAGGCCGCGGCGGGGCTCTGCGCGGCGCCGGTGCCGCTTGGGGAGTCCGACGAACTGCCGCAGCCCGCAAGGATGATCAGGCAGGCGCCGGTCATCACCGGGGCGAGACGTCGGGGCGAGGACGCGGGCATGGATACCTCCGAGGCACGGCGAATGGTCCGCCGAGCTCCATCCGTCCCGGCTTCGGCCCCACGCTAGATGAAAACGGATGTCAAGAGCGCCCTTGGGGCGTCCGCAGGGGCAACCCTTACCGAGAACTCACCTACGCCCGTCCCCTACTCCGCTCAGGGCGCGGGGACCTCGTCCAGAAGCTGGGGGCCGTTGTTGCGGACGCTGTTCACGGCGGGCGAGACGGGACGGGCATCCAGGTGGCCGTCTGCCGGTGGGGTGAGCAGGGTGCGCAGGTCGTCCGTGGCCCGGTGGTGGGGGTCGAGCCAGGCGTCGTAGTGGTCGGGGGCGAGCGCGAGGGGCATACGGGGGTGGATGCGGCCTGCCGCGTCGGTGGCCTCGGTGGTGATGATGGTGCAGGTCAGCAGCCAGGCGGCCGGGTCGTCGGCGTCCTTGATCTCCGGATCGCGCCAGAACTCGTACAGACCCGCCAGTGCCATCACCTGCCCGTCCTCCGGGTGGATGAAGTAGGGCTGCTTGCGGACCTTGCCCGACTTCCGGTCCTTGACCTCGTCCCACTCGTAGAAGCCGTCGGCCGGCAGCAGACAGCGGCGTTCGGCGAACGCGCGGCGGAAGGCGGGCTTCTCGTGCACGGTCTCCACCCGGGCGTTGATCAACCGCGCGCCGATCTTCACGTCCTTCGCCCACGAGGGCACCAGGCCCCAGCGCAGGGGCCGCAGCCTGCGCCGGGGTGGCTCGTCCTCGGCAGCGCCGCGCGGCGTGCGCTCCAGGACGGCCCACACCTCGTCGGTCGGGGCCACGTTCCAGCTCGGCGCGAGGGTTTCCTCCGGATGCCACTCGGACACCTGGAACAGCTGGGCGAGGTCCTGGGGGCTGCGGGTGGAGGCATAGCGGCCGCACATACTGCCACTGTGCCGCATGGGAGAGGGAGCCGCGCTCCGGCTCGTCATCCCTCCACGCCGGTCGCGGTGTGCGCGGCGCCGACGGGCTTGGACTCCGGCGAGCCACGCTGGCGCAGGTAGATCGACAGGACGACCATCGAGGCCACCGCCAGCAGCTCGGACTGCCAGTTCTGCAGGGTGCGGTTCCAGAAGTCGGCGCAGGTGAGGTACTGGGCCCACGTGACCGGCGCCCGAAGGTCACGCAGTTGCTGTTCGTTGTAGGCGGCCGTACCGGTGACGGACTGGGCGAGCCAGGACATCAGGAACACCGCCCCCATCACCAGGCCCAAGGACCGCGAGTACACCGCCAGCCGCCAGCCGCGGGCGCGTGCCCAGCGTGGGGCGTCGGAGGGGGCGTGCTCCCCCACGAGCTGGTCCTCGTCGGACTCCCTGCCCGCCCTGCCCAGTTCCTTGGACTCCGGTGAGCCGCGCTGGAGGAGCCAGACGGTGACGAAGATGTAGAGGAAGAACTGCAGGTACTCGGACTGCCAGTTCTCCGTCACGTCGACGGCGAAGTCCGACGAGGTCAGGTAGGAGCCGATGCCGATGGACTCCATTCCGTCGCTGACGAGCCGGTTGTTGAAGTCGGCGTGACCCGCGATCACCTGTCCGAACAGGCTCAGCAGGAAACCGATGCCGAACGCCAGGCTCAGGCTGTTCTCACGCAGAAAGCGACGCACGGCGTCGCCACCTCCTGTCGGCCTCTCCCGTCGGACTCCCCCGTCGGCCTCCCCCGTCGTCGTCTCCCGTCGCCCCTCTCCGGTCTTCCTCTCCGGTCGTCATCGGTGCGTCAGCCCCACCGTCATGAAGTAGGCCAGGCCGCCGATCACGAAGACCAGGCACAGGGTGAACATGGTCCGCATCGATCCCTCACCCACCCTTGACCTGGCAGTCGTACGGCTGCTCCGGACGGGGCGTGCATCCGGCGGCGGTCACCTTCCAGCCGGCCGAGAAATGGGCCAGGAACAGCGTGTCGTCCGCGAGGACCACCCGGGCCTGATCGCCGTACACGTCCACTCTCCGTACCGCGTAGCCGGCCGGCAGCTGTTCCTGAGTCACCGCCTGATCGCACGGTGTCCGCTCGGACTTCTCCAGTTCCTCGAGGGTGCGGGGAGCCAGCAGGGCGCACGCCTGCCTGCCGTCCCCCTGTCGCAACGCGTCCGTGAATCCGATGGCGGCCGCGGAGGCGCCCTCGCCGCGTCCGCCCGAAGCACCGCAGCCGGTGCTCACGGCGAGCGCGGCGACCAGAACGCCGCGGCACCATCTACTGACCGACATCGCGCATCGCTTCCGCTCACGTCCCGACGTCTGTGGCGTGGAGGACCAGCATCGGCGACGCGCTGACGGCCCGCACGGCGACGGGTTCCGGACGGGTGACCGAGGCAGGGCATCCCGGCACGCCCCTGCTCCGGGCGACCGTCAGCGCAGGACCACCGTGCGCCTGAACATCGGCGCCGGTCTCTCGCAGAGCATCCTCGGCGGCCCGTCCACCCTCACCGAGTCCATCGCCGCGGCCCTGGGGGACCGGGTGCGACTGAACACCACCGTCGACGAGATCGTCCAGAAGAGGGACTCGGCCGTCGTCCGCTGCCGGGAGGTGCGGTGCACGTGGCGGGAGTTCAGATGGCTTCCGGCGGAGGCCGGCGACAGCCCCCACGCGGTCAATGGCCTCGCGAACCTCTTCCCGCACGGAACGGCCTGGACACGCCGGAGAGCGTCACGGCGCCGGCGCTGGGCGCCCAACGGTCGGGTGTGGAGCACACGTTCGCTCCTCTCCCCGGCGGCGACTGCACGCTCGCGAGCGGGGGCCGGCTAGTCCTCCCGGGCCCACGGCCGCAGCTTTTCCGGGTTGCGGACCGCCCAGATGCGGGTGACGAGCCCGTCCGAGACGTCGAACGAGGCCACGGTCATGACGACGCCGGCCCGCTGGGCCACCAGTCCCGGCACACCGTTGACCGACCGCTCCAGGAGTTCGAGCCCCGGAGCCTTGTCGGCGATGGCGACCATGTACTGGGCGATGCGCGCGCCGCCCTCGACCGGACGCAGGACGGCACCGACCATGCCGCCGCCGTCGGCGGTCATCACGGCGGCCGGGTCGAGGAGACCGACGAGGGCTGCGATGTCCTTGGCCTCCCATGCCTCTTTGACGTGCCTCACCACGTCGGCCCGGCCCGTCGCCGCCACCGGAGCGCGCGCGACGCTCACCCGCCGCCGTGCGGAGGCCGCCAGTTGCTTGCAGGCGGCAGGGGTCCGGCCGAGAACTGCTGCGATCTCGGCGAACGGGTACCGGAAGACGTCGTGCAGGACGAACGCCACCCGTTCGGCAGGTGTCATCGACTCCAGCACGACGAGGAAGGCCATGGACACCGACTCGTCCAGCACGATCTGGTCGGCGGGGTCCACGGGGCCGGTGGGGCCGACACCGCCCGCGTGGTCCCACTCGGTGCGGTCGGGCAGCGGCTCGGGCAGCCACGCGCCGACATAGCGTTCACGGCGGGCCCGCGCCGAGCCGAGCAGGTCCAGGCAGATGCGGCTGGTCACCGTCGTCAGCCAGGCGCCGGGAGACCGGATCTCGTCCTGCCGGCTTCGTGGCAGCGCGTACCAGCGTGCATAGGCATCCTGTACGGCGTCCTCGGCCTCGGTCACGGAACCGAGCAACCGGTAAGCGACATTGATCAGTTGGCGTTGCTCGCCGGCTATCTCACCTGTGCTGGTGCCGACAGTCCCCATGCTTCCGGCCGCCCCCTCGCCTTACCTTTCGCAGGCCCGCGTCGTCGGGCTGGTGAGACCTTATCGATCTACTGCCCGAATACGGCAAAAGGGGACCGTGACATGGCCACTCAGGTGACAGCGACGGCGAACGCACAGCGCAGCTCCTCCTTCCTGCGGACCGCGATCGCCCTGCAGACCCTGACCATCTTCCTTCAGGCGGTCTCCGCCGGACTGCTGCTGACCTCGTCCTACGGGGAGACGCTGCACAGTGTCGGAGCCCGTGTGATGTACGGGGCGTCGATGCTGTATGTGCTCGCGGCGGTGCTGGCGTGGAAGCCGGGCGGCGGCTCACCCCGGCCCGTCTGGCACGCGTCGGGTTTCCTCGTGCTCGCCTCGGTCCAGGTCGTAGTCGGCATCGCGCACGTCCCGTCGGTCCATCTCCCCCTGGGCGTCTTGATGTTCGGCCTGAGCGTACTGGCGCTGGCCCGGCGCTGAGGTCCGATACGGGGTCGGCCGGGGTCAACCACGCAAGAGCACGTACGACGCATGTCATATATGGCATACGAGACGCCCGACTGAACGTACGAGCGCGCTCCGAGAGCGTCGGACGCCGGCCCGGCAGTCCCCAACTGCCGTACGGAGCAACCACATTCCCTCGGCAGCCACCACCGACGAATCGCAGCGCGTGGTGTTGACGGCTCCCTCGGACGGTTCTACGTTGCGACGCCATACGACGTACTTCATACGCCATATATGACATGCGCCCTTGAGTCATCCGCTTCTCGCTCGATGTCAGGAGGCCTGCATGACCGGCACTCAGGTGCGTCCGTGCCCGGACGAGGCGCCAGGCGACGGCCGACGCTCCGCGAGTGCGCAGGAGGCCGACCGGGCACGCAGGCGGCGGCGACGCAGAGAGGCGCTCGCCTCGTACCTCTTTCTGGCGCCGTGGTTCGGCGGGCTGCTGTTCATCACCGCGGGACCGCTGCTGGCGTCGCTCTATCTGTCGTTCACGGACTACAGCCTCATCGGCGGCTCGGACTGGGTCGGCCTGGACAACTACACCAGGATGTTCAGCGACGACCCGCGGTTCCGGAAGGCGTTGCGGAACACCACGATCTACGTCTTCGTCTCGGTGCCCCTGCAACTGGCCTTCGCGCTGCTGCTGGCGCTGGTGCTGGACCGGGGTGTGCGTGGCCTCGCCGTCTACCGCTCGGTGTACTACCTGCCCTCGCTGCTCGGCAGCAGCGTGGCCATCGCCATCCTGTGGCGGAAGGTCTTCGGGGACGACGGCCTCTTCAACCACTTCCTCGGCCTGTTCGGCGTCGACGGGCACAGCTGGATCGGCGACCCGTCGACCGCACTGGGCACGCTCATCGTGCTGAACGTGTGGACCTTCGGCTCACCCATGGTGATCTTCCTGGCCGGTCTGCGACAGATCCCCGTCAGCTACTACGAGGCGGCCGGCATCGACGGAGCGGGCAAGGTGCGGCAGTTCTTCCACATCACGATGCCGCTGCTGACCCCCGTCATCTTCTTCAACCTGATTCTGCAACTGATCGGCGCCTTCCAGTCCTTCACCCAGGCGTTCGTGGTCAGCGGCGGAAACGGAAGTCCCTCGGACTCGACGCTCTTCTACACGATGTACGTGTACACCAAGGGCTTCAACTCCTTCGAAATGGGCTACGCCTCGGCGATGGCCTGGTTCTTGGTCATCATCATCGCCTGCCTGACCGCACTGAACTTCCTGATGTCGAAGTATTGGGTGTTCTACGGTGACAACTGAGGTGAAAACCGCAAAGGCCTCCCGTGCCGGGCTGAACAACACGCTGCTGGCCAGGGCACTGCTCGCGCTTCGGGGGAAGAAGCTCCTGATCCACCTCGGCCTGATCCTCTTCGGCCTGGTGATGCTCTATCCGCTGCTGTGGATGGTCTCCAGCTCCCTCAAACCGGAGGGGCTCATCTTCCGCGAGCAGGGACTGATCCCGAGCAGTGTCACGGGACAGAACTTCACCGACGGCTGGAACGCGCTCAGCAGCCCCTTCAGCCACTACCTGGTCAACTCACTGATCATCACGGGCGGCGCCGTGCTGGGGAACCTGACCGCCTGCTCGCTGGCGGCGTACGCCTTCGCGCGCATGGAGTTCCCGCTGAAGCGCTTATGGTTCGCGCTCATGCTGGGCTCCATCATGCTGCCCCTGCAGGTGGTGATCGTCCCGCAGTACATCCTCTTCAAGCAGTTGGACTGGATCAACACGTTCTACCCGCTGATCGTCCCGAAGTTCCTCGCCACCGACGCCTTCTTCGTCTTCCTGATGGTGCAGTTCATCCGGACACTGCCGCGCGACCTGGACGAGGCCGCGCGGATCGACGGGGCCGGCCACTGGCGCATCTTCAGCCGGATCATCATGCCGCTGTCACTGCCGGCGCTGGCCACCACCGCCATTTTCACCTTCATCTGGACCTGGAACGACTTCCTCAGCCAGCTGATCTTCCTGACCGATCCGGACAAGCACACCGTGCCGGTGGCCCTGCGCACCTTCCTCGACTCGTCGGGCCAATCCGCCTGGGGACCGATGTTCGCGATGTCGGTGCTCTCCCTCGGCCCCATCTTCGGCTTCTTCCTGGCGGGCCAGAAATACCTGGTCCGCGGGGTCGCCGTCACCGGCCTGAAATAGCCCGGTAATTCCGCACCCGCTGATTCCGCCCACGCACCGAAGGAGATATTTCCGTGCTTCATCGAATGAGGACGGCAAGAGTCTGCGCGGCACTCGCGGCCACCGGCGCCCTGGCCGCCACCGCCGCCTGCGGAGGCGACTCGGGGTCCGGCGACGACGGCAAGGTCACGCTCAAGGTCAGCTGGTGGGGCGAGGCCAGCCGGCACAAGATCACCGAGGAGGCCATCGACGTCTTCGAGAAGCAGAATCCAGACATCACGGTGAAGTCGTCGTACTCCGACTGGACTTCCTACTACGACCAGTTGACCACCAAGGTCGCCGCCGGGGACGCCCCGGACGTCTTCGCCATCGAGATCCGCAAGCTCGGCGAGTTCGCCCGCAAGGACACGCTCGCCGATCTGAAAGGGCTGGTGAACACCGGCGATCTCGATCCGAAGCTGCTCGCCGGCGGCGCCGTGGAGGACACCCAGTACGCCATCCCCACCGGTGCCAACGCCTGGGCCGTGATGGCCAACACCTCCGTCTTCGAGAAGGCGGGGGTGAGCCTCCCCGATGACACGTCCTGGACCTGGGAGGACTACGAGGACGTCAGCACCCGACTCACCAAGGCCGGCGGCAGCGGTATCTACGGCACCCAGATCAACTTCAACGACGCCTACCTGTACGCCTTCGCTTCACAGCGCGGCGAATCGCTCTACGACAACGGCAAGATAGGCGTCTCGGCCGGCACCCTCGCCGACTGGTACCAGCTCAACGTGGACATGATCAAGAGCAAGGGCTCCCCCGACGCCGCCCTCAGCAACGAGCTGGACGCCAACAGCATCGAGCAGTCCCTCATCGGCACCAACAAGGGCGGCATGGGGATGTTCTGGACCAACCAGCTCAGCGCCGCCGGCGTCGCCTCCGGCGAGGAGATCGAGCTGCTGCAGATGCCGCAGGCACCGGGGGCGTCGAGCAGCGGCATGTTCCTCCAGCCGGCGATGTTCTGGGCCGCCAGTGCGCACAGCGAGCAGCGGCAGGCGGCCGGCAAGCTCATCGACTTCCTCGTCAACGACCCGCAGGCCGGCAGGATCCTGGGCAGCGACCGTGGCCTGCCGATGAACAGCAAGGTCCTCGAGGAGATCCGGAGCGACCTGCCCGCGGCGGACCAGGCGTCGCTCGACTTCGTCGACAAGGTCCGCGACAAGCTGGCCGACCCGCCCTCGGCCTATCCGGACGGCGCCGCCGACATCCCGGACATGCTGAAGCGCTACGGCCAGGACGTCATCTCCGGCAACAAGACCCCGCAGGACGCCGCCGAGGGGTTCCTGGAGGAGGCGAACAGCACGCTCGGCTGAGCGCCGTGCCCCGCCGACGCCCGGCGTACCGTGCGTGAACCGCCTGAACCCGTAGACCCGCCTTCGAGGAGCCGCCCGTGGAATCGCCTGTGGGATCGTCTGGGAAACGCCGTTACGCCGTCGTCGGGCTCGGCCACCGCGCGCAGATGTACGTCGACGCGCTGCTCGGTGACTGGAGCGACACCGGAGAGATCGTCGCGCTGTGCGATGTCAACCGGACCCGGATGGACTTCTACAACCAGCGCATCGCCGCGACGGGCCGCAAGGCCGTGCCGTGCTTCGGCCCGGACGGCTTCACCGCGATGCTGGCGGGCGCCGACGCGGTGGTGGTGACGTCGGTGGACGCCACCCACGCCCGCTATGTGTGCGCCGCCCTGGACGCCGGGGTGGACGTCGTGGTGGAGAAGCCGCTCACCACCGACGCGGAGGGCTGCGCGGCGATCGCGGCCGCGGCCGAGCGCAGCTCCGCCCGGACCGTCGTCACGTTCAACTACCGCTATTCGCCGCGGAACACGGCGCTGCGCCGACTCCTCGCCGACGGCGCCGTCGGCGAGGTGACCTCCGTGCACTTCGAGTGGGTGCTGGACACCCTTCACGGCGCGGACTACTTCCGACGCTGGCACCGGGACCGGACGTGCTCCGGCGGGCTGTTGGTGCACAAGTCCACCCACCACTTCGACCTGGTGAACTGGTGGCTGGACGCCGGCCCCGAGCTGGTCTTCGCCCAGGCGGACCTGCTCTTCTACGGCAGCGAGAACGCCCGCCGACACGGCTTGGGCCCGCGGCCGGCGCGCGGCACCGGCGCGCCCTCGGCCGGCACCGACCCCTTCCTGCTGGACATGTCCCGCGACGAACGGCTCGCACGGCTCTACCTCGACGCCGAGCACGAGGACGGCTACCAGCGGGACCAGGACGTGTTCGGCGACGGAGTGACCATCGACGACACCATGGCGGTGCTGGTCCGCTACGACAACCGCGCGATGCTGACCTACTCGCTGCACGCCCACGCACCCTTCGAGGGGTACCGCGTGGCGGTGAACGGCACCGAGGGCCGGGCCGAGTTGGAGGTCTGCGAACGCGCCTGGACCCCGCCACACGCCGCCGTCGACCCCTCGGCGCGCGACAAGGAGCACGCCGAAGGAGCGTGGGAACGACTCACCCTGCAACGGCACTGGTCCCCGCGGGAGGAGATCGCCCTGGATGGCGAAGGCGACGGCGGCGGACACGGTGGCGGGGACCGGCTGCTCCTCGACGACGTCTTCCGCGGCCCGGCCCGGGATCCCCTGGGGCGGCAGGCGGGATACCGCGACGGCATCCGCAGCGTGCTCGTGGGCGTCGCGGCGAGCACCTCGGCCGCCACTCACCGACCGGTGAGGCTGGTGGAGAACGGCACCCGCCTCGGATGACCACCCCATGCCGCCCCCGAGACCGGAGAGTTGTTGCCGTATGAATGCGCCCGTGCCCGGCTCCACACCGGCCGTTCCCATCCCTTCCCGGACCCAGTTCGTCCTCGAACACCTGACGCAGGCCATCCTCACCGGCCAGCTGCCGCCGGGACAGCCGCTGGTCGAGATCGAGCTGGCCGGACGGTTCGGGGTGTCCAAGACCCCCGTACGCGAAGCGCTCAAGACGCTGGCCGGACGCGGCCTGGTGGTGATGAGCGAGTTCAGGGGCGCGGCAGTGCGCGCCGTGGACGCGACCATGGCGCGCTCCGTCTACGACGTACGGCTGCTGCTCGAACCGGAGGCGCTGCGCCGCAGCACTCTCGCGCACTCGGGCTTCGCCGGCGCCCAGGAGGCCCTGGATCGCGCCGACGCGGCCGAGGACCGGGCCGAGCGCTCCCTGGCCAACCGCGATTTCCACCGCGCGCTCTATCATCCGTGCGGCAACCCGCTCCTGGTGCGCATGCTGGACGACCTGCGCGACCAGGCGGCACTGGTCTCCGTGGTGGCCTGGGAGTCCACCCCGAGCTGGGAGCGGGAGGCGGAGGAGCACCGGCGGATCCTCGCCCGCGCGCTGGAGGGCGACGCGAGCGGCGCCGCACACCTGCTGTACGACCACATCGCGGAGTTCATACGCCGGGCCTTCCCGCAATCCGCGACGGGAGAGGGGCGGGAGTCGGACATCGCAACCCGGTCTGACGCGATCGGCCGGTAGCGGGACCGTTCGGAGGGACCCCGTACGAGCGTCGAGTCGCAGCACCTGAGTTCCGGGCAGGTCGACTGTCACGAGAGAGCGCGCCCAAAAAAAGGGGGGACGTCTACTCGTCAACCCCTCATCAACAAGGAGGACTTCGCTCCTCACAGGCAACGCACAGCGCCCGTTCCGCCTCATCCTCTTCAACGGGGGACAACCGTACGGAACGAAGGGAAACGATGTGCGCACGAGAAACGCCGGACGAGTGGTGCTCGCCCTCACCGCGACGGGAGCGGTGCTGACACCCCCGGCCATTGCGTACGCGGCGGAGCCGCCACGCGTCGACCTGAGGGCGGACGTCAACCGCGACGGGCGGATCGACCTCACCGGCGGCACCGACACGGCCGGCGAGGACACCTGGTCCGTCGCGCGGGGAGCGGTCTTTCTGCCCAACATCGACGACGACAGCAAGCGGTGCCCGACCACCGGCCCGGGCGGCCGCCCGCTCTCCGACGCCGCGCTGGCCGTCTGCAACGACGCCTCCGACAAGAAGGTCAACGGCAGGGCCGACGCCGCCGACCTGGCCCGGGTGCGCTCGGTACCGATGCGGAACCTGCCCTCCGACGCCAAGGGCAGCGTCAAGGTCACCCAGGGCGCGGCGCAGACCAGGGTCTTCGTCAAGCAGAACGGCGCCTGGAAGCCGGTCACTTCGCAGACCCGGCTGACACGGGCCGAGCTGCGCGCCGGCGTCGAGTTCGGCGTCGAGGGCAAGGACGTGATCCGCGACAGCGCGAAATGGGACGGCCGCACGGCGATCCGCCTGAAGGTGACCTCGTCCGCCGGCACCGCCTCCGACACCGTCACCCTGCGCGCAGCCCCGCTGCTCACCCACCACGCCCTGCAGAACACCCAGCAGTTGCTGGTCACCAAGGTCCGCGGCAGCGACCCCTGGGCCAAGCTCCAGCGCAAGTTCGTCAAGGACCTGGAGAAGGAGGCCCAGCAGGCCGGCATCACCAAGCCGCTGGTGACCTTCGAGAAGTACGGCGACGTCTGGGCCCAGGACTTCGTCGAGCCGGCCTACCTCAACATGACCGGCCCGGACGGCAGGCAGCGGACGATGCGCGTCATGCTGCGCTCCGCCCAGGACCGCGAGGCCGGGCGCGAGCTCTACGAGAAGCTGCGCGGACCGAACATCGGTGTCGTCCAGGCCAAGGGCCGCGACATGCAGGGCTGGGAGACCCTGAACTCCTACGGCAACCTGGAGACCATCCCGCCCTACGCGCAGGGCGGCAAGTCGTTCCCGGCCGGCCGGATCATCATGGGCGAGCGCAAGGACGGCAGCGGCATCCGTCCCTCGAAGGAGATACGCACGCTGCTGAAGTCCCAGGGCCTGCAGGACCCCCTGCTGCTGGATACCTCCTGGCTGCACGTCGGGCACGTCGACGAGTTCGTCCAGTTCCTCCCGGCCGACACCCCGCGCGGCTGGCGGATCGGCGTCGCCGACCCCGAGGCCGGACTGCGGCTCCTGCGCGACGCGCAGCAGGGCGGCCACGGCGCGACCAAGATGTTCTCCGTCCCGGGCTTCGACTCGGTGCAGGCCCCCAAGGAGACCATCGACCAGGCCCTCGCCTCCCGCCACCTGGTGGCCGACAACGAGATGGCGGCCAGGAAGATCGCGGCCAACCTGGAGATCCTGAAGCGGGAGACGGGCGTCACCGACGAGGAGATCGTCCGGGTGCCCGCCCTGTACACCCAGGGCACGGAGAGCGGCGACGAGGGCACCCGCGTGCCGCTGCTCCGCCGTCTCGGCGGCAGCGCCGCCCCGGAGGCCGCCGAGAAGCACGGTCAGCAGCAGTTCCTCGACCGCACCGACGAGCCGGCCGCCGGGGGCTCTCCCTCCGCCGCCCGGGCTCCCGGGACCGTCATGACCAGCGCGTACGTTCCGGGCGCCGTCAACGGCATCCTGCTCTCCCGCGACCGCTACCTCGCCCCGCGCCAGTGGGGTCCCGTCATCGGCGGCAAGGACATCTTCACGGAGGCCGTCACCGCTGCGTACACGCGTGCCGGCATGAAGGTGTCGTACGTCGACGACTGGTACACGTACCACCTCGGTATGGGCGAGATCCACTGCGGCACCAACACCCTGCGTGACGCCTCCGCCGCCTGGTGGAAGCGGTAGCCGCACCGCCCCGGAGAGACCTGGCGGGCGGTGAGGTCGCGCTGGTAGCCCTCGTCGGGTGTGCTGTCGGCGGCGGTCCGGCCGCGGGCTTCAGGAACAGAAGTCGGTGGTGGTGGCGGTGAGGATGTCGGTGAGGCGGTCCAGCGCGGCGAGGCCGACGTATTCGGTGGCGGCGCATGCGCCTTCGCCGTCGACGCCGAAGAGGAGGCAGGGGATCCGGCGCGGCGCGCCGCGACACGGGTCCCGGCCACGAGCCTCAACGTCGGGGTCTTTCGGGTGTCGCGTGTTCAGTGATCGGTGGTGTTCAGCGATCGGTGGTGTTCAGTGATCGGTGGTGTTCAGTGATCGGTGGTGGCATGTGGGTTGGCCGCCGTGCCCTCGGTGCTCAGCAACACGACCACCGAGGACGGCCCGAGGCGCAGTGCCGTGCGTCGTTCGTCGGCGCCTTCGCCGGTGAGGGCCGCGCGGAGGCCGGCGAGGGCTGCCGCCCCGCAGGGGCCCGAGGAGACGCCCGCAGCGGCGAGGTCTCCGGCCGCGCGGGCGCTGTCGGCGTCCGCGACGGCGACCGCGGCGTCCAGCCCGCCGTGGAGGTAGGGCCAAGCGATGGTGGACGGGGTGCCGCAGTTCAGGCCGGCCATGGTGGTTTCGCCGGTGGCGACGCTGACGGGTTCACCAGAAGTGAGGCTTGCCAGGACGCAGGCCGCGGCCTCGGGCTCCACCGACAGCAGCGCCGGGGCATGCCCGGAGGGGCGGCTGCGGTAGTGGGTGATCACGGCCTGCGCCAGTGACCCCACGCCCACGGGTACGGCGACGAGGTCCGGTCCTTCGACTACTCCTTCGGCAGTCAGCTGCTCGTCGATCTCGGCGCAGAGGGTGGAGTAGCCCTCGACGATCCATCCCGGGATCTGCTCGTAGCCCGGCCAGGCGGTGTCCTGGACCAGGACCGCGTCCGGCAGGGCAGCTGCCTCGTCCGCCAGGCGTACGGCCTCGTCGTACGGCCCGGCCACCTCGGTGACCTTCGCCTGTTCCGCGACGATGGCCGCCACGGCCCCCGGGTGCACGCCCTGGGGAACGAAGACGTGGGCGTGCTGCCCGAGCAGGCGGGCCATGCGCGCCACGGCACGGCCGTGGTTGCCGTCGGTGGCGGTCACCAGGGTGACCGGGCCCGGAGCCTCGTGGCTCGCGGCCCGCTCGGCAAGGGTGCGGTGGATGGCCCAGGAGGCACCCAGCGCCTTGAAGGCGGGCAGCCCCAGCCGGCACGACTCGTCCTTGACGAAGACCCTGCCGACCAGCAACTCCTCTGCCAGTCCAGGGAGTTCGGTCAGCGGAGTGGATGAGTAGTCGGGCAGCGCGGCGTGGAAGTCGCGCACCGCGGCGTCCGCGGGCGCACACCGCCAGGCACGGGCGCCGGGACGCGCAAGCCACGGCAGCGTACGGAGGGAGGAAGCAGTCTCAGTCACACGATCAGAGTGCGGCGCCCTCTTGCGATCGGTCCAGCGAATGCTTCCGACCTGTCTTCATCGAGGAAACCGACTATTAAGGGTTCGCCGCACGGCGACAAGGCGAGCGGGCGCCCATGTTCGACCTGCACCGATTGCGCCTACTGCGCCTACTGCGGGATCAAGCACCGCGGCACCCTCAGCCGTCGCCGCCGCCCTGTGAGCAGACCGGCGGGAAGCCGAAGCGGGACGACATGACCCGCTGGACGGTCTGATCCGGCGGTGATTCGCAGACTCCCCGAGCCCGAACCGGCCGACCCACGTCGAGATCGAACTGGTTGGCCCCGCCGTGGCGGGCCGACGCGACCAGTTCGGAGCCATCCAGCCCAAGGAGGCCGTGGCGCACAGCTTCGTGCTGTGGCTGCTCGCGTGCGCTGACGGTCTCGGGTCCGGCATGCCGACGCCAAGGCTCAGCCCTCTACGCCGACGGCTCCCCGATCCTGCGCGGTGGAGCACCTCAGCGCGAGGGCCGCGATGTCGTCGTCGAGCCTGCCGCCGCTGTGCTGGAGCAGATCCCGGTGCAGCTGGTCGAGCAGCTCGCGGGGGTGCTGCAGGCCCTGCCGCCGCAGCCAGTCCGGCAGCGGGAAGAACTGGCCGGTGTGGTCCCGGGCCTCCGATACGCCGTCCGTGTAGAGCAGCAACTGGTCACCCGGGGCGAAGGCGACCGTGTCGACCCAGTATCGGTCGCCGATGAGCGCTGCGAGGTTGAGGGGCGGGGAGGGGATGGCCGGCTCCAGGACCAGGACCTTCCCGCGATGCGCGATCAACGGCGGGGGATGCCCGCAGTTGAGAAGTCGTACGTGACCGCCGCCGTGCGGGATCTCGGCGAGGAGAGCGGTGGCGAAGTGCTCGGGCTGGTCCTGGACGGGAAACGCAGCGCTGTGACGCGTGACGGTGGTCTCCAGGCGGTGGATGATGCCCTGCAGGTCGGGCTCGTCGTGCGCGGCCTCCCTGAAGCAACTGATCACCGCCGAGGCCGCCCCCACTGCGGACAGGCCCTTGCCCCGTACGTCGCCGATGAGCAGCCGGACCCCGTGCGGTGTGCCGATCGCCTCGAAAAAGTCGCCGCCGATCCGCGCCTGTTCTTGGGCGGCCAGATAGAGCGACTCGATCTCGAGGTCCTCGATGCGGCGCGGCAGCGGGCGGAGCAGCACCTTCTGGGCCGTGTCAGCGACGAGCCGGACCTGGAAAAGTATCTCCTCTCGCTGGAGTCGGACATGACTCCCGTATGCGGCCGCCAAGGTGACCGCGACGATCGCGGCCGACGTGTACTGCGTCCCCAGATCGGTGTAGAAGAAGCTGAGGACTGTCATGAGCAGGAGGCAGAACGCCCCCAACAGGATCGTCGGGAGCACGGGCCACATCGCGGCGGCAAGGGCGGGCGCGGCGGGCAGAAGGCGGCTGACGGCGATCTCCCTGGGTGTGGAGAACGCCAGGCCGGCGATGAGGACGGTCAGGACCACGGGTGACAGCCGGGCGACTTCCCATCGGCCGCTGTAGGCGGGGCGACGGCGCCACAGCCGTGCAGACATGATCACAAAATGCATCATATCGGCCTAAGCGGACATGGGGCGCGGCAAAATCATGCGCCGCACACGAGAATCTGCAGCGGACGGCCATGCCCGGAGGAGCCGCGGCGATGCGGCACATGGCCGCACACACGCCGGAGGTCAGCCGAACAAGGATCGAAGGGCCCCTGGCCGCTGGGGATCATCGGTGTTAAAAAGGGTCGCATGGCGAATCGTTTCGCCCGTTTTCGACACCTACCGGTCAAGCGCCTGATCAGCAGGAGCACGCGGAGCGTAGCCGGGCAGGTGTTGGTTTTCCAGGTGGCTCTGGTGGTGCTGCTCGTAGCCTGCGGCGTCTTCGCTCTCATCCTGCAGTCGGAGCGGGACACCAACGCGGAGGCCAGGCGCCGCTCCACGGCCGTGGCACAGACCTTCGCGCACTCACCGGGGGTCCTGGAGGCATTGCGGACCCCGGATCCGAGCAGGATTCTCCAGCCGCTCACCGAGGCGGCACGCCGGGCCGCCGGTGTCGACTTCATCGTGGTCATGGACACCGAGGGCATCCGGTACACGCACCCCTTGCCGGACCGGATCGGAAAGCGGTTCGTGGGCGAGATCGGGCCGTCACTGGCGGGGCAGGTCTACGTGGAGAGCGTCAACGGCCCGCTCGGTCGCGAGGTGCAGGCGACGGTCCCGATCGAGAACGCCGACAGCAAGGTGGTGGCCCTCGTCTCGGCCGGGATGAAGGTCAAGAACGTCGAAAGCCAGTTGGCCCGGCAGCTACCGATCATCCTGGGTGCCGGGGCCGGAGCGCTCGCGTTGTCCACCGGTGTGACGGCCCTGGTGGGCAGGCGGCTGCGACGGCAGACTCACAGCCTGGCCCCGGACGAGATGACCCTGATGTACGAGCACCACGACACCGTGCTCCACTCCGTGCGGGAAGGGGTGCTGATCGTGGCCGCCGACGGGCGGCTGATCCTGGCCAACGACGAGGCCAGACGGCTGCTGGAGCTGCCCCCGGACGTCGAGGGACGGCTCGTCTCGCAGCTGCCGGGCCTCGATGCCGAGACGAAGGCGCTGCTCACCTCCGGGCGGGAGGCCACCGACGAGGTGCACCTCGCGGGAGAGCGGCTGCTCGCGGTCAACCAACGGCCCACGCATCGCGACGGAGGCCCCGAGGGAACGGTGGTGACGCTACGCGACTCCACCGAGCTGCAGGCGGTGACCGGCAGGGCGGAGGTGGCACGGGAGCGGCTCAGGCTGCTGTACGACGCCGGACTGCGCATCGGTACCACCCTGGACGTGCTCCGCACCGCCGACGAGTTGGCGCAGGTCCCCGTTCCTCGCTTCGCGGACTTCGTCACCGTGGACCTGGCCGACGCCGTCCTGCACGGCGAGGAGCCGGCCCCCACCGCGACGGACATGCGACGCGCGGCCTTGTACGGCATCCAGCACGACCATCCGCTCTCCGCACAGGGCCGGCTTTTCGACTATCTTCCCGCCACGCCCCAGGCGCGCGGCTTCGGTAGCGGCCGCTCCCAGTTGGTGAGCGATCTGCCGACCGCCACGGGCTGGCGCGTGCAGGACCCGGAGCGCGCCGAGGCGATCATCGGGTACGGCATCCATTCCCTCATCACCGTGCCCATCCAGGCCCGTGGCGTCGTACTGGGCGTGGCCAACTTCTGGCGCGCGCAACAGCGTGAGCGCTTCAACGAGGAGGACGTGTCGCTGGCGGAGGAACTGGTGGCCCGTGCCGCGATCAGCATCGACAATGCCCGCCGCTACACCCGCGAGCACGCCCTGGCAGTCACCCTCCAGCGCAGCCTGCTGCCGCAGGCCATGCCCGAGCAGAACGCCCTCGACATCGCCTACCGCTACCTCCCCGCCCAGTCAGGCGTGGGCGGTGACTGGTTCGACGTGATTCCCCTGCCGGGGAGCCGGGTGGCGCTGGCCGTCGGCGATGTGGTCGGCCACGGCCTGCACGCCGCCGCCACGATGGGACGGCTACGGACCGCGGTGCACAACTTCTCCACCCTCGATCTGCCACCCGACGAGCTGCTGAGTCATCTGGACGACCTGGTCGGGAGCATCGACCAGAACGAGGCGGCAGAGAGTGCGGCGGGCGTCGTGGGCGCCACCTGCCTGTACGGGATCTACGACCCCGTGACGCGCCGCTACGTCATGGCCCGTGCGGGACATCTGGCGCCCGCGCTGGTCCAGCCCGACGGAACCGTCACCTTCCCGGACGTGCCGGCCGGTCCGCCCCTGGGCCTGGGCGGCATGCCGTTCCAGACCGCGGAGCTGTGCCTCGCGGAGGGAAGCCAGCTCGTCCTGTACACCGACGGCCTCATCGAGGACCGCAGCCGCGACCTGGACGTGGGAATGGAACTGCTGCGCGATGCGCTCACGGGCCACCCCGGCCGGCCGCCCGAGGAGACCTGCCAGGACGTACTGGACAGTCTGCTCCCCGGGCGCCCCAAGGACGACGTCGCCCTGCTCGTCGCCCGCACGCGGGAACTGCCGCGCGACCGGATCGCCGAATGGGACGTACCGCCGGACCCGGCCGCCGTCGCGGGTACGCGCGACGCTGTGTCGCGGCGGCTCGAAGCGTGGGGCCTGACAGAGTTCGCCTTCACCATGGAGCTCATCCTGAGCGAGCTCGTCACCAACGCCATCCGCTACGGCGCCGGGCCGATCCACGTACGGCTGATCCGCGACCGCAAGCTGATCTGCGAGGTGGCCGACGGCAGCAGCACCTCACCGCATCTGCGGTACGCCGCGACGACGGACGAGGGAGGCCGGGGCCTGTTCCTGGTGTCGCAGATGGCTGAGCGCTGGGGCACCCGTTACACCCCGCAGGGCAAGGTGATCTGGGCCGAACAGGCCCTGCCCGAGGTCCTCCAGCAGCCCGTCCCGGCACCGGCCGACCCGGACACTCCCCCGGACGAAGAGGCGACCGACCCGAAAACCCCGACGTGAGGCAGGCGGCGATCAGCCGGATTTCGTCGACGCCATGTCGTCCGGCGAGGCCCACGCCCGCGTACTCGTACCGGTGGACGGCAACGGCAGCGGGGACTTCGGCGCCGCCGCCGGACACCCGAGCCGGCGTCGCGCCTTCGGCGCCGGACCCGGTTCCTCGACGTGGCCCCACTGCGGGAGCCCTCGCCCTCCAGACCTCCAGACCTCCAGGAGCAGCTGACACAACCTCTGCCTCCCGACCCGCGGAAGACCAGCTTGTACCGCTTGGAGACGGCCTCCGCGGTCGGCTTGGAGCCAGACGCGAAGACCACCGCTCTTTCTCGATGGTGGTGGCAGGGGCCACGTCCGGTGGGTGAGCCGCGTCGCATCGGAGCGCGTGAGGTTGCTATGCAACGAGTTGCATAGCACGATCGTCGTCATGGCGCTCGAGCACGCGATCCTGGTGTCGCTCTTGGAGAAGCCGGGATCCGGCTATGAGCTGGCCCGGCGTTTCGAGCGGTCCATCGGCTACTTCTGGACCGCGACCCACCAGCAGATCTATCGCGTACTCAGGCGCATGGAGAACGACGGTTGGGTCGACGCCCGGGACGTCCCGCAGCAAGGCCGGCCGGACAAGAAGGAGTACTCCGTCGCCGACCTCGGCCGGGCCGCGCTGTCCTCGTGGTTGCGCGATCCGATCGAGCCGGAGAGCGTCCGCCACGACCTGGCCGTGAAAATCCGGGGGGCCGCCTTCGACGACCCGGCCGCCCTGATCCGCGAGGTGGAGCGGCACCGGCAGGCGCACCGGGACCGGCTGGCGCAGTATCTCGCGGGCGAGGAGCGGGACTTCACGGGGCCCGAGGCGAGCGCGGCCGCTTCGAATGCGCCGCTCGACGCGGAGCGAGAACTCCAGCACGTCGTACTGCGCGGCGGCATCGCGTACGAGCGGATGATGATCGACTGGCTGGACGACGTGCTCGCCACTCTGGCCCGGTTCGGCCCGGGCCGCTGACCACCACCGCCCCCCGGCCTCTCCTCGTCTCCGGCTCCTCCAGGCGCCGGATCTCCCGATTCCCATCCACTCACCAGCCGAAAGGGGTCCTCACCATGGCTGACCAACTGCTCTTCAACCCGCGCACTTACGACCCCGCGCACTTCGACCCCGAGACGCGCCGCTTGCTGCGCACCACCGTCGACTGGTTCGAGGAGCGCGGGAAGCGGCAGCTGATCGAGGACTACCGGACCCGCGCGTGGCTCGGTGACTTCCTCGCCTTCGCCGCGAAGGAGAACCTGTTCGCCACCTTCCTGACGCCGTCGTCCGCCGCCGGGGAGGGGGAGCCGGACAAGCGGTGGGACACCGCCCGTATCGCCGCGCTCAACGAGATCCTCGGCTTCTACGGCCTGGACTACTGGTACGCCTGGCAGGTCACCATCCTCGGCCTCGGGCCGGTCTGGCAGAGCGACAACGCCGCCGCCCGCGCTCGTGCCGCGGAACTCCTCGCCCAGGGAGATGTGTTCGCGTTCGGCCTGTCCGAGAAGGCCCACGGCGCCGACATCTACTCCACCGACATGCTGCTCGAGCCCGACGGCGACGGCGGCTTCCGCGCCACCGGCTCCAAGTACTACATCGGCAACGGCAACGCCGCCGGACTCGTCTCCGTCTTCGGCCGCCGTACCGACATCGAGGGCCCCGACGGCTACGTGTTCTTCGCCGCCGACAGCCGTCATCCGGCCTACCACCTGGTCAAGAACGTCGTCGACTCGTCCAAGTTCGTCAGCGAGTTCCGCCTGGAGGACTACCCCGTAACGGCCGAGGACGTCCTGCACACCGGCCGCGCCGCCTTCGACGCCGCCCTCAACACGGTCAACGTCGGCAAGTTCAACCTGTGCACCGCCTCGATCGGAATCTGCGAACACGCGATGTACGAGGCCGTCACCCACGCCCACAACCGCATCCTCTACGGCCGCCCCGTCACCGCCTTCCCGCACGTGCGGCGCGAGCTGACCGACGCCTACGTCAGGCTCGTCGGCATGAAGCTGTTCAGCGACCGCGCTGTCGACTACTTCCGCTCCGCCGGCCCCGACGACCGCCGCTACCTGCTCTTCAACCCGATGACGAAGATGAAGGTGACCACGGAGGGCGAGAAGGTCATCGACCTGATGTGGGACGTCATCGCCGCCAAGGGCTTCGAGAAGGACAACTACTTCAGCCAGGCGGCCGTGGAGATCCGCAGCCTGCCGAAGCTGGAGGGCACGGTCCACGTCAACCTGGCGCTGATTCTGAAGTTCATGCGCAACCACCTCCTCGACCCGGCCGAGTACCCCGGCGTGCCGACCCGCCTCGACGCGGCCGACGACGACTTCCTGTTCCGGCAGGGGCCGGCCCGCGGCCTGGGCTCGGTGCGCTTCCACGACTGGCGCCCGGCCTTCGAGGCGTACGCGCATCTGCCCAACGTCGCTCGCTTGCGCGAACAGGCCGACGCGCTCTGCGAGTTCGTCGCCACGGCCGCCCCCGACGCGGAGCAGAGCCGCGACCTCGACCTCGTCCTCGCGATCGGCCAGCTCTTCGCGCTCGTCGTGCACGGGCAGCTCGTCCTGGAGCAGGCCGGCCTGACCGGTCTCGACGAGGACGTGCTCGACGAACTCTTCGCCGTCCTCGTACGGGACTTCTCCGGGCACGCCGTCGAACTGCACGGCAAGGACTCGGCGACCGAACAGCAGCAGGAGTGGGCGCTGGGTTCGGTCCGGCGGCCGGTCGTCGACGAGGCGCGCACGGAGCGAGTCTGGCAGCGGGTCGAGGCGCTGTCCGGCGCGTACGAGATGGCCCCGTAGGCGCGCCGTACGCATGTCCGGTGGCCGGGCCGCGTGGGCCCGGCCACCGGTCCGTGAGGATTCGGCCCCGCGTGCGGGACCTGGCGCCCCATCAAAGAGACACGCTCTAGCGGCGGCTGCGCACCAGCAGATAGAGGAAGTACGGCGTGCCGATCACCGCGGTCACCATGCCGGCGCCGAGTTGGGCGGGTGCGATCACGGTGCGGCCCAGCAGGTCCGCGGTGCAGACCAGGGCGGCGCCGAGCAGCATGGCCACCGGGAGCACCCGGACGTGCTGTCGGCCCACCAGGGCCCGGGCGGCGTGCGGGGCGACGAGTCCCACGAAGCCGATCGTGCCCGCGGCGGCGACGGCGGTGGCGCTCAGCAGGACGCCCAGTGCGAGGAAGCCGAGGCGCCCCCGTCCCAGGTCGATGCCCAGGAGCCGCGGGGTGTCCTCGTCGAGCGACACGAGGTCGAGCTCCGCGCGCCGCAGCACCGCGACGACCACGCCCAGGGCGAGGACGGCCGCGAGCGGCGCGACGTCCGGCAGGGTCCGCCCGTAGGTGGAACCGGACAGCCAGGTGAGGGCCTTGACCGCGTTGAACGGGTCGGTGAGGACGATCAGCAGGCTGATCAGAGCGGTGGCCGCGGTGGCGACGCCGATGCCGACGAGGACGAGCCTGTTCTGCTGGAACCCGCCCCGCGCGGCGAGGCCGAAGACGATGACGGAGCTGACCGCGGCGCCCGCGAACGCCGCGCCCGCAAGTCCCCACGAGTCGGCCAGCGGCACGGTCGTCACCAGGAGTACGGCGCCGAGCGCGGCCCCGCCGGACACCCCGAGGACGGCGGGTTCGGCGAGCGGGTTGCGGGTCACGGCCTGGATGAGTGTCCCGGACAGGGCGAGTGCCGCGCCGGCGAGCAGCGCCGCGAGGACCCTGGGCACCCGGGTGTCGAGCACGAAGGACACGGTCTGGCCGGCCCTGCCCTGCGCCCAGTTCACGACGTCGCCCAGCAGCAGTTTGGCGTCGCCCAGCAGCACGGCGGCGATCGTCACACCGACGAGGACCACCGCCAGGACGGCTGTGACGGTGAGGAAGACGGCCCGGCTTCTGATGCGCAGCCGGTCGGATGCGGCGGATGCCGCGGTGTCCTTCAGCCGGACGGCCATGACGATGAGGAAGACGGCGCCGACGAGGCTGGTGACGACGCCCGTCGGCACGGCGACCGCGAGGTCCGCCGGCACGAGGGACCGAAGCAGCACGTCCGAGCCGAGCACCAGTGCCGCACCGGTCAGGCCGGTGACCGGAAGGCTCGACCGCGACCGGGCGAAGGCCCGGAACCTGCGGGCGAGGGGGCGCATGAGGGCGGGGGCGCACAGGCCGACGAAGCCGATCGGTCCGGCGAGGGTGACGGACGCCGCGGAGAGCAGCGATGCGAGTACGACCGCCGTGATCCGGGTGGCGCGGACCGGGACACCGAGGCCGCGGGCGGCGTCGTCGCCGAGGGCCAGGGCGTCGACCCGGCGGGCGACCAGCAGCAGCCCGAGGAGGCCGGCGAGGCCGATGGGTGCCATCTGGAGCACGCCGTCGAAGCCGTTCTGGCCGATGCTGCCCTGGTTCCACTGGTAGAGCCCGTGGGTCTCCTCGGGGAAGAGCAGGAGCAGCCCCTCGGTGACGGCGTTGAGGCCGAGCATGAGGGCGGTGCCGGCGAGTACGAGGCGTACGGTGCCCGTGCCCAGGCCGGACAGGCCGAGCACGACGGCGGCGGCGGCGAGGCTGCCGAGGAGTGCGACACCGGAGGAGGCGAGCAGCGGCAGCGACACGCCGGTGACGGCGACCAGCCCGAGGGCCAGGTAGGAGCCGGCGTTGACGGCGAGGGTGTCGGGGGACGCGAGGACGTTGCGGCTGACCGCCTGCAGGGCGGCGCCCGCCATCCCGAGCATGGCCCCGACCAGGATCCCGGCGGTCATCCTCGGCAGCCGGGAGGCGATGACGACGGAGGCGTCGGCCGGGGCGGCCCGGCCGGTGAGTGCTTTCCACACCTCCCCGGCGCCGACGGCGGCGGTGCCCTGCGTGATGTCGACGACCGCGAGGGCCGCGACGAGCAGGGCCAGAGCGGCCGTCACCGCGGCCGCGCCCGTCCGGGACGTGACCTCCGACGGACGGGTGGCGGGGGTTGTCGCGGTGACGGCCATGGTGTTACTTCGTCAGCTCGGCGACGACGGAGTCGATGTACTTGCCCATCGACTCGGGCCCGCCGAACATCCAGATGCCGTCGGGCAGCCGGTGGACGTTGCCCTTCTTCACGAACGGCAGCGAGGTCCACACCTTGTCCTTGGCCAGGGCGTCGGTGAACGGGGTGCTGCTCGTGTCCCCGTCGTTGCCGATGTAGGCGAACTGCACGTCGTCGCTGAGCTTGGTGAGCCCCTCGACGTCGGTGCTGCCGAGTCCGTAGTCCTTGTCGCCCTTGACCGTCCAGTCGTTCTTCAGGCCGAGCTGCTCGTTGACCGCGCCGATGAGCGAGCCGCTGGTGAACGGCCGGATCGAGACCTGGTTGGAGATGTCGTAGCCGTCGGCGAAGGCATACTTCGTGCCGCCGAGACCGGCGTCCGCGAGGGCCTTCTTGCCCTCGGCGACCTTGGCGTCGAAGTCCTTCTTCAGCTTCTCGGCCTGCTCCGTGGTGCCCGTGGCCTGGGCGAGGAGGTCGAGGTTCTCGTTCATCTGCCCGATGGGGTCGGAGGCGTTGGCGGACTTCACCTCCACGACCGGGGCGACCTTGCGCAGCTGCTTCACCGCGGCCGGCGGCAGGTCGGTGCTGGCGACGATGAGATCCGGCGACAGGGCGGCGATGGTGTCCATGCTGGGCTCGCCGCGGGTGCCGATGTCCTTGGGGTCGTTCTTCAGCGGCACTGCCTGGTCCCAGGTCTTGTAGCCCTTGACGTCGGCGACGCCTACCGGGTCGACACCCAGCGATATCAGCAGCTCGACCTCATGCCACTCGGTTCCGACGACCTTCTGGGCAGGCCCGTCGAGTTCGACCTTCTTGCCGGAGGCGTCGGTGAGGGTGATGGCCTGGCTCGCCGACTTGGTCTCCTCGCTGTCGGCGGCGGGCTCGGTCGTGCCGCAGGCGGTCAGACTGAGCGCCGCGGCGGTGGCGACCGCCGCGGTCGTAAGGAGGCGTCTCATGAGGGTGTGATGAGCCTTTCGCTTCGGGAGTGGTGCCGACCCATCGCGCGGGTGCGCAGTCGGCCCGTCAGGGGGTCGGTGCCGACCTCGATGCGGATGCCGTAGACGTCGGTCAGCCGCTCGGCCGTCAGTACGTCGTCGGGGAGGCCGTCCGCGACGATCCGTCCCTCGTGCAGCAGCACGATCCGGTCGGCGAGGGCCGCGGCCTGGTCGAGGTCGTGCAGGACGGCGCCGACGGCGATCCCGTGGTCGTCCGCCAAATCGCGGACGAGATCGAGGAGTTCGATCTGGTAGCGCAGGTCGAGGTAGGTCGTCGGCTCGTCGAGGAGCAGTACGCCGGTCTCCTGGGCGAGGCAGCTCGCGAGCCACACGCGCTGGAGCTGTCCGCCGGAGAGGTGCTCGGCGCCGCGCTCGGCGAGTTCGGCGACGCCCGTCATGGCCAGCGCGCGATCCACCGCGGCCCGGCCGTCGGGGTCCGCCCTGCCCCAGCGCCCCCGGTACGGGTAGCGGCCGAACTCGACGACGTCCCGCACGGTCAGCCCGCTGGGCGTGGGACGGCCCTGTGTCAACAGGGCCACCCGGCGCGAGAACTCACGGGCAGTCAGCGCCAGGCCATCCGTGTCGTCGATGACGAGCGTGCCGGTCCTGGCCCGCTGCAGTCGCGCGATCGTCCGCAGGAGTGTCGACTTCCCGCTGCCGTTCGGCCCCACCAGCACGGTCACTTCGCCAGGCAGCAGCGTCACCGACGCACCGTGCACGACGTCGACACCGTCGTAGGCCACGGTGACACCCGTGGCCGAAAGTTCATGACCGCGGACGCTCACCGCCGCGGAGCTCTCTTCACCTGCTTGCACGCCGCACAGGTTAGCCTAACCTAAGCGAAATCCGTGAGGGATGGCGACGACAGGCATGCAAGGAGAACATCAGCCAAAGGTCGGCAACCCCACTGCCGCAACCGCAAGTAGGTGTCGAGTACGGCCCGCCGTACTCCCTCGCACTGCTGGAAAGGACCGCGTCCGCCATGCAGGGTGACAAGGAAGTCCTCGAATTCCTCAATGAGCAGCTGCCCGCCGAGCACACCCGCGCCGACTCCTTCGACGAGATGAAGGTACGGGGCCGCCTGATCGGGCTCATCCACCAGAGTCCGGCCGCGCACCTCACTCCCGTGCGCACGGTCCGCTCCCACCTGGAGGAAACCGTCGCAGCGTTGACCTCCTAACGTGCAGGTGCAGCCGTGCGGGCCGCAGCCGAGACGGCCGCCGATCGCGCCGCGTTCCCCACCGGCCACCTCGACTGCCACCCGCACGAACTCTCCGGCGGCCTGGCCCAGCGCGCCGCCACCGCCCTTGCCCTCGTCGGCGACGCGCCGTTGCTGCCGGCCGACGAACCGACCACCGGACTCGATCGCGACCTGGTGGACCACACGGTCGACGAACTACGACGCCACGTCACGCCGACGGCCACGAGGGCGGTACGGGCCGGGCCCTGCTGATGATCACCCACGACCTCACGGCGCCGAGCGCATCGCCGACCGCGTGGCCGTGATGTACGCGAGGCGGATCGTCGAACTCACCGCCGCGGAAAGGTTCTTCGTCACCCCCGGCCCCCGGCATCCCTACAGCCACGGCCTGCTCCAGGCCCTCCCTGAACGCGCCTTCACCCCCATCCCCGGAATGCCATCGAACTCGGCGACCTGCCCGACGGGTGCGCCTTCGCTCCACGCTGCGAGCGCACCTCCGGAGCCTGCGCCACCGTGCCGCAGACGACCGGTGGAACCGCCTGTCACCATCCGCACGTTCCGGAGGACATCCGTGCTTGAGCTGCACGCCATCACCGCCGGATACGACAAGAGAGCACCGGTCCTGCGAGGCGCCTCGCTGACCGTCGCACCTGGTGAGGCCGTCGGCCTGCTCGTGAATAGGCGTCTGGACAGCGGGCCGGCTGACCCGCAGGTCGGCCGTCCACCGGCCGAGTTCACGCGCATCGGCGGGTTCGTTTTCGCACGCCCGGGTCAGTCCCTCGACGATCCGCTCACCGATGCCCAGCAGCGTGTAGTACATCTCGTGCGTGTCGAAGTAGACGGGCGTGTGCGCGACGTGCCACATCAGCCGCTGGTACGCAGGCCGGATGAGAGCCGGGTGATAGTGGCTGCCGATGTCGAGGTCGTTGATGACGTGGAACGCCGCGGTCGCCCACGGTTCGTAGCTGGCGCCTCTCAGCATCCGGTGACTGCCCAGGGCTTCCACACGCTGCATCAGCTCGTCGGGATCGGGTGGGCTCGCGACTTCCAGGGCCATCAGCGCTGCGGCGACGCAGTGCTCGCAGAAGTCCTCGGGCTGCTTGCCGCAGCTGCACTCGCCGACGAGTCTGCCGTTCTCCCCGGTCACCCGCACGTCGAAGTCGTCGTCGTAGCCGACGGTCGAGACGATCTCGCCGGCCGACACCGTGACCGCAGCCGCGTCGTCGAACTCGGCTGCCCGACCGACCACATCCGCGCCGGCCCTCGCCAGCACATCGTCCTCGCTGAACCAGAGCACCATGCCGCTCATCCAACCAACAACCGCGTGGGTCATACCGACCACTGCACGGGACGTGTGCAAGCCGTCTTCTACATCGTTGGCGTGTCCGGGGCAGCCTCCGGAGACTGATCAGGATGCGATAACTCCTCCGTAGTGCGGCTGGCGTACACCGGAGAGCAGCGCGCGGCTGATCCTGCTCAGCGGTCGCACGGTTCCTGGTGTGGTTCGGTTGCGGCAGGGCTGATTGCTGCGGTGACGCGGCGGTAGGCGGCGTGGGCGTGGCGGAGGCGGGCCAGTGTCGTGCCCAGGAGGGCGGCGGAGAGCAGGCAGGTGAGCCAGAGCGTGTCACGGTGCCCGGCCCAGGTGAGGGTGCCTGCGGGTGGGATGGCGAAGCCGTTGAGGAACAGCCAGCACAGTACGGCCGTGCCGGGGGCCGCGGCGAAGTGGGCGCGCAGTCCCAGCAGGGCTGCGAGCAGGGACAGAACGGCCAGGGCGAGTGAGGTGCGCCCCGGGCCGACGAGGGTGTTGAGGAGCGCCACCAGCAACAGTGCGCTACCGGCCGTCGCAGCCCATACCAGCGGCGTGGCCACGGGCTTGGGGACGGGCCGGGCCCCGGTGCCGAGTGACACCCACTCAATCATGCTTGCGTTTCCTTCCGGTGCTCCCCGTCCCAGCAGAGGCACACGGCGGCCGTCTCTGCGGCTTCGGTGCCGGCGACCGGAGCGCGGCTCGCCGCCGGTCGGTTCGGGACGGAGCTGGCGAACGACCGAGTTCCGGGTGCTCGCTAGGGTGTCATTAAAGATTGTCCAAAGAAACACCCGAATCAGACAGGGAGACAGCCGTGGGCGCTGCGCGTATGAGCAGTACGCCGTTGCCGGGGATCGGGGTCCGTTACGACCTGACCACGCGGGAGCAGCGTCGTCTGTCCGTTGTCGCGCACCGGGACGGGGCGCGGACGCTGAGCGCGTACCGCAAGGATGATCCGGACGCGTGCGCGTTGTCGCTGCGGCTGGCCGCCGGGGAGGCGGAGGCGCTCATCGACGCGCTGATGCCCGCGCATCACAGCCCGAGTCTGCTGTCGACGACCGAGTTGGGGCTGGTGGCCGAGCGGATCGAGCTGTCCGCCACGTCGCACTGGAACGGGCGGGTGCTGGGCGAGACCCGGATGCGCACGGAGACCGGTGTCTCGATCGTTGCCGTGCTGCGCCGGGCCGAGGCGATCCCCTCGCCGGGACCGGAGTTCCGGCTGGCCGGCGGCGACACCCTGATCGTGATCGGGACCCGCGAGGGCGTGGAGGCTGCCGCCCAGATACTCGGCCGAGAGTGACCGCCCGTGCACTCGTCTGCCATCTTCCTGATCGAGTTCGGCGCGATCATCCTCGGTCTGGGGCTGCTGGGCCGGCTCGCCGGACGCTTCCAGTTCTCGCCCATCCCCTTGTATCTGCTGGCCGGCCTGGCCTTCGGCCAGGGCGGACTGCTCCCACTGGACACCAGCGAGGAATTCGTCGCGATCGGCGCCGAGATCGGCGTGATCCTGCTGCTGCTCATGCTGGGCCTGGAGTACACCGCCAGCGACCTGGTCTCCAACCTCAAGACCCAGTACCCGGCCGGTCTCGTCGATGCCGCACTCAACGCCCTGCCCGGGGCTGCGATGGCGCTGCTGCTGGGCTGGGG
The DNA here is from genome assembly GCF_052068475.1 of Streptomyces sp. SD31. NCBI lineage: Bacteria > Bacillati > Actinomycetota > Actinomycetes > Kitasatosporales > Streptomycetaceae > Streptomyces > Streptomyces sp. SD31. Next base: position 27,347 of record NZ_JBQHCX010000030.1, on the reverse strand, counting down.
TCCGGTGGCTGCTGTCGTGCTGGCCGGGGTGACCTGGATTTCCTCCTCCGGGGTGATCGCCAAGGTTCTCGGTGACCTTGGGCGGCTGGGCAACCGGGAAACGCCGGTGATCCTCAGCATCCTGGTCCTGGAGGACCTGTCCATGGCCGTCTACCTGCCGATCATCACCGCGCTGCTGGCCGGAACGAGTCTGGCGGCGGGCAGCGTCACGCTCGCGATCGCGCTCGGGGTTGCAGGTCTGGTGTTGTTGCTGGCGGTGCGGTTCGGCCGGCACATCTCGCGCTTCGTCTCCAGCGACGATCCCGAGAAGCTGCTGCTGGTGGTTTTGGGGCTGACCCTGCTGGTCGCCGGTATCGCGCAGGGACTGCAGGTCTCCGCCGCCGTCGGCGCGTTCCTGGTCGGCATCGCCCTGTCCGGTGAGGTCGCCGAAGGCGCGCACAATCTGCTCGCTCCGTTGCGGGATCTATTCGCCGCGGTGTTCTTTGTCTTCTTCGGTCTGCACACCGATCCGTCCAGCATTCCGCCGGTGCTCCTGCCCGCGCTCGTGCTGGCCGTCGTCACCGCCGGTACGAAGATCGCCACCGGGTACTGGGCGGCGAAGCGGGCCGGCGTCTCGGCCAAGGGCCGGTGGCGGGCGGGCGGCACGCTGGTCGCGCGGGGTGAGTTCTCCATCGTGATCGCCGGGCTCGCGGTCACCGCCGGGATCGAGCCGTCCCTGGGCCCGCTGGCCACGGCGTACGTGCTCATCCTGGTGATCCTCGGTCCGCTCACCGCTCGTTACACCGAGCCCGTGGCCCTGCGTCTGACCGCTCGGTGGGGCAAGCCCTCCCCGACCACTCAGGCGCCGCTCGCGGAGGCGCAGAACACGGTGGACAACCAGGACGCGGTCGGCCGGTCATGAGTGAGGAGGTCTGGGCGCGCTGACCGACCGGGACACGGTCCTGGTCCTCGCCGTCCTGGCCGTCTGCCTCGGCGGCGTCGTCGGAATCGCCCAGAACCTGCCCAAGGCGCTGCGGCGCAGTGCAGCCTGGCGGCGGGATACGGAACTGCATCCCGTCTCCAGTGCCCTCACCCTGACGGTGCTGATCGTGTTGTGGCCGGTCAGCCTCGATTATCTGGCCTGGCGTATGGCGTCCCGGCGGCGCAGCGGGAAGAACTGCGCAGGGCCGTCGTAGGGCGGAGAGGTGGTCGCCGTCGCCGTATGGGAGGAGTACCGCGTTCGCAGCCGGACGGCCTGCCTCATCCCTGGGTGAGGGAGTGTTCCATCAGCCGGGCTGCCGTGATCGCTCCCACCGTCCGCGTTTCCTGGCCGTCGCTCTCGACGACCGCCACCAGCGGCGTGTGCGTACGGATCATCAGCGCGGCGATCTGTGCGACACCCGTATCCGGCCCGACGACGGTCGGCAGGGTGCGGCGGCCCGGCAGCCACTGCGCGACGGTGAGTCCCTCCAGCTTCTCCGCCAGCCGCTCCAGCTCGGAGTCGTCAAGGGCGAGGGCCTGCGCGGAATCCTCCAGAACGTAGTCCGGGAGCACGACGCGCAGCAGCTGCGATCCCGGCACGATCGCGTACGGCCGCTGGTCGGTATCAAGGACCAGCAACGCCGGAAGCCGCCGTTCTACGAACAGCCGAGCCGCCGTCACCGCATCGTCGTCGGCGGAGACTGCCGGATACGGCTCGGCCAGGTCACGTGCTCGCATGCGCGGCCCCTTTTCCTCAGCCGCCCCGAAGGGAGCAGAGCGCGGACACGGCGGTGCGGGCTGCAACTGCCCCAATTCCCGGGACCCGCCAGGTCGGCGCGCAGTCGAGATCTCGTGAACTGTCGACCGGACTTCCCGGCGCACCACTACCGACTGTACCGGCGTCGCCTCCACCAGTCATCGGATGCGCCGTGGGGGGTGGGGGGGAAGGGGCCGCCGGGGATTCCCCTCGGCGGACCGGTCTGTGGATCACAGGGGTCTGGTCGGCCAGTCGAGGAGGCGAGCGCCGATGGCCGCAGGGTGTAGCGGTGGCCCGGGTCGGTGGGGTCGGTGCCGGTCAGGGTGTGGTTGCGTTCCAGGCGGAGATCAGGAACGGCTGCCGGTCGCGAGCCAGGAGGGGGAAGGCCAGCAGGTCGGCGGCGAGCCGCAGCGGGTCGTCGCCCTTGGCGTCTGTCGCCGCCGCTCAGTCGCGTCATGGCGGTCCTGGCGACAGCCCGAGGGTGGGCTCAGTCGCCGGACGTCTGCCCCCGGCGCGGCGCCTGGGGCGACATCGCAGCCGCGGCCTCCGCCTTGGCGTCGCTCACTGCGGCGGCGGCCTGTTTCTCGGCCTCGTCAGCAGCCGCCGCGGCGTCGAGCGAAACCGACGAGCCTGTATCGAGCTCTGGAACCCGGCTTTCGTGCGGGGTGTCGTCGGCGTCGGCGGTGGCTGCTTCCTCGGGTTGCGCGGGTGTGTGCGGACCCGCCATCGGCTGGTCACCGAACGCACGGGTGACGGTCCGCACAGCCTCGGTCAGCTCCCCCGGGATCACCCAGAACGTGTTGTTGTCGCTGCTCGCCAAGTGTGGGAGCGTCTCGAGGTACTTGTAGGCCAGGATCTTCGGGTCGGCGTTGTTGCGATGGACGGCCTGGAAGACGAGCTCCACGGCCTTTGCCTCGCCGTCCGCCCGCAGGATCATGGCTTGTTGCGTGCCCTGGGCCTCCAGGATGTCCTTCTGCTTCGTGCCTTCCGCGGTGAGGATCTTGGCTTGCCGCTCCCCTTCGGCGTGCAGGATGGCCGCACGCTTGTCACGCTCGGCCCGCATTTGCTTCTCCATCGCTTCCTTGATGGTGTGCGGTGGATCGATGGCCTTGATCTCGACACGGTTGACTCGGATGCCCCACTTGCCGGTGGCGTCGTCGAGGACGGCGCGGAGTCGGGAGTTGATCTCCTCTCGCGAGGTGAGCGTCTCCTCCAGGTCCATGCTGCCGATGACGTTCCGCAGCGTGGTCACGGTGAGCTGATCGATCGCCTGCAGGTAGTCGGCGACCTCGTAGGCCGCCGCCCGGGGGTCCGTGATCTGGTAGTAGAGCACGGTGTCGATGTTCACCACGAGGTTGTCCTCGGTGATCACCGGCCTGGGATCGGAGGAATAGACCTGCTCGCGCACGTCGAGTTTGGTGTTGATGCGGTCCGCCACCGGCACGACGAAGTTCAGGCCGGGTTGCAGAGTCCGGCGATATCGACCGAACCGCTCGATGTTGTAGCGGCGCGCCTGCGGGACGATCCGCACAGTGGAGGCCACGAGGAAGACGACGACGATGGCCGCCACAAGAGTGAGGATGACAACTGGATCCACAGTGTGCCTCCGTTGCTGTGTGTTCAGCCGTTCACGGAAGGAGCTCGCGGGGGTAGACGATGGCTGTGGCGCCTTCGATCTCCATGACGTCCACCAGCGCCCCCACCGGGATCACCAGGCTCTCGTCGAGGGCGCGGGCGGACCACTCCTCGCCGGAGAGTTTGATCAGGCCGTGGGTCGCGGTGACCTCCTGCATGACCTCGGCCCGCTTGCCGACCAGCGCATCACTGCCCTCGCGTATGAGGGGTTGCTGTGCCATATGCCGCAGCGCGACAGGACGGACGATGACGAGACCCGCTGCCGCTGCTATCGCGAAGGCGACGAGCTGGCCGAGAACGCCGATGCCCACACCTGCGACTACGGCGGCCACCAACGCAGCGCCCGCCAGCAACCCGAAAGCCAGTGTCAGGGTGAAGAACTCCGCGGCGCCCAGCACCCCGGCGGCGAGCAGCCACAGGAACCACGGCATCAAACCGCCCTCCTTACAGAGGCCTTCTCCACCAAGCTACCTGCCATGACGCCGGGCAGAACAGACACGGGAGCCGTGGGCCTTGCTCGTTGAAGGGTTTGCCCTGACCGGCGGGGGTCCAACGGGCATCTGAAGGCCGCGCAGGCGGTGTCGGACCACCGGGCGCCGGGTACGTCAGGACACTGCGCGGTCCCAGCACGTCAGCCGCGGTGTGCGTCTGCGGTAGGCGACGCCGTCCAGGACGGGAGCGGTGACGATGACCATGGGACGCATCGCCGCAGAGAGGGCCACCAGCGCCAAGGAATAAGGGTCCATGCCACTGTCACACACAGCCTTGCGGCATCACCATCGGGCCCAGCATCCATTCCCGCCGGTACCCGACACCCACTACCGGCCGACACCTGGGCGCCGACGGTGCTTCTCACCCGGCCGCTCCAGTTCCGATTCGCGCGGGGCAGGCGCCTACGCGGAATCCTCCAGGGCGTGGGCACACACGGGACTCACCAGGTCGGCGCTTACGTCAGAAGCTCGTGAATTGCCGAGGGAGATCTCCGGCACACCCCTTGCCGACTGTGCCGGCGATGCCGCGTCGGTCAGGCGGTGGCCTTGGGGGTCTGTGGATCACAGGGGTCTGGTCGGCCAGTCGAGCAGGCGGGCACCGATGACCGCGGTCTGCAGGGTGTAGCGGTGGGCGGGGTCGGTGGGGTCGATGCCGGTCAGGGTATGGATGCGTTCCAGGCGGTAGGTCAGGGCCCGCACGCTCAGGGACAGTCGGCGGGCGGTTTCGGCGGCCACGCAGCCCGTGTCGAAGTAGGCGGTCAACGTGTCGAGGAGGGGCTGGGCTCCGCCGCGGGCTTGCTCCAGCGGGCTGAGGGTGCTGCGTACGAGGTCCATCAGGGCCTGCCGGTCGCGGGCCAGGACAGGGAAGACCAGCAGGTCGGCAGCGCGCAGCAGCGGGTCGTCGAAGCCCATGCGCTGGGCGACGTCGAGGGCGTTGAGGGCTTCCTCGTAGCTGTGTCCGATGCCGACGGCGCCGGGGCGCGGGCGACCGATGGCGACCTGGCCGCCGTCGGTGGCGGCGTGAGCCTGCTTGGCGAAGTGGGCCAGGACGTCGCCCTGGTCGCCGGGGGCGATGCAGACCATCCGCCCGTCCTTGGTGGTGAACAGGATCCGGCGGTTCTCGAAGCGGCCGAACAGGGCGTCCTGGACCTGCCGGGGGACGGGGTCGGTCTCGTCGTACTTGGCGGGGCCTTCGGCTACGGCGACCGCGTGGGCGCGCGACAGACGCAGCCCGAACCGTTCGGCGCGGGCGGCAAGGTGTCCGGGGTCGCCGCGGCCGTGGAGCAAGTCGTCGATGAACTCGCGTCGGGCTGCTTCTTCTTGCCGTATGACGAGGCGTTGGGCGCGCTCGTATCCGTCGGCGAAGGCGTCCATGGCCTGTTCGATGACGGACAGGACGCTGTCCGGGGAGGCTGCGGTGGGCCAGCCGGTTCTGCTGGCCGTGAGGTGTTCGCGCACCAGCACGCGCCATCCGTAGCCCGATGCCGCGGCCTTTGAGCCCAGTTGGCGGCGGGAGTCCAGTTCATCGCGGGTGAGGCGGCGGCCGGTGGTGGAGGCGTCCGTAAGGATCTCGGTGTAGCCGTCGAGGAATTCGCCAGGTGTGTCGTGCACGGTCATGCCCCTCCTGCCGGGCCTGGTGGTCGTGGACCCGTTCGGTTCCGATGGGTCTGCAGCCGGAGAGATGCCGCTTCCGGCCGCACCCGTGCTCAGACGTTGGCGTGTGCGGACTCGGCCCGCTCCGCTTCGGCGGGGGCGGCGGCCGGTGCCGTCGTAGTGGACCGACGGGTGAGGCGGCGCGCCAGCGGTTCGGTGAAGCGGGCGGTCAGCGGGCCGACGACGACGAGGATCAGGACGTAGGCGGTGGCCAGCGGCCCGATGCGGGGCTCGACACCGACGGCGAGGCCGGCGATGACGATGGAGAACTCGCCGCGCGCGACCAGGGTTCCCCCGGCACGCCAGCGGCCCGCGCCCTGGATTCCGGCGCGGCGTGCGGCGTACCAGCCGGTGGCGACCTTTGTCAGTGCGGTGACGATCGCGAGGAGGAGGGCGGTGACGAGGACGGGCGGGATGTCGGCGGGGTCGGTGGACAGCCCGAAGAAGACGAAGAAGACGGCGGCGAACAGGTCGCGCAGCGGGGTGAGGAGGTTGCTGGCGCCTTCGGCGACTTCGCCGGACACGGCGATGCCGACGAGGAAGGCGCCAACGGCCGCGGAGACCTGGAGTTCCTGAGCGATGCCGGCGACGAGCAGGGTCAGTCCGAGGACGACGAGCAGGAGCATTTCGGCGCTGTCGGAGGAGACAGCACGGCTGATCAGCCGTCCGTGGCGCAGGGCGACGTAGAGGACGGCACCGACGGTGCCCAGGGAGATCAGCAGGGTGACGGTGCCGCCGGCCAGGCTGACGCCGGCGAGCAGGGCGGTGAGGATCGGCAGGTAGAGCGCCATGGCGAGGTCCTCGATGACGAGGACGCCGAGAACGACGGGGGTTTCGCGGTTGCCGAGCCGGCGCAGGTCTCCGAGGACCTTGGCGATCACCCCGGAGGAGGAGATCCAGGTGACGCCGGCCAGGGCGACGGCAGCCACCGGACCCCAGCCCAGGATCAGCGCGGCGAGGGCGCCCGGCACGGCGTTGAGGACGAAGTCGACTGCACCGGAGGGGTATTGGGTCTTGAGGTTGGTGACGAGTTCGGAGGCGCTGTACTCCAGGCCGAGCAGGAGCAGCAGCAGGATGACGCCGATTTCGGCACCGGTCGCGGTGAACTCCTCGCTGGCGTTGAGCGGGAGAATGCCGCCGTGACCGAAGGCAAGTCCGGCGAGGAGGTAGAGGGGTATGGGGGAGAAACCCACTCGCCCGGCGAGGCGTCCCAGCAGCCCCAGGGCGAGGATGATGGCCCCGAGTTCGATGAGCATGGCGGTGGTGCTGTGCACGGGCGTCTCCTCCGGTTCGGCGACGGCGTCAGTGCCTTCTTGGCTACGGGTGGCGCGCGGGCGCTGCCGGTGAGGTCGGCGATACGGCCGGGCGCGGGCAGTGCTGGGTCAGGCCGAATAGGCATGACCGGGTGGGGCTCGGCGTACTCGCGTGCCACGGGGCACAAGCAGGGGGGGCGGCGGTCTGCGCTTAGTCGGGCAACACCTGGTGCGTGCCTCGGACCGAGGGATCAGACGCTGGGAACGGCGCGGTCCGGTTCAGGCACGCTGTCACGAGCGGTTGCGGGCACATCAACGGCCCGGACAACTCGATCCATGTCACGCCCCCCATCGCACCGAGATCCAGAAACTTTGGAAAACAAACCCCACAGAAATGAGCGAGCAGCCGCTCAATGGAGCGCCAAGGCTCGGTAAAGAACCTTACCGCACGACTAATGACACATAGATCGCATTCAATTACATACCGGCAGCAATGGGAGCAGAGATCGCGGCTACTTCACCGAACGAGTGTCCGCTCGGGGCCGCGCGCCCAGAGGGCTGGGTTGTCGGCTGCACTCTGGGGGGCGTCATTCGGTCCGTGCTGGAGTGGCGGGCTCCGGTTCGGGGGCGCCGTGTTCGCCGAGCCAGCGGGCGAGTTTGCCGCGTCGGCCGATGGCACGGAGCCGGCGTTCTGTGGCTTCCCGGGCGTTGGGGGGGTGATGAGCAGGAGTTCGTCGCCAGCGCGCAGCACGGTGTCCCGGTCGGGGACGAGGGTGGTGCCGTCGCGGACGATCAGGGTGACGACGGTCGGAGGCGGCAGCCGGAGTTCGAAGACGGCGACGCCATGAAGCCGGGAACCCTGCGGGACGGCGACGGTGAGCAGGCCGCGTCCAGTACGTCGAGAGGGGCGGTCTCGACCTGGATCTCCTGCAGGGCGTCGGGGCGCGCGAGTCCCAGGTGCCGGGCGACGGCGGGCAGGGTGGGGCCCTGGATGAGGGTGAACAAAGCCACGAGGACGAACACGATGTTGAGCACGTCGCGGGCGCCGGTGACGTCGGCGACGATGGGGAAGGTGGTGAGCACGATGGGGACCGCGCCGCGCAGACCGGCCCAGGAGATGAACGCCTGCTCGCGCCAGGGGATGCGGAAGGGCAGCAGACAGGCCAGGACGGAGACGGGGCGGGCGGCCAGCAGCAGGACCAGGCCGATGACGAGGGCCGGGATGATCGCGGAGGGCAGTTCACTGGGGTCGACGAGCAGGCCGAGCATGACGAACAGGCCGATCTGGGCCAGCCAGCCGACGCCTTCGGCGAAGGAGCGGGTGGCGGCGCGGTGGGGCAGCTTGGCGTTGCCGAGGACGAGGCCGGACAGGTAGGCGGCGATGATGCCGCTGGCGTTCACAGCTCCGGCGGCGGCGAAGGCGATGATGCCGAAGCCGACGGTGGCCAAGGGATACAGGCCGGTGGCAGGCAGTGCGATGTGGCGCAGGGCAGCGGCGCCCAGGCGGCCGACCAGTACGCCGAGCGTGCCGCCCACGGCGAGCTGGTAGCCCAGGTTGCCCAGGAGGGGCGCGGGGCCGGACAGGTTGGCGGTGGCGGTGGAGAAGGCCAGGACCAGGGCAATGGTGGGGGCGTCGTTGAAGCCGGACTCGGCCTCCACCAGCGCGGTCACCTTCTGCGGCAGCGGCAGCGCGCGCAGGACTGCGAAGACGGCAGCGGCGTCGGTGGAGGAGACGATCGCGCCGAGCAGCAGGGCCAGGTGCCAGTCCATGCCCAGCAGCCAGTGCGCGCCGACGGCGGTCACCGCGACCGAGACGGCCACGCCAGAGGTGTCTCCACAAGAGGCAGCTGAGCGCGGAAGGGGCACTGGCGAGCCGTTCAGACTCCAGAGCGGGTTGGCAGTGTGGTGACGGGTGCGCCGGACAGGCTGTTGTGAACCAAGGCCAGGAACTCCTGGTCAGAAAAACCGAGATCACGCGCCTGGGTAATGAGACCGTGCACGGCCTCGGCGAGCCGAGCCTGGTGCGCGACGTCGGGCGCCGCGTTGATCACCGCGCCCCGGCCACGACGCAGCTCGATCAGGCAGAGCCAGTGCGGTAGACGAGCGGTGTTCCTCCTGGCGGCCAAGTCGCGGGCCCGGTGCGGTCCTCGAAGGGGGTGGGCCAGCTACACCCGGCCGCGAGCGTGCCGTGACAACCTCACTTGCTGCGTTGCGTAACGGTGGGTGTGGGCCTGGATGTGTGCACCGCAGGACGCGAAGCCCCGTCGTGGGCGGCACAGTGGGCAGCCAGAACACAACACCGTCGTCTTCCAGGCAGGATCCTTGCCGTCAGTGAGTGGTCCTCTCTGCCGAGGTATGGCAATGAGCTGAAGCGGCGCCGCATGCAAAGCTCTGCCGTATGGGGTGGGGTTTCAAGCTGCACGGGGGAATCGCAGCCGGGCTGAGCGCCTTGCTGCTGATCCTCGCAGCGCTGACGTGGCTGCCAGGGGGCCTGCCACTGGTGGACTCGCCATGGCTGACGGCGGCGATCGTGCTGCTTCTGTTCCCGGTCTTCGCAGCTGCCGTGGTGCGCGTACTCCTGACGCGCGCGGACCGCCACTCGGTATGGCTGGCCTTCCGGTGCCTGCCCGGCGCGGTGCAGGCTGCTCTGGGGAGCCTGGCCGTCTCAGGAATCGTGATGATCCTGGTCAGCATGGCCGGTACGGGGAACCTGCAGTCAGCTGAAATCAGGGACGGCCGGTACTTCGTCCTCGACACGACTCCCCACGAACGCGGGACGATCGAGGTCTCGCGGAGCCAATACGTGGCCGTCGTCGAAAGCGATCAGCGCAGCATGCTCGCCATCCCCGGCATCCTCTTCGCCGCAGCCGCGTATCTCGCCCTTGCAGCGGGAGAGTTGCGCCGGGCGGACGGAGGGCTCCGGATGTGACCGCCGTATGAGAACAAGCCAGGCCGGTCGCGGGCGACCTGGGGCAGATCCCACCGAGCGGCGGGACGTTGACGTGCCAGGGCGACACGAAGCCGGCCGGATGACCCGCGTTTTCACACACGGGGTGTCACTGCCAGGCGCCCGGAACACTGACCAGGAGGTCACGGACGAGATGGTCCTCTTCCCGCAGCCGACGCGAAGGATCCCCCAGCCGGGACACATGATCGTGTGCGGTGACGACGCACTCGCCGAGCGGCTGGCCGCCGAGCTCACGGCGGTGTACCGGGAACGCGTCACCCTCGTCGTCCCGACCGGACACCGGACCAGCCCCACCGGACCGGCGCAGACCACGACGCTGTTAGGCCGGGTACAAGCCGTCGTGAACCGTACAGCCGGCCCGGCCACCGACGGGGCTTCGGACGCCCCCCAAGTGGTCGAGGCACCCGAACTCACCGAGGCCGTCCTGGCCGAAGCAGGCGTACGCGAGGCCGCCGCGCTGGCACTGGTCCATGACGACGACGAGACCAACATCCGCACCGCGCTGGCCGCCCGCCGCCTCAACCCCCGGCTTCGGCTGGTCATCCGGCTCTACAACCGCAAACTCGGCCAGCACTTGGAGGAACTCCTCGACCAGGCCGCCGTCCTCGCCGTCCCCGGTCTGGACCCGGAAATCCTGGACACCTCCACCACCGTCCTGTCGGACGCGGACACAGCCGCCCCCGCCCTCGCGGCCACCGCCGTCGCCGGCACCAGCAAGGTCATCCAGGCCGACGGGCTGCTGCTGCGCGCCGCCGAGCGCACTCCGTCCGGCCACGGCGAGACGGCCGATCCGGGCCTTTGCACGCTCGCGCTTCTGTCATCGACCACCAACGACCCGGCAGGCGCCGAAGGATCGGACGCCAGCGGCCGAGAAGGACCCGTACTGCTGCCCGACGACGACACCGTGGCCGCAAGCACAGGCCACGGCACCGTGGTCCTGGAACAGGTCACCCACTCCGCGGCCGCTCCCCCGCCGAGGAGACTGGCCGCGCGCGGGGCTCCGCTCGGGTCCCTGTTCTCACGACGACTGCGCTGGGCCGTGGCCGGGCTCATGACATGCGTGCTGGCCCTGGCCGTCGCAACCTGGCTGACCAGCGAGCAAAAGCATCCATTGCACGCCGGTTACCTCACCCTGCTCGACTTCTTCGCGATCAACGATCCGGCGATCGGCGAACCCACCGCCCGCCAAGTGCTCCAGCTCCTCGCCGGGCTCGCCGGGCTGCTGTTCCTTCCCGTGCTGCTCGCGGCCGTCCTGGAGGCCCTCGGCACCTTCCGCACCGCTTCCGCGCTGCGCCGCCCGCCGCGCGGCCTGTCCGGCCACGTCGTCCTGCTCGGCCTCGGCAAGATCGGCACCCGGGTACTCACCCGACTGAACGAGCTCAACATCCCCGTGGTGTGTGTGGAGGAGGACCCCGAGGCCCGTGGCATCCCGGTCGCCCGCCGCCTGCGGGTGCCCACCGTCATCGGCGACGTCACCCAGGAAGGCGTCCTGGAAGCCGCCAAGGTTCATCGCGCACACGCCCTGCTCGCCCTCACCAGCATCGACACCACTAACCTGGAAGCCGCCCTGTACGCGCGGTCCGTCAAGCCCGATCTGAGAGTGGCTCTGCGGCTGTACGACGACGAGTTCGCCGCGGCCGTCCACCGCACCCTGCGCGCCGCCCACCCCCGCAGCCTGACCCGCAGCCGCAGCGTTTCCACCCTCGCCGCCCCCGCCTTCGCCGGAGCCATGATGGGCCGCCAGATCCTTGGAGCCATCCCGGTCGAACGCCGCATGCTGGTCTTCGCCGCCCTCAACGTCGCCGGGCACCCCCACCTCGAAGGACGCACGATCGCCGAATCGTTCCGTGCCGGCGCCTGGCGCGTCATCGCCCTGGACACGACAGAACCAGACGACCGGCTCCCCGACCTCTCCGCCACTCCAGCCCACGACGGCGCAGACCGACCCACCGGACTCATATGGAACCTCCACCCCGGCTACGTCCTGCGCCCCCAGGACCGCGTGGTCCTCGCCACCACCCGACAGGGCCTGGCCGAACTCCTCGGCCGACAGCCTCAGCGCCAAGGTCGGTCGTCCGGCGGGTAGGACAGCATCTGGCCGGTTCCGACCACCGCATTGCGTGGATCGACCTCGCCCCGCCAAGATCGAAGCCGATGAGGCCAGCCGATGAGGCGCTTCCTGAGTGACCAGCGGCTGTGGGCTCCGCAGGACGGGCCGGACGCGGACCGGATCCGACCGCACGTTCTGTGACTTCCGCACGACCAGCCCAAGTACTGGACTACTTCGCCCGCGTCCGCGAGATCCTCGCCTCCTACCGGGACATCATCACCCCAGTCGCCGAGCCCCACCTCCACATGACGGTCCAGAAGATCGAGCACAACGAAGCGACGGCCAGCGCATCGACGAGGAACCTCTGCTGCATGCCGCGCCTGTCCTTCAAGAAGAACTCGCCGGCCTGGCGCCCTTCGGGATCGAGATCGGCCCGCCCGTGCCTCCGCGTCCGCCGCCATCACGGACGTGTGGCCGGAGACCGAACTACACCACCTCGACCTGTGGGTACGGACCGGGCTCGGTGCCGCCGGCCTGACCCTGCCGCCACCGGCCGACTGGTTCTGGGGACACATGTCCTGCGGCTACGGCCTGCAGGACACTGGCACGCTCGGACTGGCGGCTCGCTCGGACCGGCACGAGGTCGTTAGGGGCGGGAGTGTTGCAACAGCACTGTTGCCTCTCGGTGGCTGCCAGACAAGTGCCTCTATCTCGCATCGCTGACCACGGGCCGACATGGGATGTGAACCAGCGCAGAGGGACAGCTAGGTAAGTTGGATCACTGTGGCGCTGAGCCGGCATCCAGATCCATAGCAAGGCTTGCCGAGATGGCGTCGAAGGCTTCCTCGACGCGGTGGGCGAGGGTCTCGGTGCCGCCGTGGCCGCGGCGCTTGTCGTAGCCGTCGGGGCCTCGTCCGGCGACCCAGTTGCGGGCGCCGCAGCGCCAGGTGCCAAAAGAGAACTCGCCGAGCAGGCGCAGCCGTACGTCCTCGCGGCTGTCAATGTCGAGGCACGCATTCGGCCCTGCATCCCGGCGCCCGCCCAGTCTGCGACCTCAACGGAATCCTCCGCGTCCGATGCGCGTACGGACTCATCCTGAGCCGACTACGGAAGGAGAACACCGACCTGCGCCGCACCCTCGTCCTGTACGAGGAGGTGATTCGCCAACTGTCCCTCGAAGACGATGCCCTGTGCGGCGGTGCCACGGTCGTGCCCCTGCCTACCCGCACCATGTCCGCTCCGCCAGCACGGTCCTGACCGCCAATCGAGTCGATGCCAGTGCCATCGGTCCTCCGATGCGGAACGCAGTTGTCCCGGGCCGCGCGGACGGAGCTCTCGCGCCTTCTGGACCGCCCTCAGCTCCTGTCTCCGGGGCCGTAGTTGAGGCACTGAAGAACCACCCGCGCAGCCCAGGACATCTACGGCATCGGCCTTGGCCTTCCGCTCGGCGCCTCCCTGGCGAACCCCATGCCCGGTGACAGACCGCTGACGGCGACATCGCCGCCCCGGCAGCCCCCTCGGCGTTCACTGCCGTCAAGAACGCCGAGACGGGACACCCGAGGAGGCGGCTGACCGGCGATCAGCTCAGTGCGTCGAGAGTATGCAGGATGTCGGCCGGTTCGGCGCGGGTGGTGTAGTCGGTGTTGACGAAGGCCCAGCGGATCACGCCGTCGCGGTCGATGACGTATGTGGCGGGCAGCGGGAGGGTGCGCGGGTGGCCGTCGTTGACGCGCTGGAGGTCGAAGCCGAGCTTGTCGTAGACGGCGGCGAGGTCGTCGGGGAGGTCGAAGGCGAGGCCGTACTGCTTGGCGGTGTCGGAGCCGATGTCGCTGAGGACGTCAAAGGCGAGGCCGTGCTTCTCCGACAGGGTGAGGGACTCGTCGGGGATCTGCGGGGAGACGGCCACCAGGCGGGCGCCGCGAGCGGTGATGCCCTCGTGATGCTGCTGGAGGGAGCGCAGGGCGATGTTGCAGTACGGACACCACGCGCCACGGTAGAAGGTCAGCACGACCGGCCCGTCAGTGAGCAGGTCGTCCAGGGCTAGGGTCTGCCCGGTCGCGGAGGGGAGGCTGAAGCGCGGGGCCTTGTCGCCCACAGTCAGGGCGAGGTCGGACTGGCCGGAGTCGGCGAGTTCCTGGCCGGCCCGCTGCATGATCTCCCGGATCTCGGCGGGGATCTGCTGCTGACGCGCTTCGTAGAAGGTGCGCAGTTCGGCGTTGAGGGTGGTCATGACGCTCGTTCCTCCTGGCTGACGGCTGGAGCGGGGCAAATCTTGAAACGACCGTTCCAAGATAAGGGTATGCGTAGTCCCGCGCCAGCCGTGAGGAGGTGTCGATGTGTCAGAGGCTGGTGAAGGGGCGATGGTCGGTCAGGGCGAGAGCCCGGATGAAAGCGCCGAGATGGACCACACGGCGGGCGAGGAAGCGGCGGAGGCGGGGTGTCTGCGACCCGTACGCGGCTGCCCAGAGGGCTGGTATGCGATTCATGGGGGCATGTTCGCGGCGAGCGGGCGGCCACCGGGCGGATCGTGGACGAAGCTGGACGGCTTCGCACCTGGCGGGCGTCCTGCCCCGCTCCGTATCTGTCAGCACCTTTGCGGCGTGCTGAACGGGGAGTATCTTGGAATCCCTATTTCAAGATGGCGGGGTGAAACATGCCGGACATCAAGCACTTCGATCCGGATGCCACCTTGGAGACCGTGGTGCGACTGTTCTGGCGGCAGGGCGTGGCCTCGACCGGGATCCAGGACGTGGTGACCGCGACCGGGCTGAACCGTTCCAGCCTGTACGCCACGTTCGGCGGTAAGCAGGAGCTCTACCTCGCCGCACTACGCCGTTACATGGAGCGGCGGTCCCAGCCGATGTTCCGGCGCCTGGCCGAGGACGAGCGGGGCCTGCCCGCGATCTCCGAGTTCTTCGGCGGCCTGATCGAGGCGCGTTGCTCGGGTGAGTACGCCCGCTGGGGCTGCATGGTCTCCAACGCGCACGCCGGGGCTGAGAACAGCGATCCTGAGGTACGCGCTGTCCTGGACCAGCACCACCGAGAGCTGCGCGAGGCAATGTACGCAGCCCTTGTCACCGCCGACCGCGAGGGGCAGCTCGCCCCCGGCGCCGACCCCGGAGCCTCCGCGGATCTGCTGGCGCTGCTCGCCTATGGCGTCAACCTGCGCTCCCGTGCCGGTGCGGATGCCGCGACGCTGGGCAGGACGGTGACCGCCGCGCTGGACTCGATCGGCGTCCGGGCGGCGGCGTAGAGGTGCGTGGATCCGGCTCAACTGGGGTTGGTTGCAGGTGAAGTGCCGGGTCGGAGCGTGGGGGCCGCCTTCTCTTCCGCTTCTGCCGCATCCGCCGTGTAGTCCCCGGGGGAGGTGACGTCGATGCCCTCGGGGGCCTTGGCTGCCTTCAGGACGAAGGTCAGCACCACCGTCACCACCATGTTCAGGACGAACGCCGTGAGGCCGATGTAGCCGATCTCGCCGATGCCGGGGATCTCCGCCGAGGAGCCGCCGAAGTGCTTCTGGGTCGGGGAGGCGACGCCGTACGCGGCGACCGTGCCGTAGATCATGCCGACCGCCCAGCCGGCCAGCAGGGCCCAGCGGTGGAACCAGCGGGTGAACAGGCCGCCGACCAGGGCCGGGAAGGTCTGCAGGATCCAGATGCCGCCCAGGAGCTGGAAGTTGATGGCGACCGTCTTGTCCATGGTGAGGACGAAGACCAGTGCACCGACCTTCACCAGCAGGGAGACGAGCTTGGAGACCTTGGTCTCTTGCGCGGGTGTCGCGTCCGGCTTGATGAAGTCCTTGTAGATGTTGCGGGTGAAGAGATTTGCCGCCGCGATGGACATGATGGCCGCGGGGACCAGCGCGCCGATGCCGATCGCCGCGAAAGCCACGCCCGCGAACCAGTCCGGGAACATGTCCTCGAACAGCTGCGGGATTGCCAGCTGCCCGTTGGTGACCTTGATGCCGGCTGCGATCGCCATGAAGCCCAGCAGGGCGAGCAGGCCCAGCATCAGGGTGTAGAGGGGCATCACCGTCGTACCGTCACCGTGCTCCAACGTCTCCACGACGCGCGGCTGCTGTTCCCCAACACCCTCCTCGTCAATGGGAAATCCGAGGCGGGACACCTGCGCGAACGCGTCGGCCGGGCCCGCAACGACTCCGGCTGCAACAAGGACATCACCGAACTGATCGACTGGATCAACGACTACTGCACGGCCCAACACCGCGACGACGCGATTCCCTCCGACCCCACCAATCCGAAGATCGCCCTCAGCCGCCTGCGCCGCACGCTCGCCTGGTTCATCGCCCGTCGGCCCCGCGGCCTGGTCGCCGCCGCGATCCAGTACGGCCACGTCCGCATCAACATGACCCTCGGCTACTCCGGCAACTACGCCTCCGGCTTCCCCGACGACCTGGCCTTCGAAGAATGGCTCGCCCGCCTCGAAACCCTCGCCGAAGCCCACGAGCAGCTACAGGCCGGCGAGCACGTCAGCGGCCCCGCCGCCGACACCTACCGCCACCGCGTCGCCGCCTCCGCCAAGTTCACCGGCCGTGTCCTGCGCACCACCCGCGAAGCCCACACCCTGCTCACCAACCCCGACCTGCAGATCTTCCCCGGCCAGGGCATGACCTGCGTTCTCGACCCCGCCCGCGCCGCCTGCCGGCTGAGTACTGACGAACGCAGCAGTCGCCGCACCCCCGACATCGACGACTGCAGACCCTCGTGCGTGAACATCGCCCGCACCGACCGCGACATCGACTTCCTGCGCACACGCGTCGACACCCTGCAGGCCATCGTCGACGACCCGCTCGCCCCACCCATCCGCCACGCACGCGAACAACACGAACTCGCCCGACTCCAGCAGGTCATCGCCAACCACCAGGAGCCCCGGCCATGAGCACGAACCGCACAGCGGAACGCGACGCCATCCAAGCGGCAATGCAACGCCTCCTGGCCGGCACGCCGACCCACTCGACCGGAGCCCTCACCGTCGTCCAGCTCGCCGCCGAAGCCGGAGTCAAACGCTGGGTCCTCACCCACAAACACCCCGACCTGCGACAGGAATTCGAAGCAGCCCGCGAAAGCGTCAACGGAATTCCTGCCGCGTTCCAAAACCTCCAGGCCAAAGTCGACGACCTCGAAGCCTCGAACAGAAGGCTGCGTGAGCACAACAGCGAACTTGCCGAACGAAATGAGATCTATGCCCAAGTCATCCACGCTCTCACTACCGAACTCGCCGAGCTGCGACAAGGCCGGTCCCTCCCAGCGAACGTCCGCCGTCTCCCGACCGAAGCCACAACACCACGGCGGACCTGACTCACCGACCCTCCGCCCAGGAGCAAGACCGCAACAGCCCCAAACAGGTGACAGTGGACTCATTCTCTACCTGGTGTCTCGCTTCTGAGCGAGATCCATTCCTTGTATTCCCGCCGGGGTGCTGCGGTCACACGTCCCGGCGTCGTACCACGAGCACCGCGATGGCCACTGCCGCGGTGGCCCACGCGCCGTACACGATCCACGCCTCGGTGACTGTCAGCGGGTACTTGCCCAGGTCGTGCGCGCGCTCCGGGTTCGTCACCAGCCGTTCCCAGGCGCTGAGCGGCATGGCGTTGCCGATCTCCTTGACCCAGCGGTAGCGCTCGCCCTGGAAGAGCGCCGGTACCAGCAACAGCAGGGCAATGACCGTGACGATGGAGCCGGCGGCGTGCCGGACGGCCGCACCCACCGCCATACCGACCAGCGCACACAGCGGTGCGAGCAGAGCGGCTGCGGCCGCGGCGCGCAGTGCGCCCGGGGCGCCCAGCGACAGGCCGCCGTGGTCTCGCAGCAGCATCTGGGTGACGCCGAAGGAGGTGCCGGAGACGAGCGTGCCGAGCGTCAGCATGACCACCGACACCACGGTCACCTTGGCGGCGATCACCGCCTGCCGGTCGGGGACGGCGGCGAAGGTCGTACGGATCAGCCCAGTTGAGTACTCGCCGAAGACCGCGATCGCCCCCACTGTCGCAGCGATGATCATGAACAGTTGCCAGGCGGGATCGACGAACGCCGTGGTGAGCGGATCGAACAGGAACTCAGGGCGGTCCGGGAACCCCGGCGGCTCCGGCGGCCGCTGTGTCTGATGCGCCAGCCGGTCCGCGTTGGACGCGGCGGAGTTCACATTGATGCCGATCACGGTCAACGCGCCGACGCCGAGCACCCAGTAGGTGGAGCGCAGCGACCAGAGTTTGATCCACTCGGCGGCGAGGAGATGACGGAACCGGGCGGGTACCCGGACCGAGGGGCGGGCGGGGGCTTTGTCGAGTACGGGGGTCATCGGGCAGCTCCTGCGGAGTATTCGACGCTCTCTGCGGTCAGTTCCATGAACGCCTCCTCCAGGGAGGCCGAGTGTGGGCTGAGTTCGTGCAGCCGCACCCCATGCGCGAAGGCGAGCTCGCCGATGCGGTCCGCGGGCAGACCGGTCACCGTGTACGCCCCGTCGAGCTCTGCCCGTACCTTCGCTCCCGCGTCCGCCAACAGCCCGGACAGGACGTCCGCGTCGGGCGTACGGACGCTCACCCGCAGTGGTGTGCTGCGGGCCGCGAAGTCCCGCAGGCTCTCCGCCGCGATCAGTCTGCCGCGGCCGATGACCATCAGTTCCTCGGCGGTCTGCTCCATCTCCCGCATCAGATGGCTGGAGACGAGCACGGTGCGGCCCTCGTCCGCCAGTTGCTTGAAGAGGTTCCGCACCCAGCGCACGCCCTCCGGGTCGAGGCCGTTGAGCGGCTCGTCGAAGAGCAGTACGGGCGGATCGCCGAGCAGGGCGGCGGCGATACCGAGCCGCTGTTTCATACCCAGGGAGAACCCGTCGATCCTACGGCGGGCCGCCTCTGCCATGCCTACCTCTGCCAGTACCTCCGCGACCCGCCTGCGTGGCAGTCCATTGCTGACCGCCAGCACCGTCAGATGAGCGCGGGCGGTGCGGCCGCCGTGCATGTCGTGGGCGTCGAGGAGGGCGCCGACGTGTCGCAGGCCGCGGGGGCGGTCGCCGAACGGCTGCCCGTCGACGGTGACGGTGCCGCCAGTGGGCTGGTTCAGCCCGAGGATCATCCGCAGCGTGGTGGTCTTGCCGGCACCGTTCGGGCCCAGGAACCCGGTGACCACGCCCGGGCGGACGGTGAAGGACAGGCGGTCGACGGCGGTGGTCTTGCCGTATCGCTTGGTGAGTTCGGTTGCTTCGATCACGGTGTCCACGCTGCCGGGGCGGATCCCGCTCAGGCATCGGGCTGCCGACCACAATCGGGGAGTCCGGGGTAGCCTCCGGGAGTACGCCCGTGGGCCAATGCCGGGCAGCGGGCCGCGTGCCTATGATCGGCGCATGAAAGCCCCGCTGGATGCTCCGCGGTCGCTCCTTGTCGAGATCCTGGCCTGGTGCTCAGGTATCGCATACGTGGTCCTGCTGTACGTCGTCGTGCTGAACACCGGCCGCGAACTGACCGGCATGCGCCTGGTGTTGGCCGCCCTGCCCTCCGTACTGTTGCTGCCCCTGGTGCTGCGTCGGCCGCTGCCCGCCCTGATGCTGCTGCTCACCGCCTCCTTCGCGGCGACCGTGCGGGCGGACTCGGTGATGGCTGCGGGACAGCACGTGATTGGCGGCATGCCGCACGCAGAGACGCAGGCGTGGCAGATCGCGTGTCTGCAGGCAGTGCTCTCCGATCTGACCGTCGGATGGATCGCGGCCACCCGGTCGCGGCTGACGGCGGCCATCGCCTCGATGGTGGCGCTCGGTGTACAGATCGGGGCCGCCAGTTACTACCGGGAGGGCTCCTCGTCGTTCCTTGCCGCCGCCGTCTTCCTGGCGCTGATGATGGTCACCGCTTGGACGGTCGGCTACTCGGTCCGCGAGCGCCGCCAGCACACGGCCGCCCTGCGGGCGCGGGCCGCTGAGCAGGCCGTCATCGCAGAGCGACTGCGGATCGCCCGGGAGCTGCACGACATGGTGGCGCACAGCATCGGCGTCATCGCCATCCAGGCCGGGGTGGGCCGGCGCGTCATCGACACCCAGCCGTCGGAGGCCCGCAACTCCCTCGCCGCCATTGAGGACACCAGCCGCGACACTCTGGCGGGCCTGCGCCGGATGCTCGGCGCGCTGCGGCAGGCGGACCCCAGGGACGGTGCACCGCTCGACCCGGCGCCGGTGCTCACCGATCTCGACAGGCTGGTGGAGCGGACCCGGGACGCGGGCGTGCGGGTGGACATCGAGTGGCGGGGGGAACGGCGGCCGCTGCCGACGGAGATCGAGCTGTCCGGGTACCGCATCATCCAGGAGGCGGTCACCAACGTGGTCCGCCACTCGGGCTCCAACGCCTGCCTGGTGACCATCGACTGCCAGGAGGACGATCTGTCCATCGAGATCACCGACGAGGGTCGCGGCCTGTCCGGCCTGCCCGGCGCAGCCGGCTACGGGCTGACGGGCATGAGGGAGCGAGCGGCGCTGCTGCACGGCGAGTTCACGGCCGGGCCGCGCGACGAGGGCGGCTTCCGCGTGGCGGCACGGCTCCCGCTGTCGGTGGCGGCCACATGATCAGGGTACTGCTCACCGACGACCAGCCGCTGGTCCGGCACGGGCTGCGGGTGCTGATCGCCGACCGCCCCGGGCTGGAGGTGGCGGGCGAGGCGGCGAACGGCGAGGAGGCGGTGCGGCTCGCGGAGCAGCTGGCGCCGGATGTGGTGGTGATGGACATCCGGATGCCCGGCATGGACGGCATCGAGGCCACCCGGTGGATCACCGCGGGCTCCACCACACCACCGAAGGTCCTCATCCTCACCACGTTCGACGACGACGAGTACGTCTACGGCGCCCTGCGCGCAGGGGCGAGCGGCTTCCTCGTCAAGGACATGGACATGGACCAGATCCTCACCGCGATCGAGGTCGTCGCCGCGGGTGATGCCCTCATCGCACCGAGCGTCACGCGCCGCCTGATCGCCGAGTTCGCTGCCCGCCCCGATGCCACCCCGCCGCCCCCGAGACCGGTGGAGAGCATTACCGTCCGCGAACGGGAAGTGCTCACCCTGGTCGGAAGTGGACTGTCCAATGCGGAGATCGCCACGCGGCTGCACATCAGCATGGCCACGGCCAAGGCCCATGTGGGCAGGCTGCTGACAAAGCTGGACGCGCGAGACCGAGTGCAACTGGTCATCATGGCGTACGAGCTGGGGCTAGTAACGCCGACGCGGGGATAGGGCTCCGACCAGGGCTGATCGCGATTCTCGGCCGGAAACGCGCTCTGGCCCGCAGCAGGCCAGCGTCGTTGGTGGTAGCACCATTAAGTTGCGGGCCACCGCAATGAGGCGTCGCAGGGCGGTACGTGCGGGTGGGCCCCAGGGGGTTTGCCGCCGGGGCAACCGTGAACGTCAGCTTCTCCGATGAGGACGCCGCTGAGGGCTTTCAGCACCGCCCAGCCGCGGGCGCGGCGCAGGGTCGCGGCATCCAGGGCTGGCGGGTAGGCGCGGTGGAAGCGGTCGGCGGCACCGTCCGGCAGTAGCACCCAAGTGGCAGCGAGATCGCAGGCCGGATCGCCCGCGCGAAGTCGATCACGCCGCAGAAGGTGCCGCCTGGGTCATGCGGAGCAACCGTACTCAAGCGGCGGCCCGCCACTGATGCCCCTCCCACCGTCGCAGAACGTCACAAACCAGCAGTTCTGACACAGCTTCCCAAGCCGCGATTCAGCGGCTCTTCGCCGGCGCACCCGCCCGATCGACCGGTGCCCTCACCGTCGTCCAGCTCGCCGCCGAAGCCGGAGTCAAACGCTGGGTCCTCACCCACAAACACCCCGACCTGCGACAGGAATTCGAAGCAGCCCGCGAAAGCGTCAACGGAATTCCTGCCGCGTTCCAAAACCTCCAGGCCAAAGTCGACGACCTCGAAGCCTCGAACAGAAGGCTGCGTGAGCACAACAGCGAACTTGCCGAACGAAATGAGATCTATGCCCAAGTCATCCACGCTCTCACTACCGAACTCGCCGAGCTGCGACAAGGCCGGTCCCTCCCAGCGAACGTCCGCCGTCTCCCGACCGAAGCCACAACACCACGGCGGACCTGACTCACCGACCCTCCGCCCAGGAGCAAGACCGCAACAGCCCCGAACAGGTGACAGAGGTGCCGGTATCCAGTCCAGCGCCATGCTCGCCCTCTCCGCACAAGGCATACTCCCGAAGGTCGACTACGCAATTTTCGCCGACACGGGCTGGGAACCGAGAGCCGTTTATTCCCATCTCGACCGGCTGGAGCGTGAAATAGCCAGACCCGCAGGCATACCCGTTCTTCGCGTATCGTCCGGAAACATACGCGAGGATGCCCTGGACCCCGACCACAGGTTTGCGTCAATGCCGCTCTACGTCCTGAACAAGGACGGAAATCCGGGTATGACCAGGCGCCAATGTACCGGGGAATATAAAATTAAGCCGATCAAGAAAAAGGTCCGCGAAATACTCGGCTATCCCTATCCGACACGCATCCCCAAGGGGATCTTCGTCGAGCAGTGGGTCGGCATCTCCACCGACGAATTCCACCGGGCCAAGGACGCCGACGTCAAGTACATGCGCAACCGGCACCCGCTCATCGACATGGGCTGGTCAAGAAGCGACTGCGTCCGCTATCTGACGTCGCTCGGCCTGGCCGACACCCCGAAATCGAGCTGCCTCGGGTGCCCTTTCCACGGAAACGCCCAATGGCGCAACATCCGCGACAACTCCCCACAGGAATGGGAAGACGTAGTGGAGTTCGACGCGGCCATCCGCAAGGGAAACGCCCGCGCCAACGCCACCGGCAACCGTCTGCTCGGCGAGGCGTTTCTCCACCGCTCCCGCGTCCCTCTCAGCGAAGCCCCGATCGATCACGTCACCGCCGCCGAATGGGCGGCGATGCAGCAAGAACTCACCGAGAGCGGACCGGACCTGGATGAGCTGGAGCAGGGCGTCGTCGACGGCTGTTCCCCGTGGGCCTGCCGCGGTGAAGTCGAGCCGGTACAGGAAGACTTCGGACTGGCCTCTTGACCATCCTGGACCTGTTTGCGGGACCGGGGGGATGGAGCCACTCACTTGACGTCCTCGGCGTACGGGACGTGGGCCTGGAATGGGACGAGTGGGCCTGCAAAACCCGGGCAGCGGCAGGGCAGTTGACCATTCGCACCGACGTGGCGCTGTATCCCGTCTGGTCCTTCCTCGGAAAAACCGCCGGGCTCATCGCGAGCCCGCCCTGCCAGGCATGGTCCATGGCCGGCAAGCGCCTCGGCCTGGTGGACCAGCCCCTGGTCCACCAGGCGGTCGCCGACCTCGCCACCGGCCGCGACACCCGCAAGCAGCTCCTGGCCGCCTGCCGTGACGAGCGCTCCCTGCTGGCGGCCGAGCCGATGCGCTACCTGCATGCCCTCAACACGGTCGGCGAGCCGGAGTGGGTGGCCATGGAGGAGGTCCCCGACGTGCTGCCGCTGTGGCACCAGTACGCGGCCGTCCTGCGCGGCTGGGGGTTCTCGGTCTGGTACGGGATCCTCAATGCCGCCGACTTCGGCGTTCCGCAGACGCGGAGGCGGGCGATTCTGCTCGCCTCCCGGGTCCGTACGGCACAGCCTCCAACGCCGACGCACTCCCAAGTCGCTGAGCCCGAATCGCTGTTCGGTCCGGGCCGCGCCCGCTGGGTGAGCATGGCTGAGGCGCTCGGGTGGGGCGCGACCGACCGGCCTGTCCCCACCGTTTGCGCCGGCGGCGGACCCGGCGGCGGGCCCGAGCCTTTCCCTTCGGGCTCCCGAAAGACGCTGTCCGATGCCCGGGAGCGCGGCACCTGGATGCCGCGACCGGACGGAGTGGTTCTACAGTCCCGCCGCGAAGGCGCAGGGTGGGCGGCGCGGCACGGCACCAACCGTGCCGCCAGCGCTCCGGCGCCGACGTTCACCGCCGAGGCCCACCGTTGGTCTTGGTCGCTGCGCAGCAACAACCAGGCCAACGCCACCGTCCGGTCCATCGAGGAGCCGGCGGGCACGCTGTTTTTCGGACACCGCGCGAACGAGTGCGTATGGGTCGCAGAACCGGCCGCTGCGCCGGCACAGGACACGGAGGCTCCCGATGTGCCGGAGCCGATCCGGATCACCACCCGCGAGGCGGGCCTCCTGCAGACCTTCCCCGCCGACTACCCCTGGGCCGGCAACAAGGGCCAGGTCTTCAGCCAGATCGGCAACGCGGTCCCACCGTTGCTCGCTGGCCACCTCCTCGCCCCGCACCTCGGCGTCACCCTCGACCCCGACGATTTCACCCTGGCTGCCTGATGCCCCACAGCCCCGAATCCGACGAAGACGACCTCGACGACCTGCCCGACACACATCCGCCGCAGCCCGTGCGCTACGCCGAGCAGGCCCTCCTCGGTGCCCTCCTCCTCGACCCGCATCGGCTCGGCGACGTGACCGGGATTACCGCCGACTCGTTCTCCACCGCCGCGCACGCCGCCCTGTTCGCCGCGATCAGCACCCTGCCCCCGCCCGATCCGGCCGAGCACGCGAAGAACACCAAGTGGCTCGACCAGGTGCTCGCCGCCGGCCGCGAGCAGGCGCGCGGACTGTCCGTCTCATACCTGCACACCCTCATCCAGATCTGCCCCTGGCCCCGCCACGCGCCGGCCTACGCGCGCATGGTCGAGGCCGAACACGCCCGCCGCCGTCTGCAGGCCGCCGCGGAACGCCTCGTCCAGACCGTCCACGATGTCTCCCTCCCCCACCCTGTCCAGACGGTGCTCGCCGAGGCCGACGCGCTCGCCGCGGTCGTAGACGACATCGCGAGCCGCTTCCCGCCGCGCGCCGGCGTCCTGCCCCGCACCACGGCACCGCCGCGGACCATCGCGCCCGACTACACCGAGGCGGTCGAGGAGGAGCAGCTGCTGCTCGCGACCGCCACCGCGCACCCCGCAGATACCGAGTCCGTCCGGTGGCTGCTCCCCGAGGACTTCAACCGGCCGCTGCACGCCGGGCTGTGGCAGTGCCTGACCACCCTCGCTCGCCGCCGCGAGCCCGTCGACCCCGTCACCGTTCTGTGGGAAGCCCAGCAGCGCGGTCTGCTGGACGACGGAAGTGAACCGGGCGAGGTGCTCCGCCTGCTGGCCGAACCGGCTGGGTCCGTGGAGCACTGGGGCGAGCGGGCCCTGCAGCGTTCCCTCCTGGCCACCGCAGAGCACACCGGCCGGCAGATCGAGGCGTACGCCGGCGACCTGGCGAACACCCCGTTCCAGCTCGTCGTCGGCGCCCGCCGCTCCCTCGCCGACATCGGCGCCGTCCGCACCCGCTGGCAGCACGCCACCGGAACGGTCCCGCCGCAGCGACCGCGCCCGGCGCCCACCACCCGTGCCGGCCCGCCGACCACCACGCCCGCGCGCACCGCCCGCGCCGCGCGAGCAACCCGATAGCCCCCGCATACGCCGGTGGCCGGACCCGAAGGCCCGGCCACCGGCAGAAGAGACGACACCCCAACGTGACTCCCACCATCGACGCCCACGTCCGCCTCGACACCCACCCCACCCATCCCAGCGCCGTGACCGCCGTCCTGACCGGTACACAGGCCCACGTTGTCCACCTGAGCCTGGAGGCTGCCGACTGGACTGTCGTCGCTGACAACGTGCTGGTCCTGGTCCGCATCGACCATGAGGAGCCCTACTGGGCGCAGGACGCGGCCAAGCACCTGTCCGCCGAAGGCATCGCCGTCGAGATCACCCCTCGGCTCCGGGAGGCCATTGACGAAGAATGGACCTGGGCCAACTACCCGATGCCCTGGTGCACCCGCAGCGAAATCCGCGAGGTCTCCAACGAGGCCCAGAAGATCCACGACGACATCCGCCATGGTCAGCTCCTCATCCACGCCCACGCCTACGACGGCCACACCACCGTCGCGGTCGGCACCTACCTCGGCCGCAACGGCAAGTCCGTCTATCTCCACGGCGAGGACCACCTGCGCCAGGTCGCCGACACCTTCGACTCACCCGCTGGGGCCATGCTCGCCTTCGAAAAGGTCCACAGCGCCGAGATGCACCCTGGGCCAGCGCCCCTGACCGACACCGAACGCGCCGCCGCCGAAGCCCGCACCCCACTCGCCCTCACCGCAGCCACGACCGAACCGGCCCGCCTGGAGCCGGAAACCGTCCCGGCCTACCTGGCCGATGCCGGCGATCACGACGCCCTCCTCAACACCTTCCTCGACGCACACGGCGACTGGGAGAAGTGGCGGACCTGGTCGGACGAGACAACCCACGCCATCCACGAATCCCAGACCCTGCGCATCGAGCGCGTCCACGAAACCCCCGCCCACGAAACCGCGTGGACCGTGGCCGCCTACGAGACTCCCGTCTCCGACCGCATGTGGGTCCTCACCGCGACCGGCGCCACCCCTGCCCCGGTGCTGCAGGAACTGCTGAACCACCTCGCCGACGGCGACGGCTGGGACACGGCCATCGGCGCCCCGGTGGACGAGAAGATGGTCACCGCGGCCACGCAGCCCCTCTCCGACGCCGGATGGAAGCACACCGTGGACGGGCGATGGATCCGCTGGACATCCCCCACCGGGGACGCAGGCGTCCAGTTCGACGCCTTCACCGCACAGCACCCGAGCCAGAACCTGGCCACCTGGACCGTCTGGGCCGGTCCCGATCCCGACAGGCCCACCTGGACCATCACCGCGTCCCCGCACACCCCGAGTTCGCTGCTGGCCGATCTCTCCGAAACCCTCGCCCACGAAACCGGCCTTCGCCGCCCGCAGACCGCGGGCCCCGAACGCAGGACGACCCTCTTCACCAGCCCACCGGCCGCTCCGGCGGTCACGGCCGGTCCCGCTGCCAGCCGTTCACTCTGATCATCGGCACGCGAGAGCGGAGCAACATAGCGCGGGATCGCCGGTTAGCCAAACCGGCGATCCCGCGCACCATTGAGCGGTGTGCATCGGGAAACTCACAGGTCAAGTGGGCTGGTGTGCGTGCACCTTGGCGAGCTCGCGCTGGTCGGCGGCAGGTGTCCACGACGAAGATCGTCTGCCAGGGCGGCCGGAGCGGTTCGACGCCTCTGACCGAGATCCGCGTGAAAGGGGACGGGCAGGACGAGCCCGTAGCGCTGCCGCTGTGACCCGCTCGTAGAACACAGAGTAGAGCGGGGCCTGGAGCGCGGAGCCGAGGCGCCCGTCCGGCGCCCCCAGATCACGGCTCGGACACCGGGCATCAAGTAGCCCGCTGAGAGAGCCGCTGTATCAACGGACCGCCATCGACCTAGCCCCCGCCGAGGTCACCGAGTGGTACCTCATCCAGGCCTGGCCGGCACCGGCCCAAGATGTGGCGGTACTCCGCCAGACCGACAGCTACGGAGCCTCAGTCCGAGCACACTGAAGCGGCCACGGAACCATGACGCTGCCTCGTCCGCCTTCACAGTCGGGCGGGGCGGCGCACGTCGAGCAGAGTGGTCGCCTCGACCTGGCCATCAGTCACGACAAGCACCGTTGCAGTACTAGGGTCCGTCTTCAAACGGATCTTGCCCAGAGCAGGAACGATGCGAGCGTGACCGCCGCCTCGTAAGAGGTGGC
>NZ_JBQHCX010000029.1:0-59952 GCF_052068475.1 Streptomyces sp. SD31 | reverse complement strand
CGAATGCGCCGTCATCGGCGTCGCCGACCCTCTGAAGGGACAAGTACCGCGCGGCTTCGTCGTCCTGAAAGCCGACGTCGACCGCGAACCAGGCGAGGTCGAGGCCGAACTCGTCCAGCTCGTACGCGAACGCATCGGCGCCGTCGCCTCCCTCAAGGACGTCGCGGTAGTAGCCGCCCTGCCCAAGACCCGCTCGGGAAAGATCCTCCGCAAGACAATGCGCGGCATCGCCGACGGCCACGACGAACCCATCCCCTCCACAGTGGACGACCCCGACGTCATCGAGATCCTGCGCCCTGTCCTCCGCCGCGCCGACCACACCCCGTGATCGGCTGTCGCCTTCCCTGACTAACGGTGGGCGGGCGCGCCCGGCGGACCGCCCCACCGGAGCCTTTGACGCCGATCATGTCGCGACCTGGGGTCTCCCCAGCGACCCGGCAGTCATCTCCACGGCCCGCGTCCAGGCATCCGATCAACTGACCGCCTGAGGGCTGGAAGAACTGGCCTTCACCACCGAATTCGTGGTCAGCGAACTGGTGGGGCGAACTGGTGACGACCACCATCCGCTACGGCAAGAGCCCCATCCAACTGCGGATGATCCTGCAGTCCGCCCTGACGCGCGAAGTCTCCGACGCCAGCAGCACCGCCCCGCACCTGCGCCGCGCCCGGGTCTTAGACGAGGGCGGCCGGGGCCTGCTCCTCCTCGTCCAGCCCACCGAACACTGGGGCACACGGCACAACCGCGAGGGCAAGGTCGTCTGGGCGGAGCAGGCGATTCCAGCAGCCGTTGCGGAACTCTCATCCGCTCTGGCGTGAGGTTCTTGCGCGAGCTGCGCCGCGCGGCTACGTGCCCCATGCCGGATCCACTTGCCACAGCCCACCCGCCCGCATAGAATTACGATCGTAATTTGATAGGCCGTCGCCGACTCCGACTCGGCCGGCGGGCGCAGGGCGGGTGCGTCTTCGGACCCGGAAGCAGAAGAGCCCGGTGTCCACGTCCACGCGGTGTCCGCCGCCCCCGCCCCTTTTGAAACCACCACCCATCACTTGAGGAATCCCCCATGCTCAACGCCCTGTGGAACCCGACCGTCGTCGGAGAGATCTCCCTGCCGCACCGGCTGGCCATGGCCCCCCTGACCCGCAGCAGGGCCACCCCGGACGGCGTGCCGACCGAGCTGAACGCCGAGTACTACGCCCAGCGCGCCTCGCACGCGCTCATCATCACCGAGGGCACCCAGCCCTCCGCCGACGGCCAGGGCTACCCGGTGACCCCGGGCATCTACACCGAGGAACACATCGCCGGCTGGCGCAAGGTCACCGACGCCGTACACGAGGCCGACGGACGCATCGTCATCCAGCTGATGCACGCCGGGCGCATCTCCCACCCGGACAACACCCCCCACCACCGGCAGCCGGTGGCCCCCTCCGCGATCAAGCCGGCCGGCCAGACGTTCACCCCGTCCGGGCTCCAGGAGATGCCGGAGCCGCGCGAGCTGTCCACCGAGGAGGTCGCCGCGACGGTCGACGACTTCCGGCGCGCCGCCGCGGCCGCCATCGCGGCCGGCGCCGACGGCGTCGAGATCCACGGGGCCAACGGCTACCTGGTCAACCAGTTCCTCTTCCCCAGCGCCAACCAGCGCACCGACCAGTACGGGGGCTCCCTCGACAACCGCATCCGTTTCGCGGTGGAGGTCGCCACGGCCGTGGCCGACGAGATCGGCGCCGGCCGCACCGGCATCCGGATCTCTCCCGGCAACCCCTTCAAGCTCAACGACCTCGCGGAGAGCGACCCGCACGAGCTCTACCCGCACCTCCTGCGCGCCCTCGCCCCCCTCAACCTCGCCTACCTGCACATCGGCCACGGCGGCGACGAGGAACTCCTCTTCACCCTCCGCAAGCTGTGGCCCACCTCCCTGATCCTCAACCGGGCCGGTGCCGACATCGCCACCCGCGCCAAGGACATCGAAGATGGTCTGGCCGACGTCGTCACCGTCGGCACCATGGCCCTCGCCAATCCCGACCTCGTCGAGCGCGTACGCTCCGGCGCCCCCCTGAACACCCCTGACCCCGCCACCTTCTACGGCGGCGGCGCGGCCGGCTACACCGACTACCCCACCCACGCCGCCTGACGAAGAGCACGGCGCCCGAAGGAATCATCTCCTTCGGGCGCCTGGGCACGACCGCGGCGCACGGCGGCCGGCGACCCGAGTAGTCATCGGGCTGCCACCGACGTGCGCCGCAGTCGTTTCACCTCGCACTCCGGCGTTCTGTGCCGAGATCGAGGGAGTCCGGCATCACGGCCCAGACCGATACCGGTCGCCGCCGAGGCTCACCTCTGCGAGGGAGGCACCGGGAAGAGCATGCAGCTGCTGGTGGCGTGGGCGAGCAGACGGTCCGTACCGTCGACCAACTGTGCCTGGGCCAGGGCGGTTTGACGACCCGTGCTGACCACCGTGCCGATGGCACGTACCGTGCCCGTGTCCACGGTGATCCGTCGTAGGAACTTCACCGTCAGGTCGAGCGAGGTGTACGCCACGCCCTGCGGAAGGGTCGACTGGACTGCGCAACCAGCCGCCGAGTCGAGCAGGGTGGCGAAGATGCCACCATGCACGCTGCCGATCGGGTTGTAGTGCTCCTCACCCGGTGTCAGGGAGAAGACCGCCCTGCCGGGCTCCACCTCGTCCAGAGTGAAGTCGATGGAGTAGTTGATGGGCGGCGCCGGCAGTCGCCCCGCCTGCAACTCACGCAGGAAGTCGATGCCGGCCAGGCGTCCGGCAGCTTCCGCCAGGATCGCGGGATCTTCCCATTGATACGTACGCGTTCGTCCCACGACCGGGCACCTTCCATCTGACTTTTGGACATGAAGCTAGCTTCTCGCTCACCTGACTGTCAATGACGAAGCCAGGCCCCTACGATGGCGGGATGGAGTGGCTTGAGGCGAGCACGGAGAACTGCCCCATCCAGCGCACGCTGGACGTGGTGGGTGAGAAATGGACGTTGCTGATCCTGCGGGACGCCGTCAACGGAGTCCGCCGCTTCGACGACTTCCACCGCCACATCGGGCTGTCGGAGGCCGTCCTCAGCGACCGCCTCCGGAAGCTGATCGCGGCCGGCGTCCTCAAGACCGTCCCCTACCGGGAGCCAGGCAGCCGCTCCCGCAACGAGTACCGCCTGACCCGCAAGGGCTGGGATCTGTGGCCTGTCCTTATGGCGCTGACCCAGTGGGGCGAGACGTACGCCCTCGGCCCCGAGGGGCCCGTACTGGACATCCGTCACACCGACTGCGACGCCCCGGTCCGCGTCATCGTCGAGTGTTCCGCGGAGCACTCCACCCTCACCCCCGGGCAAGTCACCGCCCGACTCGGACCCGGTGCCCGTATCCGGTCGTGAGCACGCCGGTCATGCGGACGCCGGACATGGGCCCGCCGGTCATGATATTACGTGCGTCAGGCCATGGATTACCCTTGAGTGCGAAGCATGGGCCTTACGGAGCGAACGGAGGAAGCTCGTGGTGCGCTACGCCAAGGAGCACAAGCAGGTGACGCGGCGACGCATCATCGAGAAGGCCGGCCACCGGTTCAAGCAGGACGGCATCGACGGCTCGGGCATCTCCACGCTGATGGCGGACGCAGGGCTCACCAACGGAGCCTTCTACGCCCACTTCGCGTCCAAGGACGACCTCGTCGCCCATGTCGTGGCCGAGGAACTGCACACGCAGGTCGCGAGCTACGGCACCCTGCGCCCCGGCCGCCCGGGACTCGAGGACCTCATTCGCGAGTACCTGTCCCCCGAGCACCGGGACCACCCCGGCCTCGGATGCCCCTCCGCCGCCCTTCTCGACGAGATCGGCCGCTGCGCGGACGGGACCAGGCAGGCCTACAGCGACGGCGCGCAGGCCATCCTGGAGGAGATCTCCGCCCGCCTGACACCCGAGGACCCGCAGTCCGCTCAGGCCAAGGCCATCGGCCTCTTCACCATGCTGGTGGGGACGTTGCAGCTGTCCCGCGCCTTGTCCGACCAGAAGCGCGCCGATGAGGTCCTGGAGTTGGGGATCGAGAACGCTCTCGCGTTCATGGGGTGAGGCGGAAGGCGAGGTCGCGTCAGTGAACGGGCGCCTCGAGCCGCTCACCCAAAGGGCGCCACGGCCCTGAGGCACCATCCTCGGCCCAGACTACGACCGCACCGCACGCCTTTTACCGCTCGAGGAACTCGAGAGCCGTCTCCACGAACTGCCCGTGGAACTGGAAGATGCCGCCATGGCCGGCGTCGGGATAGAGGACCAACTTCGCCGTTCGGCACTCGCCGCGCCAGGTCGACCGAGTTCTGGGTCGGAACCATCCTGTCGCTCTCGCCGTTTGCGACGAGCACCGGCTGGCGGATGACCGAGAGGTCGTGGGGCCGCTCCAGCCCCCAACGGTGAATGGCCTTGAGCTGAGCGCCGTACGACGCGAGAGAGATCGCCTTGTCCCTGCCCTGGGTGCGCTCCTTCAGGCGGGCCAGGAACTCCTTCCCGGCCCGACGCCCATTGGCGGTACGGGTGAAGAAGAGGAACTGCTTCGGGTCCTGAAGGGTGAGCAGCCCCCGAACGGTGTCGAGATGGGACAACCGGGTCACGTCCTTGATGCCCTCACCCCCCCCGCCGGACCGGTACCCGTGAGGATCAGCTTGCGGACGAGGTCCGGATCGGTCTGCGCGATCACCTGGGCGATCATGCCGCCCATCGAGAAGCCGTGGAGATCGACGTACTCGAGCCCGAGTGCCCGGATGAACGTGACGGTGTCCTTCGCCATCGCTTCGATGGTGCGCGGCGTCGAACCGCTGGAAGCACCGACACCCCTGTTGTCGAAGGTGACGACATGACGCTGGCGGCGATGCCGTCGACGACCCGGGGGTCCCAGTTGTCGAGAACCGCGGCGAGGTGGGTGAGGAAGACCACCGGGACGCCGGACCGGGGACCGAGCTCGCGGTAGGCGAAGGTCACTCCGTCGGCGGTGATGGTGCGGGTCGGTGCGTTCTTGTACGACGTCACGACGTCGCCTCGTACTTCCTGGGAGTCATTCACGCTTCCTGGGAGTCATTCACGTCGTGCCCTTCGGCATGGGGGGTGTTTCCCTGGCGTCTCCCGGCTGCGACTGCAGTCTGCGGGGGTCGACGGTCAAAGGCCGCGGACATCGGGACCCTATGGCGGAGCACCGACACAGCCGGCCGCCGGTTCGGGAGACCACGTCGACGGCTCGGCGCTCATTGCGCACGCGGGCCGAACAGGCCGGCCAGGTTGCGCGTCGGACATCTCCGCGAGGTCCCGGCGGGGACACGAAGTCGGCCACCAGGTCCCGTGGCGGTGACGTTCGCCCATCGCGCGAGCGCCGCCTCACACAAGCCGTGCGGCGGCGCCGGCACGATGCCTCGGCCCCGCCGCCGCCCCGCGTTGCGGGGGCGGCGGCGGGGCCGGTGTGGTCAGGCGGCGAGGAAGTCGGCCACCTGCCGGGTGAAGGCCTTGGCGTACTGGAACAGGAACGCGTGGCCGGCACCGGTGTAGAGCACGA
Source organism: Streptomyces sp. SD31 (assembly GCF_052068475.1). NCBI lineage: Bacteria > Bacillati > Actinomycetota > Actinomycetes > Kitasatosporales > Streptomycetaceae > Streptomyces > Streptomyces sp. SD31. The sequence goes on along the minus strand of NZ_JBQHCX010000029.1, from coordinate 54,406 downwards.
GAGTGGCGTTGTCGAGGTGCTGGACCGCGACATAGGAGTTGTGGGCGGGGATCATCACGTCGTGCAGGCCGTTGGCGTAGAGGACGGGTTGCTTGATCGCCTCTAGTTCCGCCACCACCTCGTCGAAGGGCGCCGCCAGAAGGGCGGCCGCCGCGGTGAGCATGCCCTGGGCCGCCGCCTCGGAGACCGCGGGGCCGCCGGCGGCGAGCCGGGTCGCGACGTGGTCGAAGTGCTCGCGCCCGGAGGCGCGGGCCGTCTCCGTCTCGGGGTAGAACAGGTAGAGCATGTCCTCCAGGTCGGCATCGGGCTTGGCCATGATGCCCAGGACCTTCTCGCTGAAGGGCGGAGCGTCGGGCACCCAGCCGGCCGGGCCGCTGCCCGCCACGACGATCTTGCGCACCAGCTCGGGGCGTCGCACGGCCACCCGCTGGGCCACGATGCCACCCAGGGACCAGCCGAGCAGATCGGCCTGCGCGAGGCCGAGTGCGTCGATGAACTCGATGGCACCCTGGGCGAATCCCTCGAGGGAGTCACGCGGCTCGCCGTCGGTGTAGCCGACGCCGACGTTGTCGAACACGATCACGTCGTGGTCGGCGGCCAGGTAGTCCAGGAACTCCGGGTCCCACCAGTCGATGGTGCCGCGGAAGCGGTTCAGCAGGACCAGCGGGACACCGCCCTGCGGACCCATCCGCCGGTAGGTGAACCGCGCGGAGGGGCCCTCGACGACGAGGTCCTCGGCCTTGTCTGCCAGATAGGTGCTCATGATGTCCTTTTCCTCGTGACGGGTGCGCGTGACATCTCGCGGGTCCGCTCGCGCAGCACACCGCAGACGTGCCGGACGGCGGGACGGAGCTTTCGTTTTCTTCGCCGGCGCCCGATGCACCGCGCCGGCGCTGTCGACCAGGTCACACCGCGGCGGATGCCGACCCACGCCTGCCGATTCACTCCGATTGCCCCGGAATCCACCTCGCCGAGTACTGGAGCGGCACCGGCGGAGGGAGATTGAATTACATTCATAATACTATGCACGAGGGGCGAGGGTGGTGCAAGCAAGCCCTCACAGCCGAAGCCCTCGGAGCCGACCGCACTCCGCGACGCGCAACGAACACCCCCCGAGCGAGGGGGATGCGGCGCCACCTGGCGCGGCACCTCACCGTCGAACGGGCGGCCATTGGGCCGCGAGTTCATTGAAGTACGATCGAAATACAATGGCGAAGGCGCCCAGAAAGCGCAAGCAACCCCTCCGACGAGCAAAGGAGCGCGCGGTGCGCTACGGGAAAGAGCACAAGCAGGCGACCCGGCAGCGAATCATCGAGGCGGCCGGACGCCGGTTCAAGCGGGACGGCATCGACGGCTCGGGCATCTCGACGCTCATGACGGACGCGGGACTGACCAACGGCGCCTTCTACACCCACTTCACATCCAAGGACGACCTCGTCGCCACCGCGATCGCCGACCAATTGCAGGCGCAGAACGCGAGCATCGTCGCGCAGGCGGCACCCGGCCGCGCAGGACTTGAGCAGATCGTGCGCTGGTACCTGTCCGCCCAGCATCGCGACAGCTCCGACGACGGCTGCCCCTCCGCCGCCCTGCTCGACGAAATCGGGCGCTGCGCAGACCCGACCAAGCGGGCTTACACCGACGGCGTACTGATGGTCATCGACGGCATCGCCGCCCGCCTGGCACCCGACGATCCCCTCTCGGTCCGCACCAGGGCACTCAGCGCCTACGCCATGATGGCCGGAACACTCCAGCTTGCCCGAGCCCTCGTCGACCGGCAGCTCGCCGATGAGCTGCTCGAACAGGGCATCCACAACGCCTTCGCCCTGCTGGGCGTGGAGCATGGGCACTCCAGCCCCGCGATGTGACACACCCGCACCCCCTTGCGGTCCACCGGCCCGCCACATAGCATTACGATCGTAATATCAAGGGTTGCGGCGTCCGTCCCCCGGGGATTCCTGGGCTGCCCAGGAATCCCGCGATGCACATCACCGTCCACTTGCGGACGAGATACGGAGACGACGATGAGGGCCGTCACGGTGGAGCGCTACGGCGACAAGGCCGGCGTGCGGGCCAGTGAGGTGCCGGACCCGGAGGTGGGCGCGCACGACGTGCTGGTCCGGATCCATGCCGCGAGCGTCAACCCGCTCGACCGCATGATCCGGGACGGGGAGCTGAAGGCGATCCTGCCGTACCGGCTCCCGGTCGTCCTGGGCAACGACCTCGCCGGAACCGTGGTCGAAGTAGGCGCGGCCGTCACGCGCTTCGCGGTGGGCGACGAGGTCTTCGCGCGGCCCGACAAGGACGCAACGAGAAGTGCCCTGAAACTCGCCACATAAGGACCTGGACATGAACACACCGCGGAATTCACCGTCCTCCTCGACGTCGTCGTACCAGAACGCGCCGACCCGCTCCGTGTCCGTCCGCGGCGAGGACTTCGCCTACCGGGCACTCGGCCCTGAGGACGGCGTACCGCTGATCCTCCTGATTCATCTGGCCGGGGTCCTGGACAACTGGGACCCGCGCGTCGTCGACGGACTCGCCGCACGACGCCGGGTCATCGCCTTCGACAACCGCGGGGTGGGCGGATCGAGCGGCTCCACGCCGGACACGATCGAGGCGATGGCCCGCGACGCGGTGCTGTTCATCCGAGCCCTCGGTTTCGACCAGGTCGATCTGCTCGGCCTGTCGATGGGCGGCTTCATCGCACAGGTCATCGCGGAACAAGAACCTCACCTCATCCGCAAGGTCATCCTGGCGGGCACAGGCCCCGCCGGTGGCCCCGGCATCGACAAGGTCCCGGCGCTCACCATCCGGGCCACGCTCAAGGGCGCCCTGACCCGCCAGGATCCCAAGCTCTCCCTCTTCTTCACCGAAACCGCGGGCGGTCGGCGGGCCGGACGTGCCTTCCTGGAACGGCTGAAGGAGCGTACGCACCACCGCGACAAGGACATCTCGTTGCCGGCGTTCCGAGCCCAGCTGAAGGCCATCAGACAATGGGGCCGCCAGGCGCCGTCGGACCTGTCGGAGATTCGCCAACCGGTGCTCGTGGCAAACGGCGAGAACGACCGCATGGTGCCCAGCCACAACACACTCGACCTGGCCGCCCGCCTGCCCCGGGGCGAACTCGTGCCCCTCTACCCGGATGCCGGACACGGGGGGATCTTCCAGTACCACGATGAATTCGTGGCAAGGGCACTCGAGTTCCTTGGGTCCTGAACCAGAGCGACTGTCGGCAAACACCGCTGGGTCGTCGAGAGAACGATGTCCTGGCTGAACGGGTGCCGCCGGCTACACCGCCGCTACGAGCGCAAGGCCGAGCACTTCCTGGCCTTCGTCGGCTTGGCCAGTGCCCTGATCTGCTACCGGCGCGCCACCCGATGGGGACACTCTTGCACTCCCCACGGGATGGCCAGGTAGTTGAATTCGCGTCGGAGGTGCGGGGATGAGCGTGGCATGGGCGGCGACGGCACTGGAATCAGGGCGGTACTCCGCGGTGGAGAGAAGTTCAGACGTCAGTGAGCTGACGGATCACTTCAATGAACTACGCTCCCGTGGCCGGGGGTACCTTGAGGTCCGACTGCCAGGCCGTGAGTAGCCCCGGCTGGCTCTGGGTTTCCAAGGAGATCAGGCGGTCATCCACCTGTTCGATGACGCTGGTGGGTCCGCCCTGCTCACAGGAGACGACACCACCGCGGCGGATGCCGTCGTCAACGTCCCGATCATGGACGACCTGGCTGCGTTCAGTGGCGACTTCGTCCTGACTGCCGATCGCGCCTGGGCCCTCGTTCGCAACTTCATCCAGACGGGGGCGCATGACGAACTGGGCGAGTGGTGTGAGTTGTAACCACGGCACGATCGCCAATCGAGACATCATCCAAGGTCTGTGGTCACGGCTGGCTAACGCCGCACCCTCGGCATCCCCAGACCGATCCACGAGATGATCTCCCGCTGGATCTCGTTGTTGCCGCCGCCGAAGGTGAAGATGACGGCCGAGCGGTAGCCGCGCTCCAGCTCGCCGTGGAGCACCGCCCCCGCCGAGCCCTCCTTCAGCGTGCCGGGTGCGGCGACGATCTCCATCAGCCAGGCGTATGCGTCACGGCGCGCCTCGGAGCCGTAGACCTTGACGGCGGAGGCGTCCTGCGGGGTGAGTGTGCCCTCCTGTACGGCGCTGACCATCTGCCAGTTGAGGAGCTTGAGGGCGTCGAGCTTGGTGTGGGTCTGGGCGAGGCGGCGGCGCACCCAGGGCAGGTCGATCACTCGGCGGCCGTCGGCGAGCTTGGTCTCCATGGCCCAGCGCTGCACGTCGTGCAGGGCGCGGATGGCCATGGTGCCGTGGGCGGCGAGGGTGACGCGCTCGTGGTTGAGCTGGTTGGTGATCAGGCGCCAGCCCTGGTTCTCGGCGCCGACCCGGCGGGAGACGGGGACGCGGATGTTCTCGTAGTAGCTGGCCGTGGTGTCGTGCGAGGCGAGGGTGTTGATGAGGGTGCAGGAGTAGCCGGGCTCGGTGGTCGGGACGAGGAGCATGGTGATGCCCTTGTGCGGCGGGGCGTCCGGGTCGGTGCGGACGGCCAGCCAGACCCAGTCGGCCGTGTCGCCGTTGGTCGTCCAGATCTTCTGGCCGTTGACGACGTACTCGTCACCGTCCCGTACCGCGCGCGTCCTGAGCGAGGCCAGGTCCGTGCCCGCGTCGGGCTCGCTGTAGCCGATCGCGAAGTCGATCTCGCCGGAGAGGATCTTCGGCAGGAAGTACGCCTTCTGCTCGTCCGTGCCGTACTGCATGATCGTCGGGCCGACGGTGTTCAGGGCCATCAGGGGCAGCGGGACGCCGGCCTGGGCGGCCTCGTCGAAGAAGATGAACTGTTCCATCGCGGTCAGGCCGCGCCCGCCGTACTCCTTGGGCCAGCCCACGCCGAGCCAGCCGTCCGTGCCGAGCCGCCGGATGGTCTTGCGGTAGTAGCGCTTCTGGGCCGCCGGGTCGGCGAAGCGGGTCTGTGCGGGGTCCGGCACCAGCTCGGCGAAGTAGTCGCGCAGTTCGCTGCGCAGCCGCTGCTGCTCGGGCGTGTATTCGAGGTGCACGGCGCCTCCAGGCTCCCCAAGGCCGGTCCTGACGGCGCACACCGTAGAACGTGTTCCAGAAATTGGGAATGGCGAGGAGCGGGCGGATCCGGCACCGGAGCTGCCGCCGACCCGGCGCAGATCGCTCAGTCGAGCGTGGCCAGGAAGTCCATGCAGGCCTGTGCGCACTCCCGGCACGCCTTCGCGGTGTCCTCGGCACCCGGGTACCGGTCGAAGAGATGTGCGCACTCCAGGCACACCGTCCGGGTCCACTCCAGCTGGACGCGGAGGGCGGCCTCGGCGCCTTCGTCCGCATGCTCCTCGGAGAGCACCCGGCAGGTCGCGTCGCACACCTCGGCGCACAGGATGCCCTTGCGGCGAACAAGCTCCTGGTCCTCGGGCCCGTCCGGATCCACCAGGCTCGCGCGCAGCGCACAGGCTCGAGCGCACTCGGTGCAGGCCTGGGCGGCGGCGAAACGGTCCTCCAGGAACTGGACGAGCTGCTGCTGGGACGTTGTCTGTGTCACACCGCTCGGGTAGCCGGAGTCGGTGCGCCCAAACCCGGCGTTCGCAAGGGTTCCGGCCGGGTCAGCGGGGGTCGCGGTCGAGCGAGCGCGTCGCTCAGCACGGCAGGTGATCGGGTTCACGCGGGGCGGCGGGGGTACTCGCGGCCCCATGGACATCGCATGGACGAACATCGCCGCGGAAGGTGCGCTCGGCATCGGACTGGTCGTCGCCGGTCTGGTCGTCGTGGCGCTGCTCATCGGCGCCTTCGTGCTGGGCGCCCGGATCAGGCGCCGGGAACCGCCGCCGCCACGCCCCGAGGAGCAGCCGCATCTGCCCGAGGGGGGCCCGGTCCACGAGGTCCGGGAGCACCGGGAGCCGGACGAGGTACCCAGAAGCGACCGCCGGCTGACCCCGCACGAGATGCCCGCCCACGGCAACGTCCCCTCGCGCACCAGCCCCTCGCAGACACGGCGCCGCTGGACCGAAGGCGGCAGCGGGTCGTTCGGCAGCGGGGGGCCGGGCAACACCTGACACCTGACACCTGACGCCTGACCGGCCGGGGCAGACCAACGAGTGATCGTACGTGACTGTCCGTTTCCGGGGTCGGCGCCGGGGGCACTCGTGATCCGTGCTGTGGAGGAGGAGCAGGGCCCGTGCCGACGCGCGAGCCCGTCATGCCGCTCAGCGCACCGCCGACTACGTCGACGCGCGACTGCCGCTCTCCGAGGGCGGTGGTCTGCTGCGCAAGGCCTTTCCCGACCACTGGTCCTTCCTGCTGGGTGAGATCGCCCTCTACAGCTTCGTCGTCCTGCTGCTGACCGGCGTGTGGCTGACGCTGTTCTTCCACCCGTCGATGACGGAGGTCGTCTACCACGGCTCGTACCGGCCGCTCAACGGGATGCGGATGTCCTCGGCGTACGAGTCGACGCTGGACATCAGCTTCGACGTGCGCGGCGGTCTGCTGATCCGTCAGGTGCACCACTGGGCGGCCCTGGTGTTCCTCGCCGCGATCGGGCTGCATCTGCTGCGGATCTTCTTCACGGGCGCGTTCCGCCGGCCCCGCGAGGTCAACTGGCTGATCGGCGTGACCCTGTTCATGCTGGCGCTGGCGGAGGGCTTCGCCGGCTACTCGCTGCCGGACGACCTGCTGTCGGGGACGGGCCTGCGGATCGCCCAGGGCATCATGCTGTCGATCCCGGTGGTGGGGACGTATGTGAGCATGTTCGCGTTCGGCGGCGAGTTTCCCGGCGAGGAACTGATCCCGCGGCTGTACGCGCTGCACATCCTGCTGCTCCCCGGACTGCTGCTCGCGCTCATCACGGTGCACCTGATCCTGGTCTTCTACCTCAAGCACACGCACTGGGCGGGCCGCGGCCGCACCAACCGCAACGCGGTCGGCAAACCCATGTTCCCGCAGTTCACGGCGGCTTCGAGCGGCCTGTTCCTGATGGTCTTCGGGGTGCTGACGCTGCTCTCGGGGGTCGGGCAGATCAACCCGATCTGGGCGTACGGCCCCTATCGCGCGGACGTCGTGTCCACGGGTTCCCAGCCGGACTGGTACGTCGGCTTCCTGGAGGGCTCGCTGCGGCTGGTGCCGCCGTGGGAGACGGTGGTGGCCGGGCACACGGTGATGTGGAACGTGCTGTTGCCCGCGGTCGTGCTCCCGGGCGTCCTGTTCGCGGTGCTGTACGCGTACCCGTTCGTCGAGCGGTGGGTGACCGGTGACCGCGAGGAGCACCATCTGTGCGACCGGCCCCGCGACAAGCCCGTGCGCACGGGGCTCGGTGTCGCGGCGCTCAGCTGCTACGCCGTCCTGCTGGCGGCGGGCGGCAACGACATCATCGCGCACGCCTTCAGGGTCTCCGTGAACGCGCTGACCTGGGTCTTCCGGATCGCTTTCGTGCTGCTGCCGCCGCTCGCGTTCATGGTGACCAAGCGCGTCTGCGTGGCGCTGCAGGATGCGGACCGGGAGCGGCTGACGGAGGGCGAGGAGACCGGCGAGGTGCGGCAGACGATCGCGGGCGGCTACGAGGGGAGCCACGAGCCGCTCGACGAGGAGCGGCGGTATGTGCTGAGGAGCTATGGCTACCGCGTCGAGGACGAACGGGAATCGTCGGCGGACGAGCTGGAACGCTGAGCATCCCGGCCCACGTACTGGAACACCATGCCGAATACCCCGTGCCCGAGCACGCCGACGCCCAGCAGGAACAGCCACAGGCCGTAGACGACACCGAGCGCCGCCAGGACGGATCCCAGTGCCGTAGTGATGGGCCAGGGGCTGTGCGGCGCGAAGAAGTGGAGCGGGCCCGCGGTGTCGGCGACTTCGGCGTCCGGGCGGTCCTGTGCCCTCAGGCCCCGCCTGCGGTACTGCATGTGCAGGAAGAACGCGACGAGGGCGGCCATCAGGAAGGCGATGGTCAGGACGGCGGTACCGGCGGGTTCCTTGGAACGCCAGCCGTAGCCGACGGCGGTGACGAGGAAGAACCCCGCCACGCCGATGAACAGACGGGCCTCGGTCTTCACTGCACTTGCCTTTGGTCGAGGCGGGTGACGTCGGGATGGTGCAGGTCGAACGCCGGGGACTCGGAGCGGATCCGGGGCAGCGCCGTGAAGTTGTGGCGTGGGGGCGGACAGGAAGTGGCCCATTCGAGGGAGCGGCCGTATCCCCAGGGGTCGTTGCGGGCCAGCCGCGTGCCGTAGTGGGTGGTGCGCCAGATGTTGTAGAAGAACGGCAGCATGGACAGGCCGAGCAGGAACGAACCGATGGAGCTGATGGTGTTCAGGAGCGTGAAGCCGTCCGCGGTCAGATAGTCGGCGTAGCGGCGGGGCATGCCCTCTTCGCCGAGCCAGTGCTGGACCAGGAACGTGGTCTGGAAGCCGACGAAGAGGGTCCAGAAGTGGATCTTGCCGAGGCGCTCGTCGAGCATCCTCCCGGTGAACTTCGGCCACCAGAAGTAGAAGCCCCCGAACATCGCGAAGACGACCGTGCCGAACAGCACATAGTGCAGATGGGCGACGATGAAGTACGAGTCGGTGAGGTGGAAGTCCAGCGGCGGGGAGGCGATGACGACGCCGCTCATACCGCCGAGCAGGAACGTCACAAGGAACCCCATCGCCCACAGCATCGGCGTCTCGAAGGACAGCGATCCCTTCCACATGGTGCCGATCCAGGCGAAGAACTTGATGCCGGTCGGCACGGCGATGAGGAAGGACATCAGGGAGAAGAACGGCAGCAGTACGGCTCCGGTCGCGAACATGTGGTGGGCCCACACCACGGCCGACAGCATGGTGATGACGATGGTGGCGCCGATGAGGCCGAGGTAGCTGAAGAGCGGCTTGCGGCTGAACACCGGGATGATCTCGGAGATGATCCCGAAGAACGGCAGCGCGACGATGTAGACCTCGGGGTGCCCGAAGAACCAGAACAGGTGCTGCCACAGCAGCGAGCCGCCGTTCGCCGCGTCGTAGATGTGCGCCCCGAACTTGCGGTCCGCCTCCAGGGCGAACAGGGCGGCCGTGAGGACGGGGAACGCGGGCAGGATCAGGATCGAGGTGAACAGCACGTTCCAGGTGAACAGCGGCATCCGGAACATGGTCATGCCGGGGGCGCGCAGGCACAGGATCGTGGTGATGAAGTTGACCGCGCCGAGTGTGGTGGACACACCGGTCACCACCAGGCCCATGGTCCACAGGTCACCGCCCGAGCCGGGGCTGCGCACCGCGCTGTTGAGGGGCGCGTAGGCGAACCAGCCGAAGCTCGCCGCTCCCCCGGGCACGACGAAGCCGGCCACGACCATCAGGCCGCCGCCCAGGTACATCCAGTACGACAGGGCGTTCAGCCGTGGGAACGCCACGTCCGGGGAGCCGATCTGCAGCGGCATGATCGCGTTGGCGAACCCGGCGAACAGCGGTGTCGCGAAGAGCAGCATCATGACCGTGCCGTGCACGGTGAACAGCTGGTTGTACTGGTCGTTGCTGAACAACTGGAGCCCGGGGCGGGCGAGTTCGGCCCGCATCAGCAGCGCGAGGACGCCGCCGAGCAGGAAGAAGCCGAAGGCGGTCGTCATATAGAGGTTGCCGATCACCTTGTGGTCGGTCGTCGTCGCCCACCGCAGCAACGCCCGGCCGAGTCTCCCGCGCCGCCGGGGCGGCGTCGTGCGCGCCGGCTCGGTCCTGCTGTCCACCGCCATGCGCCGCTGGGTACCCGGGCAGCGGTGGTGTCAGTCCTTCGTGCCAGGGCATTCACCCGTGCGCCTCACCTGGCATCGCCGGTCCCTCCAGGTGCCGGACGTGGGCGTGGTCCGCGTCCGGGGTGCGCGGCTCGTCCTCGGTCAGTACGGTGCTGTTCTGGTGCTCGAGCAGGCGGCGGGAGGCGGCATGGCCGGCGACAAGGCGAAGAAGCTGCCGCGCAAGGCGTACGAGAAGGAACTGCTGCGTCTGCAGACGGAGTTGGTGAAGCTGCAGGAGTGGGTGCGGGCGCAGGGCGCCCGGCTGGTCGTCGTCTTCGAGGGGCGGGACGCGGCGGGCAAGGGCGGCACCATCAAGCGGGTCACCGAGCACCTGAACCCGCGTGTGGCGCGCATCGCGGCCCTGCCCAAGCCGACCGAGCGCGAGCGCACCCAGTGGTACTTCCAGCGGTACATCGGGCATCTGCCGGCCGCCGGGGAGATCGTGCTGTTCGACCGCAGCTGGTACAACCGGGCCGGCGTCGAGCACGTCATGGGCTTCTGCACCAAGGAGGAGTACCAGCTCTTCCTGCGGCAGTGCCCCCTCTTCGAGCGGATGCTGGTGGAGGACGGGATCCTGCTGCGCAAGTACTGGTTCTCGGTGAGCGACGAGGAGCAGCAGGACCGCTTCCGGCGCCGTCTGGAGGATCCGCTGCGGCGCTGGAAGCTGTCCTCGATGGACATGGAGTCGATCACCCGCTGGGAGGAGTACTCCCGGGCCAAGGACGAGATGATGGTGCACACCGACATCACCGAGGCGCCCTGGTACGTCGTCGAGAGCGACGACAAGCGCCGGGCCCGGCTGAACATGATCGCCCATCTGCTGGACTCCGTGCCGTACCAGGACGTGCGCCCGGCCGTCCCGGACCTGCCCGAACGGCCGGAGTCGACCGGCTATCAGCGGCCGCCGCGCGATCTGCAGAACTACGTCCCGGACCACGCGGCGAGCCTCTGAGCCGGACGCGCCGACCGCTCGCCCCCCCAACCTCACCCCTCACCGGCCCGCACGACGGCGACCGGACAGTGGGCGTGCTGGAGCACGGCCTGACTGACCGATCCCAGGAGCAGCCCGGCGAAGCCGCCCCGGCCGCGTGCCCCGACCACGACGAACCCGGCCTCGGCGCTGGCCTCGATGAGGGTGTGGCGGATCCGGCCTCGCACCAGCCTGCGGTCCACGGCGACGTCGGGGTACCTGTCGCGCAGCCCGCCCAGCGCCTCGGCGAGCACGCGCTCCTCCTCATCACGCAGCCGGCCCTCGTCGTACGTCACGAAGGGCGGGTCGGCGGGAGCGTCGTAGGCGCGCTCGGTCCGGGTGCTCCAAGCGTGCAGCGCCACCAGGTCCGTGCCGTGCAGGGAGGCCAGGGCGAAGGCGAACTCGACGGCTCCCCGGGCCGCGGGCGAGCCGTCGACGGCGAGGAGGACGGGCCCCTCGGCGTTCGGCCTGCCCCGTACCACCAGCACCGGGCAGGCGGCGTGGGCGGCCAGATGACCCGCGGTGGAGCCGAGCAGCAGGGCACCGAAGCGGCTGTGGCCCCGGCTCCCGACCACGGCCAGACACGCGGTGCGGGACTCGATCTCCAGCACCGTCACCGGTTCGCCGACGACGACTTCCCGCACGATGTCGACGCCGGGCGCCGTCTCGTGAGCGCGCCGCTCGGCCTTGGTGAGCGTGCCGTCGATCAGCTCGCGCAGCCCGGCGCCACTCGGCTCCCACGGCCGCCCGCCGGCCGGTATGTGAGCGCCCGGCCAGCCGAAGGCGTGCACCAGCCGCAGCCCCACGCCCCGCAGCCCGGCCTCGCGCGCCGCGACCTCCACGGCCGCCATGCTCGACGGCGAGCCGTCCACCCCTACGACAACCGGGCCGTACATCACGCTCCCCTTTCCGTGCAGGAATCGCGGGTTCCGCGCAGGATCCGCTCTCCTCCCAGCCTCTCCCCGTCGGCCGCGTCCCGCACAGGGCCGCGTCACTCCGGAAGGACCAGTCGTCCCGTCTCCCCCGGCTGCAGGGTGACCTCGCGCCCCGGCAGCCGTACCTCGATCGGTGAGACGTCGTGCGACGGCACCGCGATCTCCAGCAGTCCGCGCTCCAGGTGCAGGCGTACGCCCCAGTTGCCCTGGTAGCGCAGGGCGAAGCCGTACGAGGACAGTTCGGGCAGCGGCACGGGGTCGAGCCACAGTGCGCCGCCCCGGGTCTCCAGGCCGGTCAGCCCGCGCTGGACGAGGTCGAGGGTGCCGGCCATCGCGCCGAGGTGGATGCCCTCGCCGGTGGTGCCGCCCTGGACGTCGGCGATGTCGCCCAGGAGGGCCTCCTGGCAGAACTTCCACGCCTCGGTGCGTCGGCACCGGGCCAGCACCCAGCCGTGGACCAGGCCGCTGAGGGTGGAGCCGTGGCTGGTGCGGTGGATGTAGTAGTCGAGGGTGCGCCGCCAGGTGTCCTCGTCCAGAGGCACCCCCAACCGGCGGAACAGGCCCTGCAGTTCGGCCGGTGCGAAGAGGTAGCCGAGCATCAGGACGTCGGCCTGTTTGGAGGCCTTGTAGCGGTTGACGGTGTCGCCCTCCGCCTCCAGGATCCGGTCCAGCCGCCGGATGTCGCCGTACTTGCCGCGATAGCGGTGCCAGTCGAGCTCGGCGAGGTCGCCGTAGCCCGCGAACTGGCTGATGACGTCGTCGTGGAACGGGACGTGAAGGGTGTGCGAGACGTCCTCCCACAGTGCGAGTTCCCCCCTGTCCAGGCCGGTGCGCTCGAAGAGTTCGCGACGGCGGGGCTCGGGCAGGGTGTCCAGCAGCTCCATGGTGCGAGTGAGCACCCAGGCGGCCATGACGTTGGTGTACGCGTTGTCGTCGAGGCCGGGCCGCTCGGCACCCGGGTAGGACTCGTGGTACTCGTCGGGGCCGACGACGCCCTTGATGCGGTGTCGTCCCAGGCTGTCGTCGTAGACCGCCATGTCCGCCCAGAAGCGGGCGATCTGCAACAGCATCTCGGCACCCTTGGTGTGCAGGAACTCCGTGTCGCCGCTCGCCTCGCAGTACTGCCACACGTTGTACGCGATCGCCGAGCTGACATGGTGCTGGAGATGGGAGTGGTCGGGCAGCCAGCGTCCGGAGCGCGGGTTGAGATGCAGCTGCTGGGTTTCCTCACGTCCGTCACTGCCGCTCTGCCAGGGGTACATCGCACCCCGGTGACCGGCTTGCACGGCACTGGTGCAGGCCTGTTCGAGGCGGCGGTGGCGGTAGCGGAGCAGGGCGCGGGAGACCTCCGGGAAGTGCAGGTTGAGGAAGGGCAGGACGAACAGCTCGTCCCAGAAGACGTGGCCGCGGTAGGCCTCGCCGTGCAGTCCCCTGGCGGGCACGCCGACGTCGAGGTCGGCGGTGTGCGGGGAGAGGGTCTGCAGGACGTGGAAGAGGTGCAGGCGCAGGATGCGGCCCGACTCGCCGGGAACGTCGAGTTCGGCGCGGCGCCAGAGCTGTCCCCAGGCGGTGCGGTGCGACTGGGCCAGGGAGTCGAAGCCAGGGGCGCGTCCCACCCGGTCGACGGCTGCGTGCAGCGGGTCGCTGATGGCGGGGTCGTGGGAAGTGTGCAGGGCGACCGTCTTGTCGACGGTGACCGTGTGGCCGGGCGCCATGTGGAGCGTCAATCGCTGGATGGCGTACGGCCGTTCGTGACGGTTCGTGACGGGCGCGTCGGCGGTCAGCCGGGCCGCGATGCCGATCCGGATGTCGGAGGTGCGGGTACGGCAGCGCAGCCAGACCGTGTCCGGGGTGGCGGTGCCGGTGTGGATGTGGGTCAGGTGACGGCCGTCGAGGTCCCGGTAGCGCGGCACACCGGAGTTGGTGACCGAGCCGTCCAGGGCAGCCTCCACCTCCAGCGGGCCGGAGAATCCCTCGGTCGTGAACTCGGTGCGCAGCGCGGCCAGATGAGGGTCGGCCATGTGGACGATGCGCTGCTGACGCACCGTCAGCACCCGGTCGTCGCCGAGGTCGTACCGCGTCCGGCGCTCCAGCATCCCCACGGACAGGTGCAGCAGCTGCCGGTGGTCGAGCACACTCGCGGTGTCGGGGACGATCCAGTGCCCGCCGGGGAGTCGGAAGCGCAGGGGCAGCCAGTTGGGGACGTTGACCATGTCCTCGTTGCCCACACGGCGTCCCGCAACATTGGAAGTGAGCCGGTTGTAGATGCCGGCCACATAGGTTCCCGGATAGTGGACCTCGTCGGCGGCGCACTCGGGAAGCGCGCCCCGCGTGGCGAAGTAGCCGTTGCCGAGCGTGCACAGCGACTCCCTGAGGCGTTCGTCGGCCGGCTTGTAGCCTTCGTACTCCCAGCTCCAGCCCGTTGCCTCGGCCCCCGAGTTCCGGTCGGTCACTTCGGCGCTCCTCCCGCGCAGAGTTCTCCGAGGTCGTGGACGACGAGGTCGGCGCCGTGCCTCAGCAGCCGCGCCCCGGTGTCCGCACCGGCGGCCCGGTCCACGCCGATGACCAGGGCGAATCCACCGCGTCGGCCCGCCTCCACGCCCGCCAGCGCGTCCTCGATGACGGCCGCCCGCTCGGCGGGGACGCCGAGCCGGCGCACCGCCTCCAGGAACAGGTCGGGCTCCGGCTTGCCCGCCAGGCCCAGCCGGGCCGCCTCGCCGCCGTCCACGAGGACGTCGAACAGATCGAGGACCCCTGCCCGGCTCAGCAACTCACCGGCGTGCCGGGACGCGGAGGCCGCGGCCCGGGGCACTTCCGCCGCACGCAGCGCCTTCACCAGCCGTACGGTCCCCGGGTAGGCCTCCACGCCCTGCTCGCGCAGCCGCTGTGTGAAGAGGCGCTCCTTGTCCGCGGCGACGGCCCGCACCGTCTCGGCCGACGCCTCGATGCCGCGTGCGGCGAGGAAGGCCTCGGCTCCGTCGAGGCGGGACCTGCCGTCGACGTGCCGCAGGTAGTCGTCCTGCTCGTCGAAGGGACGACGCAGGCCGGGGTCCTCGGGCGGGTGGGCCCGAAGGAAGCCGTCGAAGGCCGCCTTCCAGGCGGCGGCGTGCACCTTGGCCGAGTCGGTGATCACTCCGTCGGTGTCGAAGACGACGGCGCGCACGTCACGCAGGACATCCAGGGGATGCCCATGTGCGTCGGCACCATGGAACGCGAACCGCACGGCCTGCTCACCTCCACTCGACTCCACCCGACTCCACTCCACTGGACGGCCCTCCCGCGCCCGGCGGGATCCGCTCATGGGTACCCGCCAGACCCCACCTGTCACCCTCGGACCCCGGCTCCTCGGGTACCCGTGAGCGGCTCTGGCGCATTCGCCGCGCGCGTGGTGTGCTGGAGGTGACGGGAAGGACCCGGAACGACGCGGGGAAGCGGATGACGGCCGCGCACCGCGTAATCAGGATCCGCGAGAAGTGGATAGGGCCCTTCCCGCCCTGCTGCCCCCGTACGCCAAGGGCCGTGGAGGGTGTCGGTCGCCCGGTACAGCGCCGTGACCAGCTCGATCCCGCCTGCGCGGCGGGGGCTGGTCGTCACGCCACCAGGCCAGCCGTACGGCGATCGGTTCGGCGTCCCGTACCGGCCGGTAGACGATGCCGGGGGCGGGGGTACTGATGGGCGGTGGCCTCGGCGGTCACGCCGACGCGGTGGCCGGTGGAGATCGCCGTGAGCCAGTCGTCGACGTCGTGTGTCTCCTCGCTCGCCGGACGCGCGTCGGGCGGCCACAGGTCGGTGGCCGTGGCGCCGGTGCGGCGGTCGACGAGGAGGGTACGGCCGCTGAGGTCGGCCGACCGGACCGCGCGGCGCCGGGCCAGCGGGTCGTCGGCGGCCAGGGCGCACAGCCGCCGTTCCAGCCCGACGATGGCGGAGTCGAACCGCCGGTCGTCCACCGGTCGGCGTACGACGGACAGGTCGCAGGCGCCCTCCGCGAGACCGACGGTGGCCGAGCTGGGCGGCGCTCGGCCGGCCCACCCCGGCCTTCCAGGCCTCGGGATGGCCCTGGGCCTGCCGACTGCAGGCTGCTGGCTGCTGGCTGCTGGCTGCTGGCTGCTGGCTGCTGGCTGCTGGCTGCTGGCTGCCGGGCGTCGTACATCCTGCTCAACCGCACGGTGGGCCGACGTGTCCCCGGAGTGCAGGGCGTCGGCGCCGCGGCTGCCCTGTCCGCCGTGATGTTCCTGCCGATCGGCATCATCGTCGCCGTACGGAATCCGCCGACTGCCGGTGCCGTCGCCTGCGCGGTCGCGGCCGGTGTCCTCCCCTCGGCCGTGCCCTACCTCGCGGACCTGTTCACCCTGCGACACGTGCCGCCGCGGGCCTTCGGGCTGTTCATGAGCGTGAACCCGGTCCTCGCGGCCGTGGTCGGCCGGGTCGGTCTGGGCCGGGGTCTGGGTGGGCCGGGGTCTGGGTGGGCCGGAGTGGGCCGGCATCGGTGCCATCGTCGCCGCCAACTCGTTGAGCGTCCTGACGTCGCGGAACTGACACACAGTCATGTGAGCCATGGCGGCCGGCGAGAAAAAGGCTTGCAGGCACGCAGATCCCCGGCCTACGGTGCTGCGCATGGGTTCTCTGTGACAGTCCCCGCGCGACCGCGTTGAGCTCGGCTCCGCCGTCGCGCGTTCTCATCCGTGCTTCCGCTCCTCCCGTGCTGCCGCCCGTCCGGCGTGCAGCGGAGTGATCCGGCGTGCGCGGATGCGTCCATCCGCCCGTTCCGATCGGTTCGGCCGAGAACAGGGGACTCTTCCATGCTCACCGCACAACTATCTCTTCAGAACGTCACCCGCCGCTACGACGACCACGTCGTGCTGGACGACGTCACCTTCAGCGTCAGGCCCGGCGAGAAGGCCGGCGTCATCGGCGACAACGGAGCGGGAAAATCCACCCTGCTGCGGCTGATCGCCGGTCAGGACCGGCCCGACAACGGCGAGCTGACCGTGATCGCGCCCGGCGGCGTCGGCCACCTCGCCCAGTCGCTCGCCCTTCCACCCGAGTCGAGCGTCCAGGACGCGGTGGATGTGGCCCTCGCCGATCTACGCGATCTGGAGGCGCGGATACGCCGCGCCGAAGCCGGGCTCAAGAACCTGGCGGAAGCGGAGCTCACCGCGGCCCTCGACGCCTACGCCCATCTGGTCGCCCAGTACGAGGCACGCGCCGGTTACGAGGCCGACGCCCGGGTGGACATCGCCCTGCACGGGCTCGGGCTGCCCGGCCTGGCGCGGGACAGAACCCTGGGCACTCTGTCGGGCGGTGAGCGGTCACGGCTGGCACTGGCCGCGACCCTGGCCTCCCAGCCGGAGCTGTTGCTGCTGGACGAGCCGACCAACGATCTGGACGACCAGGCGGTGGGCTGGCTGGAGGCCCACCTGCGGGCGCATCGCGGCACCGTGCTCGCGGTCACCCACGACCGGGTGTTCCTGGAACGGGTCACCACCACGATCCTGGAGGTCGGCGAGGGCAAGGTGACCCGGTACGGCGACGGCTACGACGGCTACCTCGCCGCCAAGGCCGCCGAGCGGCGGCGCCGTCTGCGGGAGTACGAGGACTGGTGCGCGGAGCTGGCCCGCAACCAGAAGCTGGCCGCCACGAACGCGGCACGGCTGGCGGCGATCCCGCGCAAGCTGTCGCTCGCCGGGTTCGGCCACGGCGGCTTCCGTGCCCGCAGCCGTGGCCACGGGGCGATGAGCCGCGTCCGCAACGCGAAGGAGCGTGTCGAACGGCTGACGGACCATCCCGTCGCGCCGCCGCCCGAACCTCTGGTGTTCGCCGCCCGTATGACGACGGCCGACGGCCGGACGTCGCAGACCGCGGCGGAGCTCACCGGCGTCCGTGTCGGAGACCGGCTGCAGGTGCCGTCACTGCGGATCGGCGGCGAGGAGCGGCTGTTGATCACCGGGCCCAACGGGGCGGGCAAGACGACGCTGATGCGGGTGCTGGCGGGTGAGCTGCGGCCCGACGAGGGGAC
Organism: Streptomyces sp. SD31; assembly: GCF_052068475.1. NCBI lineage: Bacteria > Bacillati > Actinomycetota > Actinomycetes > Kitasatosporales > Streptomycetaceae > Streptomyces > Streptomyces sp. SD31. The sequence continues at coordinate 36,691 of NZ_JBQHCX010000029.1, read as the reverse complement.
GGTGCGCACACGGGGCAGGGTCGGGCACCTGAGGCAGGAGGAGACTCCGTGGCCGCCGCGCCTCACGGTCCCGCAGGCGTTCGCATACGGCCGTGGAGGCGACCTGGAGAAGCACACCGACCACCTCCTCTCACTCGGCCTGTTCAGCCCCTCCGACCTGCGCCTGAAAGTGGACGAACTGTCCTACGGGCAGCGGCGCCGGATCGAGCTGGCCCGCCTGGTGAGCGAACCCGTCGACCTGCTGCTGCTCGACGAGCCCACCAACCATCTCTCCCCGGCCCTGGTCGAGGAGCTGGAAGGAGCTCTGGCCGGCTACCGGGGTGCGGTGGTCGTCGTCACCCACGACCGCCGCATGCGCACGCGCTTCACCGGCACGCATCTGGAACTGAACGCAGGCCAGGTGGCACAGGTTCACGAGGCCGCGGCGAGCTGAGACCCGCAGGCCCCGCCGCCCGGCGGGACAGCCCACTCAGGCAGCCCCGCCGGGTGGCGCGGTAGCTACGGCTGCTGCAGCCGCTGCGGACGCTACGGCTTTCGCGCCACACCGCCGAAGTCGTCGACCTCGGCGGGCGCTTGCTCACCGGACTCGCTGGGACGCCACCGGGAGACGGAAACCACGCCGGGCTCCAGCAGCTCCAAGCCCTCGAAGAAACGGGCGATTTCCTCCGGGCTGCGGTTGACGCGGGGGTTGTCGCTCGCCTCGTTCCACTGCTCGATCATCTCCCGCATCTGCCGCGGGTTGATCACCTCGGTGTCGTCGCACAGCACGAGGTGGCTGCCGGAGGGCAGGGCGTCCAAGAGGCGGCCGACGATGTCGTAGACGGTGTCGTCGGTGATGTGGGCGGTGATGCCCAGCAGGATCAGCGCGATCGGCCGGCTGAAGTCCAGGGTTTTGGCGGCCTGTTCCAGAATGGCGTCGGGGTCGCGCAGGTCGGCGTCGATGTAGTCCGTGGCCCCTTCGGGCGTGCTGGTGAGCAGGGCCTCGGCATGGGCCAGGACGACCGGGTCGTGATCGACGTAGACGATCCGGGTTTCGGGGACCAGTCTCTGGGCGACCTCGTGGGTGTTGTTCGCGGTGGGCAGGCCGGTACCCACGTCGAGGAACTGACGTATACCGGCCTCACGGGCGAGGTACTCCACCGTCCTGACGAGGAACGCCCGCTGTGCCAGGGCGATGTCGAGGATCGCCGGGTTGGCGCCGGCTATCTGGTCGCCGACCTGCCGGTCGATCTCGTAGCAGTCCTTGCCGCCGAGCCAGTAGTTCCAGATCCGGGCGGAGTGCGGCACGCCGCTGTTGATGACCGGACGTTGAATTGACATGGGGGCTCCCCGAGTTGAGCGGACGTCACTGCATAACCTAGACGTGGAGGCGACACGGTCGTCGGGTGCCCGGAACCTACTGGACGAGCTCCCAGTCCTGTGAACCGTCGTCGACCGCGTCCTGCAGGGGCAGCGGCGCGCCGACGGTTGCACCGGTCAGGCGCGCGCCGAGGACTTCGCCCGTACGGAGAGCCGCATCGGCGGCAAGCCGATCAAACTGACCCGAGGCTTCGACGCCCCCGGCACCATCGACAACGTCCGCTTCTTCGCCGGCGCCGCCGGCAACCTGGAGGGCCGCGCATCGGGCGAGTACTCCGGCGAGCACACCTCGACCATCCGCCGCGAACCCATCGGCGTCGTCGGCTGCATCGCGCCCTGGAACTACCCCCTCCAGATGGCCGCGTGGAAGATCTTCCCCGCGGTCGCGGCCGGCAACACGATCGTCCTCAAGCCGTCCGAACTCACCCCGCTCACCTCCGTGATGTTCGCCGAGGCGGCCCAGGAGGCAGGCATCCCCCGACGGCGTCATCAACATCGTCCCCGGGACCGGCCCGGCCGCCGGGCAGGCACTGATCACGCACCCCGACGTCGCCATGGTCTCCTTCACCGGCTCCACCGCGGTCGGCCGCCAAGTCGCCGCCCAGGCCGCCGGATCGGTCAAGCGCGTCCACCTGGAGCTCGGCGGCAAGGCCCCCTTCGTCGTCTTCGACGACGCCGACCTGGAGGCCGCCGCCTGGAGCCGTCGCCGGATCCCTCATCAACGCCGGTCAGGAGACCTCCTCGTCCTGCTGGCCGTCTCCCTGGCCGCCTACTGGTGGGCCCAACGCAGCGGCTTCCGCACCGAGCAACTCGACCGGGCACTGGCGGAGGACTGCCCGTCGGTCGCCGCCCACCAGACCACCGGTTCCTCCGCCGCGCCCAAAGCCCAAGCGGCAGAAGGCTGACAGCGAGCGCCGGAAAGTACCCTCACCGTCGTCGACTGCCACACCGAGGGCCAGAGCGGCCGGGTGGTCGGCGGCGGTTCCTTGCCAAGGTCTACGCCGTCCGCCCCAGGGACGAGGCGCGAGCCCTACTGACGCCGCTGGCCCAGGACACAGAACTCGTTGCCTTCGGGGTCTGCCAACACAACCCACGATTGATCACCCTGGCCGATATCGACACGCTGTGCGCCATGAGCCACCAGACGAGCCACCTCGGCTTCCTGGTCATCAGGCCTGAAGTCGAGATGCAGCCGGCTCTTGGCCTTCTTGGCCTCATCAAGCCGGACGAAGTCCAGCCCCGGCAGGCGATCCGGCTCCGGGCGGATCTCGAACTCCTCATCAGAGGAGTGGACCACAACCCAACCAAGGGCCTCGGCCCACCACTGCCCCAAGGCCACCGGATCTGCCGAGTGAACAATTACCTGTTCCCATTCCAAGGTCATCCGGCGAGCTTAAACCTGCCAGGGCTTCGAACAACAGGCTCACCGAACCGGTGCCCGAGCCGGAGCGGGTGCGCGCCGACGGCTAAGCGGCGCCCCGAGCCCCTTGAGGTCCGCCGACTCACCGGAATCGCCACGTACGAGGCCGGTGCGGTCGACGGCCACGCGGACGCCGCTGTGTTGCACGCCGACGAACGGCAGTTCACCCTCGCCGACTGACATCATCCCCATCAAGCCATCCAAGCAAGGGAGTTGAACCGTTGTGCTGCGCTGGCGCAACCACACCACCCGTCACCCCGACAGCGTGGCCGCTCAACGCCATGAACCCACCCGGGCCCGCAGCGAGAGCGGCACCCGCTGGGCCGGACGACCGCTCGCTGCCGCAGTTTGATCACTCAGCCGGGTGATCCCGGGCGTCTGATCAGCGGTAAAGAGGCCAGTGCACGGAGTGGCCGTGACGAAGTACCGCGGAGAGCTCGTAGTTTGCGTGCGTGGTCAGTACCTCGCTTCCCTCGCAGGCGTCTCCCCGCACTGCGGCATCCAGCAATTCTCAGGCGTCAAGTGTGCGTTCGTGGTGGGCCGGTGGGCTGTGTGTGGCGGCCCTCTCGCTGGCTGCCTACACAGGGTTTCGGCTGCCGTCGCTCTGGTCCGTAACGCTTCAGGCGACGTCGCTGGCCGACGGGTTCCACCGCCGCTTCCTCGTCGCCACCGTGCTCTATCCGATCGCCGAGTGGGCAGGGAACGCCTACTGGTTCTATGCGGCGTTCTCGTTCGGCATCCTGGCGCTGCTGCTCGCCGTCATCGTCACCACTGTGGTGCTGGCCACGACGCCGGTCCGGCGATGGCTGCCGGTGGCGTTCTTCCTTCACCCGGCGGGCGGCTACCTGTTCCATGAGGTCGGCTACCTCGACCAGGTCCTGCTCCTTCTGCTGTTTGTCGCTCTGTGGCTCGGCTACCGCGGCTGGTGGAGGACGGCGACGCTGGCGATGATGCTGGCGCCGATGGCCCATGAGATCAGTGCGCTGACCGTGATCCCGGTGTGGCTGCTGGCCGTGTGGCGCTCGTCGCTGCCGACGCGCACCGCGTTGGCAGCAAGCATCCTGCCGGTGGCGGTGAACGCACTGCTGTTCGTCGTGCCGCCCGCGGTTCCGGGAGCGCGAGAACATCTGCTCACGCGGATCGGCGGGGGCGGATGGAACTGGCGCGAAGACGCGCTCGCGCTTTTCTTCCGTACACAGGCCCAGAGCTGGAGTGCTTACGACCCGTGGAACATCGCGTGGTATCTGGCTCCGCTCGTCCTTGCCGTCATCGTGGTGACGGCCGTCGTCGTCGGGCCCGGCCACGACGCGCGCGGTTGGGTGACACGCGTCCTGGCCGTGGGCGCGAGTGGCGCGCCGTTCTTGCTGTCTTTCGGCGGGTGGGATCAGCACCGGTGGGCGTTCCTGCTCTGCGTGAATCTCACCATCGTGGCGTGGATGTGGTGCGACGGTCACGAGAACACGAAGCGTGCGGTGGTCGCACTCGGGCTGGGACTCTTGCTGATCACACATGTGCCACTTCACTACTTCGACGGGTTCACGTCCGTGCCACTGGCCGGTACCGCGTTCACGTCCTACGAGGAGGGAGCGCACCCAGGCCCCGATGGTGGTCCGTTTGATGTGCCGCTTCGCTGGTAGCAAGGCATGGGGAGCTCGGCACATGGGCGGCGATATCAATCGCCCTCGCACGGCGGCAGGCCGTGAGCGGTCTGCCGCAACGATCATGGTGACGAGCGGCAGGGGTGGTCGGTAGTCGCCACCCGCCGCAAGCGCACGGTGCTCGTATTGACCCGCCGTGCCTCGGCGTGCAGCACCGAGCTCGGCGTGCGGACTTCGAGCCCGCCGGTGGCGCGGCGGCGGACTGGGAGCCGGTCTACGTCCTCGAAGGCCGGCAGATGATCTGGCGCGGCGGCAACCGAGCCGGTCAAACCCATGCCGTGATCGACACGGGCGTCGTCGAACTGGGTGCGGCGCCGTCTGCACGGCCCCCGAGGCACGCGGGCAAGGCCACGCCCTCCGGCTGTGCGCGCCTTCGTCGCACGCGTCCTGTCCCGGAACGAACGCCCCTTCCTGCACGCGGCTGGGCAGACAACCGCCCCCCGGCCTGAGCAGGCCGCAAGGCTCCAGCGGAAACCTCGGATTTGCGGTCTCCGCCTACTGCGGTGCCCCCGCGCAGATGGACGACTCCGCCGCCACTGTCAGCCGGTGGTACCCGAACCGCCGATGTCGGCTGCCTTCCCACGAGCGCTGGTAAACCCTGCCCGCGATCATCGGGTTCAGCATGCGGGTGGCGGGTGGCGGGCGGCGGGTGGCTCAAGCATCCTCCCCGTGGCTCGCCGCATGGCGCACCCGGTAGACCAGTCACGATCCCTCGGGCACGCCCAGGAGCGGCCGCCCACGTGACCTTCGCTGCCGCAAGGTCGATACTGCCGACAGCAGCGTTCCCGCCAACCGCCGCCGACCGCCCATGGAGACCTGACGGACCGTCATCAAAGTCAGCATCAGGTCAGCATCGGCACCGCCAGACCCCGCTTCCGACCGCCACGGACCGCCACGGACCGCCACGATCGAGTACCGATCTCATCCTGCTGACCTGTTGAAACGCAGGCCAGGCACCCATCTACCAGTCTCACCAGGAGGTACCCATGAAGATGCTGATCAACGTCGCGGAGACCGTCGTCGCGGATGCGCTGCGCGGCATGGCGGCTGCCCATCCGGAGTTGGTCGTCGATGCGGAGAAGCGGGTGATCGTACGGCGGGACGCACCCGTGGAGGGAAAGGTCGCCCTCGTCTCCGGTGGCGGGTCGGGGCACGAGCCGCTGCACGGTGGGTTCGTGGGTCCGGGGATGTTGTCAGCGGCCTGTCCGGGTGAGGTGTTCACCTCACCGGTGCCCGACCAGATGGTGCGGGCCGCGGCGGCCGTGGACAGCGGGGCGGGTGTGCTGTTCATCGTGAAGAACTACACGGGTGACGTCCTCAACTTCGACATGGCCGCGGAACTCGCCGAGGACGAGGGCATCCAGGTCGCCAAGGTGCTGGTCAACGACGACGTGGCGGTCACCGACAGCCTCTACACGGCCGGGCGGCGCGGCACCGGCGCCACGCTGTTCGTGGAGAAGATCGCGGGCGCTGCCGCGGAAGAGGGCCAACCGCTGGAGCGGGTGGAGGCGATCGGCCGACAGGTCAACGAGAACTCCCGCAGTTTCGGCGTCGCCCTGAGCGCCTGCACCACCCCTGCCAAGGGCAGCCCCACCTTCGATCTGCCGCCCGGCGAGCTGGAGTTGGGCATCGGTATCCACGGCGAGCCCGGCCGGGAGCGGCGGGCGATGATGACGTCGGGTGAGATCGCCGACTTCGCCGTGGGCGCCATCCTGGAGGACATGACCCCGCGCAACCCCGTCCTCGTCCTGGTCAACGGCATGGGCGGGACACCGCTGTTGGAGCTGTACGGCTTCAACGCCGAGGTCCAGCGGGTGCTCGCCCAGCGCGGTGTCGCCGTCGCCCACACCCTCGTCGGGAACTACGTGACCTCACTCGACATGGCCGGCGCCTCCGTCACCCTGTGCCAGGTCGACGAGGAGCTGCTGCGGCTGTGGAACGCGCCGGTGAAGACGCCGGGGCTGCGGTGGGGAATGTGATCCGGAGCCGGACGCCCGCAACACACCTGTCACGCAAGGAGATCCAGTGCTCGACGCCGATTTCTTCCGCCGTTGGATGACGGCGACCGCCGCCTCCGTCGACCGTGAGGCGGAACGGCTCACCGCTCTCGACTCGCCCATCGGGGACGCCGACCACGGCAGCAATCTGCAGCGCGGGTTCACCGCCGTCGCGGCGGCGGTGGAGAAGGAGGCCCCACAGACGCCGGGCGCGATCCTGATGCTCGCCGGGCGGCAGCTCATCTCCACCGTCGGCGGGGCGTCGGGGCCGCTCTACGGGACGCTGCTGCGCCGGACCGGCAAGGCCCTCGGGGATGCCGACGAGGTGAGCGAGGATCAGTTCGCCCAGGCGCTGCGGGCCGGGGTGGACGCGGTCATGACGCTTGGCGGGGCGGCGCCGGGTGACAAGACCATGATCGATGCGCTGGTGCCGGCCGTGGACGCGCTCGGCGGCGGCTTCGCCGCGGCACGGGCCGCCGCCGAGGAGGGCGCCCTGGCGACGACGCCGTTGCAGGCCCGCAAGGGGCGGGCGAGTTATCTCGGGGAGCGCAGCATCGGACACCAGGATCCCGGGGCCACGTCCTCGGCGCTGCTGATCGCGGGCCTGGCGGAGGCGAACGATGAGTGACGAGACGGTGAGTGACGAGACGGTGAGTCACGACAAGAGCGAGCGGCTCGTCGGCATCGTGCTGGTCTCGCACAGCGCACAGGTGGCCGCCTCGGTGGCCGAGCTGGCGCAGGGGCTCGCGGGCGCCGGGACGGAGGTGCCGGTCGCCGCTGCCGGCGGCACCGAGGCCGGCGGCCTCGGCACCAGCGCCGAACTGATCGCCGCGGCGGCCGCCTCCGTGGACCGCGGCGCCGGGGTCGCGGTCCTCACCGACCTGGGCAGTGCGGTCCTCACCGTCAAGGCGCTGCTCGCGGAGGGCGACGAACTCCCGGACCACACACGCCTGGTGGACGCCCCGTTCGTCGAGGGCACGGTGGCCGCGGTCGTCACGGCGGCCACGGGCGCCGACCTCGCGGCGGTGGAGGCGGCGGCCGCGGAGGCGTACACCTACCGGAAGGTGTGAGGACGGCCTACGGCATCCGCCACGCCACGGACGTGAAGGGAGGCGGCGGCCTGCGGCAGCCATGGCACCGCAGGCCCCTCGGCCGCGTCCCGGTCTGGGTCCTCTCCGCCAAGAGTTCCCCCTACGCGACCCCCTCTGCCACCACCCCCAGCGCCAACCGCAAGGTCGCCGCCAGTTCGGTCCGGGCCGTCGCCCGGGCGGGGCGGGTGTCGGCGGTGTGCCAGGCGTAGTGCTCGACCGCCGCGCGCAGTGCCGCGTCATGGACCGTATGTCGGCGCCGGCGGACGTCACCGACGCCGAGTGGGAGCGGGTCATACGGGTCAACCTCACCGCCCCATTCCCGCTCACCCGGGCGGTCCTGCCGCACATGCTCCAGGCGGGCAGAGGCGCCATCGTCAACACGGCGTCCAAGCACGGCGTGGTGGGGCTGACCAAGTCCCTTGCGGTGATGTACCGCAAGCAGGGAATCCGCGCCAACGCCATCGCCCCGGGCGGCACTCGGACCGGCATCGTCGTGGACGCCGCGCCGGACGCGCACGGACCGGCGACTCTCGGCCCGCACTTCGTCAACCTCGGCAGGGTGGCCCAGCCCGAGGAGCAGGCCGCCGCCATCGTGTTCCTCGCCTCGGACGCGGCGAGCAATATCAACGGCGTGATCCTGCCGGTCGACGACGGCTGGTCGGCAGTCTGACGTCTCGTCACTCGCCGCGCACGAATCACCCGCCGTTCAGGAGCAGTTGTCGTACCCGCATCAGTTGCCGGGCACGAACGCCTTCCCGTGTACGAACTCCCTGGCCAGCCGCTTGCCGGCCGTCACGGCGGCCGCATGGTCCTCGATGGGCGTCACCCATGTGTCCGTGAAGACGATGTAGGTGACCCCGGAGGCCGTGCCGCCGCCGTGCGGGTCGGGCGGGATGCCGAGGGCCTCGGCGGCGGCGTACGACGCCTCGCCGATCATGTCGTTCGGGCCGACGTCGCCGACGACCGCGTACCGCACCCGGCCCTGATACACGACCGCGGCGACCGAGCCGCCGCGGATGCCGCGGTCAAGTGGGTTCCAGATACGGCTCGGAGCGGGCACGACGATGTACGGGAGGCGTTCGGCGCTCAAGTGGCGTCCGTCGGACTGCTGATAGGCCGTCGCGGCGGAGAAGTACGGATCGGTACGGCCGTTGCAGTGCCGCGTGCGCTGCCCGTCGCAGTCGATGTCCATATCGGCCTTCCAGAACACCGCGTCCCGCCCCTCGCAGACCCGGATCGTCGCGGGCGCACCACTGTCGCTGCGATAGCGGCCACGGGAGACGGCGGCGCACTCACGGACCTTTGACAGCAGGTCAGCGGCACTGACATCGGCCTCACGGTGTGCCGTTGCCCCTTCCTGAGTGGGGGGCGGGGTCGGCGGCGGCATCGTCGGGGCGAGCAGGGCGGCGCCCGCCGCGGCCAGCGTCAGCGAGTGGAGACGCACGATAGGGACCTCTCGTCGAGGAACACTGACGGACACTCAGCCCATCGATGCTGTGTCGATCATGCTGCCACCAGCCTGGCCGTACGGCGCGCATCCCGACGACACGACGACACGACGATCGCCCCCGAACTTCCGGCAGGAGCCGGGGGCCTGAGTCCGCGAAACGGACCTCGGGCCCTCCGGACACCCACGTCCGGCGCGGGATCAGCGACGACAGCGGCCCGAGCCGGCGGCATGAACTCCCCATCCCTCGTGGCGAGTTCAGCCATGAGCAGCTCCAGCATACGTAACGCTCCTGGCGGTTCACCAACGACCGCCCTCTTGAGGTGATCGCGTCAGCGGCGACATAGTGGAGCCCTATTGGTCCGGACCATTACCGCCAGTTGGCCCCGGGAGGCAGAGTCGTGCGACGCGTTCCCGTCCTCGTGCCCGTGCTTTGCGCAGTGCTCGTCCTGCTCTCGTCCTGCGCGTGGAACGGTGCGGAAGTCGAAGGCGGCCGGCTGCCGGCGGCGCCCACCGGTGTCACGGCCGCCGCGGGCAGCGCGACCAGCGTGCACGTCATGTGGAACGCGGTCTCCGGACCTTCGGCGGGCAGTGAGATCCGTGTCTACGAGGTGTATCGGGGACCCATGAAGGTCAAAGAAGTGCCGGGCTCTGCACACATGGTGGATGTCACCAGGCTCAAGCCGTCCACGGCATACGCCTTCACCGTGCGGGCCCGTGACACCGACGGGCGGCTCGGGCCGCCGAGCAAGGAGGTCCGTGCGACGACTCCCGCGGCCGTGTCCGCCGACCACTCCGCCCCGACGCATCCGGGGCGGGCCGAGGGCCGGGCGGTCGGCAGCCGTGCGGTTCAACTGTCATGGTCGAGGGCGACGGACGACCGGGACGTGGTGTCGTACGACATCTATCAGGGCGACACAAAGATCCACAGCGTGGGCGGAAACCAGACGGCGACCGTGGTCACCGGGCTCCGGCCCGGCACCCGCTACTCCTTCACCGTCCGGGCCCGGGACGCGGTCGACAACCTCTCGCCCGCCACGGCAGCGGTCCGCGTCACCACACCCGGTACCGACGACGGGCGCGGCACCGCGCCGACCGCCTTCCGGGCGACGACCCATCATGCGGACGGGGCGTACCACCTCGACCTGAGCTGGGTGCCCCCGCGCACGGACGGCGTGGTCACGGAGTACCAGGTCGAGCTCGACGGCCGTACGGCCACGTCGCTGGTGTACGGCGGAAGCGCGCCGCGAGAGCGGGCCACGTACAGCTTCTACCTGGGCCGGGAGGCCGGAGTCGGTCACCGGGTGCGGATCCGGGGCAGGCTACCCGACGGCACCTGGGGCGGCTTCTCCGCGGAGCGGACGGTGACGACCGGCGAACGGGACTGACGTCCGCTGAGGCGTCCCCCGGATGCAGCAGTCCGTCACCTGTCCGGCGGAGGTCCGCATGCGGGCCGGAGACGGGGGGCGTTGGCTGACCCTGAGGCAGCACGGGCGTTCCCGACCCTCGGCGGCGCAACGGACGTACCGCCAACCGTGCCGCCGGAGGGCATCACATGCGCAACTCATCGCTCTTCCTCCGCTCGGGCCTGACCGTGGCAGCCGCCTCCGCACTTCCGTTCACCCTGGCCGCCGGTCCTGCCGTCGCGGTCTCGGGGATCTCCGTGAGCACCACCGGGTCCACAGTCTCCGTCACGACCAGCGCGTGCACCGACGTCAACGGCAGTTGGGGCACCGCCTCACTGCTCAACAGCAGACAGGCGAACTTCGCCCAGGGACGGCAGGTCTCCCTCTCGGGGACGGTCTCACTCCAGTCGGCGGCCTGGGCGGGCGTGAGCCCGGGCACGTACACCGTGATCGTCGTGTGCTCCAACGGCTCGACGGCGGGCACCCAGTCGGTCATCGTCTCGGCCCCCAGGGTCTCCGCCACGGCCTCGCCCTCGCCCTCGCGTGGTGTCATGGGCGGCGTGGGCGGTGGCAGCAAGGACTACGGCACGCTGACGCTGGTGGCGGGCGGCGCCCTGGTGGGCACTGGTGTCCTGGCCACGGCGGCCTGGGCCATGCGTCGCCGTTCGAAGCCCTACCGGCTCTGAATGCCGTATCGGTTCCGCCAGCCGTACCCCTACGAACGCCGTACCGGTCCTGAAGGCCCTCGACTCACGCCGTCTCGTGGCCTGGCAGCTCCGCGAACTCCTCCAGGGCGCGTGTGAGCCACTGCGTCCAGAAGGTCTCCAGATCGATGCCGGCGCGCAGCACCAGGTGCCGCAACCGGTCCTGCGAACTGTCCTTGCCGGGCGGGAAGTCGCGCTTCTCGATCTCCTCGTACTCGGCCAACTGCCGCTGGTGCAGATCGAGATGGCGCCGCAGGTCGGCCTCGATGCCCTCGGTCCCCACGACGGCCGCGGCCCGCATCCGCAGCAGCAGGGTGTCGCGGTGGGGCTTCGGGTCCTGGGACGCGGCGGTCCAGCGGGCCAGTTCGGCGCGGCCCGCGGGCAGGACCTCGTAGCTCTTCTTCTGCCCGCGGGCCGGCTGTTCGCTCGGCAGGGTGCGGATGAAGCCCTCGGCCTCCAGTTTTCCCAGCTCGCGATAGATCTGCTGATGCGTCGCCGACCAGAAGTACCCGATCGACTTGTCGAACCGGCGGGTCAGGTCCAGCCCTGATGACGGCCTTTCGAGCAGGGCGGTGAGGATCGCGTGCGGGAGTGACATGGGCTCATCCTAGGGACGCGCTCGGCCGCCCCTACAGGCTCGCCGCCAGCTCCGTGCCCTGCTTGATGGCGCGCTTGGCGTCCAGTTCGGCGGCCACGTCGGCCCCGCCGATGAGGTGCGCGCTGTGGCCCGCGGCGAGCAGTGCCTCATACAGGTCGCGACGTGGCTCCTGCCCGGTGCACAGCACGATGGTGTCGACCTCCAGCACCGTGCTCTCCTCGCCGATGGTGACATGCAGTCCGGCGTCGTCGATACGGTCGTAGCGCACGCCCGGGACCATGGTGACGCCGCGGTGCTTGAGCTCGGTGCGGTGGATCCAGCCGGTGGTCTTGCCGAGGCCCGCGCCGACCTTGGTGGGCTTGCGCTGGAGGAGGTGGACGGTGCGGGGCGGGGCGGGGCGTTCGGGGGCGGCGAGGCCGCCGGGGCCCGTGTAGTCCATGTCGACGCCCCACTGGCGGAAGTACGTCTCCGGGTTCTCGCTGGCCTTGTCGCCGCCGTCGGTGAGGAACTCGGCGACGTCGAAGCCGATGCCGCCCGCGCCGAGGACGGCGACGCGGTCGCCGACGGGGGCGCCGTCGCGCAGGACGTCGAGGTAGCCGACGACGCTCGGGTGGTCGACGCCGGGGATGTCCGGGGTGCGCGGGGAGACGCCGGTGGCGACCACGACCTCGTCGTAGGCGGCGAGGTCCTCGGCCGACACCCAGGTGTTCAGCCGGACGTCCACGCCCTGCCAGTCGAGCTGGTGGCGGAAGTAGCGCAGGGTCTCGTCGAACTCCTGCTTGCCGGGGACCTTGCGGGCGACGTTCAGCTGGCCGCCGATCTCGCTCGCGGCGTCGAACAGGGTGACGTCGTGGCCGCGTTCGGCCGCGCTCACGGCACAGGCCAGCCCGGCGGGCCCCGCGCCGACGACCGCGACGCGCTTGCGCAGCCGGGTCGGGGACAGGGTCAGCTCGGTCTCGTGGCAGGCACGGGGGTTGACCAGGCAGGATGTGATCTTGCCGCTGAAGGTGTGGTCGAGGCAGGCCTGGTTGCAGCCGATGCAGGTGTTGATGGCCTCCGGCTTCCCGGCGGCGGCCTTGGCGACGAAGTCGGGGTCGGCGAGCATCGGTCGGGCCATCGACACCATGTCCGCACAGCCGTCGGCGAGCAACTCCTCGGCCAGCTCGGGGGTGTTGATGCGGTTGGTGGTGACGAGCGGGACGGACACCTCGCCCATCAGCCGCTTCGTGACCCAGGTGTACGCGCCGCGCGGCACCGAGGTGGCGATGGTCGGGATGCGCGCCTCGTGCCAGCCGATGCCGGTGTTGATGATCGTCGCTCCGGCGGCCTCGACGGCCTTGGCGAGCGTGATCACCTCGTCGAGCGTGGAGCCGCCGGGGACGAGGTCCAGCATGGACAGCCGGTAGACGATGATGAAGTCCTCGCCGACGGCCTCACGCACCCGCCGGACGATCTCCACCGGGAAGCGCATCCGGTTCTCGTACGAGCCGCCCCAGCGGTCGGTGCGCCGGTTGGTCTGCGTGGCGATGAACTCGTTGATCAGGTAGCCCTCGGAGCCCATGATCTCCACGCCGTCGTATCCCGCCTTCCGGGCGAGGCGGGCGGCGCGGGCGTAGTCGTCGATGGTTCGCTCGACGTCGGCGTCGGTGAGTTCGCGGGGCGGGAAGGGGCTGATCGGAGCCTGGAGCGGGCTCGGGGCGACGAGGTCCTGGTGGTAGGCGTACCGGCCGAAGTGCAGGATCTGCATCGCGATCCGGCCGCCCTCGCGGTGCACGGCCTCGGTGATGACCCGGTGCTGCTCGGCCTCCGCCTCGGTGGTGAGCTTGGCGCCGCCCTCGTACGGCCGGCCCTCGTCATTGGGCGCGATGCCGCCGGTGACGATGAGCCCCACTCCCCCGCGCGCCCGCTCGGCGTAGAAGGCCGCCATGCGTTCGAAGCCGCGCTCGGCCTCCTCCAGGCCCACGTGCATGGAGCCCATGAGGACGCGGTTGGGCAGCGTGGTGAAGCCCAGGTCGAGCGGGCTCAGCAGGTGGGGGTAACGGCTCATCGGGGCCTCCATGCGCGGTTTCGTGCCTCTGTAGTTGTAGAGGACCGCGAGATGTTTATGCAACTAGTTGCACAACCGCGGAGGGGTGACACGGACCACGCCGGGGCACAGTGGGCCCATGACCGCACACGCCGACGTGATCGACCTCGCCCAGCGGCTGATCCGCTGCCCCAGCCGCGCCGGGATCGACGACCACGGCCCCGTCCTCGGCGTCCTGGAGGACTGGCTCGCCCGGCGTGAGCTGCCGTATCGCCGCCTCTACGGCGACACGGGGGACACCGTCGGTCTGCTGATCGAGATCGCGGGCGGCCGGCCCGGCCGCTGGTGGGCGCTGGACGCCTGTGTCGACACCGCGCCCTACGGCGACGAGGGCGCCTGGTCGTTCGCACCGGACTCCGGCGAGGTCGTCGACGGCCGACTGCGCGGTAGGGGCGCCGCGGATTCCAAGCTCGCCGCGGCGCTGTTCTGCGGCATCGCCGCCGAGCTGCACGGCGTGGCCGACGCCCTGCACGGCGGGCTCGCGGTGCTCCTCGACGCCGACGAGCACACGGGCGGCTTCGGCGGCGCCCGCGCCTACCTGGCCGACCCGGAGGCGGTGCGCCCGGCCGGGGTGATGATCGGCTACCCGGGGCTCGACGAGGTCGTGGTGGGTGGTCGGGGCCTGTGGCGGGCCGTGATCGCGGTGCACGCGGCCTCGGGCCACTCGGGGTCCCGACGCCCGGCACCGGGTGCCGTCTCCCGCGCGGCACACCTCGTACGGCTCCTGGAGGAAGCCGAACTCCCGGGCGGGAACGGGGATTTCGCCCTGCTTCCGAAGCTGACGGGGTCCGGCGGGGAGTTCCCCCTGCCGCCGAAGCTGACGGTGACCTCCTGCCACGGCGGTCAGGGCTTCTCGGTCGTGCCCGACCTGTGCGAGCTGGGCGTCGACATCCGCACCACTCCGGCCTTCGACGCCGACGCCGCCGAGCAGCTGGTGCGTGCGGCGGTGGGCGAGCTGGACGTGCGGGTGCCCGCACCGCGGCCGACCACCATCACCCCGGTGGCCACCTGGCCGCCGTATCGACTGGTGAAGGATCAGCAGCCCGCCGCGGCGCTGCTGGATGCCGCTGCCCGGGAGGGCTTGGCCGTTCGGCCGAAGACCGCCGGTCCGTCGAACATCGGCAATCTGCTGGCGGGTGAGGGCATCCCGGCGACCGCCGGCTTCGGCGTGCGGTACGAGGGGCTGCACGGGGTGGACGAGCAGGCCTGTCTGGCGGACCTGCCCGTCGTCCACGCCGTCTACCGGCGTGCCGTGCTCAGCCTGCTGGGCTCGCCCTGACCCAGCTCCGCATCGCTCGGCTCCTCATGCGCGGCGGCTCTCCAGCACGACGTGCAGCTCCCGCTCCTGGTCGCCGGAGGCCGAGGACAGGTCGTGCACCGTGAACAGGGAATCCAGCGTCGTACGGAGCCGTTCGATGGCCCAGTAGCCGCCCTGCGCGTCGGCCTCGACGGACGACGACAGCCGGGCGGGAGGCGGGCACTCGTGCGTGTCCGTCACCTCGAACGTGCCGAGCCACACCATGGGCCGCGTCTCGTGGAGCTGCTGCGGCACGTCCTCGGGGCCCCGGTCGGACTCGAAGCACGTGCACAGCGTGTCGAAGACGATCCGGGCGTCCTCCTTGCTGCATCCGCTGATCTCGACGGAGACGGGCTCCTCGTGCTGTCGTTCACGGTTCATCGTGATCGCTCCTCTCGTGGCCGCGCCGCGGTACCACGGGTTGCCCGCGGAAGCGGACCCCAACCCCAAGAAAAGCACCACAGTCCGCGGAGCACTACCGGCGCAGCCGCACCGTCCGCGGCCCACGGGCGCCCTCAGCCGCGCGTGAACCGGTACGTCACGCTGTCCGTCAGCACGCAGAAGCCCGGCGAGAGGACGATCACGCGCAGGGTGCCGGTACGGCGGTCGTAGTCGATGCCCTCCGTCTCGAACTCCCCGGAGCAGGAGCTGCGCAGCGGGAGCCGGCGCAGGGCCGTGACATGGCCGGTGACGTCGGAGGTGCCCGGCTCGGCGGAGAGGTCGATCTGCAGCAGCGGCTTGGTCATGCCGAAGAGGGTCCCCGCCGGGTCGTCGGAGGAGCACAGGAGGGTGGTGGCGTCGAGGAAGTCGCAGCCCTGAATGTCGCGTACGGCGTGGTCCAGCCGGATGCTGGAGGTCCAGGGGAGGTTCACCGACGGTGATGTGGCGGGGTTGACGCCGGGTGTCGGGTGGACCAGCAGACGGGTCATGGTGCCCCACTCGCCGGAGACCATCCACTGGCCGCCGGGCGAGACGGCGGCGAAGGAGTTGTTCAGCGCCTCCCCGGGGCCGAGCGTGTGCACGTACTCCGACCAGGTCCCGTCCGGCGCCTGCACCCGGAACATCTTCGCGCTGCCCGAGTCCGCCTGGTACGGCTCGATGTAGTAGCCGCTGTAGGAGGCGTCGGGGTCACCCACATGGTTCCAGCCACGGCTGCTGACCGAGGTGGGGATGGTGCCGATGCCCGTGTAGCGGTTGGGGCTGTTCGCCGGGACCTCCACGGAGGTCAGGCCCTGGCTCTCGGTCAGCGGGTCGGCGCGGTCCGAGCCCACCTCGGTCCAGGTGTCGGCGGCCTGCGCGGGCGTCGCCGTGGACAGTACGGCAGCGCAGGTGAGGGCGACGAGGCCGGTGAGGGCGGCGTGACAACGTTGCCGGGCACGCAGGGCCATGGGAGCGACTCCTTGGGGGGGCGGGGGCGTGTCGGCGGACAGTTTCGCGGGCTCGCGTGGTCATGTACAGACCAAGCAGGCGAACGTGTGCTGTCTGATCGGCCACACCCCCGTGCCCTCGTGATGTCTTCGGCGGACGTTCGCCGTCGTGTTGAGGGATGGTGGAGGTGGACGACCAGAGGGGGCCCGAAGACGGTTGAACGCGGTAGAACAAGGGGAGTCGGCACGGGGGAACGGCGTGCCGCGTGAATGGGCGAAGGCGGTGCGTGGGATGTCTGCAGCCGAACGTCCCGTGGCCGAGGGCGACGAGCCGGTGCGCGGGCCGGTGGGGCCGAGCGGGCTGCTCGACGTGCTGGGCGTGGCCTCGGTGGTGCTGGACACCGAGGGGCGCATCGTGCTGTGGAGCCCCCAGGCCGAGGAGCTGTTCGGCTATCCGGCGCAGGAGGCGCTGGGCGAGTTCGCCGCCCGGATCATGGTCCACGAGCAGCACCTGGATCTGGTCGTGAAGCTGTTCGCCGACGTCATGGAGACCGGCAAGGGCTGGGCCGGGGCCTTCCCGATCCGGCGCAAGGACGGCAGCACCCGTCTGGTGGAGTTCCGCAACATGCGGCTCCTGGACGACCAGGGGGACGTGTACGCGCTGGGCCTGTGCGCCGACCAGTCGACGGTCCGCCGGGTGGAGCGGGATGTCGCGTTGTCGACCCGGACCATCGCGCAGGCTCCGGTCGGCCTCGCCGTCCTCGACACCGAACTGCGGTACGTCTCGGTCAACGAGGCGCTGGCGCTGCTCAACGGCATCCCCGCCGGGGACCACATCGGCCACACGCCGCGCGAGCTGCTGCCGGACATCGACGCCGACGCCATCGAGGGGGCGCTGCGTGAGGTGCTGCGGACCGGTGAACCGCTCATCAACCAGCGCATCACGGGCCGGACCCCCGCCGACCCGGACCAGGAGCACTTCTGGTCCATCTCGCTCTACCGGCTGGAGGACACGGCGGGGACCGTGCTCGGCGTCGCCGGGATGGCCGTGGACATCACCGAGCAGCATCAGGCCGCCGTCGAGGCCGAGACGGCACGGCGGCGCCTGGCGCTCATCGCCGACGCCTCCGCGCGGATCGGCACCACGCTGGACCTGGACCGCACCGCGCGCGAGCTGGCCGATGTCGCCGTGCCGGAACTCGCCGACGTGGCCGCCGTGGATCTGCTGGAAGCCGTGGTCGAGGGCAGACGCAGCAACCTCGGTCCCGCGGAGTCCGCGGTGATCCGCGCACTCGCCGTCCGGGCGGGGCACGACACGGAGGCTCTCGACGCCGCGGACCAGCCCGGCCAGGTCGCCCGCTACGGCCCGGACCGCCTCGTCACCGAGTGCGTGCGCACCGCCAACCCGGTCATGCTGGCGCAGGTCGAGGAGAAGGACCTGCCGCGCATCGCCCGCTCCCCCGAGGCCGCCGTCCATCTGGGCCGCGCGGGCGTGCACTCCTATCTGGCGGTGCCGCTGATCGCGCGCGGCGAGGTGCTCGGCGCCCTGGACCTCAAACGCACCCGCAATCCGCTGCCGTTCAGCGAGGACGACCTGCTGCTCGCCCGTGAGCTGGCGGCCCGCGCCGCCGTGCAGATCGACAACGCCCGCTGGTACCAGAATGCCCGCGACACCGCCCTCACCCTGCAGCGCAGCCTGCTGCCCAGCCATCCGCCGGTGACCGGCGGCCTGGAGGTCGCGTCCCGCTACCAGCCCGCGGGCGCCAGCGCCGAGGTCGGCGGCGACTGGTTCGACGTGATCCCACTGGACGGCGGCAAGACCGCGCTCGTCGTGGGCGACGTGATGGGCAGCGGCATCGACGCCGCCACGACCATGGGCCGGCTGCGCACCGCCACGCACACGCTGGCCTCCCTCGACCTGGAACCGACCCTGCTCCTGGAGCACCTCGACAAGATCACCGAGGGACTCGACCACTCCATCGCCACCTGCGTCTACGCCGTTTACGACCCGCGGCTGCGGCAGTGCCGGATCGCCAACGCCGGGCACTTGCCGCCCGCCCGCGTACGTCACGGCCACCCCCCGGAACTCCTCGAACTGCCCACCGGGGTCCCGCTGGGCGTCGGCGGCGTCGCCTTCTCGACGACGACCGTCGCCCTCGAACCCGGCGACCAGCTGGTGTTCTACACCGACGGCCTCGTCGAGACCCGGCAACACCCGCTGGACGAACGCCTCGACGCCCTCCTCGAACTCCTCGACGACCCCGACCGCCCCCTGGAGGAGTGCTGCGACCTCCTCCTGCGCACCCTGCACCGACCCGACAACTCCGACGACGTGGCGCTGCTCATCGCGCGTGTGCTGCCGCCGAGTTGACGGCTGCGACGCCGACGCCGAGGAGAGGGGCGGGGTCGGGCGCCGGCGCGGTCACAGCAAGGCATGGCACGGGGAATGCCGTGTTCGGCGTCGGGATCACCGTCCCCGGACGGGCCCGGCGGTCGGCACGGCCGCGGCAGGTGGTTCGGCCTCAGCGGAGGCGGCGTGCACGGCGAGACGACCGTCAAGGACGCCGACAGTGACGAGTGGGTCGCACGGATCTGGCAGCGCTGCACCATCGGGCTCCGGCGCCGCCGACCTCAAGAAGGGCAAGGAGCAGGCGCCGGGCGAGTGGCGGGGCAAGTTCCCCGGGCCCCGCCACGGGGACCGGCATGGTTCCGGCCTCTCGGAAAGCCCTTCGAGGATCGTTGCGACGGCCTGATCCGGTCCGTCGGCCCGGCTAGTTGAGGCCGACCACGACCGTCGCGTACAGCTCCTCGGAGGCGACCAGACGCGCCGACAATCCACTACTGGTGAAGGTCTCCAGGGCTGTCGGCGCCTGGCGTTCACTCGTCTCGACCAGCACACAGCCGCCGGGTGCCAGCCATCGGGTCGCCTCGGCCGCGACGCGGCGCAGGACGTCCAGCCCGTCCGGGCCGCCGTCCAGCGCGACCCGCGGCTCGTGATCACGCGCCTCCGCGGGCAGGAGACCGACCTCGCCGGTGGGTACGTACGGCACGTTCGCCGCGAGGATGCCGACACGGCCGCGCAAGCTGTCGGGCAGCGCCTCGAAGAGGTCGCCCGCGTGCACCTGACCGTCGAAGGCGGCCACATTGCGGCGCGCGCAGCGCACCGCCGCCGGGTCGATGTCGGCGGCGTGCAGCTCGATCTTGCCGAGCGCGACGGCCAGTGCCGCGCCCACCGCGCCCGAACCGCAGCACAGGTCCACGACGACGGACGCGTCGGGGGCATGGGCGAGGGCCTGGTCGACCAGGAACTCGGTACGGCGGCGGGGTACGAAGACACCCGGCTCGACGACGATGCGCAGGCCGCGGAACTCGGCCCAGCCGACGACGAGTTCCAGGGGCAGGCCGGTGACGCGACGGTCCACCATGGCCGCCAGCTCGCCCGAGGTGCGGGCGTTGGCCAGGATCAACCGGGCCTCGTCCTCGGCGAAGACACAGCCGGCGGCACGCAGCGCGGTCACCACGGCGTCGCGCGAGAGCGGCGCGGGGGGCGAGGACGAGGAAGAGGAGAGAGAAGGCATGGAAGCCGAGAACCTTTCGGAAGCCGAAGGGTGCTCTCGCGGTCGCCTACGGGCGGTGATCCGCGCCGATCCGAGGTGGGAGCACCCGACCTGACACAGCGGTAATGGGTCTCACCTCCTGGGCTCCGCAGGGCCGGGACTGCCCCGACCGAACGGCAACCCTACCCCAACGATCACCGACGCCCCCGCGCATCGACGAAGGTCGACCAGGGCACGTACGGTTGAATGGCAAACGTACTGATCACGCTCGACCCACGGGCCGTCGCCCACGGCGGCGACCTGGAGGCACCACCCGTATGAACGTCACCAGAGGCTTCACCGGGCGCCCACGCGTCCCGAACGCCGCACTGCCGCCCGGCCAGTACGACGCCGGCGACGACTGGCCCGTCCTGTCCGCGGAGGTCACCCCCGAGCTGACGCCCGCCGACTGGTCCTTCCGCGTCGACGGCCTGGTCGAGGAACCGCGCAGCTGGAGCTGGGAGCAGGCACATGAACTGCCGGCGTCGGTGTACGAGGGCGACATCCACTGTGTGACGAGCTGGTCGAAGTTCGGGGTCCGGTTCGGTGGCGTCTCGCTGGACGCCTTCCTCAATGTGGTCCGGCCCCATGTGTCCGCCACCCATGCCGTCGCCTATTCGCACACGGGGTACACCACCAACCTGCCGCTCGCCGACCTGACCGGTGGGCGGGCGTGGATCGCCTGGGAGTTCGACGGGGAGCCGCTCGCCCCGGAACACGGTGGCCCGGCACGGCTGCTGGTGCCGCACCTGTACTTCTGGAAGAGCGCCAAGTGGATCGCGGGCCTGCGGATCCTCGACCACGACGAGCCGGGCTTCTGGGAGCAGAACGGCTACCACGCCCGCGGCAACCCCTGGGAGGAGCAGAGGTACTCCGGTGACTGAGGTGACTGTGACCGGGACGTTCACTCCCCCGACCCGTTTCGCCGTGCCCGGGCGGATCGCCGTCAGCAACCGGACCGCCGCTCTGTGGCAGACCGCCACGATCACCCAGATCCGCCGCGAGACCCCGCACGCCGCCACCTTCCGTCTCGCGGTGCCCGCCTGGGCGGGCCATCTGCCGGGCCAGCACCTGATGCTGCGGCTGACCGCCGAGGACGGCTATGCGGCCCAGCGCCACTACTCGATCGCGTCCGCGCCGGGTGACACCGGGCACATCGAGCTGACTCTGGACCATGTCGAGGGCGGTGAGGTGTCCGGCTGGTTCCACACGGTCGCAAAGCCCGGTGACACGGTGGAGGTGCGCGGCCCGCTCAGCGGCTTCTTCGCCTGGCCCGGGGACCGGCCCGCGCTGCTGGTCGGCGCCGGCTCCGGCGTCGTACCGCTGATGTCGATGGTGCGGCACCACAAGGCGCGGGGCCTGGACGTGCCGCTGCGGCTGCTGGTGTCCGCGCGCAGTCCCGAGGAGCTGATCTACGCGCGGGAGTACGGTGCGGAGACGACGCCCGTGTACACACGGAGCGCGCCGGAGGGTGTGCGCGTGGGACGTATGACCGCCGCACATGTGGCGCCACTCCTGGCCGAGCAGCCTCCCGGTGGGTGGGAGGCCTATGTGTGCGGCTCCAACGGATTTGCCGAGCATGCCTCCCGGCTGCTCGTCGCGGCAGGTCAGCCCGTGCACCGCATCCGGATCGAGCGGTTCGGCTGATCGGCGGTCCGGCATCGGCCGCGGTCGGTCCGGGATCGTCAGGAACGATGTCCGGTGTACGGGGTACCTGGACGCCATGCGATACCGGGTGCGTGGCCGACGCCTGCGGCACAGTCCGCTGCGACGCCGGTCGGATGTCGTCGAGGCGTGGACATTGGTGGCCGTGGCCGTCCTGCTGCTCGTCGTCGCTCCCCTGGTCGGGATGCTCACGGCCTGGTGGGCCCATGACGACGCCCGGGCCACCGCCCGGGAGCAGCGTGCCGAACGCCGTCACATCCGGGCCGAGGTCGTCGGCAGGACCTCCGACGCGCTCCCCGTGGCACAGGACGGGCGACGTCCGTCCGCGAGGACGACGGTCCGCTGGACGGAGCCGGACGGCGGTCCGCGTACGGCCACGGCGCGCGTCCCGGCGAGCACACGCAACGGCGACACGGTCGACGTGTGGCTGGACTCCCGGGGCCGGAGTGTGGCTCCTCCCGCGGACAGCACGGCGGTCTGGCAGCACACCATCATCATCGGCGTCTGCGCGACGGGCGGCGCGGTCGCCGTGATCCTCTCCGTCCACGCGCTCGTACGCCATGCCGCGATGCGTCGTCGCCTGGCCGAATGGGATCAGGAGTGGGCCCGGACGGAGCCGGAGTGGACGGGCCGCCGGGCATGACCGGCGCCGACGGCGCTACCCGTTCTGCTGCATACGGTGTGCGATCCGGTCGTGCGCCCGCAGGGCGTCCGCCAGCCCGGTCAAGCGGGGCTCCCCACGGTCGACCAGGATCCGGCCGGCGACCACCGTGGTCCATGCCCGGGCCGGCCCGCAGCGCAGCCAGGCCTCCACGGGGTCGCTGACCGCGCCGGCGAGCGAGACGGCGTGCAGATCCCAGACGACCAGGTCGGCGCAGGCCCCGGGCCGCAGGTGGCCCAGTTCGTCGTCCCGGCCCAGACAGCGCGCCGAGCCGCGGGTGGCGATGTCGAGGGCGTCGCGGGCGGTCATCGCGCCGGGGCCGCCGCGATAGCGGCCCAGCAGCAGGGCAGCCCTGGTCTCCATCCAGAGGGAGGCATGGTCCGTGGAGGCGGATCCGTCGCAGCCGATGCCGACAGGCAGGCCCAGTTCGCGCATCTCCTTCACGCGCGCGGTGCCGCCGCCGATGAGCATGTTGGAGCTGGGGCAGTGCGCGACACCGACCCCCGCGGCCGCGAGGCGGCGCAGTTCGGCGTCGTTCGGGTAGATGCAGTGCGCGACCCAGCTGCGGTCGGTCATCCACCCCGTCTCCTCGAAGTACTCGACGGGGCGGCAGCCGTAGGTCTCGAGGCAGTACGTGTCCTCGTCGCGGTCCTCGGCGAGGTGCGTGTGCAGCCGTACGCCGTGGCGCTCGGCGAGTTCGGCGGTCGCGGTCATCAGCGACTTGGTCACCGAGAACGGTGAGCAGGGCGCGAGCGCGACCCGCACCAGCGCGCCCGGTTCGGGGTCGTGGTACGTCCTGATGAGGCGCTCGCTGTCGGCCAGGACCTCGTCCTCGGTCTGGGTGACGCTCCTCGGCGGCAGTCCCCCGTCCTCGACGGAGCGGGTCATCGAGCCCCGGGTGGCGTGGAAGCGGAAGCCGATGTCGCGGGCGGCGCGGATCTCGGCGTCCACGAGGCGCGGGCGGGGATGGACGTAGAGGTGGTCGGACGACGTGGTGCAGCCGCCCATCAGCAGTTCGGCCATGCCGACGTACGCCGACACGTACGCGGCCTCCTCGTCGAGATCCGCCCACAGCGGATAGAGGGTGGTCAGCCAGTCGAACAGGGAGCCGTTCACGGCGGGCGCGTAGGAGCGGGTGAGGTTCTGGTAGATGTGATGGTGCGTGTTGACCAGGCCAGGCGTGACGAGCCGTCCGGCCGCCGAGACGGTGGTGCGGGCCTCGGGCTCGCTCCCGGCCGTACCGACGTCGGTGACCCGACCACCGGTGACAGCCAGCCAGCCGCCCGGGATCTCCCGCTCCCCGTCCACGACCAGCAGTTCGGCATCCCTGACCAGCAGGTCCGCGGCCCGGACCGGAGGATCGACGGCAGACGTCATGACGCCATCGTAGGCGCCGAGCACGCGAAAGATCTGGCCAGTCCTCCGATCACTCACGTACGGTGTGATCATCCGCACTCACTCTCAGCAAAGGCGGTCCTCCATGGCCCTGTTCGACCTTCCGCTCGACGAACTGCGCGAGTACCGCAGCAAGTCCGTCGAACCCGAGGACTTCGACGCGTTCTGGACCAAGACGCTCGATGAGGCCCGTGAGCACCCGCTGGACGCGCGCTTCGAGCCGGTCGACACGGGTCTTTCCACGGTGCAGGTGTACGACGTGACGTTCGCCGGGTTCGGCGGTCACCCGGTGAAGGGCTGGCTGCGGCTGCCCGCCGGGGCCGGCGAACCGCTGCCGCTGGTCGTGGAGTTCATCGGCTACGGCGGCGGGCGCGGCCTGCCGCACGAGAACCTGCTGTGGGCGTCCACGGGCCGGGCGCACTTCATGATGGACACGCGCGGTCAGGGCAGCGCGTGGGGCGCCGGTGGCGGGACGCCGGACCCGGTGGGAGCCGCGCCGGCCTACCCGGGGTTCATGACCCGTGGCATAGACGCGCCCGAGAACTACTACTACCGCCGGGTGTTCACGGACGCGGTCCGTGCCGTGGAGGCCGCCCGCTCACATCCGCTGACCGACGCCTCGCGCACGGTCGCGATCGGTTCGAGCCAGGGCGGCGGCATCACGATCGCCGTGGGCGGCCTGGTGCCGGACCTGACGGCGATCGCGCCGGACGTGCCTTTCCTGTGCGACTACCCGCGGGCGGCGACCATCACGGACCGCCACCCCTACCGCGAGATCGGCCTCTACCTCAAGACGCACCGGGGCCGCACCGAGGACGTCCTGCGCACCCTGTCCTACTTCGACGGCGTCCACTTCGCGGCCCGCGGCCGGTCGCCCGCCCTCTTCTCGGCGGCCCTGGAGGACCAGACCTGCCCGCCCTCCACCGTATACGCGGCCTTCAACGCCTGGGCCCACGACGAGAAGGCCATCGAGGTGTACGACTTCAACGACCACGAGGGCGGCGGCCCGTTCCACGAGGCTGCCAAGCTGGACTGGGTGCGCTCGTACGCCTGAGAGGCCACGCATGGAGACACGTGAGGCCGCGGAGCGGTTCGTCCGGGTCTGGCAGCGGGCCTGGGCCGGGCATGACGTGGACGCGCTGCTGGAGCTGTACGCCGAGGACTGCGTCCACCGCTCGATGCCGTTCCGCGCGCCGCACCGGGGACGCGTCGAACTGGCCGCCTATCTGCGCTGGTCGTTCGCCGGCGAGCGGGTGACCGACGTGCGCTTCTCCGCGCCGGTCGTCGGCGCGGACGGCGTGGCCGTGGCCGAGTTCCGGGTCCTCGCCGAGGAGGACGGCGCGCCGGCCACGCTCGCCGGCTGCGTCTTCGTGCGTTTCGACGCCGCGGGGCGGGCCGTCGAGACCCGTGACTACTGGCACACGGTCGAGGGGCACCAGGAGCCGGAGGGAACGCTGTTCTTCGAGTGAGTTCGGCTGAGTTCGGCGTGTTCCGCGCCTTCCGCCCTGTCCGACCAGTCGGTACGTTCGGCAACGCCCGGGTCGCCCTGTCGCGGCCCGGGTTTCCGGCGGGCGACGAGGGGTGGGGCATGGCGGAGCACGAGGCACAGGTGCACGGGCACTGCGATCCGCGGTTCGCGGCGGTGCGGACGGCGTTCGAGGCGAATTTCCGGGAGCGCGGGGAGCTGGGCGCCGCGGTCGCCGTCACCGTGGCCGGCGAGACCGTCGTGGACCTGTGGGGCGGCTGGGCCGACGCGGCGTACAGCCGCCCCTGGGAGCGGGAGACGCTGGTCAACGTATGGTCCACGACCAAGGGACCGACGGCGTTGTGCGCGCACATCCTCGCCGACAGGGGACTGATCGACTTCGACGCACCGGTGGCCGCGTACTGGCCGGAGTTCGCCGCCGCGGGCAAGGAGCAGATCCTCGTACGGCATCTGCTGTCGCACCGGGCCGGGCTGTCCGGGCTGCGGGAGCCGCACTCGCTTCAGCAGCTGTGCGACTGGGAGTTGACGACACAGCGGCTCGCGGCGATGGAGCCGTGGTGGGCGCCGGGGACGCAGTCCGGCTATCACGCGTTCACGTACGGCTTCCTGGTCGGGGAGGTCGTGCGGCGTGTATCGGGGCTGCTGCCCGGGGCGTTCCTGGAGCGGGAGGTGACCGGGCCGCTCGGGATCGACTTCGCGATCGGGTTG
Organism: Streptomyces sp. SD31; assembly: GCF_052068475.1. Lineage (NCBI taxonomy): Bacteria > Bacillati > Actinomycetota > Actinomycetes > Kitasatosporales > Streptomycetaceae > Streptomyces > Streptomyces sp. SD31. The sequence continues at coordinate 10,750 of NZ_JBQHCX010000029.1, read as the reverse complement.
CCCGAGAAGGACTCCCCCAGGGCGGCCGAGCTGGTGCAGCCGCCGGTCGCGACGAGCAGTGAACAGGCCGCGACCTTCAGCCAGTTGACCCCTGCCGCGCTGGCCGCGGTGGCCAACCCAGCCGTGGGGGCGCCTCAGACCAACTCGCCCGAGTGGCGGGCCGCCGAGATCCCCGCGGCGAACGGGCACGGCACCGCACGGGCGGTCGCCGCGCTGTACGGCATCTTCGCGGGCCGTGGGTCGTACGACGGCCACCGCGTCCTGTCCCCCGAGGCGGCCGAGCGGGTGCGCGAGGGGCAGGGCCGCTGCCGTGATCTGGTGCTCGGGGCCGGGCTCGGGAGGGAGACGGAGGTCGCACTCGGCCTCTGGCTGAGCGGGCCGAACGGCTCGTACGGGCCCAACCCGCGGGCTTTCGGACATGACGGCTTCGGCGGCTCCTGCGGTCTGGCCGATCCGGAGGCCGGGGTGTCGCTGGGCTATGTGATGAACCGGATGGGCCCTCATATCGCCGACGACCCGCGGAAGATGGCGCTGCTCGACGCCCTCTACAGCGCCCTGTGACGACCGGTCCGCCCGGGCCGTTTCGGCCGAAGTGACAGACCACCCTTCCCTGGTGGTTTAGACCAATGCTTAGATCTGGTGGCGCAACGAACCCGCACGGCTACGACACGTCACCAACAGGAGGCGCGGCATGGCCCGCACCACCCCGCACGACCGCCCGCTCACCGAAGCGCAGCCGCTGTACCGGAGGATCGCCACCCAGCTGGTCGGCGAGCTGCGCGACGGAACCATCCCGCCCGGCGAACGGCTGCCGGGGGAACGGCAGTTGGCGGAGTACTTCGAGGTCAGCAGGGAGACCGTACGGCAGGCGCTGGAGGTGCTGCGCCGCAGCGGTCTGGTCGCCACCGACCGGCGGGGCAGCCATGCCACCCTGCCCGGCCCGCCGGTCGAGACCCCGGCGTCCCTCACCTTCCCGGTCGGCGCACACACCACGAGCCCAGGCGCGGTGGACCGGGCCACGGTCGCCTGGGAGACTCCCCCGCCGGAGCACGCCGAGGCGCTGGGGCTCGCCCCGCACCGGCCGACCCTGGTGCACCGCTACGAGTCCGCGGGCGCCGACGGACGCGGCCGGCGTGCGGCCGTGACGTCCTTCTCCGCGGTGGCGCTCGCCGAGGTGGCCGAGCTCGCCCGCTATCGCGACCGCGCCGACGGCACCGGATCGGCCCAACTGCGCCGCGCCTACGACTGGATGCGCCAGGCGGGCCTGACCCTGCACCACCGGGACGCCATCACCCGGCTCCCGGGCGCCCCTTCGGTGCGGGTCACCCGGCGCGTGCACGACCAGTACGCCCGCCCGCTGGAGATCACGGACCTCGTCGTGGACGCCCAACAGGACGCCTTGGTCTACGAGTTCACGCTGCCGTCGGCAGGCTGAGCGGGCGTCGGGCCACGACCATCCGCACGCGCGGGCTGCCGTCCCGCCGTCGCCCGAACTCGGACAGTGCCCGCAGCTCCACCTGGAAACCGGCGCGGGCGAGCTCGCTGCGCACCTCCCCGAGCCGGAAGGCCCGGTAGTACATGACGAAGGGCGGGCGCCACACGGCGTTGCGCACCCGCATCACCGCGTCGAAGCCCACCAGCATCCAGTAGACGGGGGACGTCGGACGGGCCGGGGCCACGACCGGGAACGCGAAGGTCCCGCCGGGCCGCAGCACGGAGCGCACCTGGGCGAACAGGCCCGGCAGCTCACGGGGCAGGAAGTGACCGAATGCCCCGAAGCTCACCACGAGGTCGAAGGCGGGAGCGAACGGCAGGGCACGGGCGTCCGCGTGGACCCAGGCGACGCGCGTGCCCTCCGCCTTCACCTGCCGCCGGGCGACGTCGAGCATGCCGGCGCTGAAGTCGACGCCGGTGACGCTGCGCCGGCACACCTCGGCCAGCACCTCGACACCCGCGCCCGTCCCGCAGCACAGGTCGAGGCCGTCGTCGTACGGGCCGGTCCGCGCGAGGGCCGACGTGACGGCGGAGAGCACCGAGTCCGGCGTACGGAACGGTGTGTGGTCGAACTTCGGGGCGAGCAGGTCATATCCGCGCTGGACGGACGACAGCGCCTGGACGGCGAGTTCGCGCAGGGAGGGGCCTTCGGGGCTGAACATCCTCGTCACCTCGCCGCGACGCGCTGCTTCAGGACGGCCAGAACGCGCTCGCACCAGCGCAGGTTCTCCTCCTCGAAGGAGATTCCGCGCAGCAGCGTCAGATACGGCCCGATGTGGTCGGAGTCGCGCAAGTACTCCTCCTCGCTCCGCCCGTCGAGGAGACGGCCTCGGACGCGTTCGTAGCGGTCGAGTTTGCCGCGCGCCCACGTCATGCGTTCCTCGATCAGGGCGCGGGTGGCCTCGGGGTCCTCCATGGCCTGGAGCTTGATCAGCAGTTCGTCGCGGATGGCGGTGGGCCGTCGGGGCGGCTCGGCGGCGAAGGCGCGCAGATCCTCCCGGCCGGCCGCGGTGAGCGTGAACATCCGCTTGTTCGGCCGCCGTTCCTGCTGCACCAACCGGGCCTCGACCAGGCCGTCCCGCTCCAGGCGTTCCAGCTCCCGGTAGAGCTGCTGCGGGGTCGCCGGCCAGAAGTTGGCGAACGACACGTCGAAGACCTTGGACAACTCGTAGCCCGAGGCCTCGCCGTCGCGAAGGGCGGCGAGGACGGCGTACTTGAGGGACATATGGACACGTTAACAGCAGGTGATTATTGTCATCGGCATCTACTCAACTAATTGACTATGAGGTGATCCGATGCGCGCGTTCCGTGCGGCGGTCGAGGCAGGCGACTTGGATGCCGTGGAGGCTCTGCTGGCGGAGGACGTCGTCTTCTCCAGCCCGGTCGTGTTCAAGCCGTACCCGGGCAAGGCGATCACCGCGGCGATCCTGCGCGGTGTGGTGCGGGTCTTCGAGGACTTCCGCTATGTGCGGGAGATCAACGACCCGGGCGGCCGTGATCACGCGCTGGTCTTCGCCGCGCGGGTGGGTGACCGGGAGATCACCGGCTGCGACTTCATCCAGGTGAACGAGGACGGTCTGATCGACGAGTTCATGGTCATGGTCCGTCCACTGTCGGGCGCGCAGGCGCTGGCCGAGGCGATGGGGGCGCAGTTCGAGCGGATCGCGAAGGAGGCGGAGGCGCGGTCGGCTTGAGGGCCGCGCGAAGGCGCCCGGTGTTGACACGCGGCGGCGGCCCAGTGGATCGGCGGTCCGGCCGCCGAGCAGCGGGCCGCCGAAGCTCTGCAGACAGGCGATCGCGGCGAGCGTGAACGGCCATCGCCGGCCTCCGGTGTCGTACAGGCGCTTTCACCCCACCGACGAAGGAGACCGGCCCGACTCGACACCCCGGTGCCTCATGTCCGGAATTCCTGCCGCCGGGCGGGGTCCGTTCGCGGTTGGATGTCCTCATGACCACCGACGAGCACGCGCGGATGATGTCGGCGAACCAGGCGAACTGGGACGCCCGCACCCCCGTCCACATCGCCAGCCGGTTCTACGGCCTCGACCAGGATCTCGATCCCGCCCGCTGGTTCGCCTCCTTCGAGTGGGACGACCTCGGTGAGCTGGCCGGCCGCGATGTGCTCCATCTGCAGTGCCACCTCGGCACCGAGACGATCGCCTTCGCGCAGCGCGGGGCGCGGGCCGTCGGCCTGGACTTCTCCGAGGCGTCCGTGGCCGCCGCGAAGGGCATCGCCGAGAAGGCGGGGCTCGACGTCACGTACGTACGGGCGAATGTGTACGACGCCGTGGAGGCGCTGGGGCGGCGGCAGTTCGACGTGGTGTACACGGGCAAGGGCGCCCTGTGCTATCTGCCCGACCTCGACCGCTGGGCGGATGTCGTGGCCCGACTCCTGCGTCCTGGTGGGCGGTTGTACATCGTTGAGTTCCACCCGCTGCTCAACTCCCTCGGCCCGAAGCCCGCTCCGGACGAAGGACCCGAGCTCCTGCTGCGCCACGACTACCTGGGCGGTGACGGTGCCGTGCACCGGGACGCGACGCGCACCTACACGGACGGCCCGGCCGTGGAGGGTGGCACCGACAGCTATGAGTGGATGCACGGAATAGGAGAGGTCGTCGGCGCGTTGACCGGAGCGGGACTGACCGTCCGGCGGCTGCGCGAGAGCGAGGAGTTGCCCTGGCAGCGCTGGCCGCAGATGGTGCGCACAGCCTCCGGCTGGTGGCGGCTACCCGAGCCGCGCATTCCCCTGCTCTACGGTTTGCTCGCCACGCGCTGAGCCTCCGTGGTACCGTCCCGTTAGTACCTGTGTACGTCCCGTCGTGGACGCTGGTACTGGTTCTTCTTCAGTTCGCCGGTCGTCGCACCGGCTTCACCTCACCACCTCGTGACCAGTGGCTCTGCCGTATCCGAGGTGCTGTTTCCCGCCGCCCGAAGGCTCTCTGTCCGCCTTCCCGATGTCCGCGGCTCACTCCTTCCCTCCGCATGTCCCATGCCTTCCGTCCGTGAAAGGACCGCCCCTCATGACCACCACACTCGAACACCCCCCAGTCCAGCGGCAGCTCCCGGCCCGGGCCGTCACCGGCGTCCTCGACATCGACGCGAACGGGAAGGGCCACCTGCGCGCGGAGGACCTGCTGCCCGCGCCCTCCGACCTTCAGGTCTCCCCCGCGGTGATCCGCCGGTACGGCCTGCGCAAGGGCGACCTCGTCGACGGCGTACACGGCGCCCCACGCGCGCTCACCGAAGTCGCCCATGTCAACGGGCGGGCGCCCGCCAGGAACCGCCGGAGCTTCGGCGAGCTGACGCCGCTCCACCCGCGTGAGCGGATCCGTCTCGAACACCCGGCATCCGGGCTGACCGGACGGGTCGTCGATCTGATCGCGCCCGTCGGCAAGGGCCAGCGAGGGCTGATCGTGGCCCCGCCCAAGACCGGCAAGACCGTGCTGCTCCAGCAGATCGCGGCGGCCGTCGCCGGCAACCACCCGGAGTGCCGACTGATGGTGGTGCTCCTCGACGAGCGCCCCGAGGAAGTCACCGACATGCGGCGTTCGGTGCGGGGCGAGGTGCACGCCTCGACCTTCGACCGGGCGCCCAAGCAGCACATCGCGCTGGCCGAGCTCGTCATCGAGCGGGCCAAGCGGCTCGTCGAGGCCGGCGAGGACGTCGTCGTCCTGTTGGACTCCCTGACCCGGCTGTGCCGGGCGCACAACAACGCGGCCGTGTCCGGTGGCCGCACCCTGAGCGGCGGCGTCGACGCGGCCGCGCTGCAGGGGCCGAAGCGGTTCTTCGGCGCCGCGCGCCTGGCCGAGGAAGGCGGTTCGCTGACCATCCTCGCCACGGCCCTGGTGGAGACCGGCTCCCGGGCCGACGACTTCTTCTTCGAGGAGCTCAAGAGCACCGGCAACATGGAGCTGCGCCTGAACCGGGAGCTCGCCTCCCGCCGCGTCTTCCCCGCCGTCGACATCAACCCGTCCGGCACCCGCCGCGAGGAACTCCTCCTGCCCCCGGCCGAGTTGACCACCGTGCGCGGCCTGCGCCGGGCGCTGCAGACCCGGGACGGCCAGGCGAACCTGGAGACCCTCCTGGAGCGCATGCGCGAGACGCCCGACAACGCCACGTTCCTGCGGCGGATCCAGCCCACGCTGCCTGGCGAGTGACGCGTCGCGCAGGCATCGCCCGTCCGGGTGCCGACGCGTCCCTCCCGGCCCGGGCAGCGCGGTGTACGACGACCGCCTTCCTACGTTGACGGTATGACGATCGGATTTCCCATCCGGGTGCTCGTGTCCACCTGCGCACTGTGCGCGGCCGGTCTGCTGGCGCTCGCGCCCGCCACCGCGGTCGCCCGTACCGGGCACGACCCCGATCCGCCGGGTGGGCCGAGTGCGGCGAAGCCGCGGCCCGCGCTGCTGTACCGGTCCGGCACCCACGTGCGGCCGGATTCCGCAGTGCCCCGCCTTCCGCGCGTCTCCGCGCTGTCGTGGCTGGTCGCCGACGCCGACACCGGCGAGGTGCTCGCCGCACACAACGCCCACCGGAAGCTGCCGCCCGCCAGCACCCTCAAGGCGCTGTTCGCCCTCACCGTGCTGCCGACCCTGCCGGCCGGCGTCCCGCACACGGTGAGCGAGGAGGAGCTGGCGGGGATCGGGCCCGGCAGCAGTCTCGTGGGGCTCGCCGAGGGGCGTACGTACCGCGTCGCCGATCTGTGGCGCGGGGTGTTCCTCAGCTCCGGCAACGACGCCGTGCGGGTGCTGGCCGCGCTCAACGGCGGCTGGCGCGCGACGGCCGCCCAGATGCAGGCCAAGGCGATCACGCTGGGCGCCCTCGACACGCGCGTGCTGTCGCCCGACGGCTACGACACCCCCGGCCAGGTGTCGTCGGCGTACGACCTGGCGGTGTTCGGCCGGGCCGGGCTGCGCAACGCGGAGTTCGCGCGGTACTGCGGCACGGCCGAGGCGCGGTTCCCCGGAAGGGGCGGCTGGTCGTACAAGATCCGCAACACCAATCGCCTGTTGACCGGGGCGGACGGGGTGGACCCCTATCCGGGGCTGATCGGCGTCAAGAACGGCTACACCAGCAAGGCGGGCAACACGCTCATCGCCGCCGCCCGCCGGGGGGATCGCACCCTCGTCGTCACGGTGATGAACCCCCGGGCGGGCGGCTTCGCCGTCTACGAGGAAGCCGGCGAGCTGCTCGACTGGGGGTTCGACGCGTCCGGGCGGGTCGAACCGGTCGGGTCGCTGGACGCCTTGCGGGCCAAGCCGAGGCCGGGGCCCGCGACGCTGCCTGTGGTGGCGGACGTGGCGCCGGAGGGCGGGCTCGCCGGGGCGGGCTGGGCGGAGGCGTGGGCGATCGCGGGCGCCGCCGGGATGGGGGCCGGTGCCACGTCGCTGGTGCTCCGCGGCAAGGGTTTCGAACCCGCGGCGCCGGAGTGACCGAGCGGCAGCCACAGCAGTAGGCCGAGGGTGATCCACGTGTAGATGTTGCTGCCGAGGAAGCCGTCGACGCCGGAAGCGTCGTCGAACCACAGCCACACCACGCTGGTGCACAGCAGCGCGTACAGGGCGCCCGCGATCCGCAGATGCCCGGCGCGGATGAGGACGGCGAAGGAGGGCAGCAGCCACACCAGGTGGTGGACCCAGGTGATCGGGCTGACCAGGCAGGCGGTCAGCCCGGTGAGCGCGAACGCCGCCGTCCAGTCCCCCGCCGCGACCGCCCGACGGGTCCGCGCCACCCAGACGCCCAGCACCAGCAGGACCACCACCGCCCAGACCGCGCGCTCCGACACGCCCAGGCGGGCCAGGATCCCTTGCAGCGACTGATTGGAGACGTAGTCGAGGCGGCCCACCCGGGTGGTGTCCCACATCGCGTGGGTCCAGTAGAAGCGGGAGGCGTCCGGGGCCACCCAGGCCGCGAGCGCCGTCGCCGCTGCGGCGACGGCGCTCGCCACTGCGGCGGTTCGCGGGCGTCGGGCCACCAGCAGCATGCCGATGAACGCGGCCGGCGTCAGCTTGATCGCGGCCGCGAGGCCGATGCCCACACCCGCCCAGCGGCCCCGCCCCGTGGCCAGCAACCAGCAGTCGAGCAGCACCAGCGCCAGCAGCAGGATGTTCACCTGGCCGAAGCTGAAGGTGTCCCGGAGGGGTTCGAACAGGGCCAGCGCGCAAGCGGCCAGCGCACAGCCGTACCAGCCGTGGCGCCGCCAGGCCCGGCCGGCCAGGACGCGCAGGACGAAGGCCAGTGCGACGAGGTTGAGCAGCAGTGCCACCGCGATCGCCGCGTGCAGATCGAGCAGCGCCATGGGCAGCATGGCCACGGCGGCGAACGGCGGGTACGTGAAGCCGTACGTCGTGCCGGGCACCCGGTAGTCGTAGATACGGCCGCCGTGGTGGATCCAGCTGTCCACGGTGCCGTAGTAGACGCGCAGGTCGAACCAGTCGCGCAGCAACGGCACGGTCGCCGTGAAGACGGTCACGGCGGCGGCGAGCAGGAGCACCAGGACGACCCGGCCGCGGTCGGTGCGCGGAAGCCTCATGCGGTGCGCTCCAGCGCCGGGGCCTGCGCCGCGAGATGCGCCTGCCACAGGACGACCACGGCGAGCGCGCCCCCGGAGACGGCCAGCACCAACTGGCCGACGTCCGCGGCGCCGCCGCTGGGCAGGACGGCGAGCGCGAGCACTCCCGTCAGGGCCGCCACCCGGTGCCGTACCGAAGTGCTGGGCGCGGCGGCGGCGATGAGGAACAGGCCCCACAGCGCGTACCAGGGGCGGATCGCCGGCCCGAAGGCAGCCACGGCCGCAAGGCTCAGCCCGAGCGCGTACACGGGGCGCGGGCGCCAGCGCCACCATATGAGGGCCACGAGGACCGCCGTGAACACCAGCCCGAGGACGTGCCACACCGGTACGGCCAGCGGCGCCAGATCGCTGCCGGCCTCTTCCAGCAGCGAGGCGGTGGCACGGCCGAGCAGGCTGGTGAGGGCCCAGTTCTGTGGGGAGACCGGGGTGTCCAGGGCGCCTATCCAGCCGTATCCCGTGCCCGCGACGGCCGTGGCGGCGACCGTGGTGGCGGCGGACGCGACCGCCGTGGTGCAGACCGCCTTCGCCGGATGGTGGCCGGCCCGCATCTGCAGCAGCACGACCGCGGCGAGGCCGAGTGCGGCCGGTGCCTTGACCAGAGCGGCAAGCGTGACGAGTACGGCGCCCACGACCGGCCACCGGCCGAGGGCCGCGACCAGGCCCGCGCCGAGCAGGCCGAGCATGATGGCGTCGTTGTGGGCGCCCGCGACCAGGTGCAGCAGCACGAGCGGGTTCAGGGCGCCCAGCCACAGGGCGGCGGACGGGTCGGCCCCGCTGTGCCGGGCGAGGCGCGGCAGCGCGGCCGCCATCAGCGCGACGCCGAGCAGCGCTATGAGCCTCATGCCGAGGAGCCCGGCGGGCAGTTCGCCTCGGGTCAGGCCGGACAGCGCGGAGGCGACGCCCATGAACACCGGGCCGTAGGGGGCCGCCGTGTGCCGCCACAGCGGGGCGACCTCGTCGGCGAGGGGGCCACCGAGGTGGGCGGGGCCGTACGCGTACACGTCGATGTGTGCGTCGACCATGGCGCCTTGGGCCAGGTAGCTGTACACATCGCGGCTGAACAGCGGCGGCGCGATCAGCAGCGGGGTGGCCCACACGGCCAGGACCAGCAGCAGGGCGCGCGGCGTCGGCGGGTCGGCGCTGCGCACGAGGCGGCCGAGCAGCAGCCAGGCCGCTATCAGCAGGACGACGCCGAAGTAGACGCCGACCAGGCCGAGGGCCGCGTGCGCGGAGCTCGGGGCCAGGAGTTCCCGGACCGGCAGCGCGCCGGCCGTCTCACCGCCCAGGGCGAGGAAGGCGGTGCCGGCCAGACCGAGTATCTGGCAGCGGCGGAGATCGATGGGGAAAGCCATGGCCAACACTCGGTCAGGCTGTCAACGCCGGGTGGCTTTCAGTTGACGCGGGGCCCTCCGGGGGGAAGCCGGAGTGTTACTGGCCGGTGATCTGATGCGAGGGGGTTGCAGGCTGATACCCGTCTGCCTGGTGCGGTGGTTTGCAGGGTGCGGGCCGGTGGGGTTTGTCGCACAGTCCCCGCGCCCCTTAAGGGCACCTCCCCATCCGGCGTTGAGTAGTTCCGTTAGAACACCGACAAGCCGGTCAACGTCGTGAAGCGGTCCAGTGCTGCCACTCCCGCTACCGAATTCCCACGCTCGTCCAACCCCGGACTCCACACGCACAGCGTGCATCGACCCGGCACCACCGCGATGATGCCGCCGCCCACCCCACTCTTGCCGGGGAGGCCCACGCGGTACGCGAAGTCGCCTGCCGCGTCGTATGTACCGCAGGTCAGCATCACCGCGTTGACCTGTTTGGCCTGGCTGCGGGTGAGGAGGCGGGTGCCGTCGGCGCGGACGCCGTGGCGGGCCAGGAAGGTGGTGGCGAGGGCGAGGTCGGCGCAGGACGCCTTGATGGAGCACTGGCGGAAGTACTGGTCGAGCAGGACTGGGACGGCGTTGTCGATGTTGCCGTAGGACGCCATGAAATGGGCGAGGGCGGCGTTGCGGTCGCCGTGTGTGGACTCGGAGGCGGCGACGTCCTTGTCGAAGTCCAGGGTCGGGTTGCCGCTCTCGGCGCGGAGGAAGGCGAGGAGTTCGCCCGCCGCGTCTCCGGTACGGGTCTGGAGGCGGTCGGTGACGACGAGTGCGCCCGCGTTGATGAACGGGTTGCGCGGGATGCCGTTCTCGTACTCCAGCTGGACGAGCGAGTTGAAGGGGTTGCCGGAGGGCTCGCGGCCCACGTACTCCCAGAGTTCGTCGCCCTCGCGGGCGAGGTCGAGCGCGAGGGTGAAGACCTTGGTGATGGACTGCGTGGAGAACGGCTCGCGCCAGTCCCCCACGCCGTACACCGAGCCGTCGAGTTCCGCGACGGCCATGCCGAAGCGGCGCGGGTCGCAGGCCGCGAGTGCCGGGATGTAGTCGGCGGGCCGGCCGCGGCCGGGGGTCCGCTCGATCTCCTCCGCGATGCGCTCCAGGATCGGCTGGAAGGTCAGTGATGACGTCGACGCTGCCATGATCACCATTGTGACTCCCTGCCGGTCCCGGTGCGCATCCGCGGCTTCCGGCCTGATCAGGCCAGGGCCTGGCCACTGCCCGCGACGACCTCCGGCCGCAGCAGGTCGGCGAGGGTCTCGGCGGGCAACAGGCCCTTCTCCAGGACGAGTTCGGCGACGCCGCGGCCGGTGACGAG
>NZ_JBQHCX010000028.1:0-72671 GCF_052068475.1 Streptomyces sp. SD31 | reverse complement strand
TCCCCGAGGACCCTGCAGGAGACCCTGGCGCTGTTCACCGGCAAGAAGGTCAACGCGCTGGTCTACAACGAGCAGACCTCCGGCCCGCAGACCGAGAAGGTCCAGCAGGCGGCCAAGGCCGCAGCCATTCCCGTCGTCCCCGTCACCGAGACCCTGCCCAAGGGCGAGGACTACCTCGGCTGGATGACCGCCAACGTCGACGCCCTCGCGAACGCGCTGGCCAAGTGAGGCGCCCCGACATGTCCGCCGTGCCGCGTGCCCGTGAGAGCAGGACCGGGGACCAGGGTGCGCATGCCTCGGTGATCAGCCTGCGCGGAGCGGCCCTGTCCTACGGTGAGCGCGTGCTGTGGCAGGGCCTCGATCTCGACGTGCGGCCGGGCGAGTTCCTGGCCGTGCTCGGCCCCAACGGATCGGGCAAGACCAGCTTCGTACGCGCCCTGCTGGGGCAACGGCCGCTGTCCGCAGGGACGTTGACGGTCCTGGGCCGTCCGCCCCACAAGGGCAGCCGGCACATCGGCTACGTCCCGCAGCAGGCCACCCTGTCCGCGCACGCCATGCTGCGCGCCCGGGACCTGGTCCGCTTCGGCATCGACGGGCACGGCTTCGGGCCCCGGCTGCGCACGGGCGCCGTACGCCGCCGGGTGGACGAGGTCCTCGCCGCGGTCGGGGCCGCCGCGTACGCGGACGTCCCCGTCGGCCTGCTCTCCGGCGGCGAACGCCAGCGCGTACGCATCGCCCAGGCGCTCGCGACCGACCCGCGCATCCTGCTGTGCGACGAGCCGCTGCTCTCCCTCGACCTGCACCACCAGCGGGCCGTGACGGAACTGGTGGCGGCGCGGCGCCGCTCCCACGGCACGGCGGTGGTCTTCGTGACCCACGAGATCAACCCCGTGCTGGGACTGGTGGACCGCGTGCTGTACCTCGCCCGCGGCGGCTACCGGGTCGGCACACCCGACGAGGTGCTGACCTCCGAGGCGCTGTCGCAGCTGTACGGCACCCAGGTCGACGTCATCCGCGTCCGGGACCGCATCACGGTCGTGGGCGTGCCCGACGAGGTGGCGCAGCCCCCGCACCACCCCGAACCGCAGCACGGAGTACGGTCATGACCCTCGCCGAGGGGATCTGGCAGCAGATCTTCAACTTCGACAACTACGGCGAACTGCTCGCCCTGGTCCGCAACTCCCTCATCGCCGGCGCCGCGCTCGGCCTGATCGGCGGCCTGGTGGGCGTGTTCGTGATCATGCGGGACCTGCCGTTCGCGGTGCACGGGATCAGCGAGCTGTCCTTCGCCGGCGCCTCGGCCGCGCTCCTGCTGGGCGTGAACATCGTGGGCGGCTCGATCGTCGGTTCCCTGATCGCGGCCGGGGCGATCGGCCTGCTCGGCTCCCGCGCCCGGGACCGCAACTCGGTGATCGGCACCCTCATGCCGTTCGGCCTCGGCCTCGGCGTGCTCTTCCTCGCCCTGTACAAGGGCCGGGCGGCGAACAAGTTCGGCATCCTCACCGGGCAGATCGTCGCCGTCGACACCCCGCAGATGTCCTGGCTGCTCGGCACATCGGCGGTGGTGCTCGTGGCGCTGGCGGTGATGTGGCGGCCGCTCGCCTTCGCCAGCGCCGACCCGGAGGTGGCCGAGGCACGGGGCGTTCCGGTACGGGGGCTGTCGTTCGCCTTCATGATCGTGCTGGGCCTCGCCGTCGCACTGTCCGTGCAGATCGTCGGCGCGCTGCTGGTCCTCACCCTCGTGGTCACGCCCGCGGCCGCCGCGGCCCGGATCACGGCCTCGCCGGTGCTGCTTCCCGTGCTGAGCGTGGTGTTCGCGGTGGCCTCGATCGAGGGCGGGATCCTGCTGGCCCTGGGCGGCAGCGTTCCCATCAGCCCGTATGTCACCACGATCTCGTTCACGATCTACATCGTGTGCAGGTTGGTGGGCACCTATCGGACCCGGCAGTGGGGAGCCGCACGAACCGCTCCCGAGCCCGGCTGACCGTCAGACGCGCCCTCGGGTTCGGACACGAGCAGGCGGGCCCGTGAGGCCGGTGCCACGTCCGCACGGGCGAGCTGAGGGACCATCACGGCGGTGTCGTCGTCGAGGCCGAGCAGGGCGCGCACGGTCTTTCCTTCAGCTCGCGCAGCTGCGGGCTCGGCCCGGATTGTCCGGAGCGCGCTCCCAGTGGCACGGCGGTTCTTCTTCGTCCCCGGAGGGCTGGCAGGCGGTGCAGATGCCGGTGAGTTCGACGGTGTGCTCGACCGCGGCGTAGCCGGTGTCGGAGGCGATGCGTCCGGCCCACTCCTCCACGACGTCCGAGTCCACGGGGCGGCTGCGGCCGCAGGCGCGGCACAGCAGGTAGTGGCGGTGGCCCTCGGCGGGGCGGGTCCGGTAGAGCCGTTCGCCGGCGTCGTCGCGTACGACGTCCGCGCCGCCCGACGTCTCCAGGTCGCGCAGGGCGCGGTAGACAGTGGTCAGGCCGATGGGGACGCCGTCCGCGACAAGCAGGGCGTGCAGTTCCTGGGCGGACACGAAGTCCTGGCGGCCCGCGAGTGCCCGCATGACAGCCATTCGTTGCCGGGTGGTCCGGCCGCCCACGGCACATCACCTCCTGGCAGTGCCTAATCGATACCCTCAAGCTAAATGAAAACGAAAGCCATGTCCATATGAACGCTGAATCATGTGTCGTGACGTAGGGCAGTAGCCACACCTGGCTGCCGGTACCGAGGAAGCCGTAGCCGGGATTGGTGATCTTGGCGGCCGTCGGTGGCCCCTGTCGATCGGCGTCGCGGCGCGTGTGAAGGCATGCAAGGCGGATCCCCCCGGATCGGAAGGCGCACGGCCCCATGTGAGTCCCGAGGGGGAGTCGGGGGTCGGAACGGCGGCGGCCGCCCGGCGAGAGGCCGGGCGGCCGTCGAGTGTGCCCGTGTCGCGCGGGCGCGGTCGCTACTCCTGCGCGTGCCGGATCGCGTCCAGCACGATGTGTGCCACGTGGTCGTCGGTGAGGCTGTACTGGGTCTCGCGCGCCTGGCGCCGGGCGGTGACGATCCGGGAGCCGCGCAGCACCCGCAGGTGCTGGGAGACCAGCGGTTGGCTCACGCCCAGAGCGGTCACCAGCTCATGGACGTACTTCCCGCCGCCGGACAGTTCGTGCACGATGCCCAGTCGCACGGGCGAGGCCAGGGCGCGCAGCAGGTCACTGGCGGCCTGCAGGTCCGGGGCCGGGTCGTCCGTCGGGGAAGGGGAAGCTGTTGACATATGCACACATTAGCATATGGCAACGATTTCCAGTTCTGGTTTCCCCGGCGTCCGGCCGATGCGCTGTCGGTCGGACGCAGATGTCAGTGATCGTCCCAGTGTCCGGCATGAGCGGCGTGGCGGTGCCCGTCGTGCACGTAGTCGGTGTGGTCCTCGTGCGGGATGGCGACGTGACCGCACCCCTCGCCGTGCTGGTGGTCGTGGTCCTCGTGGACGGCGTGACCGTCCGTGGCGCACTCGTCGACGTGGTCCTCGTGCAGCCGGTGGATGTGCCCGTCGTGGGCGTAGTCGGTGTGGTCGCCATGCGGGATGGCGACGTGGCCACAGTCCTCGCCGTGGGTGTGGGTGTGGTTCTCGTGTGCGCGATGGTCGGTGGCGGTGGTCATGAGCGCTCCTTGCTGGGCTTCGAGTTGCCCGTGATGATCTGCGGGCTACAGATCCAGACATTAACATATGGCAATTCATGCATGAGTCATGGGGGTGTCGTCCGTCCGGTCCGTTGTGCGGGAGTTGGCGAGGGCGTATGGAATGGCTTTCAAATCATGGCTGGGTCCCCTGACTTGTGGGCCGGGACGCACAGGCCGCGTGCCGTCCAGACCGCGGCCCGCAGGACACCGACCTGCCAGACGGCGGCGGCTCCGGCCGTCGTTGCGCCCAGGACGGCGGTGGGCGCACCCTGGGGGTGTTCACAAGTGGCCTTCGCCTGCGGCGATGAAGCCCGGTGAAGGTCACTCCCCGTGGGCGGTGTGACCGTTCCCCGCTTGTTGGCGCGGGGAACGGATGCCGGTCAGGGGGTGGCGACGGCGTCCCACAAGTCGCAGTTGTGTGCAGCCGCGAGATCCGACGCGGCGGAATTGCCCCCCTGTGAGATGGTCCGCAGCTGAAGCACTTCACCAGGCACCGAGGTCCGGTCCGGCATGGCGGGCTGGCCGGGGGCGCTCGGGGCCAAGCCGTGGATGAAGGAGCCCCAGTAGGCGGTCATCTGGTCGGCCAGGGCGCGTTGTTCGGCATTGAGGGAGGCGCTGATGCCGTACGGCTTGAACAGATAGTTGAGTTCGGCCGCGTGCGTCGCGCCGAAATCGAAGTCGGCGTTCTGCGGCAGGGAGGCGAACAGCGGGGAGGTGCGGTCGGCGAACTCATACGCGTAGACCTGCCCGCGGTCGGCCAGGCGTGCGCTGGTGCGCAGTGCGGGGCAGGCGAAGAGCTGGTCGCCGAAGGCCGCGGCGTAGGCGTAGCCGGGACGCTGGTAAGCGCTGAGCGGGTAGCGCGCCAGGGCCTTGGCGGCCGTGTCGTCGCCGAAGGCGGACGCCAGAGCCTTGGGGTAGGTGTCGGCGGTCAGGGGGTTGCCCCAGCGGTCGAAGCTGTCGTACGAGAAGACCAGGCCCTCGTCGCTGTTGGCGCCGTTGAGGACGGGGACGTGGGAGGCTCTGCCGGAGGCGAAGGCATCGGCGGGCTGGAGGGGCAGTTCGCGGCCGCCGACGGTGTAGTTCCAAGTCCCGATGCCGGTGCCGCTCTGTGCGTCGAGGATGGCCTTGGCAGGCTTGGCCCGCAGACAGTTGGCGGCGGTCGCAGGGTCGGTGCAGCCGAGTTTCTTGGCGAAGGCGAGTCCGGTGGCGACGGCCTTTTCTCGAGTACTGCCCGCGCAGTCGAAGTAGGCACCGCTCTGGATGATGGCCGCGTGGTACAGCCCCCGACTGGAGGGGGAGGCGAGGTGGGCGCAGACCGCGCCGCCGCCGGCCGACTCGCCGGCCAGCGTGACCTGCCGGGAGTCGCCGCCGAAGGCTGTGATGTTCGACCGCACCCAGCGCAGCGCTTGCTGCTGGTCGAGCAGTGCGAAGTTGCCGGTGGTTCCGGGAAGGGTCAGGAAGCCGAGGGCACCGAGCCGGTAGTCGACGGTGACGACGATGCTGTTCGTTCGTCGGGCGAAGGTATCGGGGACGATGTCGCGGGCGTTTCCGCCGACGTTGCCGCCGCCGTGGATCCAGACCAGTACAGGCAGCCGGGAGGAGCGGGCGGCTGCGGCCGGCGTGTACACGTTGACGTCGAGGCAGTCCTCGGTGGTGTGCTGCTTTTCGTAGCCGGGCGCCCAGAAGGTGTTCTGCGCGCAGTAGTCGCCGTACTGGGTGGCGTCCCGGACGCCCTTCCAGTTCGCCGGGCGGCGGGGGGCCTGCCAGCGCAGGTCGCCGGTGGGCGCGGCGGCGTAGGGGATGCCGAGGAACTGCCGTCCTTCGGCGGTGCTCTCCCCGCGAACCACGCCCTGGGCGGTGCGAACGAGAAGAGAGCGTTCGGAACCGACCGCTGATCCGGCCTGGCTGTGCGGGCTCGCCAGAGCGGGGACGCAGGTGAGCGCCAGAGCGGCGGCGGCGAGGGATATCAGGCTCCGGAGCAGTCGGGGCCGGGGTCTCAAGGTCAGGGACATAGGGTCTCCCAGTGCTATGGGTGGCCCGGCGGGGACGACTCGGGCATCGTGAGAGTAAGGGCAAAGTGGCATAGGTGACTAGTGCCATATGTAAAGGGGGCGTAACCAAGGTGAAGCTCGAGCACGTACTGCTCGGAATGGTGGCCATGCGTCCCTGTACGGGATACGACCTGAAGCGCTGGCTGGACAGCGAGATGGGCCGCATGCTCCGCATGCGCACACAGCAGAGCCAGGTGTACCGGACACTGAACCGCATGTGCGCCGACGGCTGGGTCCGCTACAGCGTGCAGCACAACGAAGGCCGACCGGATGCCAAGGTGTACGTCGCCACGGAAACCGGCGAGCGTGAACTGCGCGAGCGCCTGGCCGTCCCGTACACGCCATCACCCGACTTCGGCGACCCGGAATTCCTGATCCGCTACACCTTCGCGATCTTCCTCGACCACGACGAGCACGTCCGCCTCGTACAGACCGAACTCAGCGCGCGCCGCGCCCAGAGGGACAGGTTCCGGGCCCGGGAAGTCCGCGACGAGCCCTGGCTGCCCGGTATCGACCAACCTCGGATGGCCCAGATCCTGGATCATGTCCACGACTACAAGGACCACGCCCTGGACGCACACGTGCGCTGGCTGGAACAGACACTGATCGAACTCACCGAGAAAACGGGGCGACCTCGGCCGCCCGCCGGATCGTGATCACAGGCCCATTTCCGCAGACTGGCGCCTGCTCAGCGGGTCGCGGGCCCTGCTCGGATCCCCGAGCCAGGCCCAGGGCATCAGTCCTTCTCGCCTCCGGTCGTCTGGCAGGAGGCGAGGTAGTCCGCCCAGCTGTCCTGCGCGTACTGGGCCCACTTGTGTGAGGTGCGGGGGCGCTGCCGAACAGGTCGCTGATGACGACGGGCGGCAGGTCGGCCGCGGATTCGAGCATGGCGGTGTTGCGCGCGCTGAGGCCGGGTGGTCGTCGTCCGTGGTCAGGGCGCCCACCTGCAGGGCGGCGGCGATGCCGGCCACCACGTGTTCGTGGGTCATGTGCCGGTGCGGCAGCCGGACCTCGATCAGCGTGCGGGTGCCCTCGGCGTCGCCGTGCGCTTTGCGTGCCGCCTTCCACCAGGCGTCGTGCACCGGCGTGAACCTCCCGGCGGCGCGGGCCTGATCCAGCGCGGTGGCTCCGGGCAGGGCGCCGGGCTTGCGCAGCAGGGCCTCCAGGTAGTGGCCGAGTTCGAGGCGGACACCGCCTTTGGCGACCAGCCGTTCGTGCCGGGCGACCTCGGTGCGGCCGTCGTAGATGACCACTTCGGAGGCGTGCAGCAGGACCCGCACCTGCCGTCCGATCAGCCGCACCGGGGCGATGCCGAGCCAGGCGACGCCCGCGCCCACGGCCCCCAGCTCTCTCGGCACCGTCCCTGCGTGACAGGCACCCTTGTACGACCGCGAGGGAGCCCTGCCCCATGGGTCGAGCCGTACGTCACCCGGCAGGTGCGATACGGAGGGCGGCGGTGGTGTCGAGGATCTCGACGACGTCCAGGCTCATGGCGTCGTTGATGGTCGCGGCGGGTCCCTCACCGCAGCTCAGCCTGACGCCGCCTCCGCCCTCCGACGACACGCCGCCGCCACCGGAACAGCCCGAAACGCTGAAGCCCGAGCCCGTCAGCCGCGCGACCATCTCGACCTCGCCGCCGGTGATTGCCGTCACCTCGATCGGCCCGAGGCCGTACGTTTCCGGCACTGTCACGATGTCCCCCACGGCGACCTCGATCTCGCACGTCCCGTCAGCACAGGGCCCGGTCGGCGAGGGCGACGGCGTGGCCGTCTCTGTGGGAGCCGACGTGGGGTCGGACGCGGGTGACCCGGAGCCGGACCCGGTGGGCCTGCCCTCGGCGGACCCGTCCGAGGAATCCGAGGAACACGACGTGAGAGCGGCGAACACGACAGCGGCAACAACGGCGGCCACGGTGGTGGATGGCGTTCTTCTACGCATCATGGTCGCCATGGAACCCCGCCACGACCGGGACCCCTCCCGTCCCCGCCGCCGAGCGGGCGACTGCGAGCAACGGGCCTGTCCTCACCAAGCCGCGCTTCTCGTCTCGTTGTGCGACCACGCCTCAGCGTGCCCACTGACCGAGTGACGGGGCCAGGACGCGCAACGCACGAGGCTCCCGTGCCGTTGGCCGGCGACAAACCCGGCCCGGCCCCAAAGTCCCAGCGGAGTCCCAGAGATGCCGCCCCACCCCTTCCTGACCCGCCTCACGCAGGTCAGACGGGGCGCGGCGGCATCCGCGGATCAAATGTCCCGGAAGATCTCGATCTGCGCCCCGATGGAGTTGAGCCGCTCGGCGAGGTCCTCGTAACCGCGGTTGATGACATACACGTTGCGCAGGACGGACGTGCCCTCCGCCGCCATCATCGCCAGCAGGACGACCACGGCGGGCCGCAGCGCCGGCGGGCACATCATTTCGGCGGCACGCCAGCGGGTGGGGCCCTCGACCAGGACGCGGTGCGGGTCCAGCAACTGCAGCCTGCCGCCGAGGCGGTTGAGGTCGGTCAGGTAGATCGCGCGGTTGTCGTAGACCCAGTCGTGGATCAGTGTCTTGCCCTGCGCGGCCGCGGCGATGGCCGCGAAGAAGGGGACATTGTCGATGTTCAGGCCGGGGAACGGCATCGGGTGGATCTTGTCGATCGGCGCCTCCAGCTTGGAGGGGCGGACGGTGAGGTCCACCAGCCGCGTACGGCCGTTGTCCGCGAAGTACTCGGGCGTACGGTCGTGGTCGAGCCCCATCTCCTCCAGGACCGCCAGCTCGATCTCCAGGAACTCGATCGGCACCCGGCACACCGTCAGCTCCGACTCGGTGACCACGGCGGCGGCCAGCAGGCTCATCGCCTCTACCGGGTCCTCGGACGGCGAGTAGTCCACGTCCACGTCGATGGTCGGCACGCCGTGCACGGTGAGCGTGGTGGTGCCGATGCCCTCGACCCGGACACCGAGCGCCTCCAGGAAGAAACACAGGTCCTGGACCATGTAGTTGGAGGACGCGTTGCGGATGACCGTCACGCCGTCGTGCCGCGCGGCGGCCAGCAGCGCGTTCTCGGTCACGGTGTCGCCGCGCTCGGTCAGCACGATCGGGCGGTCGGGGCGTACGTCACGGTCGACCATGGCGTGGTACTGGCCCTCGGTCGCCGCCACGTCCAGGCCGAACCGGCGCAGCGCGATCATGTGCGGCTCGATGGTCCGCGTACCGAGGTCGCAGCCGCCGGCGTACGGCAGCTTGAAGTGGGTCATTCGGTGCAGCAGCGGGCCGAGGAACATGATGATGGACCGTGTGCGTACGGCGGCCTCTGCGTCGATCGCCGCCATGTTCAGCTCGGCCGGCGGCACGATCTCCAGATCGACGCCGTCGTTGATCCAACGGGTGCGCACACCGATGGAGTTGAGGACCTCGAGCAGGCGGTAGACCTCCTCGATACGGGCGACCCGGCGCAGCACCGTGCGCCCCCTGTTGAGCAGCGAGGCGCACAGCAGGGCCACGCAGGCGTTCTTGCTGGTCTTGACGTCGATGGAACCGGACAGTCGACGTCCACCGACGACCCTCAGATGCATCGGGCCGGCGTATCCCAGGGACACGATCTCGCTGTCCAGGGCTTCACCGATTCGGGCGATCATCTCAAGGCTGATGTTTTGGTTGCCGCGCTCGATGCGATTGACGGCGCTCTGGGAGGTGCCGAGCGCCTCGGCCAGCTGCGTCTGTGTCCAGCCTCGGTGTTGCCGGGCGTCACGGATGAGCTTGCCGATGCGTACGAGGTAGTCGTCTGCCATGAGGTTGAGGTTATCTCAGATATGAGATGGCACATTCCCAGGGGGGCCGTTCGGGTGACGGGCCGTCAACGTCGCCTGGTGGCACGGGTACGCCGCCACCCGAAAGGTCCGGGCAAATCCATCGATGTCGTACGACGTCCCGTGCTGCTGTGAGTGCGTCGCGGGCCGTGCCTGCCGCCGGTGGTGATGGACCAGGAGTGGCGGTTGATGTTCAGCCGCACTCCGGGCAGGATCCGGAAGCTCTTGCGGAATGTGAGGGGCATGGACGCCTCCCTCCGAGGTCGAGGTGTGTGTTCCTCGGTTACCCCGACAGGGCGAACTGATGGCAGAACTTCACCGGCTCCTCGAAGGTGATTGATGCCACCCCTTCGGCTGAGTGCAGGGGGATGGCGGGATGAGGGCGTAGCCGTGCCGAGTTCCCCCGTCCCCTTGGCGGGCCGCAGCGCGGTGAGGAGGGGGGCATGTGAGCAGGTGGAGAAAGACCGGTGAGGCCGGCTCGACGCTGTGTGCGTCGAGCCAGCCTCACCGGTCTGTGGTCCGTCCCCTCGGGTCACCGAGCCTCGCTCGGCGTCGCCGGTCAGTCCGTGCCCGACTCCATCGCGGCGCGGTCCAGCAGGGCGTCCTGCTCGGAGACCTCGCCGCGGGAGGCGATGGCCTCCGCGCCGCCCTCGGGCATCTCCGACATGGTGCCGATCAGCCCGGTCGCGGCCGCCTGGGAGGCGCCGACGGCGGGGCTGCCGGTGCCGATCAGGCCGAGGCCGACGTACTGCTCCAGCTTGGCGCGCGAGTCGGCGATGTCGAGGTTGCGCATGGTGAGCTGGCCGATCCGGTCGACCGGGCCGAACGCGGAGTCCTCGGTGCGCTCCATGGAGAGCTTGTCCGGGTGGTAGCTGAACGCCGGGCCGGTGGTGTCGAGGATCGAGTAGTCCTCGCCGCGCCGCAGACGCAGGGTGACCTCGCCGGTGATCGCCGCGCCGACCCACCGCTGCAGCGACTCACGGATCATCAGCGCCTGCGGGTCCAGCCAGCGGCCCTCGTACATGAGGCGACCCAGGCGCCGGCCCTCGTTGTGGTACTGAGCGAGGGTGTCCTCGTTGTGGATCGCGTTGACCAGGCGCTCGTAGGCGGCGTGCAGCAGGGCCATGCCCGGCGCCTCGTAGATGCCGCGGCTCTTGGCCTCGATGATCCGGTTCTCGATCTGGTCCGACATGCCCAGGCCGTGTCGGCCGCCGATGGCGTTGGCCTCCATCACCAGGTCGACGGGGGAGGCGAACTCCTTGCCGTTGATGGTGACCGGACGGCCCTGCTCGAAGCCGACCGTCACATCCTCGGCGGCGATCTCGACCGACGGGTCCCAGAACCGCACGCCCATGATCGGCTCGACGGTCTCGACGCCGGTGTCCAGGTGCTCCAGCGTCTTGGCCTCGTGGGTGGCGCCCCAGATGTTGGCGTCGGTGGAGTACGCCTTCTCCGTCGAGTCCCGGTAGGGCAGGTCGTGGGCGACCAGCCACTCCGACATCTCCTTGCGGCCGCCGAGCTCGGTCACGAAGTCCGCGTCCAGCCAGGGCTTGTAGATCCGCAGGTTCGGGTTGGCCAGCAGGCCGTAGCGGTAGAACCGCTCGATGTCGTTGCCCTTGAAGGTCGAGCCGTCGCCCCAGATCTGGACGTCGTCCTCGAGCATCGCTCGCACTAGGAGGGTGCCGGTGACGGCGCGGCCGAGCGGGGTGGTGTTGAAGTACGCCCGCCCGCCCGAGCGGATGTGGAACGCCCCGCAGGTGAGCGCGGCCAGGCCCTCCTCGACCAGCGCCGCCCGGCAGTCGACCAGGCGCGCGACCTCGGCGCCGTAGGTCTTCGCGCGGC
The DNA here is from genome assembly GCF_052068475.1 of Streptomyces sp. SD31. Taxonomy (NCBI): domain Bacteria; kingdom Bacillati; phylum Actinomycetota; class Actinomycetes; order Kitasatosporales; family Streptomycetaceae; genus Streptomyces; species Streptomyces sp. SD31. The sequence goes on along the minus strand of NZ_JBQHCX010000028.1, from coordinate 61,338 downwards.
CGGGCACCGAGGCGATGTCGGGCTCGTCGTACTGGCCGATGTCGGCGGTGTAGGTGCACGGGACGGCGCCCTTGTCGCGCATCCAGGCGACCGCGACCGAGGTGTCGAGACCGCCCGAGAAGGCGATACCGACGCGCTCGCCGGTGGGGAGGGAGGTGAGGACCTTGGACATAGGAAGAGTATGCATGATTCCGCATGATCATGCAAAGGGCTGTGTGGAAGGCCTCGTTTCAGCGGAGCTGGGGAGGCCGTTCGGGGTGGGTCCGAGCCGCGCGCGCGGCAGGCCGACGGGGCCGATCCGGAGGATTCGCCCTCGCTGGGCGCGCTCTCGACCGGCCTGTATCGGCGATCTGTCGCAGGCCGTACTTGTTCCTCCGGGCGTTGTGCTTGATCAGCGACGTGATGTTGTGGCCGTTGTCATTCAATGCTGGGTGGTGTTGAAGGCGGAGGGCGGAGCGCGGAGGGGGGCGGTTCGGCGGCTGGGTCGGCATCCGCAAGGGTCTTCGTCAGGACCTCCGTCGAGCGTCCGCTGAGGCGGCGAGGCGGCTCAGTTGGGGTCTCCGGCCGGTTTTGTGGAGCGGTCGCCGAGCCGGGGACGGACGTTGGTGGGGAGAGGGATGAGGGGCAAGGCAGGTGGTCGGCCACTGTCGGCGTCCGCGGTCGTCGGCGCGGTGGGGATGCGGCCGATGGGCACGGTCACTGAATGTGGTCGGCCGAAGCTGGACCACTGACGTGTCTAGGACTGACGGCGCGCGAAAAGGACCGCCCCTGGAACGCTGTCGTCGGGGTCGAGCAGCATCTGGGCCTCGACCGTGAACCCGGCATCGCGTAGCCAGGCCGCCACTTTGTCAGGCTGGCGGCGGTGGACGTAAACGTTCATCGGGTGACCGCCGTAGCCCTGGGTCTTCAGCTTCGACTGGTTGCCGACGTGAAAGCCGAGCAGAAGCGGTCCGCCGGGACGCAACACCCGCCGGAAGTGCCCGAAGACCGTGGGGACGGCATCGTCGGGGATGTGAATCAACGACCAAAAAGCGAGCAGGCCGGCGACCGAAGCATCGGTGAGGGCGAGGTCCGTCATCGAGCCCACTTCGAACCGCAGGCGAGGGTGGTCACGCCGAGCGACGTCGATCATCACGGGGGAAAGGTCGATGCCGAAAGCATCCACACCCAGCTCGTGGAGGTGGGCGGTGACGTGTCCAGGCCCGCACCCCACGTCCGCCACCGGTCCGGCGCCAGCGGCGTGGACCAAGTCTGCGAACAAGGTCAGAGTCGCCCGAAGATACGGTTTCTCGGCCAGAGCCTCGCGGATTCGGTCGGCATAGTCGACCGCGACCCTGTCGTAGGAGGTCTGGGTGTCTGCCAACCAGCCGTCCGTGTTCATGGCCCGGCACAGTAGTCGAGTGACCAGGATGACGAACCGGATCAACGATGAATCAGGCCAGGCCACTTGAGACGGGGGCCGGATCCTTCGAGAGGGGACAGCCGGTCATCTGCGCCACGTCGTGGGGTGCCGTCGGGCGGTCTGTCGTTGCAGGCTGCCCATGGACACCGAGGTGTCGTGGACGTCCATCAGCTCTGTCCAGATCTCCTTCGGGCCCATTCCGCTCACGATCATCGAGTTGATCCGTGCCTTGACCGGCTCGGTGAGGGCGGACCGGTTCCACGAGGTCTGGCGCGGAACATTCCGCCGCCCAGCGATCCACCGGACGGTCGGGTCGCCCCCAAGTGCGTCGTATGGGATGGGCAGGGTCATGTCCAGGCTGCCTGCTTGCGGGCCTTGTGAGTCCGGATGCTCCTCCCGCGCGTGTTCCGCAAGCGCCTCCAGCAGCGACACCGGTGGCAGCGGCATCCGCACCGGGCTGCTGAGCACCTCGAAGCTCTCATCATCCAGCAGCATCGCCAGCGGAACCTCCCGCGGCGGGGCGAAGTCCAGCAAAGCCAGGCGGTCCCGCTCCAGCCGCGACTCGTAGCCCACATGGCCGCCGGTCGTCACCGCGTAGTACCAGCCCGGGAAGCTGCGGTCACCCCTGTGCCGGCGGAACCCGCGTACCCGCGGCACATCCTCGAACCGGACGCTCCGCCCAGCGCCCAACGCCGTACGGCGACGCCGACCGTCATTGAAGAAGTCCAGGTCAAAGGCGCTGAGTACGGGGTCGCCGTATGCGCGTACCGGTTCACCCACCGCCTCCCCGGACGGCCGGCCCCAAACGATCAGTCAACCTTCGGTGAGAAAACCTGGCGGTCACCGACCTTCGATGGCAACGCTCGACCTCCGCTGCGAGAGAACAACAGGAAGGCCGGGCATGACCATCCCGCCCCCATGTACTAGAGTTATCTCGACATCGAGATATCTGCCCGAGGTGCACCGCAGCCGCCACCCCGGTAAGGGCTACCTAACTTAGCCTTACCTTAGCGGATCGGCCAAGACGCCGTGGCGGCAGGATCGTGGTGAGTACGCGCACATCAATGAAGGAGACTGTCGTGTCGGCGAACAGCTTCGACGCCCGCAGCACGCTGCAGGTGGGCGACGAGTCGTACGAGATCTTCCGGCTGGACAAGGTCGAGGGCGCCGCGCGCCTGCCTTACAGCCTGAAGGTGCTGCTGGAGAACCTCCTCCGCACCGAGGACGGCGCGAACATCACCGCCGACCACATCCGCGCCCTCGGCAGCTGGGACTCCCAGGCCCAGCCGTCGCAGGAGATCCAGTTCACGCCGGCCCGCGTGATCATGCAGGACTTCACGGGCGTGCCCTGTGTCGTGGACCTCGCGACCATGCGTGAGGCCGTGAAGGCCCTCGGCGGCGACCCGGCCAAGGTCAACCCGCTCTCGCCGGCCGAGATGGTCATCGACCACTCCGTCATCGCCGACAAGTTCGGCACGTCCGACGCCTTCAAGCAGAACGTCGACCTGGAGTACGGCCGCAACAAGGAGCGCTACCAGTTCCTGCGCTGGGGCCAGACCGCCTTCGACGACTTCAAGGTCGTCCCGCCCGGCACCGGCATCGTCCACCAGGTGAACATCGAGCACCTGGCCCGCACGGTCATGGTCCGTAACGGCCAGGCCTACCCCGACACCCTCGTCGGCACCGACTCCCACACCACCATGGTCAACGGCCTCGGCGTCCTCGGCTGGGGCGTCGGCGGCATCGAGGCCGAGGCCGCGATGCTCGGCCAGCCGGTCTCCATGCTCATCCCGCGCGTCGTCGGCTTCAAGCTCACCGGCGAGCTGCCCGCCGGGACCACCGCCACCGACCTCGTGCTGACCATCACCGAGATGCTCCGCAAGCACGGTGTCGTCGGCAAGTTCGTCGAGTTCTACGGCGAGGGTGTGGCCGCCACCTCCCTCGCGAACCGCGCCACCATCGGCAACATGTCGCCGGAGTTCGGCTCCACCGCCGCGATCTTCCCGATCGACGGCGAGACGATCAAGTACCTGAAGCTGACCGGCCGTTCCGAGCAGCAGCTCGCGCTCGTCGAGGCGTACGCCAAGGAGCAGGGCCTCTGGCTGGACCCGAAGGCCGAGCCGGACTTCTCCGAGAAGCTGGAGCTCGACCTCTCCACGGTCGTTCCCTCCATCGCCGGCCCGAAGCGTCCGCAGGACCGCATCGTCCTCGCCAACGCCGCCGAGCAGTTCAAGCAGGACGTCCGCAACTACGTCGACAGCGTGGACGAGGCGGGCCAGGAGTCCTTCCCGGCCTCCGACGCCCCGGCCGTCGCCCCGAACGGCGCCCCGTCCAACCCGGTCACCGTGACCGCCCCCGACGGCTCGACGTACGAGATCGACCACGGTGCGGTGACGGTCGCGGCCATCACCTCCTGCACCAACACCTCCAACCCGTACGTCATGGTCGCCGCCGCGCTCGTCGCGAAGAAGGCCGTGGAGAAGGGCCTGACCCGCAAGCCGTGGGTCAAGACCACCCTCGCCCCGGGTTCGAAGGTCGTCACCGACTACTTCGACAAGGCCGGTCTGACGCCGTACCTGGACAAGGTCGGCTTCAACCTCGTCGGCTACGGCTGCACCACCTGCATCGGCAACTCCGGCCCGCTGCCGGAAGAGGTCTCCAAGGCCGTCAACGACCACGACCTCGCGGTCACCTCGGTCCTCTCCGGCAACCGGAACTTCGAGGGCCGTATCAACCCCGACGTCAAGATGAACTACCTGGCGTCCCCGCCGCTGGTCGTCGCGTACGCCATCGCGGGCTCCATGAAGGTGGACATCACCAAGGACGCCCTCGGCACCGACCAGGACGGCAACCCGGTCTTCCTCAAGGACATCTGGCCCTCCGAGGCCGAGGTCAACGACGTCGTCGCCAACGCCATCGGCGAGGACATGTTCTCGAAGTCGTACGAGGACGTGTTCGCCGGTGACGCCCAGTGGCAGGCGCTGTCGATCCCGACCGGTGACACCTTCGAGTGGGACGCCGAGTCGACCTACGTCCGCAAGCCCCCGTACTTCGAGGGCATGACGATGGAGACCACCCCGGTCTCCGACATCACCGGCGCCCGTGTCCTCGCGAAGCTGGGCGACTCGGTGACTACGGACCACATCTCGCCCGCCGGTGCCATCAAGGCCGACACCCCGGCCGGCAAGTACCTCACCGAGCACGGTGTGGAGCGTCGTGACTTCAACTCCTACGGCTCCCGCCGAGGCAACCACGAGGTCATGATCCGCGGTACGTTCGCCAACATCCGCCTGCGCAACCAGATCGCGCCGGGCACCGAGGGCGGCTACACACGTGACTTCACGCAGGAGGGCGGCCCGGTCTCCTTCATCTACGACGCCTCGCAGAACTACCAGGCCGCCGGCACCCCGCTGGTCATCCTGGGTGGCAAGGAGTACGGCTCCGGCTCGTCCCGCGACTGGGCCGCGAAGGGCACCGCGCTCCTCGGCGTCAAGGCCGTCATCACCGAGTCGTACGAGCGCATCCACCGCTCGAACCTCATCGGCATGGGCGTCCTGCCGCTGCAGTTCCCGGCGGGCCAGTCGGCCGACTCGCTCGGCCTGACCGGCGAGGAGACCTTCTCCATCACCGGTGTGACCGAGCTGAACAACGGCACCACCCCGAGCACGGTCAAGGTCACCACCGACACGGGCGTCGAGTTCGACGCGGTCGTCCGCATCGACACCCCCGGTGAGGCCGACTACTACCGCAACGGCGGCATCATGCAGTACGTGCTGCGCAGCCTGATCCGGAAGTAGGCCTTCCCACAGGCCACTTGAGGGCCGCGCCCCCGTGACGGGGGTGCGGCCCTTTGCCGTGCCTTCGTCGTGCTCACGCGGAAAAATCCCAGGTCATCACCCACCCTCAGGTGGAACCCAGGATTCCCTCAGCGGACGGGGACAGGATCGGGACATGACCGCCACCACCGGGTTCCGAAACGGCCGCGTCTGCTCATCGTCGACGACGAGCCTGCGCTCACCGACGTGCTCCCCGTGGCCGTCGAGGAGGCGGGCCGGCGGGCCTGCGCTTAGCAAGTCCCGGATCCTCGACCACGTCTGGAGCAGCTCCTTCGACGGCGGCGGCAACCTGGTCGAGGTCTGCATCTCCAGTCTGCGCCGCAAGATCGACAAGGGCCGGGCGCCGGTGATCCATACGGTGCGCGGGCTCGGGTACGCCATCAGGCCGGCGGAGGACGGGAGATGAGCACGGTGACTTCCCGCAGGCCGTGGCCGAGGCCGCGCACCCGCTCGATGCGTACCCGGCTGCTCCTCTTCATCGGCGCCACCCTCGTCGCCGTGTGCGCAGCGATGGCGCTCACCACCGTGTTCGTCCAACGCGCCTATCTGCTGGGCAACCTGGACGACCGGGTCACCAACGCCGCCGAGCGCAGCCCGGGCGGGGCCCTGCTCCACCCGGACCTCGCGGACAACCTGGGCTTCCTCCACGAGAACGGGCATCCGGCCGGCCTGCTCGCCGCCCGGTTCGACGACGACGGCGACATCCTCTCCGCCGAGGTCGTCGGCCAGGACGCGGCCCCGCGGAACCTGACCGGCGCCCAGCGCGCGGCCCTCACCGGCATCGAGGCCGACGGCCGCAAGCACACCCGGACCGTGCCCGGCCTCGGCACCTACCGGATCACCGCGCTCGACAGCGACGGCGTGCGGGTGCTGACCGGGCTGCCGATGGACGACGTACAGGACATGATCAGCGGCCTGGTCGTGATGGAGGCGGTCGTCGCGGGCGTCGGACTCACCGTCGCGGGCTGCGTGTGCGCCGTCGTCATACGACGCCAGCTGCGGCCCCTCGGCCGGGTCGCCGCCGCCGCCGCCGAGGTCTCCCGCGCGCCGCTCGACCGCGGCGAGGTCACCGGCCTCACCCGGGTCCCGGCCCGGGACACCGACCCCGCCAGCGAGGCCGGCCAGGTCGGCGCCGCGCTCAACCGCATGATCGACCACGTCGAGTCCTCCCTCACCGCCCGTCAGCGCACCGAGGAACGCATGCGCCGCTTCCTCGCCGACGCCGGCCACGAACTGCGCACCCCGCTCGCCTCGATCGCCGGTTACGCCGAACTCATGAACCGCGGCACCGACCGGACCGAGCCGGTGCTCGCCTGGCGCCGGGTCTCCGCCGAGTCGGCCCGTATGACGGGTCTGGTCGAGGACCTGCTCCTGCTGGCCCGGCTGGACGAGGGGCGCCCGCTGCAGTCCACGGAGGTGGACATGGCGGCGCTGGTCGCCGAGGCGGTGTGGGACGCGCGGGCCGCCGGGGACGGGCACGACTGGCAGCTCGAACTCCGCCTGGACGCCCCGGCGCCGGTCCTGGGGGACGAGGCCCGGCTCCACCAGGTGGTGGCCAACCTGCTGGCCAACGCCCGGGTCCACACCCCCGAGGGCACGACAGTGGTCGCTTCCGTCGAGGCCGACCCCGACCGCTGCGTGATCCGCGTGCGGGACGACGGCCCCGGCATTCCGCCCGGGCTCCTCCCACAGGTCTTCGACCGCTTCACCCGCGCCGACACCTCACGGGCGCGCAGCGGCCCGCACAACGGCGGATCCGGTCTCGGCCTCGCCATCGTGGCGGCGATCGTCTCCGCGCACGGCGGCCGTATCGACGTGGCGAGCGAGCCGGGCCGTACGGAGTTCACCATCGAACTGCCGCCCATGGGAGCCGAACCGCCGCTCCTCGACACGGTGTCGGGCCCGTCCGTGCCGACCCCGGCGCCGTCCACACCGGTGCTCGCCCGGAACCCCTGAGGGTCCCGCGACCTCCGCAACCCCTGACCGCTCCCGCAGGACCGTAGCGACCCCGGTGCGGTTCTGGTGCGCCAGGCGTTTACATCCGCGCCGGACGGCGCTACCTTCCGCAGCAGACGGGGTGGGAGCGCTCCCATAGTGGTGGACCGGAACCCGCCACCCCGGGCCCGCTCCCGCCCCGCGCATCCGCACGTACACCCGCACACCCACACCCGCATCCGCACGGCCCGTGCCTGAAGGAACGGACTGAGTGTCATGATCCTGACAAACTCAGGGGCGACCGCGCCGCCGCCCCGCCGATTAACTCTCCCCACCCGTGCCAGAGCCCTGTTCCTCGTCCTCGTCTCCCTGCTCGCGACCATCCCGGCCGTCGCCCTCGTCATGAGTACCGGGGGTGAGGCGGAGGCCCACGGCACCCCCATGAAACCGGGCAGCCGCACCTTCCTGTGCTGGCAGGACGGCCTCACCGACACCGGTGAGATCAAGCCGGTCAACCCGGCCTGCAGGGCGGCCCAACAGATCAGCGGTACAACGCCGTTCTACAACTGGTTCTCGGTGCTCCGCTCGGACGGCGCCGGCCGCACCCGTGGCTTCGTGCCGGACGGCGAGCTGTGCAGCGGCGGCAACACCAACTTCACCGGCTTCAACGTGCCGCGCGACGACTGGCCGCTCACCCACCTCACCTCGGGTGCGACGGTCGACTTCTCCTACAACGCCTGGGCCGCGCACCCGGGTTGGTTCTACGTCTACATCACCAAGGACGGCTTCGATCCGACCCAGACCCTCACCTGGGACGACATGGAGGAGCAGCCCTTCCTCTCGGTCGACCACCCGCCGCTCAACGGCTCCCCGGGCACGGTCGAGGCCAACTACTCCTGGACGGGAAAGCTTCCTGACAACAAGTCGGGCCGCCACATCATCTACATGGTCTGGCAGCGCTCCGACAGTCAGGAAACCTTCTACTCCTGCTCCGACATCGTCTTCGACGGCGGCAACGGCGAGGTGACCGGCATCAAGGAGCCCGGCAACCCCACCGACCCGGTGCCCGGCGAGTGCTCCGCCACCCGCCGCACGACCGGCAGTTGGAACGGTGGCTACCAGTCCGAGGTGACCATCACCAACACCGGCGACGTCCCGATGCTCGGCTGGATGGTGGACTGGACGCTCCCCGCCGGCCAGAAGGTCGACAGCCTGTGGAGCGGCAACGCGACCTACAACGGCCAGGCCGTGATGGTCCACAACGCCCACTGGAACGGATCACTGAGTCCTGGTCAGAGCACGACGTTCGGGTACGTCGTCTCCGGCTCGGGCGGAGACAGTACGGCGACCCTGCCCTGCCGGGTGGGCTGAACCGCCGTTCTGGGCGGGCCCGGTGGGCGCTGAGCCGTCGTCCACCGGGCCTGTCGCCCGAGGCCTGTCGAAGGGGTGATTGACCGGAGAACAAAGCGATAACGGCAGGCAACCTGAAGGAGGCGGGCGAGGTCTAGCCCGCCATGAAGATCTCTTTCCTGCTGCACAACGCCTACGGGATCGGAGGCACGATCACCACCACGTTCAATCTGGCCCAGGCGCTGGCCGAGCGGCACGAGGTGGAGATCGTCTCCGTGCTGCGCCACCGGGAACACCCGAACTTCACCCTGGACCCGAGAGTGTCCTTAAGGCCTCTGGTGGATCTGCGCCACGAGAAGGAACACCCCCTGCATCTGAGGCCGGCAAGGGTGTTTCCCGTCGCCGAGTACCGCTACCAGCAGTACAGCGAGCTGACCGACCAGCGGATCGGGGAGTGTCTGGCGGCGATCGAGGCCGACGTCGTCATCGGCACCCGGCCGGGGCTCAATGTGCACCTCGCGCTCCAGGCGCCGGAGCGCGTCGTCCGCGTCGGGCAGGAGCACCTCACCCTCGACAACCATCCGCCCCGGCTGCGCACCGCACTGCGCCGGGCGTACCGCCGGCTCGACGTGCTCACCACGGTCACCGAGGCGGACGCCGCCGCCTACCGGCGCAAGATGCGGCTGCCCGGCGTCCGGGTGGCGGCGCTCCCGAACAGCGTCCCCGACCCGGTGCTGCCCGCGGCGGACGGCACCGCGAAGGTGGTGGTCGCGGCCGGTCGGCTGGTCCCGGTGAAACGTTACGACCTGCTCATCGAGGCCTTCGCCCTGGTCGCCGCCGAACACCCGGACTGGCACCTGCGCATCTACGGCAAGGGGGAGGAGCACGCCCGGCTGCGGCAGCTCGTCCACGGTCTCGGCCTGAGCGAGAACGTCTACCTGATGGGCGCTGCCGCCCCCATGGAGGCGGAGTGGGTCAAGGGCTCGATCGGCGCGGCCGCGTCCAACTTCGAGCCGTTCGGCATGACCATCGTCGAGGCGATGCGCTGCGGCCTGCCGGTGGTGAGCACCGACTGCCCGTACGGACCCGGCGAGATCATCGACGACGGCGTCGACGGCCGGCTGGTCCCGGTCGGGGACCGGGACGCGCTGGGCGCCGCGCTGCTGGACCTGGTCCGCGACGACGAGCGACGCCGGCAGATGGGGCGTACGGCGATGGAGAACGCGCGGCGGTTCGCCCCCGCCCCGGTCGTGGAGCAGGCGGAGCGCCTGATCGACGAGGCGATCTCGGCCCGCAAGGCCGAGCAACCGGTCGCACCGCCACGCGGCCGAATACATCGCGCCCTGGTCAGCCAGGGCTTCGCCGCACGCGACGCCGCGTATGCGGCGGCCTCCGGCGCCCTGCGCACGGTACGAAGGGGACGTCGATGAACACAAAACCGGGTACGACACCCGACACCACCCGGGACACCCACCTTCGGGTCCACTGCACGACCGACGCGGACGGCCGGATCACCTTCCTCCTTCAGCGACCGGCGAACGCCGCCCCCCAGTCGCCCCAGTTGCTGCTGCGGCTGCGCCCCAAGAAGGGCCAACCCGAGAAGCTCCTGCAGGTGCTCGATCCGGAGCCCCTGGACGACGGCCGCCTGCGCGCCGTCCTGGAGCCGCAGCCCGCACTCGCCGAGGGCCGGTGGGACGTGTACCTGCTCCCCGAACCCGGAGCGGCACGGCAGCGCCTGCGCCCCGGCCTGCGTGACCAGCGCGCCCTCGTCGACGGGCACACCCGTGACCGGCCGTCACCCGTGGCCGTGCGCGTCCCGTACACCACCAAGGACGGCTACCTCGCGGTGCGGGCCTGGCTGCGCACCGCCCATGCGGAGGTCGAGGGCATCGACGTCAGGGACCGGTCGATGACGGTCAGGGCCCGGCTGCATGGCGCCACGCTCACCGAGGCAGCCGCCGTACGGCTGCGCCTGCGGGGCGGTGGCGGCGTCGTACGGACGCTGGAGCCGCAGGCCGAGAGCGACGGCCGGGCGTTCTCCTGCACCGTGGACTACGAGGAGTTGGCCACCGACCGCGGCTCGGGCCCCGCCGCCGGAACCCGCGTCTGGGACCTCTCCGTCCAGCCCAGCTCCGATGCGGGAGCCCCGGTGATCCGCATCGGCCGGCTGCTGGACGACGTGGCGGACCGCAAGGAGATCTTCGTCTATCCGACCGCCGTGGTCGGCGATGCCACCGTGCGTCCCTACTACACGGTCGACAACGACCTGTCCGTGGAGGTGGCCGCCGCGACGGAGTGAGGACCGACGACACCGACCTCCACGTCTTCACGCTCGCTGTGCGCTGAAGCCCGACACGGCTGCCAGCCAGTCGAGTTGGCGGCGCACATGCACCGCGTCGCCGCCTTCATGGCCGTTGAACGGATAGGCGTGGATCTCCTTGCGCGGATCGGCGCCCGACAGCTCCGCATAGCGGTTGTAGGCGCCGTACGCCCCGCTCGGTGGGCACACCGTGTCGCGCAGGCCGACCCCGAAGTGGGCCGGCGCGTGGGCGCGTCGGGCGAAGGCGATCCCCTCCAGGTAGGACAGCGTGTCGTACGCGGCCCGCTCGGCGCCCCGGTGCACGGAGAGGTACGCGGCGATCTCGCCGTAGGGCGAGGCGTCGGTGAGGTCGAGTGCGCGCCGGATGCCGCACAGGAACGGGGCGGTGACCAGGACCGCCGCGAGGTCGGGGACCAGTCCCGCGACGGCCAGGGCGAGCCCGCCGCCCTGGCTGTTGCCGACGGCGGCGATGCGTGCGGCGTCCACGCCCGGCAGTGTGCGCAGTGCCGCGACCGCATGTACGGCGTCCGTGATCAGGCGGCGGTAGTGGTGGTCCCGCGGGGACAGCAGGCCGCGCACCGCCGGACCCGGGCCGCCCGGCGCCGTGGCGTGCGGGTCCGGGGTGGCGCCACCGTTGCCGTACTGGTCGCCCTGGCCCCGGTTGTCCATCAGCAGATGCGCGTATCCGGCGTTCACCCAGGTCAGCCGCTCGTGCGGGAGGCCGCGGCCACGGCCGTAGCCGGCGTACTCGACGACCGCGGGCAGCTGACCGCGCATCCCGGCCGGCCTGCTGAACCAAGCCCGCACCGGATCACCGCCGAACCCACGGAACGTCACGTCCCACGTCTCGGTCAGCCACAGGCCGGTCTCCACCGGGTGCGCCGACACCAACACCTCCGGCTGCGCGGCCTCCTTGAGGGTGTCGTGCCAGAACTCGTCGAAGTCGGCGGGCTCCTGGGGGTCCGGACGGTAGTGCTCCAGTTGCTTGAGCGGCAGATCGAACGCGGGTAACGACGGCCTCCGATTGTTGCGCCTCAACAGCAGAATGTTTCGTGGTCCTTGACTCGCCCCGGTAACGGCCTCCCCAACTGACCTTCCCTGTCAGCCCCATTGACAGCCATTACACCCGCCCCTAACCTCGCCGCAAAGTTGCCGGTACGACTCCGAAACTTTCGGTGCCACGGGGAGGCCACCGCATGAGCAGCACCTCCACCACGTCGGCTCCACCGCCCGGCACGAAGGGGCCGCCGCCGACGAAGGCCCCACCCCGCCGCGGGCGGCGGCCGGTGCGCACCGGCTGGCGGCGGGCGCTGCGCCGGGACTGGCAGCTGTACTCGCTGGCCGTGCTGCCGCTGCTGTTCTTCCTGGTCTTCCGCTATCTGCCGATGATCGGCAACGTGATCGCCTTCCGGCGCTTCGAGCCGGGCGGATCGATCTTCGGCGAGGAGTGGGTGGGGCTGCGCTATGTCCAGATGTTCCTCAACGACCCGACCTTCTGGCAGGTGTTCCGCAACACCCTGTGGCTCGGCGGACTCACGCTCGTCTTCTGCTTCCCGATCCCGATCGTGCTCGCGCTGCTGCTCAACGAGGTGCGCCGACGTGCGCTGAAACGGTTCGTGCAGTCGGTGTCGTATCTGCCGCACTTCCTGTCGATCGTGATCGTCGCCGGCATCACCATGCAGATGCTCGCCACGGACGGACCGGTCAACCACGTCCTGGGGTGGTTCGGCCACGACCCGATCCGGTTCATCCAGGAACCCGAGTGGTTCCGTACGGTCTATGTCGGCTCGGAGATCTGGCAGACCGCCGGCTGGGGCACGATCCTCTACCTCGCCGCGCTCACCACCATCGACGAGGACCTGTACGAGGCCGCCCGCATCGACGGCGCCAACCGCTGGCAGCAGATCTGGCACGTCACCCTGCCCGGCATCCGCCCGACCATGATCACGCTGCTGATCCTCAACATCGGCACGTTCATGGCGGTCGGCTTCGAGAAGGTCCTGCTGCTGTACAACCCGCTGACCTATCCGACCGCCGACGTGATCTCGACGTATCTGTACCGCGCGGGCGTGGAGTCCAACAGCTTCAGCTACGCCGCCGCCATCGGGCTCTTCGAGGCGATCATCGGCCTGGTGCTGATCACGTCCGCCAACCAGCTCTCACGCCGCACAGTGGGGACGAGCCTGTGGTGAAGCCGAGCCGTTCCTACCGTGTCTTCCAGGGCGTCAACGGCGTCATCCTCACCCTGGTCGTGCTCGTCACCCTGTATCCGTTCGCCAACATCGTCGCCCGCTCCTTCAGTTCCGAGCGGCAGATCCGGGCCGGTGAAGTGACGCTGTGGCCCGAGGGGTTCAACCTCACCACATACAAGATCGTGTTCCAGGACTCGATGTTCTGGCGGAACTACGGCAACACCGTGCTGTACACGGTGGTCGCCACCACCGTCGCCATGATCCTGACCACCTGTTACGCCTACGTCCTGTCGAAGAAGCACCTCAAGGGACGCGGCGTACTCGTCGGCATCGCCGTCTTCACCATGTTTTTCACCGGCGGCCTGATCCCCAACTACGTCCTGGTCACCAGCCTCGGCCTGAAGAACAGCGTCTGGGCCATCGCGCTCCCCAACGCGATCAGCGTGTTCAACCTCCTGGTGATGAAGGCCTTCTTCGAGAACCTGCCGACCGAACTGGAGGAGGCCGCGCAGATCGACGGCCTGAGCACGTACGGCATCCTGCTGCGGATCGTGCTGCCGCTGTCGAAGGCGGTCGTCGCGACGATGGTGCTGTTCTACTCGGTGTCCTTCTGGAACTCCTGGTTCAGCGCCTTCCTCTACCTGGACAAGTCCGAGCTCATGCCGGTCACCGTCTATCTGCGCAACCTCATCTCCGGCGCCACCACGGGCGGCAACGCCGGTGCCGCCGACGCACAGCTCAGCCAGGTGGGGGCGAACATCCAGGCGGTCACGATCGTGCTGACCTCGCTGCCCATCCTCTGTGTCTATCCGTTCGTCCAGCGCTACTTCGTCTCGGGCGTGATGCTCGGCGCGGTCAAGGGCTAACAAAGGAGTGCCCGTGTCATCCGTGAACAACGCAGGACAGCTGTCGCGGCGTCAGATGCTCGCCGCCGCCGGATTCATCGGCCTCGCCACCCTCACCGGCTGCGGCAGCGGCGACGACGGAGAGGACTCCAAGGACCTGTCGAAGAAGCGGAACGGCGCGATGAAGGAGTATCGCGTCGGCCAGCAGTTCAAGGCGACCAAGCCGCTGTCGTTCTCGGTCCTGCACAACAACAACCCGGTCTACCCGATGAAGGACAGCTGGCTGTTCTGGAAGGAGCTCAGCAAGCGCACCGGCGTCACCTTCGATCCCGTCGCCGTCCCCCTGGTCGACTACGAGAAAAAGCGCAGCGTCCTCATCGGTTCGGGCGACGCCCCGTTCCTGATCCCCAAGACGTACCACCCCTCGGAGGTCGCGTTCGTGTCGTCGGGCGCGATCCTCCCGGTCAGTGACTACGTGCACCTGATGCCGAACTTCCAGGACAAGGTCAAGCGTTGGAAGCTGGAGCCGGAACTCGACTCCTTCCGGCAGGCCGACGGCAAGCTGTACCTGCTGCCCGGCCTGCACGAGAAGCCCAGATCCGGCTACTCGCTGGCGCTGCGCACCGACGTCCTCGACCGGCTCGGTCTGAGCCTGCCCGGCACCTGGGACGAGGTGTACGAGGTCTTCAAGGCGATCAAGGAGGAGTACCCGGACCGCTACCCGTTCTCCGACCGCTGGAGCAAGAACACGCCCTACCCGGCCGCCGCCCTCTTCAGCTATCTCGGCCAGGCGTACGGCGTCCGGGCCGGCTGGACGTACGACAACATCAGCTGGGACGCCGACGCGCAGAAGTACGTCTTCACCGGAGCGACGGACGCCTTCCGGCAGATGATCGAGTACGTGCGCAAGCTGGTCGCCGAGAAGCTCGTGGACCCCGAAAGCTTCACCCAGACCGACGACGAGGCCACGCAGAAGCTGCTGGGCGAGAAGTCGTTCGCGATCAGCGCCAACCCGCAGGTGCTGGTGCAGGAATACCGGTACAACCTGCAGAAGCAGGTCAAGGGCGCGCAGATCGAGATGATTCCGGTGCCGCTCGGGCCCGCCGGCCCGGTGGTGCTGGGCGGCGTCCGCCTGGAGAACGGCGTCATGATCTCCAGCAAGGCGCTCAAGAGCGACAGCTTCGTCGCGATGATGCAGTTCGTGGACTGGCTGTGGTACTCGGACGAGGGCCAGCGGCTCGCCCGCTGGGGCGTCGAGGGCGTCACCTACACCCGCTCCGGCGGCCAGTACAAGCTCAAGGACGGCATCAGCCTCATGGGCTCCGACCCGGACGCCCCGAAGGACATGCAGAAGGACTACGGCTTCTACAACGGCGTCTTCGCCTACGGCGGCAGCTGGGAGCTCGTCTCCTCCATGTTCAGCCCCGACGAGAAGAAGTTCCAGGACGCCATGTCCCAGCGCGAACAGACGCCCATCGGCCCCGCCCACCCGCTGCAGTCCTTCGAGCAGGAACAGGCCTCCCTGTGGGAGACACCTCTCAGGGACCACGTCACCCAGAACACCCTCAAGTTCGCCCTCGGCAAGCGCCCGCTGTCCGAGTGGGGGGCGTACGTCGCCGAGTTGAAGTCGAAGAACATGCAGCAGTTCGTCGACCTGCACAACAAGGCGTACGAGCGGTACAAGAAGGAGAACGGGTGAGCGGAGTGCGTACGGCCGACTTCGGCACCGGAGTCCTCTCCCGTGCCGCCGGCCTGATCCACACCCTCGTCACGGTGGAGGCGCTGCTGCTCCTCGCCGCCGCGCCGGGACTCGCCGGCCTGCTCCTCCTCGGCCCCGACCCCGCCAACCTGCCGCTGGCCGCCGTATGCCTGCTGCCGCTCGGCCCGGCCCTGTCCGCCGCGCTGTACGCCCTGCACCACCGCAGCCGCGACCTCACCGACCTGCACCCGGCCCGCACCTATGCGCGCGGCTGGCGCCTCAACGCCCTCCCGGCGCTGAAGCTCTGGACGCCCCTGCTCGCCTGGCTGACCGTCATCGCCTTCACCCTGACCCACTTCTCCGCCACCGGCCTGCCCGGCTGGTGGGCGGTGCTGCTCGGTGCGATCGGCGCCGGCTCCCTGCTGTGGGGCGCGCACGCACTGGTCCTCACCTCACTGTTCACCTTCCGCGCCCGCGACACGGCCCGCCTCGCTGCGTACTTCCTCGTCCGGCACGCCCGCGCCACCCTCGCCGCCGCCTCCCTGCTCGTCCTGGTGGCCGCGTCGACCGCCCTGCTGACCGAGGCCCTGCCCGCCCTGCTGGCCGCCCCGCTGCTGCTCTCCCTGCTGCACAGCAGCCGCCCGGTGATCGCCGAGACCCAGGAGGACTTCACCGCATGACCGCGCCGCGCACCCCGAGGATCCCGTACGGCGGCGATTACAACCCCGAGCAGTGGCCGGAGCCGGTGTGGGACGAGGACCACCGCCTGTTCACCCAGGCCCGCATCGACACCCTCACCGTCGGCGTCTTCTCCTGGTCCCTCACCCAACCCGCCCCGGGCACCTACGACTTCACCAGCCTCGACCGCATCCTTGACCGAGCCGCCGCCGAGAACCGTCAGGTCTGCCTGGCCACCGGCACCGCGGCCCTCCCGCCCTGGCTCGCCAAGCGGCACCCCGAGGTCAACCGCACCGACTTCGAGGGCCGCCGCCACCGCTACGGCCAGCGCCACAACTTCTGCCCCAGCTCACCGGCGTACCGCAGCCATGCGACCGCCATGGCCGACCGCCTCGCCGAACGCTACGCGGACCACCCGGCGCTGCTGGCCTGGCACATCAACAACGAGTACGGCGGCGCCTGTTACTGCGATCTGTGCGCCGAGGCGTTCCGGGGATGGCTGACGGACAAGTACGGCACCCTCGACGCCCTCAACGACGCCTGGTGGACGACCTTCTGGTCCCACCGCTACACCGACTGGGCCGAGATCGAGCCCCCGAACGCCCTCACCGAGCACTGGCGCGGCCCCGACCACACCGCCTTCCAGGGCATCACCCTCGACTACTCACGCTTCACCACCGACGCCCTCCTCGGCTGCTTCCTCGCCGAGAAGGAGGTGATCCGCGCCCACGACCCGGACACGCCCGTCACCACCAACTTCATGGGCATGTTTCGCCCCCTCGACTACCACCGCTGGGCGCCCCACCTCGACTTCGCCTCCTGGGACAGCTACCCGCCCCTCGACGCCCCGCCCACCTGGCCCGCCCTCGCCCACGACCTGATGCGCGGCCTCAAGGACGGCGCCCCGTTCTGGCTGATGGAGCAGACCCCGTCCACGACGGCCTGCCGTGACGTCAACCCGCTGCGCCGCCCCGGCGAACTCCGCCTCGCCACCTTCCAGGCCATCGCGCACGGCGCCGACGCCGCCCTCTACTTCCAGATGCGCGCCTCCCGCGGCGCCTGCGAGAAGTACCACGGCGCGGTCATCGGCCACGCGGGCCGCGACGACACCCGGGTGTTCCGCGAAGTGGCCGACCTGGGCCGGGAGTTGGCGGCCCTCGGTGACGCGACCCTTTGCGCCCGCACCCCGGCCCGCACCGCCCTGCTCTTCGACTGGGACAGCTGGTGGGCCCTGGAGATCTCCGACGGCCCCTCCCGGCCGGTCAAGTACCAGGAGGTGGTGCACGCCTACTACCGGGCCGCCCGCGAGGCCGGCGCGGACGTGGACGTCGTCCCGGTCACGGCCGACCTCACGGCGTACGACGTGGTCCTCGCGCCCGTCCTGCACATGGTCAAGGGCGACCTCGCCGCCCGCCTGGAGGCCGTCGCCACCCGCGGCGGCACCGTCCTGACGACCTTTCTCTCGGGGCGCGTCGACGAACACGACCGGGCCTTCCTCACCGACGTACCCGGCCCGCTCGCGCCCCTCATGGGCGTACGCGTCGACGAATGGGACGCGCGGCCTCCGGAGGTCGTACAGCCGGTCCAGCTGGGGCAGCTGACCTGCGAAGCCCGGCTGGTCTTCGAGATCGTGCTGCCGCGCGGCGCCGAGCCGGTCGGCACGTACGGTGCCGACTTCTACGCGGGCACCCCGGCGGTGACCCGCAACCGCTTCGGCGGGAGCGGCGGCGAGGGCTGGTACGTCGCCACCGCCCTGGACCAGCCCGGCGTCGCCAAGGTCGTCCGCATGGTCCTCGCCTGCCACGACCTGCTCGGCCCCTACGCCGACCAGCCGACCGTCGAGACGGCGACCCGAGTCGCCCCCGACGGCACCCGCCTCCTCTTCCTCCTCAACCACGCCCCCGAGCCGGCCCACCTGACGGCCCACACCCCCGCCACCGACCTGCTGACCGGCAAGGGGGTCGAGGAGGGTGAGCTCCTGACCCTCGATCCTCTGGGCGTGGCGATCCTGAGCCTCTCGCAGCGCACGGGCACGATGCCTACGGAGTGCGGGGAAGCCGGACCGTGACGAGGAGACCGCCGGCGGGGCGGGGGACGAGGCCGAGGGTCCCGTCGTGGGCGCGGACGATGCTGTGCACGATGGCCAGGCCGAGGCCGACGCCGGCGTGCTCGTCGGTGCGTACGCGTTCCGTTCCGCGCCGGAAGGGTTCGGTGAGGGTCGGCACCAGGTCCGGGGGGAGCGGATGGCCCGTGTTCTCGACCCGCAGCATGCTCGCGTAGCCCTGCGCTTCGGTGTGGACCGTCACGGTGCCGCCGACGGCGAGGTTGTGGACGATGGCGTTCTGGACGAGGTTCGTCACCATCCGCAGCAGGAGCTCCGCGGAGCCGCTGGTCCGTGTCGCCGCGCCGGTGACGTCGAGCGTGATCCCACGCTGTTCGGCGAGGGGGAGCAGGGTTTCGGCGGCCTCTTCGGCGACGAGGGAGAGGTCGACGCTCTCGCGGGTGAAGTTCCCGCGGTCGCTGCGGCTGAGCAGCAGGAGAGCCTCGGTGAGGTCGATCGCGCGCGTATTGACGGCCTGCAGGCGTGCGATGAGTTCGCCCCGGTCCCGCGTGGGGTCCTTGCGGGCGACGTCGAGCAGCGTCTGCGAGATGGCCAGCGGGGTGCGCAGTTCGTGGGAGGCGTTCGCGGCGAACCTCTGCTGCTCGGCGACGTGCGACTCGAGTTGTTCGAGCATGGTGTCGAACGTGTCGGCGAGTTCACGGAACTCGTCCTGGCGGCCTTCCATGCGGATCCGGTGGGACAGCGATCCGCTCCCGGCCTTCCGCGCCGCGGCCGTGATCCGTGTGAGCGGCGCGAGCATCCGGCCGGCGAGGATCCATCCCCCGACGAGGCCGAACACGAGCAGGAGGACCATCGCCACGGCCGCGGCGGGGAAGAAGGTGCGCACAAGGAGGTAGCGGTTGGGCGAGATCCCCAGAAGGCCCTGGGAGTTGTCGGGTACGTAGCGCAGCAGGAACCCCCACACCACGGCCAGCAGGAGAGCGCCGGCGACGGCGAGGAACCCGGCGTAGCTGAGGGTGAGTTTCAGTCGGGCGCTGAGCCCTGGGCGTCTACGCATGCGTACTGCCGGGGCGGGTGGTGCCGGGGCCGGCGTCGGGGCTGGCGTCGGGGCCGGTGTCGATGCGGTAGCCGACACCCGGCACCGTGGCGATGATCCATGGCTCGCCGAGCCGTTTGCGCAGTGCGGAGACGGTGATGCGCACGGCGTTGGTGAAGGGGTCGGCGTTCTCGTCCCAGGCCCGCTCCAGCAGCTCTTCGGTGCTGACGACCCCGCCCTCCGCGGCGACGAGGACCTCGAGCACGGCGAACTGCTTGCGGGTGAGCGCGACATAGCGCCCGTCGCGGAAGACCTCCCGGCGGAACGGGTCGAGGCGCAGGCCCGCGATCTCGCGGACCGGGGGCCGGGCATACGCGCGTCGGCGGTCGAGCGCCCTCAGCCGCAGGACGAGCTCCCGCAGCTCGAACGGCTTGGTGAGGTAGTCGTCGGCACCGAGCTCGAACCCGGACGCCTTGTCGTCGATCCGGTCGGCGGCGGTGAGCATCAGGATCGGGATGCCGCTGCCGGAGGCGACGATGCGCCGGGCGACCTCGTCTCCGGAGGGGCCGGGGATGTCGCGGTCGAGGACCGCGAGGTCGTAGGTGTTGACGCTGAGCAGTTCCAGGGCGCGGTCGCCGTCGCCGGCGATATCGGCGGCGATCGCCTCCAGCCGCAGACCGTCACGGACGGCTTCGGCCAGGTAGGGCTCGTCCTCCACGATCAGTACGCGCATGTCGGAAGCCTAAGCAGCACAACGTATCGCCGACGTATGCAAGGACATGTGCAAAGACGTATGCACATCGGACACGCGCCTCAGCCTGTCGAGGTCGAGGTCGAGGTCGATGTCGATGTCGATGCCGGCGCTGACGGGAGACCAGGCTGCTCCGACGACGCTTCCGCCCTGGTGCGCCACCAGCGGCGCGACGCCAGCGCGGCCAGCACGGCGCCGGCGGCGTTGACCAGTACGTCGTCCACGGAGGACACCCGGTCCAGCCGCAGGACGTACTGTGCGGTTTCGACCAGAACCGAACAGCCCGCCCCGAGCGCCAGGATCCGCGGCACGGACGCCAGCGCCGAGAACCGCATCGGGGCGAAGAACCCCAGCGCCGCGAAGACAAGCAGGTTGCCGACGATCCCGAGCGGCCCCATCGTGGCCAGGTCCCGCAGCGGTACCAGGCTCACCCGGGCGGGGACGATGCCGGCCCCGGCACCCGGCATCAGGGTCATCCACAGGAACGGCACCGTCCCGTGCACCATGCCCACCTCCGCCAGCGACCTCCGCCACGCCCATGTGACGCCGACGGCACGCCGACGCCGCGCCAGAGCCCACACCACCAGCGCGGCCAACGGCAGCGCGACCAAGGTCATGAGCACCACGCCGTTGAACGTGTCGAAGCAGCCGTGCCACCGCCCGGCCATGCACCTCGGAGCGGACATCATGAGCGGCCCCCGCACGACGAACACGGCGCTCGCCACGCCGAGGATCGCCAGGCCGAGGAACACGAGCTTGCGCGCGTGGCGGGGCGGTGCTGACAGGGATGCGTCGTGATTCATGCCCCCATGGGAAACGGAGGGCCGTTGCGGTGGCGTATGCGATTTTCCATACGCCCGCGATAGGGGCCGTTCAGTGGACCGGCTCTTCAGTGGATGCGCCGTCCATGTGCGTCGGGCACACCCGACTTCCGGAAGAAGTAGCTGTTGATCTGATCCCGCCACTCGCGGGCACTGCGGAGCTGCTCCTCAAGCCGCTCCATCACCCGCGTGTGGCGTGCCGGATCCATCGAGGCGGCCAGCGAGGCCCACACCGTCATGGCCGCCTCCACTTCCTCGACACCCTCGAAGTGCGTGTCATACATGTGCTGGATCACCGTCTTGCCGCTGTGCAGTATGTGCCCGTACGACACGTGGTGGAAGAACAGCAGCAACTCGTCCGGGCAGGTCTCCGGCGACTCGTACACCTCGGCCCACGGCTTGGCGTACTGCCCCGCGTACCCGGTACCGGTGGCGCAGCTGCGGTCCACGCCCACCCCGTCCCGATCGGCGAAGTGGTACGTCCCCCACGGGCTGTACTCGTACCCGTCCACGCTCGGCCCGTAGTGGTGCCCCGGCTGCACCATGAATCCCACCCCGAGCGGCGCGGTGTACTTCTCGTACGTCCGCCATGAACCGTCCATGATCGCGTGCAGCCCCGCCGCGGGCTCCGCCCCGAAGGTGAGCCGGATCCACTCGTCGAGGATCCCGCCCGGATCCGCGTCCGGCTGCCAGGCCAGCCGTCCGAAGGTGTACAGGTTCGCCTGGGCCAGCGGATGGCCCGTCCAGAACGGGTCGTCGCCGACGTTGGACACGGCGACGAGGCCGCCGCGCGCCAACTCCCCGACACAGGACACCCCGTCGACCTGGAACCGCAGCACCTCGCTCCACATCGGCCCCAGCCAGCACACATGCCGCTGCTGGCCGGTGTACTCCTGTGTGGCCTGCAACTCCACCGCCAGCCGCGTGCGCGGCATCGCGCCGATCAGCGGAGAGACCGGCTCGCGCACCTGGAAGTCCATCGGCCCGTGCTTCACCTGGAGGACGGCGTTGTCGGCGAACTCGCCGTCCAGCGGCACGAAATGGTCGTACGCGGCCCGCGCCCGGTCCGTCGTCCGGTCCCGCCAGTCCTGCCGGTGGTTGTAGACGAACGCCCGCCAGTGGACCGTACCGCCGTGCGGCGCGAGCGCGGCGGCGAGCATGTTCGCACCGTCCGCATGGGTGCGGCCGTACGCGAATGGCCCCGGCTGCCCCTCCGAGTCGGCCTTCACCACGTACCCGCCGAAGTCGGGGATCGCCGTGTACACCCGCGCGGTCGTCTCCGCCCACCACCCGCGCACGCTCTCGTCCAGCGGATCGGCCGTGGGCAGCCCGCCGAGCACCATCGGTGCGGCGAAGGTGACCGACAGATGGACGCGGATGCCGTACGGCCGCAACGCGCCCGCGATCTCGGCGACTTCACCGATCCGGTCGGTCAGCAGGTGTGCCTCGGTCTCGTGCACGTTGACGTTGTTGACGGCCACGGCGTTGATCCCGCAGGCGCCGAGCAGCCTGCCGTACGCCCGCACCCGCTCCCGCTCCGACTCCCCGCGCGCCCGCCCGTCCTCCCAGAACAGCGAGCCGCCCGCGTAACCGCGCTCCACCTGGCCCATCACCGGATGCACGGCCACGTTGTCCCAGTGGTCGAGCATGCGCAGCGCGAGCGCCGGACCATGTGTCTCCCGGGGCCGCTGCCCGCGGAAGGCGTCCTCGCCGAGCCGGACGACGTGGAACAGGCCGTACAGCAGCCCGGACTGCCCGGTTGCGGTGACGGTCGTACAGCCGATACCGCGCTCGAACGTGAACCCCTCGGACGCGTCGTCGCCGGTCAGGTGCAACACCAGGTCGTACGGCCCGGGGGGCGCGTCACGCTCGACGCGCCCCCCGAACCGCTCGCAGGCCTCCGCCACTTCCCCGTGCACCGTGTCCACCAGCGGACCCGAACCACGGATCAGCGTCCGCCGGGTGCCGATCGGCCGGAACGCCTCGTCCGGCAGCCAGGCTGGATCGACACCCTGCATGAGACCCCCAATGCACCTGCTCAGGCGAGCAGTTCGACTTCCGACACCACCGCCTCACCGTCGAGCACCAGGCGGTACTT
Source organism: Streptomyces sp. SD31 (assembly GCF_052068475.1). Lineage (NCBI taxonomy): Bacteria > Bacillati > Actinomycetota > Actinomycetes > Kitasatosporales > Streptomycetaceae > Streptomyces > Streptomyces sp. SD31. The sequence continues at coordinate 38,313 of NZ_JBQHCX010000028.1, read as the reverse complement.
CCCGTACGTACCCGGAGACCCCACGGAGAACGCCCGTGTCTGCCGGTCCCAGGCGAAGGACTCCCCGGAGCGCTTGTCGAGGGTCCGCCACGTGGTCCCGTCGTCCGATCCCTGGAGCGTCCAGCCGGTCGGCGCCTTCGTCCGGTCCGACGGTGAGGTGAGGGTGTACTGCACCGTCCTGGCGGCCTCGGACACCGGCAGATCCACCGAAGTGACACTCGCCTGAGTCGCCGAGGTGTTGTCGAAGAGGGCCCCTTCACCCTTCACCACGTCCGCCCGCGGCACCGGCACCTCGTCGTCCTTGGTGATCGACACCGGCGCCGCGTTCCTGCCGGTGCCCCATGAGGAGGGCCGCGGCGCCATGTCGAACTCCAGGACACCGCCCTTCGCGATCAGCGAGTGGGGGAGCGAAGTCGACCTCCAGGGAACGCCGTTGACCTTCAGACCCTGGACGTACACATTGCGCGCGCTGTTCCTCGGCGCCTTGACGACCAGCTCCCGGCCGTTCTCCAGATGGACCGTCGCCTTGGTGAACAAGGGCGACCCGATGGCGTACTCGCCACTGCCCATCACCAGCGGATAGAAGCCCAGCGCGGAGAAGAGGAACCAGGCCGACTGCTCGCCGTTGTCCTCGTCGCCGTGGTAGCCCTGCCCGATCTCGCTGCCGACATACAGCCGCGACAGGACCTCGCGGACGTTCTTCTGCGTCTTCCAGGGCCGGCCGGCCGCGTCGTACATGTAGACGGCGTGGTGGGCGACCTGATTGGAGTGGCCGTACATGCCCATCCGGACGTCGCGCGCCTCCGTCATCTCGTGGATGACACCGCCGTAGGAGCCGACGAGGTCGGGGGAGGCCGTCTCGGGGGTGGCGAAATACTCGTCGAGCTTGTCGGCCAAGCCGTCGCGGCCGCCGTAGAGGTTGGCCAGGCCCCGGCTGTCCTGGGGCGCCGTGAAGGCGTACCCCCAGCCGTTCGTCTCCGTGTAGTCGTACCCCCACACCCGCGGGTCGTACTTGGACGACTCGACGCGCCAGTCGCCCTTCTCGTCCCGGCCCTGGAAGAAGCCGGCTTTCCCGTCGAACAGGTTCACATAGTCCCGGGCGCGGTCGAGGAAGTACTCGGATTCCTCCTTGTACCGCTTCTCGCCCGTCTCCCGGTACAGCGCCTGGCCCATCCGCGCGATGCCGTAGTCGTTGAGGTAGCCCTCCAGCGCCCACGACAGACCCTCGTGCGTCTCGGCGCTCGTGTAGCCGAGGAAGGGTGAGGTCGCCATCCCCTTGCGGCCCACGCCGGACGACGGCGGCACCACGGTCGCGTTCTTCACGGCCGCGTCGTACGCCGACTTCGCGTCGAAGTCGACGCCCTTGACGTACGCGTCCGCGAAGGCGACGTCCGAGGAGGTGCCGGTCATGAGGTCGGCGTAGCCGGGGGAGGACCAGCGGGAGGTCCAGCCGCCGTCCTTGTACTGCTGCACGAACCCGTCGACCATCTCGCCTGCCTGACTTGGTGTCAGGAGTGAGTACGCGGGCCACGTCGTCCGATAGGTGTCCCAGAAGCCGTTGTTCACGTACACCTTGCCGTCCACGATCTTCGCGCCGGTGTGCGTCGGGGTGTCGGGACCCGGCATCGGCGAGAACGGAGACGCGTACCGGTACTTCGAACCGACCCTCTCGAAGCCGGAGTTGGGGTAGAGGTACAGCCGGTACAGGCTGGAGTACAGCGTGGTCAGCTGGTCCGGCGTCGCGCCCTCGACCTCGACCTTGCCGAGCAGCCGGTCCCACTGACGCTGGGCGCGCGACTTCACGGTGTCGAAGGAGGTGCCGTCGGGGATCTCCTGGCGGAGGTTGTCCTTCGCCTGGTCGAGGCTGATGAGCGAGGTGGCGAGGCGGAGGGTGAGGGTCCGGTCGGATCCGGCGTCGAAGCGGAGGTGGCCCTTCACTCCGCCGGCGGAGCCCTCGGTCACGGGCTTGTCGAACACGCCGTACACGAACAACCGTGTCGCACCCGTCGACAGCCCGGACTTCACGTCCGAGTAGCCGGTGACGATCCCGTTCTCCTTGTCGAGCGTGAGCCCGGCCTGGTCGGTCACGTTGTCGAAGAGGACGCTCGCGTCGTCGCCCGGGTAGGTGAAGCGCAGCACCGCCGCGTGGTCGGTCGGCGCCATCTCCGCCTTCAGCCCGTTCTCGAACCGCACCCCGTAGTAGTACGGCCGTGCGGTCTCGTTCTCGTGCCGGAAAGCGAGCTCGCGCGCCTCACGCCCGGTGTCCGGGGTGCCGGACGCGGCCGACGGCATCACCTGGAAGGTCTGCCGGTCACCCATCCACGGGCTGGGCTCATGGCTGGCGCTGAACGCCTGGATCGTCGGCAGGTTGTCATCGTTGTTGGCGCGGGCGTAGTCGTACAGCCAGCTCAGCGAGCCCGCGTTCGTCACCGGCGTCCAGAAGTTGAAGCCGTGCGGCACGGCCGTCGCGGGGAAGTTGTTGCCGCGAGAGAAGCCGCCGCTGGAGAGGGTGCCGCGCGTGGTGAGCGCGTACTCGGAGGGGTGGGCCTTCGGCTTCTCGGGCGCCACGCGCTTCAGCGCGACGTCGTCCAGCCAGCCCCGGAACTTCGCCGGGCCCTTGGGGGAGTCGTACGCCACGAGGATCCGGTCGACCGTCCGCCCCGCCGCGACCGACCCGATCCGCGAGACGACGTTGTTCCACTGGTTGACGTACAGCACCTTCGCCGCGCCCTGCCCGCGCGGCGTCAGCGGGAAGCCGTGCTGGTCGGTGGCGCCGAGGTCGCTCAGGTACGTGCCGTCGGTGAAAGCGAGGTCGACGGAGACGTTCGTGGCGTCGTAGTCGAGGTCGCCGTCCGCCATCGACGGGAAGACGCGGTACGACAGCCGGGTGTCGCGGCCGACGGCCACGTTCACGTCGTAGACCTTGTTGTACGAGTACGCCCGCCCGTCCGCCGTGTGACGTCCGGCGTACCTGAGGGCCCGCTTGCCGGTGAAGCCCGCGCCCGCCTTCGCGGTCGGCGAGCCGCTGGGGCCGCGGTCGACGAGGGAGAGCATGTCCTGCGGGACGGGGCCGTCACCGCCGCCCGTCGAGAACTGGACGTCGGCGAGTTGCAGAATGTCGGGGGCGCCGTTGTTCTTGGAGACCTCCAGCCGGAGGTGCCGGTACTCGGCCGGTTCCGCTATGTCGTACGTCGTTGTCTGGAACCGTTCGGCGAATGTCTCGCCGGAGCGGGTGTCGAGGGTCTTCCAGTCCTTGCCGTCCGCGGAGCCCTTCAGGGTCCAGTCCTGCGGGTCGCGCTCGGCATGGTCATTGGCTGAGGTAAGCGCATATTTCGTGAGCCTTAATGGTTTGTCCAAGTCGAATTCCACCCACCCGGTGGGTTCGAAGACCAGCCACTTACTGCTCGGCTCCCCGTCGGCGAGGTTCTCCTTCACCTCCCCGCCGCCGGTGTTCTCGCCGCTCGCCCGTACGTCCGTGACCTGGTCGGTCACATTGCCCGGAATGCCGCTGCTGTAGCCGCCGTCGACACCCGAGGCCCGCTTGCCGCCGTCCGGCGCGGTGTCGACGGTGTTGAGCCAGTCGGGTGCCGGGTCGCCCGCCTCGAACGAGGACGCGAACTCCCGGTCGGCCGCCACGGGCGCCTGAGGCAGGGCGACGGCCGCGCCCTGCGATGCCACGGCCAAACAAAAGGCGGTCGCCGACACGACCGCCGTACCCCATCTGTGCCGAGCTCTCTGCTGCATAAGCCGGTACCCTCCCTGCGCACGGGACAACGTTGTCAACTTCGCTGCGCAAGGATCAGTTGTGGCTCAAGTGCCAAGTATTGTCAAGGGTGTTGCCTGCGCCATTCAGGGCCTATGTCGCGGATTTTTCCGGCAAGCCGCCCACAGGCCGCTCATATTTCCGTGAGGTCTCAACTCGGAAAAGACCATCGGCCAACCTTGCATTCGATCTTGCTCCGCTGGCGGGAAGTGGACTATACCTGTCGGCACTTCACATGATTCCGCACTTCCTGCACGACCCCAGCTTGACCCGATCGCGGTGCCGGGGAGGATCCGGTTCACCGCCTGAGTCCTGGAGAAGGCGAGGACTTGAGCATGGGATCCACTTCTGCCGAGAACCCTGAGAAGAACGGCTCCGCAGGCGTCGGACGCCGCGATCTGATCAAGCGGTCCGCCGCGCTGGGTCTGATCGCCGTACCGACGATGAGCTTCCTGTCCGCGTGTGCCACCGGCGGTGGCGGCGGCGAGGAGAAGGAGAGCAAGGCGCCCGGCGGCGCGAAGTCCGCCACCAACCCGCTCGGCGTCGAGAAGGGCGTCGCCCTGGAGGCGTTCATCTTCAAGGGCGGCCTGGGCGACCAGTACGCCAAGGACGCGGAGGCCGACTACAAGGCCACGTACGGCGCCTCGGTCAAGCACACCGGCACCCAGCAGGTCGGCCCGAAGCTGACCCCCCGCTTCGCGGGCGGCAACCCGCCGGACGTCATCGACAACTCCGGCGCCGACCACCTGGACATGAACAAGCTCTCCACCCAGGGCCAGCTCCAGGACCTCCAGGCGCTGCTCGACGCCCCCTCGATGGACGACGCGAGCAAGAAGATCTCGGAAGTCATCCACCCGAGCACCATCGAGAAGGGCAAGCACGGCGACACCTTCGACGTGCTCTACTACGCCTTCACCATCTACGGCACCTGGTATTCGCAGAAGGCCCTCGACGACAACGGCTGGGAATACCCGAAGACCCTCGACGAGATGGTCAAGCTGTGCGGCGAGATCAAGAAGAAGGGCATCGCGCCCTGGACGTACGCCGGAAAGTATCCGTACTACGCCCACTTCAACCTGTTCGCCCAGATCGCCAAGATCGGCGGCATGGACGGCTGGATCGCCATCGACAACCTGGAGCCCAACGCCTGGACCAGCAACGACGCGGTGAAGACGGTCGTCGAGCACTATGAGGAGCTGGCCGCCAAGAAGTACTTCCTGGAAGGCAGCCAGGGCCTGACGCACATTCAGTCGCAGACCGCCTGGAACAAGGGCAAAGCCATCTTCATCCCCAACGGCTCCTGGGTGGAGAACGAGGCGGCCCCGACCACGCCCAAGGACTTCCAGATGTCCGTGGGCGCCCTCTTCGACGGCGGCAGCGGCGACAAGATGCCGCACGGAACGCTCCGCGCCGAGCCCAGCGAGCCGTACATCGTGGCCAGCAAGGGCAAGAACCCGGCCGGCGGTATGGAACTGCTGCGCATCATGCTGTCCAAGAAGCACGCGCAGAACTTCGCCAAGCTGGTGAAGTCGCTGACCTGTGTCGTCGACGCCACCGAGGGCATGAGTCTCTCGCCGGGCCTCGCCTCGGCGAGCAAGGCGTTCAAGGACGCCGGCGACAACATCATCAGCCTGCAGCTCCAGGAGTGGTACCCCTCGCTCACCGACGAGAAGATCGGCGGTCTCACCGGGCAGCTGCTCACCGGTGAGATGAGCGCCGCCGACTGGATCAAGAAGACGCAGCAATACGCCGACGCCGTGGCGAAGGACGACTCCGTGAAGAAGTTCAAGCGCGAGAAGTAGGTATCCGGTCAGGCACAGAGTCCGGTCAGGCACAACGGCACTCAAGGGGAAGGGCCGGGAAGCACCATGCAACACGGCAAATACCGATTCATCGTGGGCTTCCTGGCCCTGCCCGTCATCGTCTACGCGGTCTTCGTGATCTCGCCGTTCGTCCAGGCGTTCCAGATCTCGCTGACCGACTGGTCGGGGCTTGTCGGCACGGCGAAGTTCGTCGGATTCGAGAACTTCGAAAAGCTGTGGCACAACGAGGACTTCTGGAACGCGCTGTGGCACAACGTCTGGATGCTGATCGCGGTGCCGATCGTGACACTGGGACTCGGCCTGTTCTTCGCCTTCATGCTCAATGTCGGCGGAAAGCGCCGTAAGAACGAAGTCATCACCGGGGTCACGGGTTCGAAGTTCTACCGTTTCGTCTTCTTCTTTCCGCAGGTCATCTCCATCACCATCATCGCCGTCATCTGGTTCAACATCTACAACCCGGACCCGCAGGACGGCATGCTCAACTCCCTGCTGGGCGCGGTGGGTCTGGAGAGCCTCCAGAACGCCTGGCTGGGCGAGAAGAGCCTCGCCCTGCTCTGCATCATGGCGGTGATGATCTGGTCCCACGTCGGCTTCTACGTCGTGCTGTTCTCGGCGGCGATGGCGTCCATTCCGCGGGACATCTACGAGGCGGCGCTGCTGGACGGCGCGGGCCGCTTCCCCACCTTCTTCCGGATCACCCTGCCGCTGCTGTGGGACACCGTGCAGACCGGCTGGGTGTACATGGGCATCATCGCCCTGGACGGCTTCGCCCTGGTGCAGATCATGTCGGTCAACATGGGCGGCCCCGACGGCGCCACGGACGTCATGCCGCTGCGCCTGTATCTGACGGCGTTCCGCGACAGCCAGTTCGGCTACGCGTCCGCGATGGGCGTCGCGATGCTCATCGTCACCATGACGTTCGCAGTGCTCACCATGCGCTTCGCGCGGCGTGAGCGGATCGAGTTCTAGGGGTACGGGGCGACATGACGACGGACACGAACACGGGCACGGTCACCAAGACGGACGAGGCGGACCGGCCGAGGGTCACCACGAAGCTCGGCCCGACCGACGGCCGCAGCTCCGAGGGAGGCGTACTCCACGTCTTCTCGCACGGCATGCTCGTCGTGTGGGCGCTGATGGTCGGCGTGCCGCTGCTGTGGGTGCTGTGGAGCTCCTTCAAGACGAGCAACGGCATCCTCTCCGACCCATGGGGGCTGCCGACCTCGCTGCACTTCGAGAACTGGGCCAACGCCTGGAACAAGGCGAACATGGGCCAGTACTTCCTCAACACCGCGATCGTGGTGGGCGGTTCGGTGGTCGGCACGATGGTGCTGGGTTCCATGGCCGCGTACGTGCTGGCCCGGTTCACCTTCCCGGGCAACCGGTTCATCTACTTCATGTTCGTGGCCGGCATGTCCTTCCCGGTGTTCATGCTGGTCATCCCGCTGTTCTTCGTGCTGCGGGACTTCCCGGGCAGCTCGCTGCTCGCCACGTACCAGGGGCTGATCCTGGTCTACATCGCCTATTCGCTGCCGTTCACGGTCTTCTTCATGACCGCCTTCTTCCGCACGCTGCCCACGTCGGTCGCGGAGGCGGCGCTGATCGACGGCGCCTCGCACACGCGCACGTTCTTCCAGGTGATGCTGCCGATGGCCAAGCCGGGTCTGATCAGCATCGGCATCTTCAACTTCCTGGGGCAGTGGAACCAGTACCTGCTGCCGATGGTCCTCAACCAGAACGAGGACAAGTACGTCCTCACCCAGGGTCTGGCCATGATCGCCCTCCAGCAGGGCTATGAGAACGACTGGGGCGCCCTGATGGCCGGCATGATGATCGCGATGCTGCCGGTGCTGATCGTCTACTTCATCTTCCAACGGCAGGTGCAGGCGGGCCTGACGGCCGGCGCGCTGAAGTAAACGCTCTCTGTTCGCTCCACGGTAAGCGTCACATCACCCCACGTCACACAGGAGCCGCCTCGCCCCGGGGCGGTTCACGTGTGCGCGTACACACTCCCGGATCGGGTTCAACCTCTTGACGGGAGGCAACCCGAACGGCTCAGCTTAGAGTTCACTAGTTGGACACGTAACGGGGCCTCGTCGAAGCGGTCCCGCGCGCAGGAGGTCGTCGTGGAGACTCCGGGGTCGCAGTCGTCGCTGCACCGAGCCAACCTGGAGCGGGTCGTCCGGGCCGTCCGGCTGGCCGGATCGCTCACCCAGGCGGAGATCGCGAGGACGACGGGTCTGTCCGCGGCGACGGTCTCCAATATCGTCCGGGAGCTCAAGGACGGCGGAACGGTCGAGGTCACGCCCACTTCGGCGGGTGGCCGCCGGGCCCGCAGCGTCTCCCTGAGCGGGGACGCCGGGATCGTCATAGGGGTCGACTTCGGCCATACGCACTTGCGCGTCGCGGTCGGGAACCTCGCCCACCAGGTGCTGGCCGAGGAGTCCGAACCGTTGGACGTCGACGCCTCCTCGGCGCAGGGCTTCGACCGGGCCGAACAGCTGGTCAACCGGCTGATCGAGGCAACCGGCGTCGACCGGTCCAAGATCGCCGGAGTGGGTCTGGGTGTGCCCGGCCCGATCGACGTCGAGTCCGGCACCCTGGGCTCCTCCGCGATCCTCCCGGGCTGGATCGGCACCAAGCCCGCCGAGGAGCTGCGCGGTCGGCTGGGCGTGCCCGTGCACGTGGACAACGACGCCAACCTGGGTGCCCTGGGGGAGATGGTGTGGGGCAGTGGGCGGGGCGTGCGGGACCTGGCGTACATCAAGGTCGCCAGCGGTGTCGGCGCAGGCCTTGTCATCAGCGGCAAGATCTACCGGGGCCCCGGTGGCACAGCCGGAGAAATCGGGCATATTACTCTTGATGAGTCCGGCCCTGTCTGCCGCTGCGGAAACCGGGGCTGCCTGGAGACCTTCGCGGCCGCGCGCTATGTGCTCCCGCTCCTTCAGTCCAGTCACGGTACCGATCTGACCATGGAGGGTGTCGTACGGCTGGCCAGGGACGGAGACCCGGGTTGTCGTCGGGTGATCGCCGACGTCGGCCGCCACATCGGCAGTGGAGTCGCCAATCTCTGCAATCTTCTGAACCCGAGCAGGGTGGTCCTGGGCGGTGATCTCGCCGAGGCCGGTGAGCTGGTGCTCGGGCCGATCCGGGAGTCCGTCGGCCGCTACGCCATCCCCAGCGCGGCGCGCCAACTGTCCGTTCTTCCCGGGGCACTTGGCGGTCGTGCGGAGGTGCTCGGAGCGCTGGCGCTCGCACTCAGTGAGATGGGCGATTCAACCCTTTTGGACAGCACCCTGCATGCGGCCACCCCTGCCTTCACTTAGAGAACGGATGGCGCCGTTGCCAACCCGTTAAGGATTTACTTCTTGACGTCGCACGTGTGGCCGAGTTGACTTCCAGCCACCTCGGCCGCAGCGTTGCGGCCCTGTCAGGGAGGCACAACCCAACATGAACGCAACGATGCGTAGAGTCGTGATCGGCGCCACCGCCGTCTCCATGGCACTGTCGATTGCCGCGTGCGGCAAGGCGGGCGACGACAAGGACGACTCCGGCAGCACCTCGGACAGCAAGTCCATCGGCCTGCTGCTCCCCGACAACGTCACGGCGCGCTACGAGAAGTTCGACCGGCCGTACTTCGAGGACAAGGTCAAGGAGCTCTGCTCCGACTGTGACGTCCAGTACGCGAACGCCGCTGCCGACCCGGCCAAGCAGGCCCAGCAGATGAGCAGCATGGTGACCAAGGGTGTGAAGGTCATCGTGATCTCCGCCCAGGACTCCGCCGCCATCAAGTCCTCCATCCAGTCCGCGGTGAACAAGGGCGTCAAGGTCATCGCGTACGACCGCCTCGCCCAGGGCCCGGTCTCGGCCTACGTCTCCTTCGACAACGTCAAGGTCGGCGAGCTCCAGGGTCAGGCCCTGCTCGACGCACTCGGCGACAAGGCGACCACCAAGTCCAAGGTCGTCATGATCAACGGTGACGACGCCGACCCGAACGCCGGCCAGTTCAAGGAAGGCGCCCACAAGGCCCTCGACGGCAAGGTCGACATCGCCTACGAGCAGTCCGGCCTGTGGAAGGACACCGTCGCCGCCCAGAAGATGTCCGCGGCGATCACGCAGCTGGGCGCCAAGAACATCGCGGGCGTCTACGCCGCCAACGACGGCATGGCCGGTGGCATCGCCAACACCCTCAAGGGCGCGAAGATCAGCGGCATCCCGCTGACCGGTCAGGACGCCGAACTGGCCGCCATCCAGCGGATCGTCGCCGGCACCCAGTCCTCCACGGTCTACAAGGCCTACAAGCCCGAGGCCGACACCGCCGCCGAGCTCGCCGTCAACCTGCTTCAGGGCAAGGACATCAAGTCCCTGGCCGACACCACGGTGACCAGCGGCTCCGGTGACAAGGTGCAGGCCAAGCTGCTGACCCCGGTGTCCGTCACCAAGGAGAACATCAAGGACACGGTCGTCAAGGACGGTCTGTACACGGTCGCCAACATCTGCACCGCCGAGTTCGCCAAGGCCTGCAAGTCCGCCGGCCTGGAGTAATCGCGCCACCGCACGCGCCCCGGTCCGAGTCCCCGGTGAGGGACTCGGACCCGGACCTGCGAGCGGTGCCACGAAACCCCCTCCGACGCCCGCCCCACCTTTCAGACCCCGCTGCGGGGCGGGCGTCGGACGGAACTTGTTCGCTTTGTAAACCACGTGCGTGGCGCGGCCTCCCGCCGCGACCCGCACGTCGCTCCGCGCACACCCCAAGCGCGGCATCCCCGCCGGTCAGGCGGCGAAGGAGATGGTTCACGTGTCCGCTACGCCCGTGCTGGCGTTGCGCGGAGTCTCCAAGCGATTCGGTGCGGTGCAGGCACTCACCGATGTCGATCTGGAGGTCCACGCCGGAGAAGTGGTCGCCCTGGTGGGCGACAACGGCGCAGGTAAGTCGACCCTGGTCAAGACGATCGCGGGTGTCCACCCCATCGATGAGGGCGCCATCGAGTGGCAGGGCAACTCGGTGAAGATCAACAAGCCGCACGACGCCCAGGGCCTCGGCATCGCGACGGTCTACCAGGACCTCGCGCTCTGCGACAACCTCGACGTGGTGGGCAACCTCTACCTCGGCCGCGAACTGCTGCACCGGGGCGTCATCGACGAGGTGACGATGGAGAAGAACGCCCGCGAGCTGCTGTCCACGCTCTCCATCCGGATCCCGAGCGTGCGTATCCCGATCGCGAGCCTCTCCGGCGGTCAGCGACAGGTCGTCGCCATCGCCCGTGCCCTGATCGGCGACCCCAAGCTCGTCATCCTGGACGAGCCCACCGCCGCCCTCGGCGTCGAGCAGACCGCTCAGGTCCTCGACCTGGTCGAGCGGCTGCGCGAACGCGACCTCGCCGTCATCCTCATCAGCCACAACATGGCCGACGTCAAGGCGGTCGCCGACACCGTCGCCGTGCTGCGCCTGGGCAAGAACAACGGCTCCTTCCCCGTGAAGGACACCAGCCACGAAGAGATCATCGCCGCCATCACGGGTGCCACGGACAACGCCGTGACCCGTCGCGCGGAGCGGCGCACCACGGAGGCGGCACAGTGAGCGACACGTCGAAAACCGTGAAGAGCGATTCCGCCGAGACCGCGACGGTCGGCGCGGGCGCGGCAGAGGGCCAGACCACCGTCGCTCCCGCCGACGACCCCACGGCCGCGCCGGTCACCGTCGTCGACCCGCGTCTGCTGGTCCGCGAAGAGGGCTTCAAGGGCTACCTCACGGAGTTCAAGCGCAAGGTGAAGGGCGGCGAGCTGGGCTCGCTGCCGGTGGTCATCGGCCTGATCGTCATCTGGACGATCTTCCAGCTGCAGAACGACCGCTTCCTGAGCGCGGACAACCTCTCGAACATCAGTTACTTCCTGTCGGCCACCGGCATGCTCGCCATCGGACTGGTCTTCGTCCTGCTGCTCGGCGAGATCGATCTGTCGGTGGGCTCGGTCAGCGGTCTGGCCTCCACCCTGTTCGCCGTGTTCGTGGTGAACCAGGGGGTGAACGCCTGGTTGTCGCTGGTCCTCGCGGTCCTCACCGGCATCGCGATCGGCGCGCTGCACGGCTGGTTCTTCGCCAGGATCGGCGTACCGGCGTTCGTCGTGACCCTGGCCGGCTTCCTCGGCTGGAACGGTCTGATGCTGTGGCTGCTGGGCGACAGCGGCACGATCAACATCCCGTCCGAAGCGGGTCCGGTCCATCTGCTCGGCCAGAGCTCGTTCTTCATGGACCAGGCCATCATCGGCGCGTACCTGCTCGCCGGCCTCGCCGTCGTGCTCACCCTCGTCGGCAACTTCAACGAGCAGCGCCGCCGCAAGGCCGCGGGGGTGCCGTTCCGGCCGACCAGCGAGATCCTGCTGCGCGTGGGCGCGCTCGGCCTGGCGTCCTTCGTCGCCGCGGCCGTGCTCAACGACTCGGCCGGTGTCTCCAACGCGCTGGTGATCTTCCTGGCGGCGCTGGTGATCGTGGACTTCGTGCTGCGCCGTACGACCTACGGCCGCCAGGTCTTCGCGGTCGGCGGCGGCATCGAGGCCGCTCGCCGTGCCGGTATCAACGTGCCGATGATCCGGATCAGCGTGTTCGCCATCTCCGGTGGCTTCGCGGCGGTCGGCGGTATGTTCTTCGCCGGTCAGACCGCGAGCGCGACGCTCTCCGCGGGTGGCGGCAACACCCTGATGCTCGCCATCGCGGCGGCCGTCATCGGTGGTACCAGCCTCTTCGGCGGGCGTGGGTCCGTGTGGTCGGCGCTGCTGGGCATGTTGGTGATCCAGTCGATCCAGACGGGTCTTGACCTGCTGAACATGAACACGTCGATCCAGTACATGATCACGGGTGCGGTGCTTCTGGGGGCGGTCGTCATCGACTCCGTCTCCCGTAGGAGCCAGAAGGCTGCGGGGCGCGCGTAGCGCCACCGCGCACCTACCCTGTGCCCGGCACCGATGACGGTGCCGGGCACAGTCATGTCGTAGGGACGCCACAACTTGGGTACAGCCGAACGCGTGACGCATCACGCACCGCCCGGGCGCGGGCCGCAACGGCGGAACATTAGACTCGACAAGCCCGGCAACAGCTCGAACAGCTCTACTGCAAGGAGGCACGGGTGCCGCTGCTGACCCGCATCACGGGACCGCGCGATCTGGACCGGCTCAGCCCTGAGCAGCTGGACCAGCTGGCAGAGGAGATCCGCACCTTCCTCGTCGAGGCGGTTTCCAAGACCGGCGGCCACCTCGGCCCCAACCTCGGTGTGGTGGAGCTGACCATCGCCCTGCACCGGGTCTTCGACTCACCCAAGGACAAGGTGCTCTGGGACACCGGCCACCAGTCCTACGTCCACAAGCTGCTCACCGGCCGCCAGGACTTCAGCAAGCTGAAGATGAAGGGCGGCCTGTCCGGCTACCCCTCGCAGGCCGAGTCCGAGCACGACGTCATCGAGAACTCGCACGCCTCGACCGTCCTCGGCTGGGCCGACGGCCTCGCCAAAGCCAACCAGCTGCGCAAACGCGACGACCATGTCGTGGCCGTCATCGGTGACGGCGCGCTGACCGGCGGTATGGCCTGGGAGGCGCTGAACAACATCGCCGAGGCCAAGGACCGCCCGCTCGTCATCGTCGTCAACGACAACGAGCGGTCGTACGCGCCGACGATCGGCGGCCTCGCGAACCACCTGGCGACGCTGCGGACCACCGACGGCTACGAGCGCTTCCTCACCCGCACCAAGGAGATCCTCGACCGCACGCCGGTCGTCGGCAAGCCGCTCTACGAGACCCTGCACGGCGCCAAGAAGGGGCTCAAGGACTTCATCGCGCCGCAGGGCATGTTCGAGGACCTCGGCCTGAAGTACGTCGGCCCGATCGACGGGCACGACATCGAGGCCCTGGAGTCGGCGCTCGCGCGCGCGAAGCGCTTCGGCGGCCCGGTCATCGTGCACTGCCTCACCGAGAAGGGCCGCGGCTACCAGCCCGCCCTCCAGGACGAGGCCGACCGCTTCCACGGCATCGGCCCCATCCACCCCGACACGGGCCTGCCCATCAAGGCGTCGGGCGCCGACTGGACCTCCGTCTTCGGCGACGAGATGGTGCGGCTCGGCAAGGAGCGCGAGGACATCGTGGCGATCACCGCGGCGATGCTGCAGCCGGTCGGCCTGAAGAAGTTCGCGGACGCCTTCCCGGACCGGATCTACGACGTCGGCATCGCGGAGCAGCACGGCGCCGTGTCGGCCGCGGGTCTGGCCCACGGCGGGCTGCACCCCGTCTTCGCCGTCTACGCCACCTTCCTCAACCGCGCCTTCGACCAGGTCCTCATGGACGTGGCGCTGCACAAGTGCGGGGTCACCTTCGTGCTCGACCGCGCCGGCGTCACCGGCACCGACGGTGCCTCCCACAACGGCATGTGGGACATGTCGATCCTCCAGGTCGTACCCGGACTGCGGCTGGCCGCCCCGCGCGACGCCGACCAGGTACGGGCCCAACTGCGCGAGGCCGTCACGGTCGAGGACGCGCCGACCGTCGTCCGCTTCTCCAAGGGCGCCGTCGGCCCCGCCGTACCCGCCGTGGGGCGGGTGGGCGGCATGGACGTCCTGCGCGAGCCCGGCACCGACACCCCGGACGTGCTGCTGGTCTCCGTGGGCGCGCTGGCCCCCATGTGCCTGGAGATCGCCGGCCTGCTCGACAAGCAGGGCATCTCCACCACCGTCGTCGACCCGCGCTGGGTCAAGCCCGTCGACGAGGCCATGGCCCCGCTCGCCGAGCGGCACCGCGTGGTCGTCACCGTCGAGGACAACTCCCGCGTCGGCGGCGTCGGCTCGGCGATCGCGCAGGCCCTGCGCGACGCGGGCGTAGACGTCCCGCTGCGGGACTTCGGCATCCCGCCGCGCTTCCTCGACCATGCCTCCCGCGCCGAGGTGATGGCCGAGATCGGCCTCACCGCCCCCGACATCGCCCGCCAGGTGACCGGGCTGGTCTCCAAGCTGGACGGCCGGTTCGACCGTACGGCGGCCGAGGTCGACTCGGTGGAGCCCGCGCGCGACTGACACCTTCATACGGCCGGATGGGCCGGTTTCTCCACCGTGTCGGTGGCGAAACCGGCCCATCTGTGTGAATCCGTCCGTGCCCGGGCATGCGTACCACGCCCCCTCTCGATCATGTCGAGGACGACAAGCGTGGGAGGTAAGCCCCGTGAGCAGCAGTCTCTTCCGGACGAAGAGAGTCGAGCAGTCCATCCTCGATACCGAGGAGCCAGAGCACGCGCTCAAGAAGTCCTTGTCCGCGCTGGATCTGACCGTCTTCGGTGTCGGCGTCATCATCGGCACCGGCATCTTCGTCCTGACCGGTACGGTCGCCAAGAACAACGCCGGGCCCGCGGTGGCCCTGGCATTCGTCGCGGCCGGCGTCGCCTGCGCGCTGGCCGCGTTGTGTTACGCCGAGTTCGCCTCCACGGTCCCGGTCGCCGGGTCCGCCTACACGTTCTCGTACGCCTCCCTCGGCGAACTGCCCGCCTGGATCATCGGCTGGGACCTGGTCCTGGAGTTCGCGCTCGGCACGGCGGTGGTGGCCGTCGGCTGGTCCGGCTACATCCAGTCGCTCATGGACAACGCGGGCTGGGAGATGCCCGCGGCCCTGGGCAGTCGGGAGGGCTCCGACGTCTTCGGCTTCGACATCCTCGCCGCGGCGCTGGTCCTCGTCCTCACCGCCATCCTCGTCGTCGGCATGAAGCTGTCCGCGCGGATCACGTCGATCGTCGTCGCCATCAAGGTGACCGTCGTCCTCGTCGTGATCATCGCGGGCGCGTTCCTCATCGACGGCGACAACTACGACCCGTTCATCCCGAAGCAGAAGGCCGTGGAGGCCGGGGAGAGTCTCCAGGCCCCTCTGATCCAGCTCATGTTCGGCTGGGCGCCCTCCAACTTCGGTGTGATGGGCATCTTCACCGCCGCCTCGGTGGTGTTCTTCGCGTTCATCGGCTTCGACGTGGTGGCCACCGCCGCCGAGGAGACCAAGAACCCGCAGCGCGACATGCCGCGCGGCATCCTGGGCTCCCTCCTCATCTGCACGACCCTGTACGTCGCCGTGTCGATCGTCGTCACCGGCATGCAGCACTACAGCCGGCTGTCCGTGGACGCCCCGCTCGCCGACGCCTTCAAGGCCACCGGGCATCCCTGGTACGCGGGCTTCATCAGCTTCGGCGCCGCCGTCGGCCTGACGACCGTCTGCATGATCCTGCTCCTCGGCCAGACCCGGGTCTTCTTCGCGATGAGCCGCGACGGACTGCTGCCCCGCTTCTTCTCCCACGTCCACCCGCGGTTCAAGACCCCGCACCGCCCGACCATCCTGCTCGGCGTGGTCATCGCGATCCTCGCCGGCTTCACCCCCCTGACCGAACTCGCCGCCCTGGTGAACATCGGCACCCTCTTCGCCTTCGTGGTCGTCGCCATCGGCGTGATCATCCTCCGCAGGACCCGCCCCGACCTGCACCGGTCCTTCCGCACCCCCTGGGTCCCGGTCATCCCGATCCTGTCGGTGTGCGCCTCGCTGTGGCTGATGATCAACCTGCCCGCCGAGACGTGGGTGCGGTTCGCCCTCTGGATGGCCGCCGGGTTCATCGTGTACTTCCTCTACGGCCGCACCCACAGCCGGCTCGGACGGCACGCGGAGACGACTGTCGGCGAGGTCACGAAGCCGCCGAAGGGAGACACCGCGTAGTCGAAACCAGCGGTTGACGGACGGTCAACCTGCCGCCCTCCGGCCCCGTATGTCCTGCTTCGGCAGGAACTGCGGGGCCGGATAGCGTTCACCTCATGGTCGCCGAGCTCCTCACACCACCACGCTCCGTGTCCACCCCACGCGCGGAACGCGGCTACTGGAGACGGCTGCTCCCCACCCTGGCCCTGCTGGCCTGCGTCACCCGCGTCCCCTCCTTCACCCGGCCGCTGTGGAACCCCGACGAGGGCTATCTCGCCGTACAGGCACGTCTGCTCGCGCAGGGCGGAGAGCTGTACGCCACCGTCGTCGACCGCAAGCCGCCGCTGGTGCCGTGGCTGTACCAGGCCGCGTTCGCGGTGGCCGGGTCCGGATCGCTCACGTCGGTGCGGGTCCTGGCCGTCGCGGCCCAGCTGCTGACCGCCGTGCTGCTGGCCTCGCTGGCCCGCCGCCGCTGGGGCGATACGGCGGGCGGGACGGCCGGAGTGCTGTATCTGCTGGTCTCGGTCGGGCTCAACCCGGAGGACGCCCAGGCCGCGACCTTCGAGGTGTTCATGCTGCCGTGCACGGCGGCGGCGATGTGGTGCGCGGACCGGCGCCGGTGGGGCGCGGCGGGCCTGGCGGTCGCGGCCGCCTTCCTCACCAAACAGACCGGTGGGGCGGTGCTGGTGCCGGTGATGTGGCTGTGCGTGTCAGCGGGAGAGGTCCGGGCCGGGGGACTGGTGCGGTTGGGGGCCGGGGTGGTGGTGCCGGTGCTGGGCGTGGCCGTGGTGACCGATCCGGCGGGGTTCCTGTTCTGGACGGTCACGGGATCGGGGGCGTACGCCTCGTTCACCGGCTCCGAGATCCACGTCCTGGTACGGGGGCTGACGAACGCGGCGATCCTGGCGGTGGCATGCGCCGGACTGATCCCGCCGGTGCTACGGGTGTTGCGGCCGGCCCGCACGGGAGCCGCCGACCTCTGGCTGTGGTCGGCCGCGTCGGCCGGCGCGGTCGTGCTCGGCTTTCACTTCTTCGGCCACTACTACCTCCAACTCCTGCCGCCCCTCACCCTTTTGGCGACGTCAGCGCTGCAGATCCTGCCGCGCGAGCGCCTGACCCAGGCGGTCCTGACCTCGGCCTGCTGCTGCGCCCTGTTCCTCACCTGGGGGCTGCTCGCGCCCCGACCCGAGCTCGACCACGCGAGGAGGCTGGCGGACGAAGTGGCGATGCGGACGGAGCCGGGGGAGCGGGTCCTCGTCTGGGGCATACACCCCGAGACGTACTGGCTGGCCGACCGCAGACCCGCGAGCCGTTATCTGACGGCGGGGCTCCTCACCAACTACAGCGGGGGACGCGACGGCCCACAGGTCGGTGAGCGCTACGCGGTCGACGGGGCGTGGGCGGTCTTCCGCGAGGAGATGACCGAGCGGGCGCCGGCGCTGGTGGTCGACGACTCGCGGGGGAAGCCGTACGGACCTCAGAGGGTGCCCAGTCTGCGGCGGCTGCTCGCGGCGGGGTACGAGGAGGCGGGGATGGTGGAGGGGGCGGTGCTGTACGTACGGAGCCGTACCTAGGTAAGCAATCCGTACGGCTCCCTACAGATCCCCACGGGCCCCTACGGCCGTACCGTACGCGGCCCCGCCACCTCCGCCCCCAACTCCGTCACCCT
The DNA here is from genome assembly GCF_052068475.1 of Streptomyces sp. SD31. Taxonomy (NCBI): domain Bacteria; kingdom Bacillati; phylum Actinomycetota; class Actinomycetes; order Kitasatosporales; family Streptomycetaceae; genus Streptomyces; species Streptomyces sp. SD31. The sequence continues at coordinate 20,360 of NZ_JBQHCX010000028.1, read as the reverse complement.
GCGGCGCAGTTCCCGATCCGCGGTCACCACCAGACAGGGCCGCCCACCCGCCCGCGCGACGAGCTCCACCATGTGATCGTCCCCGCTCCCGGCAGCGGACTCCACCCGCACGCCCGGCACGGTCTCCACCCCGCGAGCGGCCCCCTCCACCACGAGCACGATCTCGACCGGCCCCGGGTACCCCGGCACACCGTCCGCCGCCAGCCGGTCCCGCAGCCGCTCGGCGGCCCCGCGCCGATCCCGCCACCAGCCGTCGGGCACGGATCCCACGACATTGGCGGCGTCGACGATCACGAGCAGCGGGCTGTCCTCAGTCATGGGGCAAGCGTCGCACGGCGTGGCTCACTCCTCGGCCGTCCCGTTCTCGTCGAAGCTCGCGAAGTACGCCGCCGCCATGTCCTCGTTCCCGTGTCCCTGTGCGGCCGCCCGCTCGAAGCGCTCCGCACTCGCCGCCGCCACATCCAGGCGTACGCCGTACCGCTCGCCCGCCTCCACGATGAGCCGTGCGTCCTTCGCCGCAGTGGACACCGCGAACTGGGCCGGGGACAGCCCGTCGTTCAGGACCAGCCCGGTCTTGGCCCGCAGATACCCCATGTCGAGCGGGCCGCCGTCGATCACGTCGAAGAAGCGCTGCGGATCCACGTCCAGGGCCTTGGAGAGGGCCAGCACCTCACTGGCCGCGTTGGTCACCGCGAGCACCCAGCTGTTGGCGACCAGCTTCAGCCGGGTTGCCGTGCCCGCCCCGCCGTCCTCGCCGGTCCACACCGTACGGGCGCCGACGGCGTCGAACACGGGCGTCACCGTCCCGCGCCCCTCGACCGGCCCCGCCGCCAGCACGGTGAGCCGGCCGGCCTCAGCGGGCTGGCGCGTGCCGAGCACGGGGGCGTCGTAGAAGACGAGGTCGTGCTCGCGGGCGAAGACGGCCAGGTCGGCGATCGCCTCGATGCCGGCGGTCGTCGACTGTACCCACGTGGCACCGGAACGCAGCGCGGGCGCCGCCTCACGCATGACGTCCAGGGCGGCGGGACCGTCGTAGAGCATGGTCAGGACGACGTCGGCGCCCTGGACCGCCTCGGCGGGGGTGTCGGCGACGAACGCGCCGTCGGCGGCCAGGGGCTCGGCCTTGGCGCGGGTGCGGTTCCAGACACGGACGGTGTGGCCGGCCCTGGCGAGGTTGCGGGCCATGGCGGCGCCCATGATGCCGGTACCCAGGACGCTCACGGTGAGCTTGTCGGTCATGACGTCGACTTCCCCTTCTCCTACGGACTTTGCTGCCGACGTCCAGCCTGCCTTCTCGGCGCCGGGCGGCACGCACCTGACCGCCGAGTCATGTGCGATCGCTCCAGATTGTGATCAACGGAATCCGCGGCGCCCAGGCCTTCGACGAGCCCGGCGGGTGCCGCGCCTGACCAGGCAGGGGGCGGCACGCGCGCGCCCACCCGCCCCGCATAAGGTGAAACGGTGAACGGCGACTGGCTCATCCGCGGCCGCGACGGCCGCCTCAGCGTCTATCTGCCGACCGACGACGGCGTCCTGTGCCGGGCGGAACTCGGACCCGGCGGCCCCTGGGAACCCCCGCGCCGGGTCGGCGGCGACCAGAAGCTGCGCCCCGGCCCCGCGGTCGGGCAGGGCGCCGACTCCTACGCCCATCTGGCCGCCTGGCGGCCCACCAAGGCGGGCGAGGCGGGCCTCGTCCACTCCACGCACTTCCGCCCGCGTCTGGCCGCCCTGGACTGGATCTCCATCGGCCACCCGGACCAGGCCGGCGACCGCACCGGCACGCCCGCCGTCACGGTCGACGCCCAGGGGCGGGCCCACGTCTTCGTCCCCAACAAGGCGGGCGGGGTGAGCATGCGCGGCCAGAAGGAGGTGGGCGGCTGGGGCCCCTGGCGCGACCTCAAGGGGCGTGAGGTACAAGGCGAGTTGGCGGCCGTGACCGGCGAGTCCGGACGGGTCGAGCTGTACGCGGCCGTCCCCGGTGCCATCCTGCACTGGCAGCAGGAGAAGCCGGGCAGCGTCCCCGTCCTGGAGGAGGCGATGGAGACCCCGGTCCGCCCCGGCACCCTGCATGCCCTGGCCACCTCCGCGGACCACACCACCCTCTTCTACGCCGACGACTCCGGCGACCTGTGCGCCTGGCGCCCCGGCATCAAGCCGGTGACGTTGCTGCCGTCCGCCGGCCCCGGCCCGGTGTCCGCGATCCGCTGCGAACTCGACGGCCACGACTGCACGTTGCTCGCCCAGCGCTCGGCGAGCGGCCGCGTAGCCTTCGCCGCGTATCCGACGGAGCAGGAGTCGGCGGGGGCGTGGTGGACGGAGTCGGGGCCGCAGTTGCCGGTGGACGCGGTGGTGGGGCTGGCGGTGGACGAGGCCGAGCGGGTGGTGGCGGCGTCGGTGTCCCCGTCGACGAGGCAACTGCTGCTCACCCGACGCAAGGACGAGCCGGGGCTGGCGTTGGAGGCTTGGCGGGAGGTCTGAGGCGCCTGAGGGGTGGGGGCCGCTCTTGTACGGCGGCTGCGGGTGGTACGTGGCTGCTCTGAACGCCGGTCCCGGCAACTTCAGCCTGTCTGGGGGCGTAGCCCCAGGCACGTGCGCGCAAACGCCGGTGCCCCGCACACCGAGTCGGCATGCGGGGCACCGGCGTTCACAGCGGAGCGCTTACGCGGGGACGCTCGCCACGCCCGGGGCCAGGAACTTCTTGCCGTTCACGCGCTCGGAGACACCCTCGCGGTCCAGGTACGGCGTGATGCCGCCCAGGTGGAAGGGCCAGCCGGCGCCCGTGATCAGGCAGAGGTCGATGTCCTGGGCCTCGGCGACGACGCCCTCGTCGAGCATGAGCCCGATCTCCTGCGCCACGGCGTCCAGGACGCGGGCGCGGACCTGCTCCTCGGTGAGGACGGTGTCGCCCTGCTTCAGCAGCGCGGCGACCTCCGGGTCCAGCTCGGGCTTGCCGGAGTCGTAGACGTAGAAGCCGCGCTTGCCCGCCTTGACGACGGCCGCGAGGTTCGGGGACACCTTGAAGCGGTCCGGGAACGCCTTGTTGAGCGTCTCGGAGACGTGCAGGCCGATCGCCGGACCGACCAGCTCCAGCAGCACCAGCGGCGACATCGGCAGGCCCAGCGGCTCGACCGCCTTCTCGGCGACCTCGACCGGCGTGCCCTCGTCGATGACGTTCTGGATCTCGCCCATGAAGCGGGTGAGGATGCGGTTCACGACGAACGCCGGGGCGTCCTTCGTCAGCACCGCGGTCTTCTTCAGCTTCTTGGCGACGGCGAAGGCCGTGGCCAGCGAGGCGTCGTCGGTCTTCTCGCCGCGGACGATCTCAAGGAGCGGCAGCACCGCGACCGGGTTGAAGAAGTGGAAGCCCACGACCCGCTCGGGGTTCTTGAGCTTCGACGCCATCTCGGAGACCGACAGCGAGGAGGTGTTGGTGGCGAAGATCGCGTGCGCCGGGGCGACCGCCTCGACCTCCGCGAACACCTGCTGCTTGACGCCGATCTCCTCGAACACGGCCTCGATGACGAAGTCCGCGTCCGCGAAGCCCTCGGCCTTGTCCAGCACACCGGTGACCAGGGCCTTCAGGCGGTTGGCCTTGTCCTGGTTGATACGGCCCTTGCCGAGCAGCTTGTCGATCTCGGCGTGGACGTAGCCCACACCCTTGTCGACGCGCTCCTGGTCGATGTCGGTCAGCACGACCGGCACCTCCAGGCGGCGCAGGAAGAGCAGCGCCAGCTGCGAGGCCATCAGGCCCGCGCCGACCACACCCACCTTGGTGACCGGACGCGCGAGCGACTTGTCCGGCGCACCCGCCGGACGCTTGCCGCGCTTCTGCACCAGGTTGAAGGCGTAGATGCCGGACCGCAGTTCGCCACCCATGATCAGGTCGGCGAGCGCCTTGTCCTCGGCGTCGTAACCCTGCTGGAGGTCGCCGTTCTTGGCGGCGGCGATGATGTCGAGGGCGCGGTAGGCGGCCGGAGCGGCCCCGTGCACCTTGCTGTCCGCGATGAAGCGGCCCTTGGCGACGGCCTGGTCCCAGGCCTCACCGCGGTCGATCACCGGACGCTCGACCTCGACGTCGCCCTTCAGCACCTGGGCGGTCCAGTTCAGCGACTGCTCCAGGAAGTCGGCGCCCTCGAAGATGGCGTCGGCGATACCGAGGTCGAAGACCTGCTGTCCCTTGAGCTGCTTGTTCTGGTTGAGGCTGTTCTCGATGATCACCGAGACGGCCTTGTCGGCACCGATCAGGTTCGGCAGGATCGTGCAGCCGCCCCAGCCGGGGACCAGCCCGAGGAAGACCTCGGGAAGCGAGAAGGCGGGCAGCGCCTTCGACACGGTCCGGTACTTGCAGTGCAGACCGACCTCGACGCCACCGCCCATGGCGGCGCCGTTGTAGTACGCGAAGGTCGGCACCGCGAGGGCCGACAGGCGCTTGAAGACCTCGTGGCCGCCCTTGCCGATGGCGAGCGCGTCCTTGTGCTCCTTGAGGAGCTCGACGCCCTTGAGGTCGGCGCCGACGGCGAAGATGAACGGCTTGCCGGTGATGCCGACGCCGACGATGTCACCGGCGGCGGCCTCGGCCTCGACCTGGTCGATGGCGGTGTCGAGGTTCGCCAGCGACTGCGGGCCGAAGGTGGTCGGCTTGGTGTGGTCGAAGCCGTTGTCCAGCGTGATGAGCGCGAAGCGCCCGGCGCCGTACGGCAGGTCGAGGTGACGTACGTGCGCGGACGTCACGACCTCGTCGGGGAACAGCTCGGCCGCTCCCTTGAGAAGTTCAGCGGTGCTCACTTGTCGCCTCCGGCGTCCTTGTGGTGCGGGTTCTCCCAGATCACCGTGGCGCCCATGCCGAAGCCGACGCACATGGTGGTGAGGCCGTAGCGGACCTCCGGCTGCTCCTCGAACTGGCGGGCCAGCTGCGTCATCAGACGGACGCCGGAGGAGGCGAGCGGGTGGCCGTAGGCGATGGCGCCGCCGTACTGGTTGACGCGCGCGTCGTCGTCGGCGATGCCGTAGTGCTCCAGGAAGGCGAGCACCTGGACCGCGAAGGCCTCGTTGATCTCGAAGAGGTTGATGTCCTCGATCGACAGACCGGCCTTGGCGAGGGCCTTCTCGGTCGCCGGGATCGGGCCGTAGCCCATGACCTCGGGCTCGACGCCCGCGAAGGCGTACGAGACCAGGCGCATCTTCACCGGCAGGTTGTTCTCACGGGCGAAGTCCTCGCTCGCGATGATCGACGCGGTGGCGCCGTCGTTCAGACCGGCCGCGTTACCGGCGGTGACCCGGCCGTGCACACGGAACGGGGTCTTGAGACCGGCGAGGCTCTCCAGGGTGGTGCCGGGACGCATCGGCTCGTCCGCCGTGACCAGACCCCAGCCGGTCTCGCCGGCCTCGGCGTTCGTCCGGCGTACGGAGATCGGCACCAGGTCCTGCTGGATCTTGCCGTTGGCGTAAGCCTTGGCGGCCTTCTCCTGCGAACGCACCGCGTACTCGTCGGCGCGCTGCTTGGTGATGGTCGGGTAGCGGTCGTGCAGGTTCTCGGCGGTCATGCCCATGAACAGCGCCGACTCGTCGACCAGCTTCTCGCTGACGAACCGCGGGTTCGGGTCCACGCCCTCGCCCATCGGGTGGCGGCCCATGTGCTCGACACCACCGGCGATGACGGCGTCGTAGGCGCCGAAGGCGATCGAACCGGCGACGGACGTCACGGCGGTCAGGGCGCCGGCGCACATACGGTCGATGGAGTAGCCGGGCACCGACTGCGGCAGGCCCGCGAGGATGCCGGCGGTACGGCCGAGGGTCAGGCCCTGGTCACCGATCTGCGTGGTCGCGGCGATGGCGACCTCGTCGATCTGCTTCGGGTCGAGACCGGGGTTGCGGCGCAGCAGCTCCCGGATCGCCTTCACGACGAGGTCGTCGGCACGGGTCTCGTGGTAGATGCCCTTCGGGCCCGCCTTGCCGAACGGGGTGCGGACGCCGTCGACGAAGACGACGTCCCTGACGGTACGAGGCACGATGGCTCTCCTCCAGGTGCGGGATGGCACTGCTGCGGTGCGCTGCGCTGAGCGCGCGCTCAGGACCCATGCTACTTATGAGTAACGTAGCTGCACAGTCCTGGCAGGGGGAGCGGCGAACGTCACATACGAACACCGGGGGCGGGGAGCGCCCCTTTGGTCACCGAGGCGGCGCTGTGGACCCCCGAGGAGTCAGCACCGGAGTGGGCACCGGATGCGACCCCACCCCATCCCCCATGATCACCCCGAACAACGTCCGAGCCACCTCCGCCCCGAACCCATGCACGTCATGACTCATCGCGGACAAGGTCGGATGCGTGAGCCGGCACAACTGCGAGTCGTCCCAGGCAAGCAGCGAGACATCCTCCGGCACCCGCAACCCCATCTCCGCCGCCACCGAAAGCCCCGCCACGGCCATGATGTCGTTGTCGTACACGATCGCCGTCGGCCGGTCAGGCGGCGCAGCCGTGAGCAGGGACCGTGTCGCCCGCGCCCCCGCCTCCCCGGAGAAGTCGGTCGCCACCTGCCACGCCCCGGCCAGCGCCAGCGCCCCGGCCGCCTCGTCGAACGCGGCCGTACGGATGGACGTGTGCCCGAGTGCCGCCGCCCCGCCCACCCGGGCGATCCGCCGATGCCCCAGCGCGGCCAGATACCGCACAGCCTCCGTCACGGCGGTGGCGTCGTCGGTCCACACCGACGTCAGCCCGCCCGTCAGCGACGGGTGCCCGACCGCGACCACCGGCATCTTCAGCCGCTGCGCCGCCGCCACTCTCGGGTCGTCGGCGCGGAAGTCGACCAGGATCGAACCGCCGATCTGCCGCCCCCGCCACCACGACTCCTGGAGCCCGACCTCCTCGTCCAGATTCCGTACGAGCCTGAGCAGCAGCGAACAGGAGTGCTCGGTCAGGACGCTCTCCACGCCGGAGACGAACTCCATGTAGAAGGGTTCGAGGCCGAGCAGCCGCGCCGGCCGGCAGATCGCGAGGCCCACCACGTCCACCCGCGACCCGGCCAGCGTCCGCGCCGTGAGGTTCGGCGCCCAGCCCAGCTCCCGCGCGGCCCGGAAGATCCGGTCCCGGGTCGCCTCCGACAGCCCCGGCTTGTGGTTGAAGGCGAGGGACACGGCACCCTTGGACACACCGGCGCGCGCGGCGACGTCCTTGATGGTGACGCGGGGGGTCGGCGTGGCCGTCATCGGCTGGGCTCCATGCAGTACAGGGCGGAGCGTGCGGCCTGCGCGTCGGGAGTCTCCCAGCCGTGCACCCCGATGGTCACCTCTTCGCCGGGCAACAGCGTGACAAGCCCCTGGTCGGCCCGGGCGTCCGGATGCAGCCGATCGGCCTGGAGCAGCAGGTCCCGTACGAGGGTACGGGCCGTCACCACGATCCCGCCCGACACGAGCGCCACGTCGAACTCCGGCCGGGGATACGGGACTTCCCGATCCGGCGCGGGGAAGTGCACGGCCCGCAGGCTGTCCGCGTCCGCCACGAGGAACTCCTTCGGCCCGACCGGCTCCAGCTCCCTGGGCACACCGACCCGGTTCACCGTCCGCCCCTCGGCACCGAACCCCACACTCGTCTCGCCGACCACCACCCCCTCGACGGACATCCGCCGCAGCCGCACCGCCCCCGCCCAGCCCTCGGCCGCCTGATTGACGACGGCCAACTCCAGCCCGCCGTCCCGCACTTGCAGCGTCAGCAGCCGGTCCGCGTACAGTCGCCGCAGCTCGTGGTACAGCGGCTTCTCCCGCCCGTCCCCGTCGATCGCCGCCCAGGACGTCACCGGCCAGCAGTCGTTGAGCTGCCATACGACCGTGCCCGCGCACACCGGCCAGTGCGACCGCCAGTGCTCGATCCCGGCCGCCACGGCCCGCGCCTGGTTGACCTGCGTGAGGTAGTGCCAGCGGTCGAAGTTCCCCTCGGAGTTCCCCTCGAAGTCCCCCTCGGGAAACGCGAAATGCCGCTCCAGCCCCCGCCGCAGCTTCCCATTCCCGTCGTCCGCCTTCTGGTGGTGCAGCATCCCGGGGGAGTCCGGCGCGAGCTCCTCGCCCGGCAGCGCGCGCCGCAGCGTGGCGTACGCGGGCGGCGCCTGCCAGCCGAACTCGGCCACGAAACGCGGCACGCTCAGCCGGTAGTCGGCGTAGTCCTCCCGGTTCCACACCTCCCAGGAGTGGTGCGTACCGTGCGCCGGATCGTTGGGATGCCGGTCCCACGACCCGGACCAGGGGCTGCCCGCCGTGTACGGCCGCGTCGGATCCAACTCGGCCACCACACGCGGCAGGAGGCCCAGGTAGTACCCCTCGCCCCAGGAGTCCCCGGCCAGCCGGGGCTCCCACTCCCAGTCCCGGAACCCCCACAGGTTCTCGTTGTTGCCGTTCCACAGCACGAGCGAGGGATGCGGCATCAGCCGTACGACGTTCTCGCGGGCCTCGGCCTCCACCTCCCCGCGCAACGGCTGCTCCTCCGGATAGGCGGCGCAGGCGAACGGGAAGTCCTGCCACACCAGCAGCCCCAGCTCGTCGCAGGCGTCGTAGAAGTCCTCGCTCTCGTAGATCCCGCCGCCCCAGATCCGTACGAGATCCACGCCCGCGTCGGCCGCCTGCCGCAGCCGCTCCCGGTACCGCTCGCGGGTCACCCGGGACGGAAACACGTCGTCCGGGATCCAGTTGACGCCCCGCGCGAACAGCCGTTCGCCGTTGACGGCCAGGGTGAAGCCGGTGCCGTGCTCATCGGGCCGCCGGTCCAGCTCGACGGTCCGGAAACCGACCCGCCGCCGCCACACATCCAGCGCCTCCTCGCCCTGGAGAAGCGTCAACTCGACGTCGTACAGCGGCTGTTCACCGGATCCACGAGGCCACCACAGCTCCACGTCCGGCACGGTCAGCCGTACGACCCCGCCCGCCCCGTCGATCCCGGCCCGCGCTCGCATCCCGCCGACCGTCGCTTCCACGGTGAGCGGCGCCTCGACCCGGGTCCGCTCGACGTCGACCGCCAACTCGACGTGTCCGGTGCCCTGTTCGACGGTCACCAGGGGCCGTACGCGGGCGATCCGGGCCGTCGACCACTGCTCCAGCCGCACCGGCCGCCAGATCCCGGCCGTCACCAGGGTCGGCCCCCAGTCCCAGCCGAAGGAGCAGGCCATCTTGCGGAGGTACTGATAGGGCTCGGCGTACGCGGCGGGCCGCTCGCCCAGCTTGCCGCGCACGGCCTCGGCCTCGGCGTACGCGGAGGCGAAACGCACCGAGAGCCGCCCGCTCAGCCCCGTCACGTCGAAGCGGTACGAGCGGTGCATGTTCCGTACGCGGCCCAGGAGTCGACCGTCGAGCAGGATCTCGGCGACGGTGTCGAGCCCGTCGAAGACGAGGTCGGTCTGCTCGTGCTGTTCGTTTGCCGACTGGGCGGACGCCGCCGTCAGGTCGGTCTCATAGGTCCAGTCCCGCCGCCCCAGCCACGCCACCTCGGCCTCGTTCCGCCCGAGAAACGGATCCGGGATCACCCCCGCCGCCAGCAGATCGGTGTGCACACAGCCGGGCACGGCGGCCGGGAGTGCCGCTCCTTCGTGCCGCAGGGTCCATCCGTCGGTGAGCGGTGTGGCCTGAAGCATGCGCGCTCTCCTAAACCGATCAAGTCCCAGCGCGGGAAAACCAATTGGCATCGTCGGCCATCGTTGGCGAGATACGGACTTTACCGGTTAAGAAAACGTTGTCAGAGTTCGGAACCAGCCAACCCGCTCGTGCTCGTCCGTCCCAAGAACGGAGCTGACGCACATGAACCGCCGTACGTTCCCCGCCATGGTCACGGGTGCCCTGCTGCTCTCGGCGTGCACCGGCACCGGAGGAAGCTCGCAGGGGGCCGAGGCCAAGGCGGCCGCCGACCCGTCGAAGGTGAGCGGCACCATCACCGTTCTCACTCATCGGACCGACCTCGTGCAGGACGGGACGATGAAGAAGTACGCCGCGGAGTTCAACAAGACGTATCCCAAGGTGAAGGTCGAGTTCGACGCCATCACCGACTACGAGGGCGAAGTCAAGATCCGTATGAACACGGAGAACTACGGCGACGTCCTCATGATCCCGGCCGTGATCGAGAAGAAGGACTACCCCAGGTTCTTCGCCTCGCTGGGCGCCCAGGCCGAGCGGAGCAAGAAGTACCGTTTCACCGACTACACCACCGTCGACGGCAAGGTCTACGGCCAGAGTCCGCTCGGCGCCGTCCCCGGCTTCATCTACAACAAGAAGGTCTGGAGCGAGGCCGGAATCACCGACTGGCCCACCACACCGGACGAGTTCCTCGGCGACCTGAAGGCGATCAAGTCGAAGACCGACGCGATCCCGTACTACACCAACTTCAAGGACATGTGGCCGCTGAGGCAGTGGACGGAGGTCAACGGCTCGGTCAGCTGCGACGAACAGGCCACCACCAGGCTCGCCGAGGGCAACCCGTGGGCCGAGGGTGCCGATCTGCGGACCGGCGACAGGCTGCTGTACGACATCGTGCACTCGGGCCTCATCGAGAAGGACCCGACGACCACCAACTGGGAGGCGTCCAAGCCCCGGATCGCCAAGGGCGAGATCGCCACGATGTGGCTCGGCTCCTGGGCGGTCATCCAGATGCAGGGCGCGGCGAAGCAGGCCGGCGCCGACCCGGACGACATCGGGTTCATGCCCTTCCCCGCCCAGAAGAACGGCACGTTCTGCGCGGTGACGCTGCCCGACTACAACCAGGCCGTCAACATCAACTCCGAGCACAAGGAGGCGGCCCGCGCCTGGATCGACTGGTTCACCGACAAGTCCGGCTACGCGGCGGACAACCTCGCGCTGTCCCCGCTCAAGGCCGATCCGCTGCCGGCGATCCTGAAGCCGTACGAGGAGGCGGGCGTCAAGCTCCTCGACCTCGACGACGCCAAGGGCGCCCAGGTCAAGTCCATCGACAACCAGTCCGAGGTCGGCATCTACAAGCCCGACTACCGCCAGGACCTCGTCGACCTCGCCCGCGGCGCCACGAAGGGCAGCCTGGACGACTTCCTGAACGGCCTCGGCAAGAAGTGGACGGACACCCAGAAGTCGCTGGGGTCCTGATGACGGATACGACCGAGAAGGCGGAGGTCGAGCCCTCGTCAGGACCGACCGTCCCCGAACCGGCCCCCGCCCCGCGCACAGCCCGTCTGTGGCGCGGGGCCACCCCCTGGCTCTTCCTGCTCGCCCCGCTGGCCCTCCTGCTCACCTTCACCTACGCGCCGATCGCCAACATGGTCGCGTACAGCTTCACCGACTGGGACGGCGTCAGCCCCGAGCTGCACTACACGGGCACCGAGAACTACGCCGAACTCTTCACGCGCTCCGACCTGTTCGAGGTCTTCTGGGTCAGCGGCTACTACCTGGCCGCGTCCGTCTTCCAGATCGTCGCCGCGCTCTACTTCGCGACGATCCTGAGCTTCAACGTCCGCTTCCGGAACTTCTTCAAGGGCGTGCTGTTCTTCCCGTACCTGATCAACGGGGTCGCGATCGGCTTCGTCTTCCTCTACTTCTTCCAGGACGGCGGCACCCTCGACTCCGTCCTCGGCCTGTTCGGCGTGGAGACGGACCGAGCCTGGCTCGGCACCCCGGAGTCGGCTAACACCTCCCTCGCCGCCGTCTCCGTCTGGCGCTACCTGGGCCTGAACTTCGTGCTCTTCCTCGGCGCGATCCAGTCGATCCCCGGGGAGCTCTACGAGGCGGCCGAACTGGACGGCGCCGGCCGCTGGCACCAGTTCCGCTACATCATCGCGCCCGGCATCAAGCCGGTCCTCTCCCTCACCGTGATCCTCTCGATCTCCGGCTCGCTCTCGGTCTTCGAGATCCCGTACATCATGACGGGCGGGGCGACCGGCACCGAGACCTTCGTGATCCAGACCGTGAAGCTGGCCTTCCAGTTCAACAAGACGGGGCTCGCCTCCGCGGCCGCGGTCGTGCTGCTGCTGATCGTCCTGGCCGTGACCTGGGTACAGCGGCGCCTCGTCCCCGACGACAAGGTGGACCTCGCATGACCCGCCGCGCGGTGGCCCGCACCCTGGTGTACCTGTCCCTGATCGCCGCGACGGCGGTGGTCCTGCTCCCGCTGGCGGCGGTGGTCCTGACGTCGCTCAAGTCCGAGCAGGAGATGGCGAACGACAGCGGAGCGCTGGCCCTCCCCGACGACCTGCTGAATTTCGGCAACTACGCGACGGCGTTCCAGGACGGCCGGATGCTCTTGGCCTTCGCCAACACGGCGATCATCCTGCTCTTCGCCATCGGCGGCACGGTCCTCATCGGCTCCATGACGGCGTACGCCATCGACCGCTTCACCTTCCGCTTCAAGAAGCTGGTCGTGGCCCTGTTCCTGATCGCCGCGCTGGTCCCCGGCGTCACGACCCAGGTGGCGACCTTCCAGATCGTCAACAGCTTCGGCATGTTCGACAGCCTCTGGGCGCCGATCGCCCTCTACATGGGCACGGACATCGTCTCGATCTACATCTTCCTGCAGTTCGTCCGCTCCATCCCGACCTCCCTGGACGAGGCGGCCCGCCTGGACGGCGCCAACGCCTTCACGATCTACCGCAAGATCATCTTCCCGCTGCTCAAGCCGGCGATCGCGACGGTGGTGATCGTCAAGGGCATCACGACCTACAACGACTTCTACATCCCGTTCCTCTACATGCCCTCGGAGGACCTTGGCGTGATCTCGACGTCGTTGTTCCGCTTCAAGGGCCCGTTCGGCGCCCACTGGGAAACGATCTCGGCAGGATCGGTACTGGTGATCCTGCCGACCTTGCTCGTCTTCCTGCTGCTGCAGAGGTTCATCTACAACGGCTTCATGAAAGGCGCGACCAGGTGAGAAGCCTCTGGGGTCTGTCGTCGATGTGATCTCGGTGGGTGGATCATGGTCGGGTGATAGGTCGCCATGAACTGACCGATGGCGAGTGGGATTTCGTGCGGCCGTTGCTGCCTGGGACGTCGATGGGGCGGCCGCGGACGGATGACCGGGCGATGCTCAGCGGGATCGTGTGGAAGTTCCGGGCCGGGGTGGCCTGGCGGGAGGTGCCCGAGCGGTACGGATCCTGGGCGAGCCTGCACACCCGTTTCCGACGCCGGGCCGCGGACGGCACGTTCGACCGGATGCTGCAGGCCGGGCAGGCCCGGGCCGACGCGGCCGGGGACGTCGACTGGCTGGTGTCGGTCGACTCCGGCATCGCCCGGGCCCACCAGCACGCGGCCGGGGCCCGAAAAGGGGCACCGCAGCCCGGCGCTCGGACGCTCCAGAGGCGGGCTGACCAGCAAGATCCATCTGGCCTGCGACGGCCCGGGCCGCCCGCTCGCCCTGGTGCTCACGGGCGGCAACACCAACGACTGCACTCGGTGCACCGCCGTGATGGAAGGGATACGGGTCCCCCGCCTGGGGCCGGGACGGCCGCGAGTGCGGCCCGCGCACGTCATCGGTGACAAGGGCTACAGCTCGAGGGCGATCCGCACCTGGCTGCGGCGCCGCACCATCTGTCACACCATCCCGGAGCGGGCCGACCAGGTCCGCAACCGTGCCCGACGCGGCAGCCAGGGCGGCTACCCGCCGGCCTTCGACCGTGAGGTCTGCAAGCGACGCAACGTCGTGGAACGGTGCTTCAACCGTCGCGTTCCGGGGATCCGATGAGTCGGCCCGTCACCATGGACCAGGCGTCAGCGACTGCACCGAAGCCCCGCAGGTGTTACTCGTCGAGGAACTGAATGGCGTGCTTCAGGAACCGCTCGGGATACTGGAACTGCGCTCCATGCCCGGCATCGGGGTAGATCAGCAGTTGCGCGTTGGGGATGTTCTGGGCGAGGTGCCAGGAGTTGATGGAGGCGATCATCACGTCGTTCTCGCCGTTGAGGACCAGCGTCGGCTGGGTGATCGCGTTCAGGAAGGCATAGGGATTCTCGCCCGGCAGCGGTTCCGCGTAGGCCGTGACCGCTTCGAACTGCGCCTGTGCGACCGCGGGCGAGCTCGGCGGGTCCTGGTCGGCCCGCTGGTGGCGGCGCTCCCAGAAGGCCTTGCCCGCTTGCTTCGCGGCTTCCGAGCGGCCGAAGAACAGGAAGAGGAAGTCCTCCAGGGTGGGGACCGGGTTCAGGGCGTACTGCGGCACCTGGGGGTCACTTGTCGGGTCCCCGCCGCGGAGGCCGGTGCCGAGCAGGAGGAGCTTGCGCACCAGCTGGGGGTGGCGCAGCGTGACCTCCTGCGCCTGGTAACCGCCGAGCGAGAAGCCGAGCAGGTCGACCTGCTCCAGCCCCAGTGCCCGGATGACCGCGGCGATGTCGTCGGCCATGTCCTCCATCCGGTTACGCGGCGTGCCCGATGACGAGGCGATGCCGCGCCCGTTGAACAGGATGACCTCACGGCCTTCGGCCAGGCCGTCGGTGAGCAGCGGGTCCCAGTGGTCCATTCCCCCGCGGAAGTGCTGGACCAGGAAGAGCGGGACTCCGGAGGGCTTGCCCCAGCGGCGGTAGGCGAATCGGTCGCCGTCGACCTCGATGTACTGAGTCGGTGCGGTCAGATGTGTGTCACTCATGGCCTGGGCCTTTCTGTAGTGGGTGAGCAATACGATGACGGTCATCATCTAAAAAGTCAACCTCTTTGATGTCGATCGACATCTATGTATGCTTGACCGTCGAGCGTCGACCGAGGAAGGGAAGGCTGGACATGCGGGTCACCAAGGCACAGGCAGAGCAGAACCGGGCCCACATCGTCGCGACAGCCGCCAGGCTGTTCCGTGAGCGCGGATATGACGGTGTCGGCGTGGCGGAACTGATGGCAGCCGCCGGGTTCACTCATGGCGGGTTCTACAAGCACTTCCGCTCCAAGGCCGACCTGATGGCCGAGGCGTCCGCGAGCGGGCTGTCACAGACCGCGGCGCAGGCCGAGGGCCGGGACGCCGCCGAGTTCGTCGAGCGCTACGTCTCCCGGGAGCATCGCGACGGGCGCGGTGACGGCTGCACCATCGCGGCCCTCAGTGGCGATGCCGCACGCCAGCCGGCGGACATCCAGAAGGAGTTCGCGGCGGGGATCGAGAGCCTGCTGACGGCCCTTCAGACCCAGAGTGATACGCCGGGGGATGCGGATGCGGACCAGCGCGCGACCCGCACCATGGTGATCGACATGCTCGCCCACTCGGTCGGCGCGGTCATGTTGTCGCGCGCATGCCCGGACGGTTCTCCGCTGGCGGACGAAATCCTCGATGTCTGCCGCAAGGAGATTCTCGCGTCACTGGCACGCGGCAACAGCGACCAGCCGGCGGCACGGAGCCCAGAAGCCTGACCACAGCCGACCGACGCAAGCCCCACCACCCCCCGGTCACATGCCGCCGCAAGACGGCTGCGGTCCGAACGTGCGGGGTCGCGCGGGGCTCCCGCCGGGGTGGTCTTCCCGTTGTACGCGCATGAAGACAGGCCGATCCAACAGGGAAATGGCGACGATGCCTTCGATGCCCTGGTCCGGGAGTTGTCGGTACCAGGTCATGGCCACCGTGGGGTCGTCGGTCATCGGTACCAGCTGGATCGGTGGCCCGACGTCGTACTCCTGCAGCAGGTCGGCGAGCAGGGCGCGGCGGTCGTCGTACTGCCGTCCTCGGACGTCGCCGTGCTCGGGGTGGAGAAGGATGTCCCACGCCACGCCACGAAATGGGCCGGCAATCTCCGAAATCCCAGCAGCACGCGGTGGCGGTAGCCCTCCGGCCGCCCGCCCCACCCCTCCGGCCGTGTCGGAATGGGCAGCAACGGCCGGACGATCTGCCATTTAGGAGTTCGGGCCATGACGCAGCCGAGGACCACCCGGATGGTCGCCCGGGCCTGAGGCTGGGGCCGCGCTTCAGCGAGGCAGCAGGACGTCGACCTGCCTGCGGATGTCCTGCACGATCTCCTCGACGCTCAAGGCGATGTTCATGCTCGCCGCCATGCTGAGGAACATCACGGCGGACACGATGTGTGCCAGCGTCGCGGCGTCGCCCTGTGCGACCCGTTCGTCTCGGCGCAGCACGGCGGCGACGGCCTCTTCGGTCTGCGCGACGATGGCGAGTGCCGCGCCGTGCCGGGGCTCCTCGGGGTCGCCGAAGACCATCTCTCGCAGGTAGGTGCGTCCGTTGTCGATCTGGATGCGGTTGCACTCGACGATCGGCCGGACGATCGCCAGCACCGCGTCCAGCACGCCTGGGACGGTCTTGGCGTCCGCCCGGCCCTGCTCAAGTGCTTCGGCGTACTTGGCGTTCTGGACAAGGAGGAGGAGTTCGCCCTTGGTCTTGGCATAAAGGAACAGGGTCCCGGTGCCGATGTCGGCCTTGTCGGCGATCTGCTGGGTCGTGACCTCGTCGACGCCGTGTTCGGCGAACAGTTCACTGGCGGCAGCGACGATGCGGTCGAGTTTTTCCTGCTTGTTCCGCTCGCGCCGTCCGACCGACTGGGAGGCGACAGACATGGACGGTGTCCTCCAGGGATAGATTCTGACTGCAATCAGTTGCGATTGCAGTCGCTATCGCGTGGGCTCGAATGTGGCTCCGCTCATTCTCCCACGGCCGGGCGAGGAGTCATTGCTCCATCCGTACACCGCCACGCACCTCACATCCCCTTGGCAGAAGGAACCAGTGCCCTCTCTCGATGGAGCAGTCGTCCTCGTCACCGGCGCCAATGGCGGTCTCGGCACCCACTTCGTCCACGACGCCCTGGCACGCGGCGCCGCCAAGGTCTGCGCCACCGCCCGTTTCCCCCCGCGCCTGGGACGACGAACGCATCGTCCCCCTGACCCTTGACGTCACCGACCGCGCATCGATCGCCGCGGCCGTCGCCGCCGCGGCGGATGTCACCGTGCTCGTCAACAACGCGGGCGCCATCCCGCCGAGCGCGAGCCATCTCTTCACGTCGGGCCCCCGTGATCCATGGCGTTCGAACACTTGGCCGACCGGCGTCGAGAAGTGCACCGTCGCGGCCGTCGAGCGGTGGATGTCGGTGTCGGCGAAGCCTTGGTCAGGCCATGCTCGGCACGCACTCGTCCGCGCATCATCCGGTGTAGTTCGTCCAGCGAACGCCGGGGCACTTCCCCCGCCGCCACTCGCAGCGGTGTCGGCGGGTACAGGCTGCGCCACTGGGTGGTGAGTCCCGGCCAATCGGCCCGTGGCCCGGAGAGGGCGCCGATGCGTTCGAATTCGCCCGCGATGTTGGTGCGCCGGTCGACCAGGGTGCCGAAGACGTCGGAAATCAGGTGGGCCCCAGGGCAAAAAAGGACGGACGCGGCATCGGCTGCGTCCGTCCTCGCTTTCTGATGGGTGTCAGCGTTGCTGGTTGGCGATGCCGATGTAGTGCCCGAGCTGGTACTCGAAGTCGATGCCGGCCTGTTCGACGACGGCCTGCGTGCCTGCGGCCCGGGTGAGGAAGCCGGGGAGGGTGAGGGAGTGGGTGAACTCGCCGTACGCGGCGACCAGGTCCGCGTCCGGGGGCAGGGTTGCCCGGTTGATCTGGGCTTTGGCCGAGGCGAGTGAGGTGCGGTCGAAGGAGGCGAGCCGGGCGGCGACGGTGCCGACGAAGGCGTCGAGTTCGCTGTCGGGGAGGGCGCGGGTGACCCAGCCCCAACGCTCGGCGGTGTCGGCGTCGTAGTCGTCGCTGGTGAGGATGGCTTCCAGGGCGCGGTCGCGTCCGATGGCGCGGGGGAGGCGTTCGCTGCCACCACCGCCGGGGAGCAGTCCGCTACCGACCTCGGGCTGTCCGAAGATCGCCTTCTCACGACTGGCGTAGCGCAGATCGAGGGCGAGGGCGAGCTCGTTCCCGCCGCCGCGGGTGCGTCCCCGGATGACCGCGATCGTGATGTACGGCGCTTTGGAGAGTTCCAGGACCAGATTCGTCCAGGCCGGCACCGCGTCCGGGTCCTCGGGGGCGGGGAAGTCGGCGGCGGCGGCCAGGTCGAAGTGGTTGTAGAAGAAGTCGGGGGTGGCGCTGTCGAACAGCACGACCTGGATGTCCGGGTCGGTGGCCAGTTCGGTGACGATCTCGATGAGGCGCAGGACTGTCTCGCCGGTGATGAGGTTGACGGGCGGGTTGGCGAAGGTGATCTTCGCGATCTGCGGTGAGGTGCGCTCGTAGTGGATGGTGCTCTGCTGCTCGCTCATGGCTGGCTCCGGATGCGTGAGGGGTATCAGACGGTGATTGGGGTGCGAGGAGGGCAAGGAAGCCGGGGCGGATGGATTGCTGAGCAGATCCGTCGGTCCCGCTTCCCGTCTGCGCTGCTCACTCCTGGTAGCGCGGGAGGATCTCGCCGTTCTTGACGTAGGTGAGGGTGGCGCTGACGTCGTAGGCGTGGATCGCGGAGACTTGCGGTGCCAGCCGGTTGGACAGGTCCTCGATCACGTGGCCGGTGAAGAAGGCGTCCCGTGCTGCGGTGTCGGTGAACCCGAGGCTGACGGAGGCGTGGAAGTGCTGGTCGTGGGGGTTGTCGTGGGCGACGTCCGGGGTGTCCCAGAGCTTTTCGATCCAGGGCAGGAACGTCTGCGTGCGCAGCTCCTTCAGCACTCCGGTTTCGGCGAGCGCGGGTGCGAGCTGCTCGTTGACGAACTTCCGGAAGGCGCCGGCGCCGACCCCGTGTCTGCGGCGAAGGTAGATCAGCGCGCGGGCACCGACCGTCTCTCCGGGGCCTGCGACGTCGTACCAGCGGGATGAGTTCGGCGGGCCGGCGTAGAGCAGGGTGCGGCGGAACACGTTGATCTCGTCGGCGTAGGCCAGCTTCGTCTGCTCGCGCCCTTTCAGGGGTGCAAGCACCGATTGGAAGGTGACTTCCGCGACGCCGTCGATCTTCCGGTCGGCGGGGATCGCGGTCTGGACCCCGTCGATGGCCGGCCACAGGCCCTTGTTGTGCTCGGCGAGGTGGATCTGCCGGTACTCCTCCAGGCCCGGGGTGGCGGAGATGATCCCTGAGTGCGGGCCCTTCCAGTGGTCCATGCCGGCCTGGCGGGGCTGGTCGGTGCGCACCCACAGCAGGATCGAGGAGGTGAGAGGCTTCTTCACTTCCAGGGGCGCGGCGGCCGGTGACGTGCTCATGATGTTGCCCTTTTTCCTGGTCAGCTGGTGGTCATCGCGCCAGGAACTCGACCGCTAGGGGGGCGAATTCCTGGTGGTACTGGAAGATGCCGCCGTGCCCTGAGTCGGGGTAGATGATCAGCTCGCTGCCCTTGATGCGCCGGTGCAGGTCCTCCGACAGGACCGAAGGCACCATGCGGTCGTTGTCGCCGTTGGCGATCAGGGTGGGCTGCGTGATCGACGACAGGTCGTCGGGGGCGGAGCGCCCCCACTTCTTGATCGCCTTCAGCTGCGTTTGGAACGCCTTGGTCTTGATCTCCGCGTCGCGGTCGACAGTGCGCTCCTTGAGCCGGTTGACGAACGCGCGCCCGGCGGCCTTGCCGGTGGCGTTGCGGTTGAAGAACAGGAACTCCTTGGGGTCCGAACGGGTCAAGGTGGCGCGCAGGATGTCCCAGTAGGTGATTCTGGCGACCTTGTCCATGTCCTTGCCGCCCTTGGGCCCGGTGCCGGTGAGGACCAGCTTGCGGACGAGCTCGGGGTGCTTCACCACCAGGGCCTGAGCGACCATGCCGCCGAGGGAGAAGGAGAAGACGTCGATCTTGTCGTACCCGAGCGCCTTGATGAAGGTGTAGGCGTCGTCGGCCATCGCCTCGACACTGTCCGGCACCTGACCGGTGGACGCCCCGACACCGCGGTTGTCGAAGGCGATGACGTGACGGCCCTTCGCGATGGGATCGATGATGCGGGGGTCCCAGTTGTCCAGGGTCGCGGCGAGGTGGACGAAGAAGACGACGGGGATACCGCCCTTCGGGCCCAGCTCGCGGTAGGCGTAGGTGACGCCACCGGCGTTGACGGTGCGGGCCGGGGCCTTCGCGTAGGAGGTGATGACGGCTTCGTTCGGGGTGTCGGTGCTACTCATGACGGATTCTCCTTGCGTGTTCTGTGTCGCTGCGTGTTTCGTGTCGCCCGTCGCGGTTGCGGCGGGTCAGCTGCTGCCGATGACGGCCTTGCCGCGAATGCCGCCCTGGGACAGGGACTGCAGCGCCTGCGGGGTCTGGTCGAAGCCGACCACCTTTCCCACGACCGGACGCACCACGCCCTGGTCGATGAGGGTGGTGATCTGGCGGAGCTGGTCGCCGCTGGCGCGCATGAACAGGAACTCATACGTCACGCCGAGCTTCTTGGCCTGCCTGCGGATCTTGCCGCTCAGGGCTGCGACCGCCAGGCGCATCAGCGGGTTCAGGCCGGCCTCGCGGGCGAACGCGGGGTCCGGGGGACCGGTGATCCCGATGGCCTTGCCGCCGGGCTTGAGC
>NZ_JBQHCX010000027.1:0-92051 GCF_052068475.1 Streptomyces sp. SD31 | reverse complement strand
ACAGGAGGCGCTGGAAGCGCGAGAGAACACGTCAGGTCAAACGCCATCACCGGTGACACCTAGCGCTGGAAGTCACAGACTCAGAGGTAGCCCGCCTGGTTCAGCCCTGGATGGTGGCGAGCCAGTCGGTCAGCAGGCTGTTGACCTCGTCGGGGCGTTCCTGCTGGATCCAGTGGCCGCAGCCGTCCAGGAGGTGGGAGGCGGACAGAGCGGGGAGAGTGGTGGGATAGGCGTCGATGGCGTCGGACATCCAGGTGGTGGAGGCGTCCAGGGCGCCGCCGATGAACAGGGCGGGCTGTTTGATCGGGGCTCCGCGGTGCGGGGCGAGGTCTTCCCAGTCGCGGTCCATGTTGCGGTAGCGGTTGAGGGCGCCGGTCAGGCCGGTGCGCTCGAACTCCCCTGCGTAGACGTCGAGGTCCTCCTCGCTCAACCAGGCCGGGAGCGGGTCGGCGGGGAAGCGGTCGCGCAGCCGGCCGCCGTGGGCGACGAAGTGCGGGTCGGGCTGGCCCTCGGCCGGCATGGTGTCGGCGGACAGGGCCGCGTAGAAGCCTGCGAGCCAGCCCCGGACGTCGGGCTCGATCTCCGCCTCGGCGCGGCCGGGCTCCTGGAAGTAGGAGACGTAGAACTCCTGCTCGGGGCCGCCGATCTGGCCGAAGATCTCGGTGGGGCGGGGGCCGCCGGGCGGCGTGTACGGGACGCTCAGCAAGCCGACCGCGCGGAAGACTCCGGGGTGGAGCAGGGCGGAGGTGGCGGCGATGTTGGAGCCCCAGTCGTGGCCGACGACTACCGCGCTCTCCTCGCCGAGGGCGCGCACGACGGCGACGTTGTCCTCCACCAGGTCGAGCATTCGGTAGGCGTCGGTCGCGGCGGGCTTGGAGGAGCGGCCATAGCCGCGTACGTCGATCGCCACCGCCCGGTACCCGGCCGCGGCGAGGGCCGGGAGCTGGCGGCGCCAGGAGTACCAGGACTCGGGGAAGCCGTGCACGAGCAGGATCAACGGGCCGGTGCCCTGCTCCACCAGGTGCACGCGCCCGGCAGGGGCCTCGACGGTGCGGTGGCGAAGTGCGGCGGTCGGCTCGGATCGCATGGGGACTTCTCCTCGGTTCGCGGGCGGCCGGCGGGAACCCATCAATCATGCGGCGCTGCGGCCACTCGGCGCGATCAGCGTTGCCATTCTGGCAAGCTTGCAGGACAGGGGGGTGAAGGGGCACGGCGGGAAGGAACGGGGACGGTGGCAGGGGACGACGTGGCCCAGACGCTGGCGGCGGTGGGGCCCCGGCTGCGGGTCGTACGCGAGCGCCGTGGCGTCACACTCGCCGATGTCAGCCGCGCGACCGGCATCTCGCCCAGTACGCTCTCGCGGATCGAGACCGGTCGGCGCAAGCCCACCCTGGAGGTGGTGCTGCAGCTGGCGACGGAATACGGGGTCTCCCTGGACGAGCTGGCCGGCACCGCACCCGCCCCTGCGGCCGAGCCCCGCAGCCCGGCGCCGTACAGCTTCGGCGACGACAAGGCGGTGTTGCCGCTGACCCGGTACGTCGGTGGCCTGCACGCCCACAAGCATGTCCTGCCTGCCGTCGCGGAGCCGCCTGGGCGGCCCCGGCAGATGTCCCACGAGGGCCACGAGTGGCTGTGCGTCCTGTACGGGCGGCTGTGGCTCGCACTCGGCAGCCAGGACCTCATCCTGACTGCCGGGGACGTCGTCGAGTTCGAAACCCGCATCCCCCACGGAGTCGCGAACGCCGGATCCGACGGACCGGTCGAGTATCTGATCATGTTCGGGCCTCAGGGAGAACGTCTACGGCCGCGCACCCCTCCAGCCGCTGGTCGCGGAACTGGATCCAGAAAGGCTGCTGAATGAGCAGTTGTGACAGGCCGCGTGCCTCGTCGGTGAGAACTTGAACGGAGCCGGCAGACCAACGAGGCCGGGGAGCAGATGTCGACGCCGGCGGCTGACATTCGGCACTTCCTCGCTTCCTCGCTTCCTCGCTTCCTCGACAGGGGTGAGTGGCCGTGACCGCCGGCCTTCGGATCACCTGGACGTCGGTGGGAACGCAGCCCGTCCGCATCCCGTCCGTCCGCATCCCGTGGGCTGGACGGATGAAAGCGGTCTGCTCCATAAGTGGGGCCGCGAGCGGCTGTTGAGCACTGTGTGGATCCGCCCCTCGATCATCTTCGCGTCGGCGCCCGGCCGGCCTGAGGCGAGGAGTGGCGCGTGTCGGATCGGATTGTTACCCGGAGACGGTCGAACCTGCTGCGCGCCAGGTGGGCCGCGGTCTGTGCGGGGCTCGCCCTGTCGCTGGCCGGGGCTCTGCAGGGCGCGGCGGTCGCCTCCGACGCGCCCGCGCCGCCGCGACCGCCGGGCCGGCTCCTCGATGTCCCCGCGGCGTTCGTCGGCGGATTCGTCCACCCGGACGTGCCCCCGGCAGGGGCCGACGACTGGAGCTGCCGGCCCACGCGTGAGCACCCGCGTCCGGTCGTACTGCTGCACGCGACCTGGACGAACGCCTATTCCGACTGGAGCATGCTGGCTCCGTGGCTGAAGCAGCAGGGCTACTGCGTCTTCACCCCCAACTACGGCGGCGCGCCGGGCAGTCCGTTCAAGGCCAGCGGGCCGATCCCGGACTCCGCACGGCAGATCGCCGGATATGTCGACCGCGTACTCAAGGTCACCGGCGCCCGCCAGGTCGACCTCGTCGGGCACTCCCAGGGCGGCGGTGTGACGCCCCGCTGGTATCTGCGGTTCGAGGGCGGCACGGATCCCGGGCAGCCGAAGCGGAACAAGGTGCGCCGCCTCATCGGCCTGGCCCCGTCCAACCACGGCACGACCGCTCTGGGCCTCGGCACACTGGCCACCAAGCTGGGTCTCAACCCGACCGTGTCCGCCCTGGTCGGCCAGGCATGGTCGGACCAGATGGTCGGCTCCGAAGTGAACAGGAAGCTGGACCGGGACGGGGACACCCAGCCGGGCGTCCACTACACGGTCATCGCCACCCGGTTCGACGAGGTGGTCACCCCCTACACCAACCAGTTCCTGACCGCGGGACCAGGCGCGACCGTCCGGAACATCACGATCCAGGACGTCTGCCCCCAGGACCTCTCCGAACACCTCTCGCTCGCCTACGACACCAACGCCGCCCAACTCGTCACGAACGCCCTCGACCCCGCCCACGCGAAGCCCGTCCGCTGCGGAGTCTCCCTGCCCGTACTCGGCGGCTGAAGCCAGGCGCACGTCACGGCCGGGCGGCGGGCGACCGCCGCCCGCTGGACGGTGACCGCCTCGCGATCTCCCCCGGCCCCCGCTCGTCCTAGGTTTCACAGACGTACTCCGGAACCGGGACGGTGAGTGTCCTGCGGGTGTTCGTCGGTGCGGCGGTGGCCGCGGCCCGGCCGGACGTGATCGTGCAGCAGATGACGGCGATCTCCATGCCGCACTCCGGCAAGCCGGACATCCGGCACTTCGACCGGTGGTTCGCCCCCACCAACCGACTGCGCACCGAGGGGACGGATCACCTGCCGGCCGCCGCCGAGGCGACCGGCGTCTCCCACGCGGCACCGGCTACTGGCTGTGGAGCAGGGGGCGAGGGGCGTGTTCAACATCGTCGACGACGAACCGGCGCCGGCCAGTGAGTGGCTGCCGTATCTGGCGGCGTGCGCGGGGGCGAAGCCTCCGCTTCGGGTGCCCACGTGGCTGGCCCGGCTGCTGGCCGGGGACGTCGTGGTGGTGACGATGATGACCGAGGGGCGCGGGTTCTCCAACGCCAAGGCCGGGCGGGAGCTGGGCTGGGAGCCGCGTTGTCCGTCGTGGCGCCAGGGGTTCCGGGCGGAGCCGGCCTGAGCCGTACGGCTCGTACCCACTTTTTTGTGGGTACTTGGCAGCGCTCCGCCGCCGTCCGACCCTGGATACGGGTGATCGACGAGGCGCCGGACGCGCCCGGTCGTGCGACGGACGGAGGTGGCGTTCAGGTCAGGAGGCCGACTGGGCCTCGGTCAGCCGCTCCAGGCGGCGGTGGCCCCAGTCGGAGAGCGGGCCGAGAGCCTCGGCCAGGTCACGGCCGTACCCGGTCAGGGAGTACACGGTCTTCAGCGGCAGGACGTCGTACACCTCGCGGTGCACCAGTCCGTCCGTCTCCATCTCGCGCAGCGCCTGGGTCAGCACCTTCTCGCTGAGGCCCGGCAGCCGGCGGCGCAGTTCCGCCGGGCGCAGCGGGCCGGACTCCAGCAGCCACAGCAGCGACGTCTTCCACTTGCCGTCGATCACGGCGATCGCGGCGGTCACCCCGCACACATTCGGGTCGTGGCGCCGATGCGTCATGTCCCACCCCTCATGCGACACCCCTTTTGTCATCAATTATCGCCACCCTACAGGGAGTTGAGTCATGTCTACCTACGTCGGCGAATCCGCCGTCACCGTCCTCGGTCTGGGCCCGATGGGCCGGGCCCTGGCAGGCGCGTTCCTGGACGCGGGGCTGCGGGTCACCGTCTGGAACCGCACCCCGGGGCGGGACCGGGAGCTTCTCGACCGCGGTGCCACGGCCGCCGCGTCCCCGGCGGAGGCGGTCGCCGCCAGTGCGCTGACCGTCGTCTGCGTGGTGAACTACGACGCCGCCGACGCCGTCCTGCGACAGGACCCGGTCACCGACGCGCTCAAGGGCCGTACGGTCGTGAACCTGTGCGCCGACACCCCGGCCCGGGCCCGGGACACGGCCGAATGGGCGGCCACGCACGGCATCCGTTATCTGGACGGCGCGATCATGTCGATGACCACGACCATCGGGACACCCGAAGCAGTGGTCATCTACAGCGGTCCGGAGGATCTCTACCGCGAGCACCTGCCCGTGCTGGAGTCGCTCGGCGGCACCCACACCCACCTGGGCGAGGAGGTCGGCCGGGCCGCCGCGTACGACATCGCCCTGCTCGACATCTTCTGGACGGCGATGTCGGGCTACGCGCACGCCCTGGCCGTGGCCCGGGCCGAGGGCATCACCGCGCGGGAACTGCTCCCCCACGCGCAGGGCATCGGCGCGATCATGTCGCCGCTCTTCGAGGAGTTCGCGAGGGACGCCGATGACGGCACCTACTCCGGCGAGCTCAACCCGATCACCTCCGCCGTGTCCACCATGGCCCACATCATCGAGACCTCCGAGTCCCACGGGATCGACGCCAGCCTGATGCGCGCCGCGGAGGGTCAGGCTCGCCGGGTCGTCGGGCTCGGGCACGGGACGGACGGGATCACCCGCGTCACCGAGCTGCTGGGCCGCCACCTGCGGTGACCCACTCCTCCAGGACGGCGAAGTCCCGGTCGGTGATCCCGTAGCGGTGGTCGACGCGGTGGACGAGGGCGGGCGCGGGGTGGTGGGCGGCCACCCAGGCCCAGTCGGCGCCGGTGATCTCGTCGTCGACTCAGACGGAGACGCGGCCCGAGCCGGGGGGCGAGGGCCGCGTTCGCGTCGTCCATCCTCAGCATGAGGTTGTCCTCGGGCGGGCACGACACGGTGAACGCCGGTCCGGCGACGCGCGGGACCGGTGCGGGACCGGTAGGGATGTCCTGGAATTCGGTCGCGGTGGTCATGGGAGCAAAGCTATGGTCGTGCCCATGACTGCCGGGTCGGCCATGTGCCGTGAGCGAGTTGGGTGTTGCCCGGCCTCTGAGTGAGGTCGCGGCGGGCCAGGAGCCCGCCTCTTTCTCTTCGCCTTCCGTCCATGAGGAAACCAGCGAGAGAGAAAGAGAAAGAGTTGCCCAACGATTTCAACCAACAGGTCATCGACGAGTTCCGCGCCAACAAGGGCCGCGTCGGCGGCTACTTCGAGGGCGCCCGCCTGATCCTCCTCACCACCACCGGCGCCCGCACCGGCCGCCCGCACACCACCCCCGTCGGCTACCTCCCCGACGGTGGCGACCGCGTCCTGGTCATCGCCTCGGCCGGCGGCTCCCCGAAGCACCCGGCCTGGTTCCACAACCTCGTCGCGAACCCCCGGGCCACCATCGAAAGCGGCGCGTTCACCTACGAGGCCCGGGCGGTCGTCCTCGAGGGCGAGGAGCGTGACCGGGCCTTCGCGCGGGCCGTCGAGGCGGATCCGGGCTGGGCGGCGTACCAGGAGAAGACGGAGCGGGTGATTCCCGTGGTCGCCCTGTACGAGATCGCCCAGGGCGGCCCCCCGAACATCAACGCGTCCTCCATGGGCGAGGCCATCAAGGTCGTCCACGACGCCTTTCGCCGCGAACTCGCCCTGATCCGCGAGGAGATGAGCAAGAGCGTTGAGAAGGGCGGCAGCACCCTGGGCGCCCAGCTCCGCGTCAACTGCCTCACCTTCTGCGCCGGCCTCCACAACCACCACACCGGCGAGGACCTCGGCATGTTCCCGGTCCTGGCGGAGCGCCATCCCGAGTTCGCGCCGGCCCTGGCCCGCCTCCGGGAGGAGCACGAGCGCATCGCCGCCCTCGTCGAGGACCTGCGTCGCGTCGTGACCGCCGAGCACCCGGACCCGGCCGCCGCCCGCACCGAGGTGGAGCGCCTCACGACGGAGCTGGAGGCTCATCTGACGTACGAGGAGGAGCAGTTGATCCCGGTCCTGGAAGCCATGTAACGGCCGACGGTGACGCACGGGAGCCCGCCGCCGCACAAGCGCCGAAGCCGCCGGCACCAGCGCTGAAGCCGCCCGCACGACCACTGAAGCAGCCCGCACACCCGCTAGAACGGCAACGGCCTCCCGTGCACCACCTCCAGCCCCGACACCGCCCGCGTCACCACCACATACAGCCGCTGCAACCCCCGCTCCTCCGCCTCCACGATCGCCGCCGGCTCCACGGCGACGACATGGTCGTACTCCAGTCCCTTCACCACACTCACCGACACGACGGCCACCCGCGCCCCCAGCTCGTCCGCACCCCCCGCCTCGATCCCGGCGGCCGCCAGCGCCTCCCGCACCCGGGCCGCGCCCCCGTCGGCGGCGACGACCCCCACGGATCCCTCCCGGCCCAGCGCATCCCGTACGGCACCCACGACCGCACCCATCAGGTCACCGTCCACCGCTTCCCGGAACCGCAACTCCCCGTCCCCCCGCAGCGACCGGGCCGGCGGCACCTCCACGTCCACCCGCTCCAGCAGCCGGTTGGCCAGCGCCAGCACCGCCCCCGGCACCCGGAACCCCGTCGTGAGCGGTACGACCACCGCGTCCGGCTTCCCCAGATGCCGCAGCACCGTCTCCCACGACCGCGCCGCCCAGGGCGTCGTCCCCTGCGCCAGATCCCCGAGGACGGTCAACGACCCGAAGGCCGCCCGGCGCGCGATCGCCCGGCACTCCATCGGTGACAGGTCCTGCGCCTCGTCGACGACGAGATGGCCGTACCCCTGCGGATGCTCGATGAGCCCCGCCACCTCGTCGAGGAGCACGAGGTCGGCGGCCGACCAGTGCGCGGACTTCCAGGACCGCGGCGGCTTCGCCCACAGCAGCGCCTTCTGTTCCTCGGCGTCCAGCAGCCCCTCGGCGGCGGCCGCCAACACCCCCGGATCGGCGAGCAGTTCGGCCACCACCTCCTCCGGCCGCACCCGCGGCCACACGGCATCGACGTACGCCCCCACAGCCCGCGACCGCGAGACCTTCTGCACCCACGCGTTGCTCCGCACCCCGCTGCGCCGCTCGGCCTGGTCGCGGATGCACCGCACCACCCGGGTCCGCACCCGCTCCCGCCCGACGGCGTACGGCGGCTCCTCCTCCCGCACCCCCGCCACGATCCGCACGAGCTCACCCACCGAGACCCGCCACCGATACGAACCTTCGGCCAGCACAAGGGAGTTGACCCCTTCGGCACTCACCCGCGCGTACAACGCCCGCCGCAGCACCTCGGCCATCCGTTCGTCGTGCTTCACGACGGCGGCCCGCCCCTCGTCATCGCCGGTGACCGGATGCCGGGCGATCTCGTCCCGCAGCGTGGACTGGCGTACGCCGGTCTCGCCGAGGGCGGGCAGTACCTCGGAGATGTACGACAGGAAGGTCCGGTTCGGGCCGAGGATCAGCAGTCCGCCGCGCCGGATGCGCTGCGGGTGGGTGTAGAGCAGATACGCGGCGCGGTGCAGGCCGACGGCGGTCTTGCCGGTGCCGGGAGCGCCCTGCACACACACCGACAGGGCGAGATCGCCTCGTACGAGATCGTCCTGCTCGGGCTGGATGGTGGCCGCGATGTCGCGCATGGGCCCGACGCGGGGCCGCTCGATCTCCCGGGCGACGATGTCGCTGGCCCGGGACTCGCCCCGGTCGAGGTGCTCGTCCTCCAGCCCGGTGAGGTCGGCGGAGTCCCCACGGCTCCCCGGCGCCCAGCCGAACCGCCGCCGTACGGCGACGCCCTGCGGATCACGGGCGGAGGCCTGGTAGAAGGCGCGGGAGACAGGAGCCCGCCAGTCGACGACGAGGGGCGGGGCGGCGGGGTGCTCGGTGATCCGCAGCCGTCCGACGCGGTAGCTCTGCCCGCCGTGTTCACCGCCCTCGCCGAAGTCCAGCCGCCCGAAGAACAGGGGCCCTTCGGGCAGCTCCCGGAGTTCCTTGGCCTGACTGCGCAGCTGATACCCGAGGACCTCGGCGTCGGCACCGGAGGCGGAGACGTCCTCGCCGATGACGACCTGTTCCTGGGCGCCGTCGACCATGGCGGCGAGGGCGGCGCGGCAACGGTCGTGGTGGGCTCGTTCTTCGGTGAGGGCATGCCGGAGGGCGGGTTCGGTTGACGTCATTCGAGCAAGCGTACCTAAATAACGTAACCGAGTTAAATCTTTTACTTGATCTCACTCCGAGTCCACTCACCCGGACAGGTACGGCAACCCCTTCGCCAGCAGGTCGAACGCCCGCTCGGCAGCGGCCACGGCATCGGGCCGTACGTCCTCCACCCGCTCCCCGCCCGCGATCCGCCGCCAGTTCTCCAGAGCGAGAATCCGCCGCACGGCGGCGATCTGCCCGGCGGCCAGCCGTGCGTCCAGGTCCCCGCCGAGCGCGTCGGCGAGCGCGGCCTCCGAGCGCTCCAGGTAGGCGTACATGCGCGCGGCCAGCGACGGGGTGCCGTACAACAGCGAGTGGTAGCGGAGCACCTCGGGATGGTCGTTCAGCCCCGTGACCGGATCACACCGCTCCAACCCGTCGAGGAAGTGCCGCCGCAGCGCACGAAGAGGCGATCCCTGCGCCCCGCCCACGATCCGGGCGGCCTCCTGCTCGTGATCGGCGATCCGGTACAGGACGAGGTCCTCCTTCGCCGGGAAGTACCGGAACAGCGTCGGCTTGGAGATCTCGGCAGCGGCGGCCACCTCGGCCACGGATACGGCGTCGAAGCCCTTCTCCAGGAAGAGACGGATGGCGGTCTCCGACACGGTCTCGTACATCCGCTGCTTCTTGCGCTCGCGGAGGCCGGTCTCCGTGCTGCCTGGCTTGCTCATAGCGGTGAGCCTACGCACCCTCGCGCACGGCGCCTGCTCATCCTGCTTGCCACGGAGCCGGAACGCCTTCGACGGGGCGGCAGACAGTGCCGGTCACAGCCGGTAGACCCTCCAGTCCTCGCTCCAGCCACGGGTGTGAGTGTCCGGCAGGGCCCTCTGCCACCCCGGTACATGCGGTTACGGATCTCCGGTCGCACTCGCATCCCCGTCCCGCACCGCGCGACTGACGAACTCGTCGTAGACCACGCGCGGCACCGTGTCAGTTGCCGTGAAGTACGCCCGCCGCTTCCTGTGCACGGCACCATCGCGTGAGCGCCGCCATGATCCGAGCTGCACTCGGCACGTGGTCCAGCCCCAGAGGGCCGGCGGCGTCCATCAGGACGCGCCGCAGTTTCAGTCCCGCGTGGACGAGTTGGCCCCAGTGCGAGTGCGGCGCCGCCCCCAACTTCAGGGCCTCGCGAATGACATCGGTGAACACCGACTGGGCTCTCTTGTAGTCGATGAGCCGGTCCAGATCGTCCTCCATGCCCTTCGCGCTGCCCGGGCGGACCTCTTCGACGGCGGTACGCCACTGCTTCGCCATCCGGCGCGCCTGCCGTACCGGGTATCGCATCAGATACAGGTGCGTGGCGAGGTCGTAGAGCGGATCACCGACCATCGCCAGTTCCCAGTCGATCGTCCAGAGCCTTCGCTCGGGATCGATGACGAAATTCTCCCGATGCAGATCGGCGTGCAACAGGCAGAAGGGTCGCTGCTGGAGACCCGCCACACTTTTGCGTAGCTGCTTGAACGCGTCGGCCTCCACGCCGAGGTCCTTGAAAAGCGCCTCGAAGTCCTTCAGGTTCTCCACATAGACGCGCTCTTCGGTGAAATAGACGAGCCGCTCCAGGAATCCATTGGTGTCACCGTCCGGCGGCATGTCCGTGGCATCGCACCGCCGATCGATCGCGAGGTCGCCGGCAGCCACGCCCGCCAATTGACCGAAGAGGTCCACGATCTGCCGGAAGAGGTCATCGGTAATTCCCTGCCCGGACGCATGAAGAGACCCGAGGGTGACTCCTTCGATGAATCGCTGCAAGCCACAACCGTTGACGTCGATGACATCCGGAATGTGGCCGATACGCCCCAGCAGAGCCTTCAACAGCTGCTCTTCCGAGGCGAAGCACCGCCTGTCGAACCAGAGGAGATTGCTGCGGGGTTCCCGGCACTTCCACCGCCCCGGATCCATCGAACCCGCTCGCGCCGGCAGCGAAAACACGTAGGTCTCGTGGTGGTAGCCCTGAAGTGGTCCCTCGACCGCACCGGGATCTCCACTCATCCCGACCGCGTGCAGCCGAGCGACGGAAGCTGGTTCGGGTGACATGGCCCGTTTCTTTCACCTTGGGCCCTTGCGGAGGGGCACCGGAGTGGCAGCACATTACTCCCCCGCCGGTGAGTATCGTGCCAGAAGCCCGCGACACGTCCGTGCCGGGCTTCCCCTCACGACTGACGAATGCCCGCGTATCTGACGACGGGTACGCGCATGCCTGGATTGCACGCCATGACCTGCGACGCTGGCCGCCCGGACCACCGTGGTCCACACTGAACCGGGTGGCCGGGAGGAGACCGATGGGCGACGCATTCGACGATCAGGGAACTCTGCTCAGGCTTCTCGAGAACGCGGATGCCGTGCTCCTCGACTTCGACGGGCCCGTCTGCGATCTCTTCGGTGATGTCTCCACCGCACCCGTAGCCGACGAGATCAAGGACGCGGTGCGCTCCGTATCGGGGCCCGACCTGAGCCCGGACGTCGAGGACTGCGACGACTCCCACCACATCCTGCGGCATATCAGGAATATGTACGACGGGCCCCTCCCTGTTCCCCCCTGGCTCCAAAAGGCACTTGAGTTGGCGGAGGACATCGTGGCGGAGCAGGAGTTCACCGCCATCGACTCGGCCCGTTCAGCACCACACGTCATCCGTCTCGTGAGCACACTCCGCGTGGCCCGCAAACGCCTCGCGATCGTCAGCAACAACGCTCCGGGACCGATCAGGAGGTACCTGAAGCGCATGAAGGTGCGGCGGGAGTTCACGGCCGTCATCGGGCGCGACCCGCAGGAACCCCTCAACATGAAGCCCCACCCGGACTCCCTCGACCGCGCGGCGAAGTCCCTGGGACTGCGGCCCGCCGCCTGCGTCCTGATCGGGGACCAGATCACCGATCTGACGGCCGCCCAGGCCGCGAAGACCCGCTTCATCGGATACACCCGTTCCCAGGAACGCGCAGCGGAGATGAGGCGGCTCGGTGCCGACGCCGTCGTGTCGTCGCACGCTCCCCTCATCAGCGCGGCAGAAGCGCTGCGCAAGCCGAACTGACCTTCTGGTGCCGCCGAGTTGCCCCGGGCATCATGGACTGCTCGGGGATCGACAGGCATCGTCGCCGCGCATGTCCGCGGCAGCACAGGGGGTAGCGGGTGTCTCCTCGCGGTCCGGGCGACGACGGCCCGTCCAGGCTCGATCGCGTACGGCATTCGCTGAGCGCGTGGAAACCCCGGATCGTCAAATCGCTCCTGGCCCTCGTGGCCGCACTGGGCATTGCGGCCGAAATCATCGAACCGCTCGGAGACCTGCTCAAGGACCAGAGTTTCCTCGGCGGTTCCTTCGCCGCCCTCATGGCACTCATCCTCTTCGACGCCATCAGCGACTCCGAGTCGCGGCAGGAACCAGACGGCGTCCACGTCATGGCCACCTGGCACGACCTGTTCCGCCCGATGCGCGAGACGTTCGAGGCGCGGCACATCCGCATCGACTTCTCCGGGTTCACGATGGAGACGCTGCTCACGCTTCTCAGGCCGTCCCTCGAAAAGCTGGCCGACGAGGAAGTGCACACGCAGGAGCTGACCCTGCGCATCATCATCGCCCACCTCAATCTTCCGATGAGCCTCCCCGGAAAACTCGAACCCGCTCCCCCGAGCGCCGGACTGCCCGCCGGAACGCTGTACTTCACCGACTCGACCGAGAACCGCGAACGGATGCGAGACGCGTTCACCAAGCCCAACTGGAACGAACTCAAGCGTCTCCTGGACCGGGTGCGTGAACGAAACCCTCGTATCACCATCACGTGCGAGGTGCGGGAGTCGCCGCAGATCCCGGAGCGCAAGCTCTACATCTTCAACCAGGAAAAGGTCTTCCACCAGCCGTACGGAATCAAGGACCGGACCATATCCTGGCGCGACGACGACTTCCGCATCCTCGACACCGAGGGCTTCGGACACAGATACGGCAAGGCTCGCGTCATCGGCTGGGACATGCGGTCCACTTCTCGGGACACTCAGGAGATAGCAGAGCATCACATGGAGTGGCACCGGAATCTCTGGGAGAAGCTGGAGTACATAAAGCCCGAGAATCCCGTCATCGCCGATCCGCGCTGGGTGCCGCCCGAGGCGCGGGGCGGCCGCTAGCCACTTGTGGCCATCATTCGGCGAGCAGGTTCCAGACCGAGTCGAACCACGACTGCATGCTGTCCACGAAGACGCTCCCCGACGAGTTCGGATCGTCGTCCCTCACGTGGTGAGTGAGGGCGGCTCCGAGACCCAGCACGTCGAGCGCGGGGATCTCCTCACCGGAATCCAGCATGATCCGCCGTTCGATCACTTCGTACATCCCGTGCAACGCTTCGCCACCGTTGAAGAGGTAGAGCTTGAAGGTCGGGGTCAGCGGCACCCGGCGGAACTCCACGTCGACCGAGGGCACCAACCCCTCGACCGCGAGGGACCTCAGCGACTCCCGCAGCGAGGTGGTGTGCCGCTCAGTGATGTCCAGCAGTCGCTGAGACAGGCGTGGGTCGTCCTTGTCGTCCTTGGCACGTGGATAGGTCAGAGGCAGCCGCTCGTCAGGCAGAAGCATGCGCAGGGCGATGCGCTGAGGCTTGATGACTCGGTCACGGATGCGTTCTGCCTGGAGGCGCACGTGCGCGTCCAGGGACTCGGACGTCAACGTAGAGACGTCCAGGGTGACTTCGGCGCGCTCGAACGCCTCGCTGAGGAGGGGGCCCAAGGTCGTGCCTCGCCGTGACCTGGTGGCCTGGGGCGCTGTGGACTGTATGGGCTGCGCCCTGACCACCCGGGTGCCGCTGCCCTGACGGGATTCGATCCAGCCCTCGTTGGCCAGTTCCCGCAACGCCCGCTGAACCGTATCCCGGGAGACCCCGAACTCCTGCGCGAGGTCGCGTTGCGAGGGCAGGAACGAGCCCACCGGATACGTTCCGACGGTCATCCGGTCGCGCAGCGCTTCGCAGACCAGCCGAACACCCGCCCTCCACCACCCTCCAGCTCGTCCACGTCCACCCCTCACCCTCCCGCCCGCACCGCCACCAGCACCGGCTCCAACGACCCCACGACGTCCGTCGCCCCCGCCTCCTTCAACAGCTTCCCCTTGCGCTCGTTACGCGCGTAGCCCAGGAACGGAACCCCGGCCTCTCGGGCGGCCTCGTAGTCCGTGGGGGTGTCGCCGATGAACAGGGCGGTGGACGGGGCGGCCCCCATCGCGGTCAGGGCACGGTTGAGGTTGCGTGGGTGGGGCTTGAGGGACTGGAGGTCCTGGGTGCGGCCGTAGATGTGGGGATCGAAGCACTCGAAGAGGCCGCGGGTGCTCAAGTACCGGCCGACCACTCTCGGAGAGTTGTTGGTGACGATGGCCAGCCGGGCCCCCACCGCGGTCCACGTGCGTATCAGCGGGTCGGCGTACATGGTGGGCATCGCCCGCGGTACGGCCTTGAGCTCCCCCTGGGTGAGATGTTCCTCCAGCTCCGTCACCAGGTCGCTGGCGGGCTGCCGCCGGTCGACGGCGCGCAGTACCTCATGGGGGTCCTCGGTCTTGCGCTCGTCCTCCGCCAGCAGGCCGTGCAGACCGCGCCCTTCGAGCCAGTCCACCAGACCGGCCGCCACCCGCGCCGCCGAGTGCCCGGCGAACAGTCGGCAGATCGGCCCGTCGAAATCCCAGAGCACCACGCGGGCATGCGCGATCAGCTCCCGCAGGCGCTCCGGCGATGCCGTCACCAGTTCGGTCTGTGTCGTATCAGAAGTCACTAGGAGAGTGTCAGGTCCGTGGTGATGGTTTCCCAGAGGGCGTCGAACCACTTCTGGGATTCCTCCACGAATGCGTCGTCGCGCTGGCCGGCCTGTCGCACGAAGGAGAAGAGGAGGGACCGTGAGCCGAGGGCGTCGTACATGTCCAGGGTCTGGCTCTCGTACTCCTCCTGGCGTTCGGTGAGGACGTAGTAGCCGATCAGCGCTTCGTCACCGTTGAGCAGGTACAGCTTCACCGGCGGTGTGAACGGCAACGCGCGGAAGGTGACATGGACGTCGATGCCGTGCGTGGAGCGGACCGCCTGGAGGTTGTGGCGCAGTACCTGGGCCTGGGCGTTGCGCATCTCCAGCCACCGCTTGTGGACCGGGTCGTCCTCCCCCCGCCCGTCCACCAGTACCGGAAAGGCGAGGTGGATGTCGCGCGACGGCAGCAGGATGCGGACGTCGATCG
This sequence comes from Streptomyces sp. SD31, assembly GCF_052068475.1. NCBI lineage: Bacteria > Bacillati > Actinomycetota > Actinomycetes > Kitasatosporales > Streptomycetaceae > Streptomyces > Streptomyces sp. SD31. Next base: position 77,115 of record NZ_JBQHCX010000027.1, on the reverse strand, counting down.
ACTCGGGGAGGATCGAGCCCTCGTGGATCTGGCGGAGCGGCTCGCCCAGGGCCAGCATCAGGGTCTCGGAGGTGTGGCATACGACGTCCACGCGCACGTGCGGGGCCCCGAAGGCCTCCGTCAGGCGGGGTGCCAGGCTGACCATCGTCGGCTGGGGGGCGCCGCTCGTGGGGGCGGGGGCGGCGATCCGCGGCGGGCTTCCCTTGCTGACGTTGGTGAGGAAGCCGTCCTCCTGGAGCGCGCGCAGGGCCTGGCGCACGGTGCCTCGCTCGACGCCGAACTCCTCGGCCAGCTCGGCCTGGGTGGGCAGGCGGTCGCCCGCCTTGAGGTCACCCACGCGGATCCGTTCCCGCAGGATGTCGGCGATCTCCTGGGGCGAGAGTCTCCTGCTGCCGTTCACTGCCACGTTCTCCTGGGTCACGACCAAACGCTACAACTCTCACCCATCTAAGGGGAGTTGTTTGTAGCTTGTTTCAAAGTAGGGGCCAAGTGGGGACAACTTAGTCAGAGTTGGCGTCAAGTTGGTTGAGTTGGCGGAAGTAATCCTTCCATCCCCAGGAGCCCGAAGGGGGAAACACAGATGCCCGTCCTCGCACTCCTCTCCGCCGTGTTCGTCGTCGGCGTCGAGCAGACCCTCCAGTGGAAGTACGGTGCCACCGGCATCATCGGCCTGCTGCTGCTCACCATAGGCATCAAGGCCAAAAGTCCTGCGGTCAGTTCCATCGGGGCCGTCGTCCTCGCGATCCTGGTCTCGGGCCCCGCCCTGTGAACCATGTGCGTCAGGGGCTCCACGCAGGCAACGAACAACCAGGTCAAACGCTGTGGGAGACGATCAGCTCGTGAGCACCAGCTCCGAACTGATCGTCTCCCACAGTGCGTTGAACCACACATGCGACTGCTCCACGAACGTCATGTCCCGCAGACCGGCCCCCTGTTCGAAGGCGAACAGCATCGACTGGATGCCCGGGGCGTCGTACATCTCCAGGTGCTGGTGGTCGATCTCCACCTCGCGGCGCGCCAGCGTGTAGTACGCGAAGAGCGCCTCCGTGCTGTTGAGCAGGTACAGCTTCACCGGCGGAGTGAACGGCAGCGCACGGAAGCTGACCCGCACATCGATGCCGTGCGTGGCGCGCAGCGCCAGCAGATTGTGCTGGAGCACCTGGCCCTGGGCGTTGCGCTGGGTGAGCCAGCGCCGGCGCAGCTGTTCGTCGGCGTCATCGGCCGAGGCGTCCACCGAGGTCGGGAAGGCGAGCGCGATGTCACGGCTGGGCAGCAGGATACGGACGTCGACCTTGGCCGGTTTCAGCTGTCCGGCGTGGATCTGGCGGAGTGGTTCGCCGATGGCGAGCGTGAGGGAGACCGACGTCAGGCAGAGGGCGTCGATCTCGACATGCGGGGCCGCGAAGGCGGCGGCGACGCGCGGGGCGAGGGCCACCATGGTGGGCTGCGGCGGGGCTCCCGGGCCGGTCAGCGCCCTGCCCAGGTCGGGGGCGACGGTCGCCGGGGCCCCTTTGGACACGTTGGTGAGCAGGTGCTCCGACTGCAGGATGCGCAGGGCCTGTCGTACCGCTCCGCGCTCGACACCGAACTCGTCGGCCAGCTTGGCCTGGGTGGGCATGCGCTGGCCGGGCTGCAACCGCCCCGAGGTGATCCGGGCGCGCAGCTCGTCGGCCACCTCCCGGTGTGACTTCTGTGGCCGCTGTGAACTCTTCCGCCCATTGACGGAGACGGGTTTCGGCTCCACGACAAAACACTACAACTTCCCGCCATCTTTGGGCAGTTCCAGGGAAGGTGGTTATAGGACGCTTCCAAGCGGTCATAAGTACAGTGAAGTTGGTCGCCAACTTAAGCAACATGGTCAAACTTCAAGGAGGTTGGCCACATGCCGCTCGTCTACCTCGCCGTCGCCGCACTCGTCATCGGATTCGAACAGCTCGTCCAGTGGAAGTACGGGCCGATGGGGATCATCGCCTTCCTCGCGCTGTCCATCGGCATCAAGGCCAAGAACACCCTGATCGGCGGCATCGGCGCGGTGATCCTCGTCATGCTGCTCGCCCACTAGGGCCTGGCGACCAGGTTCGGCCGTCGGGACTCCCTTCCGGAGGGGAGCCGGGAGCCCGGACGGTCTGCACCAAAGGCACAGCCACAACTGAACAGCGGCCGTGGAACAGCCGCACCGCACAGTCACAACCGAACAGCGAACGCACAGCCACAACCTCATACAGGCGCACAGCCCACAACCACAACTGAACAGCTCGCTACGGATGAGCAGACCTGTCGTCGGCAGAGAGGAGGATCAGAAGATGTCCGGGCACCAAGGCCGCCTGGACGTACGCAGCAGGGCGTCGGCCTCTCGGGCGGCGCCCGCTCGTTCTTCCCGCACCCGCCCCAGCGCGACGAGCCGCACCACGGACTCGTCGCCGAGCCAGAGCCGTCCCAAGTCGGCTACGTCGAGGGTGAGTTCGGCGGCAGCCTTGGTCGGCGTGCACGAGGAGCCCTCCGCCGACGCCTCCAGCCGGTACCGCCCACCGGTCAGCCCAGCCGCGTCCACGATCTCCAGCACCAGCGCTCCCTGCCCCTCGTACGTCCGCGCCTCCAACGCCCGTACGACATCCAGGATCCGCACCCACAGCCAGTCCGCCTGCGACGTGACCCCGGCGGCCCGCGGATCGGGCAGGAAGAAGGGCAGCAGGTCGTCGGGGGCCCGCCAGCCGCTCTTCACCTTCATGACCCAGTCGATCGAGCACAGATAGCGCCACAGGGCGCGCTCGGCGTCCGGGGTCGCCGCGATCAGCCACTTGACGCTCGCCGTGTTCAACGGCTGCTTCTTGCCCTCGCTCCAGTGGTCGTCCACCGTGTACGACACCAGCCCCTGGACCTCGCCGCCCGCCGCCCGGTACACCGCGAAGAAGGGCTCGGTCCACGGAGACCTGTCCAGCCGCAGCACGCCCGTGCTGACCAGCCACCACCGCTCGTCCCGGTTCACGGCCCCCGGCTGCGCGCGGCGCACCCGCTCGAACAGCTCCGGGCCGATCTTGCGGACGTCCGCCCCGTCCACGATGTCGATACGACCACCGTCCTCGGGGCCGGCCCACCTCGGGTCGAGGCCGGTGCGGGGGACGTCGATCGTCCACTCGGTCGTCCAGGTGGCGGGGCCGAAACCGTAGCGGCCGTAGATCGGGTACTCGGCGGAGATCAAGGTCGCGACCACGTCCCCGCGCTCCTTCGCGGCGGCGAGGTCCTGGGCCATCATGCGCGTGAGCAGGCCGCGGCGGCGGTGGGTGGGGGTGACGGTGACGTTGGAGATGGCGTCGGCGGGGACCGGGGCGCCGCCGACGGCGGTGATCTCCTGCGCGAACGACCGGAAGGTGGCGACACAGCGCCCGGCGTCGAAAGCACCGAGGGTGCGGGCGGGGTCGATGTACGAGCTGCGGTCCGCGATTTCCGTCTCGGCGACGTCGGGGGTGCGCAGGAAGCCGGTGTTCAGGGCCCTGATCCAGTCGGGGATGTCGGCCGCGGCGATCGGGCGGACGTCGATGTGGGGGTCGGGACGGCTCATGGGGCCACGGTAGGCGGGCGAGCGCGGGGGTGTCGCCGGGTTTTCCTCGCCCCCGCCACCCCTGCCCGTCCCATCCCCAGGGGCCGCCGCCCCTTCGGCCCCGCCTCCCTGAGGGCCTGCGGCCCCCAGGCCCCCGCTTCGGCCCTGAACGGGCCTCGTCCTCGAACTCCCCCAGAGGGGGCACCCCCAGACGGGCTGATTACGTGAGCAGGTCGTCCACCTGCGCCTCCCCCTCCCGGTAGCGGCGCGTGATCTCCGCGCTGCAGTCGTCGGCCGTCCGCTGCAACCGCTGCCGGCGCCCCGACACCTGCTGCTCGTACCGCACGAGCCGCCCCATCGCGGTGTCCAGTTCGACGTCCGTCCGCGCCTGCAGATCCGACAGCTCCACCTCGGCCAGCATCTCCGCCGCCAGCCGCCGGTACTCCTCGCTCTGCGGAGTGCCGAGCGTGACATGGCGGGCCGAGGAACGGTGGCGGGCCGGAGCGTCGGTCAGGATCTCCGAGAGACGCTCCACGACGGAGGCCGCCCCCGCCGGGGAGCGCCGGGCCAGCTCCGCCCGCAGGATGTCGATACGCCCCTGCAGCAGTCGTCGTACATAACTCAGGTCCGCCTCGTCGCGCTGCGCGTCCCGGCGCAGGGTGCGCAGCTCTGGCAGGCTGAGCACGGTCAGCTCGTGCTCGGGCGGTTCCACGGGCAGCCGCGGACCCGGGCCCGGGCCCGGGCCCGGATCGTCGGCGGTGCGCTGCGTGGGCGGCCGGATGCCGTCCAGCTGGCCCGCGTGGGTCAACACGACAGCCCCAGGAGGCTGCCCGGTACTCGGTGTGCTCATGTGCCTCTACCGTCCCCTCGACCGGCGTGTGGGAAGCATCGTGCCATCCCAACTGGCAGCTATGTGACCGAGTGCCCATGAACAGCCCCAGATGGGGGCTTAAGGATCAAAAAAGTAGCCCCTTACGTGGCACTTTCGCGTTCACGGCATGATGGCGGCATGCGAGCTGTGGTGCAGAGGGTGGACGGCGCGAGCGTCGTCGTGGACGGTGCGACGGTCGGGGAGATCGTGGGCGAGGGGCTGTGCGTCCTCGTCGGCGTCACGCACGAGGACACCAAGGAGAAGGCGGCCCAACTCGCCCGCAAACTCTGGTCGATCCGCATGCTGCACGACGAGAAGTCCTGCAGCGACATCGACGCCCCGCTCCTCGTCATCAGCCAGTTCACTCTCTACGGCGACGCCCGCAAGGGCCGCCGCCCCACCTGGAACGCCGCCGCCCCCGGCGACGTGGCCGAGCCCCTCGTGGACGAGGTGGTCGCCCAGCTCCGCGCCCTCGGCGCCACAGTGGCGACGGGCCGCTTCGGCGCGCAGATGCGGGTGTCCCTGACGAACGACGGCCCGTTCACGGTGCTGCTGGAGATCTGAGGCCCAGGACCTCAGGGCTCTACGACGACCTCCTGCGCCGCGGCCGTGTCCCCCGCCACCAGCGGTGCGTCCACCGGCACGTTCCGCTTGACCAGCGCGAGCGCGACCGGGCCCAGCTCGTGGTGCCGTACGGACGTCGTGATGAAGCCGATCTTGCGGCCGTCGGGGCCCTCGTCCGCGAGGCGGAGCTCGGTGCCGTGGGTCGGCAGATGCACCTCGCTGCCGTCGAGGTGCAGGAAGACCAGCCGGCGCGGCGGCTTGCCGAGGTTCTGCACCCGCGCCACCGTCTCCTGGCCCCGGTAGCAGCCCTTCTGCAGATGCACCGCGGTGCCGATCCAGCCCAGCTCGTGCGGGATGGTGCGGTGGTCGGTCTCGAAGCCGAGGCGGGGGCGGTGGTGCTCCACCCGCAGCGCCTCGTGCGCGAGCAGCCCGGCCGCCGGACCCGCCTTCGCGGCGTACGACTCCAGGTCGGCGCGGGGCAGGAAGAGATCACGGCCGTACGCCGTCTCGCGTACGGCGACGCCGTCCGGCACCTCGGCGATGGACCCGGCGGGCAGGTGCACGAGCGCGAACTCGGCGGTCCGGTCGGCGACTTCGACCTGGTAGAAGAACTTCATCGACTCCAGGTACGCGATCAGCGCCTCCTGGGTGCCGGGTTCGACATGCGCCCAGACGGTCGTCCCGTCGTCCACCAGGTACAGCGCGTGCTCGATGTGGCCGTGCGCGGAGAGGATCAGCGCCTCGGTGGCCTCACCGGCCGGGAGATCGCTGACGTGCTGGGTGAGCAGCAGGTGCAGCCAGCTCAGCCGGTCCGCGCCGGTGACGGTGAGGACTCCGCGGTGCGAGAGGTCGACGAAACCGGTGCCGTCGGCGAGGGCGCGCTGCTCGCGAAAGAGGTCGCCGTAGTGGGCGGCGACGCCTTCGTCCACGCCCTCGGCGGGCACGGCGCCGGGCAGGGTCAGCAGGGGGCTCTTCATATGCCTAAGCCTACGACTCGGTAGTTGAACTCTTCAGCGAGCAGTCCTTGCAGCAGCCGAAGATCGCGAAGTGCTTCATGTCGGTCTCGAACCCGAAGGTCCGGCTCAGCTTGGCCGTGAACTCGGCGGCCACCTGGACGTCCGCCTCGATGACGTTCTCGCAGTCCCGGCAGACCAGGTGGATGTGATGGTGGCGGTCGGCGAGATGGTACGTCGGCGCACCGTGCCCGAGGTGGGCGTGGCTGACCAGCCCGAGCTCCTCCAGCAGCTCCAGGGTCCGGTAGACGGTGGAAATGTTGACCCCCGACGCCGTCTTCCTCACTTCCACGAGGATGTCGTCGGGGGTCGCGTGCTCAAGTGTGTCCACGGCTTCGAGCACGAGTTGCCGCTGCGGCGTCAGCCGATAGCCGCGCTGCCTGAGGTCGCTCTTCCAATCGGTGCTCACCACACCAGAAGTCTAGAGCCACTCGAACGGCTGCCTACTTGAAGAAGGCGATGCCGTCGTCCGGCAGGTCGTCCGGCAGGGCCTTGGCCCAGCGCTCGACCTCCTCCGGGGTGACGACCTTCTTCAGGTGCGCCGACATGTAGGGGCGCAGCTCGACCTCGGGGGTCTGCTTCTCGCCGACCCACATCAGGTCGCTCTTGACGTAGCCGTACAGCCGCTTGCCCCCGGTGTAGGGGCCGGAGGCGGCGGTCCGCGCCACGGCGTCCGTCACCAGGTCGATCTGCGGCTTCTTGTCGGCCAGCTCGCCGTACCAGACCTCGACGACGCCGTCGTGGCGGACCATCGTCACCTCGACCTTGCGGTCGGTGTCGATCCGCCAGAAGCCGTGCTCGGACTCCAGCGGCCTGACCTTGTTGCCGTCGTTGTCGAGCACCCAGGTGTGGGACCGGTACTCCAGGAAGTCCCGGCCGTCGTGCGTGAAGGTGACCTCCTGCCCGAAGTTGCACTTCTCGGAGCCGGGGAAGTCGTGCACACCCGCGCCCGCCCAGTTGCCGAGCAGGAAGGCGAGGGGGACGAGGTCCTTGTGGAGGTCGGACGGGATCTCGATCATGAGCAGCTCAGAAGCCTCGTACGTCGGTGATGGCGGTCAGCGCTGGCCCTGGTACAGCTTCTTCACGGTCAGCCCGGCGAAGGCGAGAACGCCGACGCAGACCAGGACCAGCAGGGCTTCGAAGAAGATCTCCACGGGGTGCTCCTCGATTGAGCGCGGGGAATGCTTTGCGTACACAGGGCCGGGCCCCAGCTTACGCGGCCGGGGCCCGGCCCTCTGTGTGAGGTACGCCCTCGCGGGCTCAGCCGAGCAGCTGGCTCTGGAGCATCACCGTCTGCTGGAAGGGGACGGCCGCGGCAGTGCCCTTGCGGGACTGCACCACGAGCCCCACGACGTCCCCCGACACCAGGTACGCCTGCCGAACCTGCTCGGCGCCGTACGGCTTGGCCTCGGTGTAGGCGTAGCGCCGTACGTTGACGACCTCGGCGGCGGTGGGGAAGCCCTCGTCCATGTGCACCTCGGCGGCGCCGCTCAGGGCGTGGTTGGGCGAGTCGTAGCTGGTGAAGTGGTCCTGCTGGAGCACGTCGGCCACCTGGCCGGTCTCGAACTGCAGCAGGTAGATCCGGGTGCGCGTGCCGTCCGGGGTGGTCCAGCCGCGGGCGGCGATGTGCCGCAGGGCGTGGTCGGTCAGCAGCCGGCCGAGGGTGTCGCGGTCGTCCTCGGACTCGTACGCCGACAGGAAGTCCTTCGTCGCCAGCCAGCCGTTGCGCCCGCTCAGCGCCTTGTCGGCCGTGGCCCCCTTGGGCGCCGGCAGCAGCAGCGCACGCAGGTCCGCGTAGTGCAGGGAGGCCACGTTCTCCTCGGCGAACGGCTCCGGGCTGCCGGAGGGCAGCGGCGGCTTGGTGATCTCCGGATACGTCCAGCGCCCGTCCGTCTCGGTCGCGAGACCGGGTACGTCCGTACGCTCCATCCGCGTGATGCCGTATGCCGTCGAGGCGCCGACGGCCGCGAAGACCACGACAGTCGCGGTCCAGCGCAGGACGGCGCGCAGGACACGGCGGTCCTTCCGCACCGGCGGGACGACGGGAACCGCCTCCGGCGTCTCCGGCACCGCCGTGGCGTCCGGCGGTACGTCGGCCACGGGCGCCGTCGTGATGGGCTGCTGCTCGCTCATATCGCCTTCCCCGGCTCGTCGATGCGGTCGAGCTGTCGCGTGACGAACATCCCGATGCCGTGCAGGTCGACCGGCCGCACGCCGGACGCGGTGGCGCTGATCAGCACGTCGCCCGAGTAGGCCGCGCAGTACACGCGGTCGAGCTTCTCGTCGGCGATTTTGGGCGTCAGGAAGCACTTGGCGTTCTTGTGGCCCTCGATCTTCGGACCCTTGCGGAAGAGGCCCAGGTCGGAGAGGAACGCGTTCTGGGCCGTCGCGATGTCCCGGGCGTCGTCGCGGCTCTCCATCCGCACCAGTTGGACGCTGATGGAGAAGGCCGTCTTGTGGTTGATCGCGTAGCTGTCCGCGTTGTAGTAGCTGCGCATCACCATCCCCTTGACGCCCCTCTTGTCCATCTCCTTCTCCAGCTGCCGCCGCTGGGTGCGGGGCAGGTCCTTGAGCGACTCCTCGCGCAGGGCGGTGGCCTGACGGCCGCTGAGCTCGGCGTCGGAGCCGAACTCAGCGAGGTCGGGGCCGCGGCTGTAGCCCTTCTCGTCGTACGGCAGCAGCAGCCCGCGCAACCCTTGCTCCGTCTGGGGCGCTTTGTCGCCGGCGGCGGACGGCTCGGGGAACTTCCAGGTCGGCCGACCCGGATCGCGGTCGGCGTTCTGGACGGTCACGACGGTGTAGCCGGCACCGGCGACGACGGCACCGAGCAGCAGGACGGTCCCGGCGACGGCGGCGAGGCGCGCGGGACGCGGCCGCTTCCGCTTCTGCTCGGGGCTCGGGGGAATCTCGGCGCTCTCGGGGCTCTGGAGGTTCTCGGGGCCCTCGGCGCTCTGGGGGCTCTCAGGTGTCTCGGTCACAGCCGCCCCATCTGCCGCTTGGCGAGATCCATGATCTTCTCCTTGGAGATCGGCTTGGTGTCGTAGACCCAGATGTCCATCGCGATGTCACCGCGCCAGGCGTGTGCCTCGGCCGAGTACAGCGGGAGGTAGCCGGCCTCCCGCTCCGGGGTGTCGTGCACGTACGCCATGCCGTCGCCCGTACCGGGGATCGACCAGCTGCGGGTGTCGGACTCCTCCTCGGCCCAGTAGTGCGCGCTGTCGGCGTGGTCGGCGGCCGCCATGGCCTGCTCCTGGCGGAACTGCGCCAGCTGGATCTCGACGTTGTAGGTGCTGCCCACCCGCCAGCTCGCGACGGCGGCGCGGCGGAACTCGTCGGTGATGAGGTCGCCGAACATCTCGTCCGGCTCCTCGTAGCCGTCCGCGTAGTCGGCGAGGTCCAGCCAGCCGTCGTTGCCCGCCGTGATCACGGTGTCCCGCGCACCCTTGGGCCGCTGGAGCAGCAGCTTGCGCAGATCGCCGTCGGTCTTCACCCGGCGGTCCTCGGCGGCGGACAGCGGCTCGGCCTCACCCTTGGCCTGCTTGACGACGGGCTGGGAGAGGGGCGGCAGCTTCGTGGGCTCGCGGTCGGCCTGCACGAGATACCCGGCACAGGTCCCGGCGACGAGCCCGAGCACGACGGCTCCGGCGATCAGGAGGGCCGTACGCCCACGGCGACGGGGCCGGGGCAGGGCGGCCGGCTCGGCCGATCCGGGCACCTCCGTATGCCCGGGCGCGGCCGAGGAAACCGGTATGACCGGCGCGTAAGCCGCGTCTGCTACTTCTTCAGGTACATCCAAGACGTCCCCCCACGGAACGTGAAGCGCGCATTCCGTATGCGCGCGCACAGGAGACTCATGGTCGACACCCCGGGTTGTAGGCCCGTTGATTACGATTCGGCCATGGCGAAGAAGCTCGTGATCAAGGTGACAGCGGGGGCCGATGCCCCCGAACGCTGCTCGCAGGCGTTCACGGTGGCGGCGGTGGCCGTGGCCAGCGGCGTCGACGTCTCCGTATGGCTGACCGGCGAGTCCGCGTGGTTCGCCCTGCCGGGCCGTGCCGCCGAGTTCGAACTCCCGCACGCGGCCCCGCTCCCCGACCTGATCGACTCGATCCTGGCGACCGGCCGCCTCACCCTGTGCACCCAGTGCGCGGCCCGCAGGGACATCACGGAGAAGGACGTCATCGAGGGTGTCCGCATCGCGGGCGCGCAGGTGTTCGTGCAGGAGGCACTGGGGGACGAGACGCAGGCACTCGTCTACTGAGACCGCGGTCGCTTCTTGCCGTCCAGTTCGTCCCACCACTCGTCGGACTGAGGGTCACCGGACGGATCGTCCCACCAGCGGTCCTCCGGCCCTCGCCGGTTGGCGACCATCGCGGCGAGCGGCGGGATGACCATGGCGACCACGCACATGCCCACGGCCACCGGCGTCGACCAGAGGCGTACGACACCCCAGGCCAGGACGAAGAGCGTGATGCACGTCCCCATCATGGCGAAGTACAGATGCCGTCGCCGTGCGTACATGGTTCCAGGGTAGGCCTGTACCGGCCGGGGCAACCCCGTTCCCCCCGCCATGCCGAAGGGCCGCACCCCAGGTGTCCAACCCGCGGGGTGCGGCCCTCTTCGGCAGCCGGTGGGCTGCTCGGTTCGCTCAGACCGCGATCGCGACCTCGGCGAGCGCGCCCTTCTCGGCGACGACGACCGTGCGGTCGGCGGTGCCGCCGGGGACGAGTGCACGCACGGTCCAGGTGCCCTCGGCCGCGTAGAAGCGGAACTGGCCCGTGGCGGAGGTGGGGACCTCCGCGGTGAACTCGCCGGTCGAGTCCAGCAGACGGACGTAGCCCGTCACCGGCTCGCCGTCGCGGGTCACCTGACCCTGGATCGTGGTCTCACCGGGCTTGATCGTCGAGGCGTCGGGGCCGCCGGCCTTCGCTCCACACATGTCTTTCTCCAAGAGGGGTCTGACCGGAGGAAGGCCGGTCGGGATTTGCGGGTCTGTTCGCTTACTACGGGGCTTACTTGTTGGCGCCGAGCTCGATCGGCACGCCGACGAGGGAGCCGTACTCGGTCCAGGAGCCGTCGTAGTTCTTGACGTTCTCCACGCCGAGCAGCTCGTGCAGGACGAACCAGGTCAGCGCGGAGCGCTCACCGATACGGCAGTAGGCGATGGTGTCCTTCGCCAGGTCGACCTGCTCCTCGGCGTAGAGCTCCTTGAGCTCCTCGTCCGACTTGAAGGTGCCGTCGTCGTTGGCGTTCTTGGACCACGGGATGTTGCGCGCGGACGGGACGTGGCCCGGACGCTGCGACTGCTCCTGCGGCAGGTGCGCGGGGGCGAGCAGCTTGCCGGAGAACTCGTCGGGCGACCGGACGTCGACCAGGTTCTGCGAGCCGATAGCGGCGACGACGTCGTCACGGAAGGCGCGGATGGACTTGTCCTGCGGCTTGGCCTTGTAGTCGGTCGCCGGGCGCTCCGGGACCTCCTCGACCAGCTCGCGGGCGTCCAGCTCCCACTTCTTGCGGCCGCCGTCGAGGAGCTTGACGTTCTCGTGGCCGTAGAGCTTGAAGTACCAGTAGGCGTAGGACGCGAACCAGTTGTTGTTGCCGCCGTAGAGGATCACCAGGGTGTCGTTGGCGATGCCCTTCGCCGACAGGAGCTTCTCGAAGCCCTCCTGGTCGATGAAGTCGCGGCGGACCGGGTCCTGCAGGTCCTTGGTCCAGTCGATGCGGATCGCGTTCTTGATGTGGTTCTTCTCGTAGGCGGACGTGTCTTCGTCCACCTCCACGATCGCGATGTTGGGGTCGTCCAGGTTCTCCTGGACCCAGTCGGCGTCGACGAGGACGTCGCTGCGGCTCATGCTGTTTCTCCTCCGGGGCAGTTGCGGCGGGGCGTGCGAGTGCGAGGGGTGCGCGCGCTCGGGCCGAGACGGCGCACCTGTGCCCTGGTCAGGGCGCGGGGAAACGCAGAAGTCGGAGCTTCCGCTCAGAAGGTGCGACAGAGCATGGCGGCAACGCGGCACAGGTCTACTGCCCGCCGCTTCGTGAGATCCGCCTGTCGCTTCATGGCCTCGATCGTAGGGACGGACAGGCGGGCGTGTCACCGGTGTGTCGCATGCTGAGACAGGATCGTCCGGGATGTGGAATCACACGGGATCGACCCGCCGCCGAGGGCGTCATCGCACGGCCTGCGGGCCGATGTATCGGCGGTCACATCTACGCTACGGACGACGCCGTCTCGCCAGTCGGACACCCGGAGGTGGGATCGGGTTTCGGTGGCCGTCCTACCCGGCGAGGCGGACGTTCGAACCCTTCACCGTGATCTCGACGCCGTTCTTCGCCGCCTGGACCTTGTCGAGCTGGATACCGCCGGGGAGGCCGTCGATCTTCTGCTCGAAGTCGGTGATCGCGCGGGCCCGGTCCTCGGCGACGTCGGCGCCGGCGAAGCTGGGCAGGGTGTCGGCGTGCACCTTCACGGAGTCGCCCTCGGTGGTGACCGAGCTCAGGACGTAGACCGGGTTCGGCAGCTTGTTGCCGAGGACGGTGGCCTCTACGGCGACCTTGATCTTGCCGTTGCCGCCGTCGGAGAGGCCGACGACGCTGGCGGTGACGCCGGGGGCGACCTGGGTGGGCTCGGACTTGGCGGTCTTCAGCAGCTCGGCGTAGGTGATGGACGCGGTGCCGGTGGCGGTGGCCGCGGTGGCGGAGCTGTAGTCGCCGGAGAACTCGACGCCCTGCATGTTCGCCGTGAGGTCGTCGATGCGGATGGTCTTGCCGTCGGTGCCGGTGCCGGCCTCGTAGTCCTTGATGCCGACCTCGACGTCGTCCAGCGTGCCGCTCGCGACCTGGGTCAGGAAGGGAAAGCCCTTGATGGACACGTCAGGGGCCGCGTCGAGGTTCTCGGTGGTCTGGAGCTTGCCTGCGGCCTCGTCCTCGGCGAAACCGACGGCGAGCCGGTCGGCCAGCACGAAGAGGCCGCCGAGTATCACGACGACGATCAGCAGTATCCGAAGGGCGCGCATGTTGTGGTCTTCCCCCAACTCGGCGGTCGTCAACGACCACGGTCACTGACGGCCGGGCGGCCGTCAGCGCGAGCGTAACTCCGCGGAAGGCCTGACCCGGCGAATTGTCGATCACCTGTGACAGGGGCGACGGACCGAGTTGGCGCAAGAGCGACCTCGCGGTTGGCGCAACACCGACCACCAACGCCATGACCGGGGTCCCTCTTGATCCGTACTCTCCAAGTGTCCCGCCGTCGAGTAGGAATGAGTTTCCCATGGGCGTTTCGTCGGATTACCCCGATGTCCCCGAATGGGTTTCGAAACCCGAGGGATATCAGGCAGGAGCCGTCACCAAGTACAAGGGCAACATCTTCCGTGCCGCATTCTGGGCTTCGGAGCCGGGCGTGGGTGACGCCAACACGAATGGTTGGCGGTTCTTCGACGAGTTGTACGACGAGAGCGCCCATACGCCGGTCCAGCAGTCGAAAATCATCGCCTACATACCTACCTGGCGAAAAGCGGAGGGATTCGACTACGGCAATGGCGAGATGTATCAGTACATCACGCATGGGATCATCGCATTCTTAACGTTCAGCCAGAGCAGCCTCGGCGAGTTCGACTCCGCGTCGCTGGCGGAGATCAAGACGATTCTCCCGGATGTCGTCATCGCCGGGAATCTGTCCAACACCAAGATCATGGTCGCGCTGGGCGGCGCGAACGACTACGCCTTCCTGGACCTGATGACGACGGTGGGAAACAATCCGGCCGCCCCGCAGCTCGACCAGGCCGTGCGCAATGTGGTCGACTTCGTCACCGCCAACGGCCTGGACGGTGTCGACCTCGATCTGGAGTGCTGGTGGGGCAAACCCGGTGAGCCGGACCAGGGCGGCCGGCTGAAGAGTGACGGGCCGCATCCCGCAGGGCGGGGTCTGACGCTGTTCGCTCAGAAACTGAAGCAGGCCATGCCCGGCAAAATCGTCTCGGCGGCCATTTTCGGCACCTCGTGGTACGGCAACAACTACGACCCGGCTGTCGCGGACCACGTCGACTGGCTCGGGATCATGACCTATGACCTCACCGGGTCCTGGGACCGGTCTCCGGTGGGCCCGCACACCGCCCTGCTCAAGATCCGCGGCAAGGACACCGCGGACATACGCGAGGCGGACGTCTACCAGGAGTCATACCTTCCCGAACAGCAAGGCGCCTGGCCAGGGCCCCGGACGGGCGGTTCGGGGCCCTCGGGCGCGGACAACATCGAGAACAACCCGATCGGGTCGGTGGAGGACTCTCTCTGGTACTGGACGAACCCGCTGTTCGTGAACTGGCAGGGGACAGGGCACGGTGTGGCCCGCGACAAGATCGCGGCCGGGGTGCCGATCTACGGCTATGACTTCACCGCCGCCAAGGAGCCGGACGACCTGACCGGTCAGGTGCCCCCGGGATACAAGGTGCTGCGGTACAAGGAAATCCTGGACGCGTTCCCCGACGCGCACAAAGCCGCGAACGCGAATATCAAGACTCCCGGAACCACACCCCGGCCCGTTCTCGGCGAGCCCCTGCCTCCGGGCGACTACCCGTACGCCCACAACATCTATTTCGAGACCCCGGACACCGCCGTCACCAAACTGAACTTCCTCAAGGACGTGGGAGCCCAGGGCGTCATCATCTGGGAACTCTCCAATGACGTCTGGGAAGACGGCAAGAGCATCATCAAGGCCCTCTACCGCGCCTCCGGCAACCCCGAGCCCGAGCCCGTCACGAACCCGCCGGTCCCGGTGGCCAGCCACTGCCTGTGGGACTCCGTCGGGTTCCTCGGCCACGCGACCGACTTCCTCCAGTTCCAGGACGACGGAGTCACCCGGCCCGGTGTGCGGCAGTTCTCGGCCCGACTGTGGAACATCCCCGACGGCGAGGACTGGGTATCCGTCGCCAAACGCTCTCCGGCGGTGATCAGGAGGCAGTACTTCAACCGGCCGACCCGCATCGTGGACAAGGGGGCGCTGGGGCTCTGGGGCGAGTTCGACGTCGTCGAATCGGACGATGTTCCGGCCTGGGACTGGGGTCACATGCAAGCGGAGGACGGGGCGCCGTCCGGGTTCACGCGGTACAGCTCGCGCCTTATGGGCCTCTCGCTCAGTGATGACTGGAAGGCCGCCGCGCGGCAGACCCCGGCACTCGTCGCAGGTCAGTACTTCGACCAGCCGACGGAAATCGACGACCAGGGAGTCGGCGGCCTCTGGGGCCTTTTCGACGTCAGCGACGAGCCGGCCACCATGCCCTCGCTCGTGACGCAGGCCGCCGGGCCCAACGACTGCTCCTACTGCCTGATCGACGACTTCCCCACCCAGCCCAACGTGGCACAGGTGAACCTGACGACCACGATGACCGTCGGGGAGGGAACGCCCTACCTCTACTCGGTGATCACTCGGAACGGCGAATCGACCGAGTTCCCCGAGGGCGTCGTCATGACCCTCCAGGACCCTGACGGGAACACCTACGACCGCGCCGTCGAGGACGCCAACCAGTTCGTCCTGATGTCCGGTTCATCGGTGCGGTGCCTGATCGTCAAGGACCCGAAGCCGGGCGACTGGACCATGCACATGAACGTGCCGAGCGGCGTCGATTTCCGCTGCGAATGCGACACCGTTCCGAATGCGGATGTCTTCGACTCCATGGTGGAAACCTGGCGGAAGCTCAGCAAATGGAGCGACATCGAGCCCCGGGACGTCAGCGTGGGCCAGGTCGCTGCGTTCCTGGGCGTGGCGGCGATCACGCTCCTGGTCCCCTTCCCGCTGGGCATCGCCACCCGGGCCCTGATATTGGCCGTCACCGGGGTCGGCTGGCTCGGATTCTCAAATTCAGGCACCATGGATTCCGTCTCACGAAACATGGCGGAAGTCTCGGGAATCCTGGCGAAGGTGATGAAGGACCTGAGGGAAGAAGGGTTCTCCGCCCTCGAAAAGTACCGCTACCTGGTCGGGAAGAACATTTCCTACGAGGAGTACCAGGTCATTCTCAAGTACCCCGCCAATCTGTTCCACTGGCTTGGGATCCACCGCAGGGTGTTCCAGGTCGTCGAACACATGACGGACGCCGAGGAGCAGAACGCCGTGCGCCATGTGTACTGGCAGTGTCTGCTCAAGAAGAGGCTGGGCGAAGAGTTCGCCGTCGCGATGGGTGAGGCACACGAGCTGGGCCGCCCGGGGTCCGAAGCGGACAACATGGCGGACGAGATCAACAACAGGATTGGTCTCCGGCTGGCGGACGACGTGGAGTCCGAGGAGGACTGCCTGACGCGCGCCCGCGAGATGTGGGCAGCGGGCGAGCTGGCCACGCGCATCGACCTGGAGACAGACCCGACCTGATTCCGGCGTCACCGGTCAGGCAGCAGCGCGGGGGCGCCGCCCGTTCGTCGGGCGGCGCCCCCGTCGGCGCCCGTATGAAGAGCCCGGCTCAGACCAGGGCCCGCCCCAGCAGGTACACCGCCGGTGCCGCAACCGCCAACGGCAGCGCGACGCCCGCCGTGAAGTGCACGAACCTGGACGGATAGTCGTAGCTGGCCACCCGGTGCCCGATCAGCGCACAGACCGCCGCACCGACACCGAGCAGAGCCCCGTCCGCGCCCACCCCGGCCATCGCACCGACCACAGCCCCGGCCCCCGCCGCCGCGAGCAACGAGACGACCACGGAGACCGGCGTCGGCAACGGCAGCGCCCGCACCAGCACCGCGACGGCGACCGCCAACGCGCCCACCGTCACCGCGTCCCCCTCCGCCGCGAGGTACCCCGCCGCGACGATCGACAGCGCCGCCGAGGCGACCGTCGCCATCAGCCCGTACATCCGCTCGTCCGGATCAGCGTGCGAGCGAAGCTGCAGCACCAGCGTCAGCAGCACCCAGACCCCCAGCGTGCCGAGGATCGCCGCCGGCGCCCGGTCGGCCGTCAGCAGCGCCACATCCGCCGTCACCGCGCCCGCGAAGGCCAGCGCGATGCCCTGCCGGGCCGGCCACATGCCGTTCAGCCGGAACCAGCCCGCCGCCGTCACCGCCTGAAGGGCGACGAGGGGCACGAGCAGGGCGTACGACCCGATCGCCGCCGCCCCCGAGAGCAGCAGCCCCAGCAGCGCTGTGAGCGCGGCCGGCTGGATCCCGGGCTCGATGATCGGAGAACGTCCCTCCAGCCGGGCCCGCTGGGCGTCGGTCAGCCGGTCGTCGCCGGAGAGGGTCGCGGGGCCGTAGCCGGGGTCGTCGCCGTCGCCCGCCTGGGCGTCCGTCGCATCCGTGCCGGTCCCGGGAGCGTGGGCCCGCGCCTGGTTCTGCGCCTGCGCGGAGGGCTGGAACTGGGCCTGGCCGTAAGCCTGGGCCTGGCCGTAAGCCTGGGCCTGGCCGTAAGCCTGGGCCTGGCCGTAGGCCTGCGCCTGGGGATGGCCGTGCGCCCGGCCCTGCGACTGCGGCCGCATCTGCCCCTGAGTGTGAGGCTGCCCCTGGGTGTGGGTCTGCTGCCCCTGACCATGAGGCTGCTGCTGCCCCTGACCCTGCGGCGCGCCCTCCCAGCCCCCGACGCCCCCGGCCTGATACCCGGACGGCTCCCCGCCCCGGTACTCCGAAGTCGGCGGGGCCGGTGCGACCGGCGGCTGCACCTGCGTCTCCCAGGTCTGCCCCTGCCACTGCTGCGTGTACTGCTGGGCCGCCTGCGGATCGTCGTATGCCTGCTGCCCGGGCCATCCCTGCGGCGCGGGCTGCTGAGCGGGCTGCTGCTGATACGGGTCGTGCCCGTCGTACCCCTGATACGGCTGGTCGGTCATCGTCACCCTCCTGCGAACGGCGGGAGCACCTCGACCGTGCCGCCGTCGGCCAGCCGTACCGTCTCATGTTCGCGGGTGCCCACGGGGTCACCGTCGACGAGGAACGAGCATCGCTGCAGGACGCGCACCAGTTCACCGGGGTGTCGCTCGCGGGCGGCGTCGAGCGCCTCAGCGAGCGTGGCCGCGTCGAACGGCTCCTCGGCGATCCCGGCCGCGGCCTTCGCGGCGGCCCAGTAGCGCACCGTGACCTTTGGCATCCGGTTCCTCAATCAATCGGCTGTGTACCCCGTCAGGCTAGCCCGCCCGACCGACAGCCCAGTCCCCGATCCGGTCCAGCAGTTCGTCGGCGGCCGCGTGCTCGGCATGCCCCATCCCCGGCTCCAGCCAGAGTTCGCCGTGGTCACCGGCTGCCGCGGCCAGCATGCGGGGGTGGTCGAGGGGGAAGTAGCCGTCCCGGTCGCCGTGCACGATCAGCAGCGGCGTGGGCGCGATGAGCGCCGCGGCCTCGACCGGTGGCATCGGCACCGGATGCCACTCCCGGTGGTGGATGCGCGTACGGAATCCGTAGCGGCCCACCAGGCGCCCCTCGGGCCGCGTCACCAGCCAGTGGAGCTTCCGCATGGGAGCCGTACCCCGGTAGTACCAGCGCGCGGGCGCGCTCACCGACACGACCGCGTCCACCCCCGTACGCTCCCCCCTTTCCTCCCGCTCGCCGTACAGCGCCGCATGCCGCAGCACCACCGAGCCGCCCATGGAGAAGCCCACGGTCGCCACGCGCGCGTGGCCGAGTTCGCGGGCCCACCGCACCGCGGCCGCCAGGTCGAGCACCTCGCGGTCGCCGACGGTCGAACGGCCGCCCGACGCGCCATGGCCCCGGAAGGAGAAGGTGACGACGGCCCCGTGCCGGGCGAAGGCCTGCGCCACCCGTCGCACATGCGGCTTGTCCACGTCGCCGGTGAAGCCGTGGGCCACGACGAACGCCAGGTCACCGGCAGTTGGACGGGAGGCGTCGTATACGACCGCACCCGGGTCGTATACGGAATCGATCGTCACGCCGTCGTCAGTGTGCAGAAACGTCCGCAAAGGTGTACGTCTGGTTGTCTCAGAGTTCGGACGAACCGTCGATCGTGCCACATGACCTGCCGGACCAGTGCTCATGTGGGCTATTCTGCTGGGCAGAGGACTCGGGCAGCGTAGCCCCCGGGTCCTTTTGTGCTTTCGGAAGCGTTGTATACGACGCGGGAAACCTCAGGTGACCGCAGGTGTACGGGGCCTTCGGGATCGCAGAGCAGTTCCGTACCGCACACGTCCTCGCAGGGACCGAGGAGGAACCAGACGTATGAGTTCTCTGCTGCTCCTGACCAATGCCCTCCAGCCGTCGACGGAGGTGCTCCCCGCCCTCGGCCTGCTGCTGCACAACGTGCGCGTGGCTCCGGCGGAAGGCCCCGCCCTCGTCGACACCCCGGGTGCCGACGCCATCCTCATCGACGGCCGACGTGACCTGCCCCAGGTCCGCAGCCTCTGCCAGCTGCTGCGCTCGACCGGCCCCGGCTGTCCGCTCATCCTCGTCGTCACCGAGGGCGGCCTCGCCGCCGTCACCGCCGACTGGGGGATCGACGACGTCCTGCTGGACACCGCCGGCCCCGCCGAGGTCGAGGCGCGGCTGCGGCTCGCCATGGGCCGCCAGCAGATCGTCAACGACGACTCCCCCATGGAGATCCGCAACGGCGACCTGTCGGTCGACGAGGCGACGTACAGCGCCAAGCTCAAGGGGCGGGTCCTCGACCTCACCTTCAAGGAGTTCGAGCTCCTGAAGTACCTCGCCCAGCACCCGGGCCGCGTCTTCACGCGCGCGCAGCTGCTCCAGGAGGTCTGGGGCTACGACTACTTCGGCGGCACCCGGACCGTCGACGTCCACGTACGACGCCTGCGCGCCAAGCTCGGACCCGAGCACGAGTCACTGATCGGGACCGTCCGCAACGTCGGTTATCGATTCGTTACTCCCGAGAAGATCGACCGCGCCGCCGAGGAAGCCAAGGCCAAGGCCGACCGGGCAAAATCGGAGGATGCGGACGAGACGACCGTCCTGGACGACGCCGAACTCCGGGCCGAGGCATAGAAACGCACAGCGGACGCTCGAGCGGGGCGCCACCGGCGTTGCTTTCGCACAGCCGGGTGACAGCGGGGCGCCAGGCAAGCGCCTTCACGCCCTGCCCAGAGCGGGTCCATCCGCGTAGACTCCGCGCGTGGCCAAGGTGACTCGCGATGATGTGGCTCGGCTGGCAGGGACGTCCACTGCCGTCGTCAGCTATGTCATCAACAACGGACCCCGGCCGGTCGCCCCGGCCACGCGCGAGCGTGTACTCGCCGCGATCAAGGAACTGGGGTACCGGCCCGACCGGGTCGCCCAGGCCATGGCCTCGCGGCGCACCGATCTCATAGGCCTGATCGTGCCGGACGCGCGCCAGCCCTTCTTCGGGGAGATGGCCCACGCGGTCGAGTGGGCCGCCGCCGAGCGCGGAAAGATGGTCCTCGTCGGCAACTCCGACTACGTCGGCGAGCGCGAGGTCCACTATCTGCGGGCGTTCCTCGGAATGCGCGTCTCGGGGCTGATCCTCGTCTCCCACGCCCTGAACGACCTGGCGGCCGCCGAGATCGAGGCCTGGGACGCCCGGGTCGTCCTCCTCCACGAGCGGCCCGAGGCCATAGACGACGTCGCCGTCGTCACCGACGACCTGGGCGGCGCCCAGCTCGCCGTACGCCACCTGCTGGAGCACGGCTACGAGTACGTGGCCTGTATGGGTGGCACCGCCGAGACCCCGGCGGTCGGCGACCCGGTCTCCGACCACGTCGAGGGCTGGCGGCGCGCGATGGCCGAGGCCGGGGTGGCCACCGAGGGGCGACTCTTCGAGGCGCCGTACAACCGCTACGACGCGTATCGCATAGCGCTGGACATTCTCTCCGGCCCGAACCGGCCGCCGGCGATCTTCTGTTCCACCGATGACCAGGCCATCGGTGTGCTGCGGGCGGCGCGGGAGCTCCGCTTGGATGTGCCGGGGCAGCTGGCGGTCGCCGGGTT
The DNA here is from genome assembly GCF_052068475.1 of Streptomyces sp. SD31. NCBI lineage: Bacteria > Bacillati > Actinomycetota > Actinomycetes > Kitasatosporales > Streptomycetaceae > Streptomyces > Streptomyces sp. SD31. Next base: position 56,255 of record NZ_JBQHCX010000027.1, on the reverse strand, counting down.
CGACGACATCAAGGAAGCGGCGCTGGCGGATCCGCCGCTGACGACGGTCGCTTCGGACCGGTCGGCTATGGCGCGGGCCGCCGTGGATCTCGTCCTCGATGACGGGTTGCGGGTGGCGGGGTCGCGACGTGAGCGGCTGAAGGTGTTCCCGTCGCGGCTGGTCACACGGAAGTCGTGTGGGTGCGCCTGAGAGCTCGGGGGGTTCTGGGGTCGTGCGGCTTTCCGTCGTGTGTGGCTGGTCGCGCCCACGCGGCGGAGCCGCATATTGATACAGCCCCGCGCCCCTGAGGGCGTCGCAGTCCCGTTGGCTTTCCTGAGAGGCTTTGGCTTTCCTGAGAGGCTTCTGAGAGGGCTCCGGCTGCGGCCAGGGGACGCTTTATATCGGGCATACGAGCTTCTGCCGGGCTTCTCAGGGAGCACTCAGGAAGCTCTCATGGTCGGGCGACAGGCTCATTGTCATGACCGAGAGCTTCCGCCGCGACGGCGAGTACGAGCAGTACACGAACCCCCACCAGGGCGCCCAGCAGCACGCCTCTTCCCCCGTGAACCCGGAGTGGCCGCCCCCGCCGGCGTACCAGCCGGCGGCACATGAGCCGACGGGTGAGGCGGCCGGCGGAGCCCCCACCACTCTCCTCACCGAGCCCGTCGCCCAGCCGCCGAAGGCACGGCGCCGCGGCCCGGTCGCCCTCCTCGCCGCCGTGGCGATCGTCGCCGCGGCGATCGGCGGGGGCACGGCGTACGGCATCCAGGAGTTGACCGGCAACGACACCGTCGCCGCCAGCAGCTCCACCAGCACCAACGTCGTCCCCTCCAGCCAGAAGGGCACGGTCGCCGGGGTCGCCAAGGCGGTCAGCCCGAGCATCGTCGAGATCAACGCGACCTCGAACGCCGGGTCCTCCACCGGCTCTGGCGTGATCATCACCAGTGACGGCGAGATCATCACCAACAACCACGTCGTCTCCGGTGCCTCCTCGGTCAAGGTGACCACCAGCGACGGCAAGACGTACACCGCCGAGGTCGTCGGCACCGACAGCAGCAAGGACCTCGCGCTGATCAAGCTGCAGAACGCCTCCGGGCTGACCGTGGCCACCCTCGGCGACTCCTCCGGCGTCCAGGTCGGCGACCAGGTCGTGGCGATCGGCTCCCCCGAGGGGCTGACCGGCACCGTCACCAGCGGCATCGTGTCCGCGCTCAACCGTGACGTGACCGTCTCGACGGACGAGAGCCAGGGCCAGCAACAGCAGCAGGGCGGCGGTGGATGGCCGTTCGAGTTCGGCGGTCAGCAGTTCAACGGCGACACGGGGTCGTCGACGACGACGTACAAGGCGATCCAGACCGACGCGTCCCTGAACCCGGGCAACTCCGGCGGCGCGCTGATCGACATGAACGGCAACATCATCGGCATCAACTCCGCGATGTACTCGGCGTCCGGCTCGGGTTCGTCCGACGCGGGCAGCGTGGGCCTCGGCTTCGCCATACCGATCAACACCGTCAAGTCCGACCTGGCGAAGCTGCGGTCGGGCGCCCAGAACTGACTCGCAGAGCTGAAGGAGAACGTCATGATCAATCAGGTTGAGAAGGTCGAGCAGGTGGCGCACACGACGACCGGCTTCGGTCCGGCCGATCTCGCCCTGGCCCTCGCGATCGCCGGCGCCCTGCACGACCCGACGGCCCCGTCCCGGGCGCCCGAGGTGGCGACCGCCCGCCGGAGCGCGGGCCGCGGGGCCGCCGCGGCCCGCAGCCGCCGCCGTACCGTACGCGGCTGAGAACGTGCGAGGCTGAGGGCGTTCGAGCCCGCTCAGCCCCCGTCCAGCCCTCCCGCCCCACCGCACCCGAGGATCCCGAGCCCATGAGCCCCGCCGATGGCGACCGTGACCCCCAGCGCATCCTGATCGTCGACGACGAGCCGGCGGTGCGCGAAGCCCTCCAGCGCAGCCTCGCCTTCGAGGGGTACGACACCGAGGTCGCGGTCGACGGCGCCGACGCCCTGGAGAAGGCGACCGCCTACCGGCCCGACCTGGTGATCCTCGACATCCAGATGCCCCGCATGGACGGCCTGACCGCCGCCCGCCGCATCCGCGCCGCCGGTGGCACGACGCCGATCCTCATGCTGACGGCCCGCGACACGGTCGGCGACCGTGTGACGGGACTGGACGCGGGCGCCGACGACTACCTGGTGAAGCCCTTCGAACTGGACGAGCTGTTCGCCCGGGTCCGCGCCCTGCTGCGGCGCAGCTCGTACGCGGCGGCGGCCGGTGCGGGCGCGGTGGAGGAGGACGAGGCGCTGACCTTCGCCGACCTGCGTATGGATCTCGCCACGCGTGAGGTGACGCGGGGTGGGCGGCCGGTGGAGCTGACCCGTACGGAGTTCACGCTGCTGGAGATGTTCATGGCGCATCCGCGCCAGGTGCTGACCAGGGAGCAGATCCTGAAGGCGGTGTGGGGCTTCGACTTCGAGCCCTCCTCCAACTCCCTTGATGTGTACGTCATGTACCTGCGCCGCAAGACCGAGGCCGGTGGTGAGCCGCGGCTCGTGCACACGGTTCGGGGTGTGGGGTATGTGCTGCGGCAGGGTGGGGCGGAGTGAGCAGGGTTCTGCGGCGGTACCGGTCGTTGCCCATCCGGACGCGGCTGTCGTTGCTGGTGGCGGCGGCTGTGGCGTTCGCGGTGGCGGCGGTTTCGGTGACGTGTTGGTTCATCGTGCAGGGGAAGCTCTACGACCAGGTGGACGACGACCTCAAAAAGGCGTCGATGAGAATGCCTGGGCAGCTCCAGGACGCTCTGACGAACTGCACTGAGACGCCGTATGGCACCGGTGTCTTCCGGAACACCTACTCGCAGCTGGTCCAGGAGGACGGCACCGTCTGCATTCTCCAGGACTCCGCGGCGACGGTGAAGGTCACCGAGGCCGACAAGACCGAGATCAAGAACGGCAGCACCAACCAGGTCTACTTCCGCAACGGAACCGCCGGGGACGGCACCGATGTGCGTGTGCTCACCCGGCCGCTCGGCCCCACGGCCACCACCTCCGGGGAGACCGGGCCCAACGTCGGGCTCGTTGTGGCCGTATCCCTGAAGAGCACCCAGAAGACCCTCAACGAACTGGCCCTGATCCTCCTCCTCGTCTCCGGCATCGGAGTAGTCGGCGCCGGAGCCGCCGGCCTCGCAGTGGCCCGCGCCGGCCTCCGCCCCGTCGACAAGCTCACCGAGGCCGTCGAGCACGTGGCCCGCACCGAGGATCTGAACATCCGTATCCCGGTCGAGGACGACGCCGAGGACGAGGTGGCCCGCCTCTCCCGCTCCTTCAACTCGATGACCTCCGCCCTGGCCAACTCCCACGAACTCCAGCAACAACTCATCGCAGACGCCGGCCACGAACTCCGCACCCCCCTCACCTCCCTCCGCACCAACATCGAGCTCCTCACCCGCAGCGAGGAGACGGGCCGCCCGATCCCCGAGGCGGACCGCAAGGCCCTCCTCGCCTCGGTCAAGGCGCAGATGACCGAACTGGCCGCCCTAATAGGCGACTTGCAGGAGCTGTCCCGCTCGGAAGGCCAGCGCGGCGAGCGCGTCCAGGTGGTCTCCCTGGAGGACACCGTCGAGGCCGCCCTGCGTCGGGCACGGCTGCGCGGCCCGGAGCTGACGATCACGGCTGCCCTTCAGCCCTGGTACGTCCGCGCGGAACCGGCGGCATTGGAGCGCGCTGTCGTCAACATCCTCGACAACGCGGTGAAGTTCAGCCCGGAGAGCGGCACGATCGAGGTCGTACTGAACGACGGTGTCCTCACCGTCCGCGACCACGGGCCCGGCATTCCCGCCGAGGAACTCCCTTACGTCTTCGACCGCTTCTGGCGCTCGCCGAGCGCGCGTGCGCTGCCGGGCTCGGGGCTGGGTCTGTCGATCGTGGCCCGTACGGTCGAGCAGGCCGGCGGCCAGGTCACCCTGGCTCGCGCCGAGGGTGGCGGCACGATCGCGACGGTGCGGTTGCCAGGGGCGCCTACTCCTCCGCCGGAGGGTCCGTAGGCGGGTCTGCTTCCAGCCAGAAGATCTCCTCCACCACGATTGGGGGGTCCTCGTTGACGCGGGTAGGTGGGGGCGAGCGCCTATGCGATCGGTCGCCCTCTGACCACTCCAGGGCATCCTCGAACCGCGGTCACCTCCCCACCCGCAGGGCACGAGAGGTGAAGGCATGGCGCCCACGCACAAGCGTGGAACATGATCGCGAACGCACACGGCACCAGCCACACACCTCGCCACCCCGCACTCGATGCCCAGGTGTCCAGGTGTCCAGATCTCCAGGCGGTCCAGAACACACGTACCGCTCACCCCGACGCGCGTCCCAACTCACCTATCAGTCAACGAAGTTACACGCACGGAACGACGGCAGGCCAAAGCCGATAAAACCCCACAGACACCCCCGCCCAGCTGTCGATGTCCTGTCATCCTCACCTGATCCCGACCCTACCCGTGAGTTCTCTGCAATCTTCCTGGCTGTCAGACAGGTGCCGACCGGACCCGTCGGCGCCCGTGCACAGCGCACAGCGCAGGAGTGAGCCAACCCCCATGCGACTCATTCGCAAATCGACACTCAAGAAGAGCGCCCTGAGCATCGCCTCCGTCGCCCTCGCCCTGTCCGGCGTGCTGGCAGGCGCCGGCTCCGCCCAGGCGGCCGGCCCCGGCGGTGCCCAGAACGTCCGGGGTGTCGACCCCGGCAACACCGACCTGATGATCGAGCGGCTCTGCAGCCAGGAGGGCAGCCTGACGGGCGTCTACGGCGCCCTCAATGTCGACACCGGCGAGTTCAAGACCCAGGACGAGTACCTGCGGGACGTCATCGGGCTGTGGGAGCCCGCCGGGCCGTGGGAGCTCTTCCGCGGCTGGTGCGGTTACGCACAGGCCTCAACCTGGTCCATCAAGGGCGAGACCGTCCGCACCTCGCCGTGGATCGGCAACCGGGGCTCGGCGGACGACAAGGAGACCTTCGTCAGCAGCTACAGCACCAAGACGTTCGCCAAGAAGAGCGTCGGCGCCAGCATCAGCCTGTCCGCCGCCAAGAGCATCTTCTCGGGCACCGCGGGCGGCAGTTTCACCTACGAGTGGGGCTGGGAGAAGGAGTCCAGGTTCGAGCGCCGCAGCGAGAAGACCATCCCGCCGTGCACCCAGGTCGCCGTGACCTGGACGCCGTACCAACGCGTGGTGCGCGTGAACCCGGTCTTCTACGTCGAGGACTACCAGTGGAACAAGGGCGACGGCGAAGTCACCACGCACACCTGGCGTGGCCGGGACGCGAGCTGGAAGACGATCTACTCCTACGGCTACTACATCGACGGCACCTCCGACAAGCTCCTGCCCAACGGCCAGCCCGACGGCCGTGAGGACAAGGTGGAGGAGAAGCTGGACCCCAACACCTGTGCCAAGTAGGGCATTTGCCGGCAGGGCGGCCCGGTAGGACTCTCTGGGCGGCAACCTTTCCGTGCGGGGCGACGACGACTCTTCGGACCATCCCCCGCACGGAACGGATCGCCGTATGAGTGAGAACCGCAGCAAGGCCCGCCACCGCAGAGGCAAGTCGGTCCTGGCGGTCGGGGTCCCGCTGACCCTGACCGCCGCCGGCACGTTCGCCTACGGCACGGACTTCGGCCTCCTCGGCTCCGGCACCCAGCAGCAGGCGTCCGCCGCGACCGCCGCCGCCCCCGCCTGGGCCACCGCCACCGCTGACGGATTCGCCTCCGTCAACTCCCTTGGCCAGAACGGCACTTATGGCGGCCGCGACGGCCGGATCGTGACCGTGAAGACACAGGCCGACCTGGAGAAGTACGCCACGGCCGCCGAGCCGTACGTCATCGTCGTCGCCGGGACCATCAACATCAGTCCCGTCGGGAAAGAGATCAGGGTTCAGTCCGACAAGACCATCGTCGGGTCCGGGACCTCCGGGCACATCGTCGGCGGCGGCTTCTTCCTCGGGTCCGGCGTGCACAACGTGATCATTCGGAACCTGACCATCCGGGACTCGTACCAGGGCGTCTGGAACGACAAGGATCACGACTTCGACGCGATCCAGATGGACGGCGCCCACCATGTGTGGATCGACCACAACAATCTGCGGCACATGGCCGACGGGCTCATCGACGTGCGCAAGGACAGCACGAACGTGACCGTGTCCTGGAACAAGTTCAGCGACAACAACAAGACCTTCGGCATCGGCTGGACCGAGAACGTCAAGACGGACATCACGGTCCACCACAACTGGTTCCGCGAGACCGAGCAGCGCAACCCGTCCACCGACAACGCCGCCCACGCGCACCTCTACAACAACTTCCTGGAGGACGCGGCGGGCACCGGCATCAAGTCGTCGTACGGCAACTACTCGCGCGGCAGGACAGCGATGGTCCTGGAGAACTCCTACTTCCAGGGCATGAACAACCCCGTCATCAAGGACGCCACCGCGACCCTCGTCCAGCGCGGCAACGTCTTCTCGGGGACGAGTGGCCGTAATGAGAGCGGCGGTACGGCGTTCGATCCGAAGAAGTACTACTCGTACACGCTCGACGCGGCGGCGAAGGTGCCGTCACTCCTCAAGTCGGGTGCGGGGCCGCGCAGTTCCATCGGTACGACGACGACTGCGGCGGCGAGCACCAAGGCCGCGACAACTCTCACCGTCGCCAAGGACGGCAGCGGTCAGTACACGACCGTGCAGGCGGCCGTGAACGCCGTGCCCGCGAACAACGCCTCCAGGGTGGTGATCGCGGTCAAGCCGGGCACGTACCGCGAGCTCGTCAAGGTCCCGGCGAACAAGCCGCACGTCACCATCCAGGGCACGGGCAGCAGCCGTAAGGACACGGTGATCGTCTACAACAACGCGGCCGGCACGCCCAAGCCGGGCGGCGGCACCTACGGCACGGGCGGCAGTGCCACCGTCGCCGTCGAGGCCGACGACTTCCAGGCCCGCAACCTGACGATCAACAACGACTTCGACGAGAAGGCGAACCAGAACCTGAGCGGCCACCAGGCCGTCGCCCTGCGCACCGCCGCCGACAAGGTGTTCCTCGACGGCGTCATCGTCGGCGGCGACCAGGACACCCTGCTGGTGGACACCGCGGCCAAGGACAGGCTGGGCCGCGTCTACATGCGGAACTCCTACATCGTCGGCAACGTCGACTTCATCTTCGGCCGGGCGACCGCGGTGATCGACCGGTCCGTCATCACGCTGAAGAAGCGCTGGGACGGCACCTCGGCGGGTTACGTCACCGCCCCGTCGACCGTCGCGAACCGCAAGGGCATCCTGATCGCCAACTCGACGGTGAACGGCGACGTGTCCGACCGGAGCTTCTACCTCGGCCGCCCCTGGCACGCGGGCGGCGACGCGTCCCTCGATCCGCAGACGACGGTGCGCAACACCACCCTCAGCGCGGCGATCCGCACCACGCCCTGGACCGACATGAGCGGCTTCTCCTGGAAGGACGACCGCTTCGCCGAGTACAAGAACACCGGCGCCGGCGCGGGCAGCGCGAGCAGTGACCGGCCGCAGCTGACGGACGCCCAGGCGGCCGGGCAGGAAATCGCGGACTGGCTGGGTGGCTGGACGCCGACGGCGTCCTGACCCCTGCGGAAACCGCTTAACGTCAAAGCCTGCGCGGGGGAACGTCAAGAGCCGACCAATGATCGATCATGACTTCCCCGCGCTCGGCCATGATTCAGCAAGGTGAATATTTGGTTCGAGTTTCGGGCGTACGTTCCAGTCCGTGAACTCTGACAGATCCGTCGGCTCCGGGCCGACCTCCTCCGCCCACAAGCGGTTCGCCCTCCCCTCGCTCGCCCGCCGCGCACTCCTGCGGGCCGGGCTGACCGGGGCCGCGGCACTGGGGGCCACCGCCGCCCTCGGTACGACCTCCGCCTGCGCCGCCCCCACGGCCCCCACGGCCCCCACCGCCGGCGGCTCCGCTCGTCGCCCCAGCACTCCCGCGGAAGCCCTGCGTGAGCTCGCCGCGGGCAACGAGCGATGGTCCACATTCCGTGAGCGGCACCCCGACGAGTCGCCCACCGTGCGACAGAGCCTGACGACGGCTCAGCACCCGTTCGCCGTCATCCTCGGCTGCATCGACTCCCGCGTGCCGCCGGAGCTCGTCTTCGACCAGGGTCTCGGTGACCTGTTCGTCGTGCGCTCCGCCGGCGAGGTCCTGGACGAGGCGGTCCTCGGCAGCCTCGCCTACGGGCCGCTCGAACTGGGGACGCCGCTGATCGTGGTGCTCGGACACCAGTCGTGCGGTGCCGTGAAGGCCGCCGTCGAGGCGGACGAGTCCGGTGAGCGGCTGCCTGCCCACATCCAGTACCTGGCCGAGCAGATAGCCCCCAACATCGACCACTCGAAGGAGGGCACCGCTCGCATCGACGCGACCATCAACGCGAACGTACGGGCCGTCCGCGCACGTCTGGCCGCCGAGCCGGACTTCGCCGCGCGGATCAGCACCGGCGAACTGGCCATCGTCGGCGCCCGCTACGACCTGGACACGCAGCGCGTCCGCCGGGTCGTCTGACACCGGCACGCGGCAGTACCCGGCATGCCCGGCGTCAGTGGAAGCCGAGCATGCCGGGGGGCGGGAGCCGAGGCCGACGCCCACCCTCCTCACAGCCTGAGGACCAGCGTCTCCTCCGCCGACACCGCCCCGGACATCAGTCGTCGCAGCGGCTGTACGACCTGGCGGGCGGCCACCGAGTCCAGTCCGGCGGTCGGCTCGTCGAGGATCAGGACGGGTGCGGCGCGCAGCATCGCGCGGGCGATCGTGATCCGCTTCAGCCGGCCGCCGGAGAGGGCCGCCGTGCCGGGGGCGACATGCGTGTCGTATCCGTCCGGGAGCGCGGCGACGCCCAGCCAGGCCGCCGCCGGGCCCCAGAACGGCCAGAAACACCGGAGGCGTCCCGGACTTCCCTCATGCCCCACTCCCTTTGCGGTCCCTGCGGACATGGCCGAGGCGGGGCCCCGGAGCGGCGACGCTCCGGTGACCCCGCCTCGTGGCGGGCCTCAGCCCTTGTTCGCGACCGGGCGGCGCTTCGGGGCCTGCTTCTTCGGCGCGGACGGAGCCTTCTGCCGGGGACCTATTTCCCGCCGACCGCCAGGCCGGCCCCTTCCAACCGCACCCTGATCCCGTCCTCCTCCACCCGAACGTCCCGCAACCGCAGCGCCCCGCTCGGCGGCTCGGGCAGCCGGAAGCCCAGGGACAGCTGGTCGGCCAGGACCGGGCGGGTGAGGCGGGGCAGGGCGTCGAGCAGGGCGGGGTCGAAGCCCAGGCGCTTGAGCAGGGCGGGGTGGTCCAGGGCCAGGTCGATGAGGTTGAGGCGCATGGCCTGGTGGAGGAAGCGCGGGGTGCCGGTCAGGTCGGCGAGCTTGGCCTCGTCGCGCAGGGCCTCGCGGACGACGGAGTCGGGCACTCCCAGGCGCCGTACGACCGACGGGATCGACAGCAGTGCCTTCGCCTTGCGGGTCTCATGGGCCAGGCGGGCCGCCGACTCACGGCTCAGGTGCAGGCCGTCCGCGGCGCGGGTGCCCGGCCGGTACGTGGCCAGGTCCCCTATGTCCAGGCGCATTCCGCCGATGTGCGTCGCGATGCCGCGGTCGCCGTCGCGCAGGATGCGGGCCTCGGCGCGCAGCCGCAGGTCGTGTCCGGCGACCGGCAGGGTGCCGCGCGCCCGGACCCGGTCGCGGCCCTCTCCGGTGAACGTCACCTGGGACGCGCCGAGTTCGCGGTTGAGGTCGGCGAAGGAGAGCAGGACGTCGCCCTGCAGCGTCGGGACGTCGGCGCCGCGCACGGCCGTCGGGCCGTCGGTGTCCAGCCGTACGTCCTTCGCGGTTGCCGTCACCTGCGCCAGCGAGATCCGGTCGGCGGCGACGTCCGGGACGGTCACCCTCACCGAGTCCAGCCGCTCATCGGCGAGTTGGGTGAGGAAGGGGAAGCCGCCGATCTCCACCTCGGGCGCCGCGGCCAGGTCGAAGCGGTCCTTGAGGGTGTCCGCCGCTCTGCGCTCGGCGTACAGCAGGGCCCAGCGGTCGCCGAGGGTGAGGAAGCAGGCGAGGACGACGAGGGCGATCACCGCCTTCAGCGCGAGGGGAAGCCCCGCGAGGCGCCCTCGCCGGCGGCGCCGGCCGTTACGGCGGTGGTTGGGCGGGACCCAGGGATCGTCCTGGGCCGCCGCGTCGTCCTGCTCTGTCTGCTCTGTCTGCTCGTCCCGTACGTCCTCGTGGAGGAACTCATCCAGCGGACCGTCGTCCAGAGCGGCCAGCTCCTCGTAGGGGTTTGTATAGGGATGCGTGGTTATGCGGTGGGGGGTACGCATCGATCCATCCGACCATGCGAACGCCCCCCAGCCGCAACCGGTACCAGGAGTATGCGACCCACGTCACTACAGCCCCTTCGGCCCCTCCCCGCATACCGACACGGCAGGAGTTTCAGGGCGAAGTGGGGTCGGAGACGAAGCGCTCGACCTCCTGGGCACGGCGGTCCATCTGCGCGGTGATCTGCTCGGCCACGTGGGTGACGACGCTGGTCACCTCGGCGGGATCGAGCCGCGCGTTCTCCAGTGTCGTACGGATCAGCTTGCGGGCGGCCATCTCCGTCGCCTTCGGGAGAGCCAGCGCGCCTCCGGCGATGGCTCCCAGCGCGCCCAGGTGCGCGAGACGCTTCGAGCTCTGCATCGCAAACTTCATCGCATGGAGACCGAGACCCCCCATGCTTCCGATCGTCTTGAGCACGGACTGGGCACCGCGCAACGTACGCCACATGGGACGGATCCGGGCACTGATGGCGGTGCCGATGACCCCGGGCAGGACGAGCTCCAGCATGAACTGGTCGTCCCTGATGTCGTACGAGCGGCAGATGTCCAGGGCCATGGGGGTGAGTTCGGCATTGAGGCGTACGCGCAGGCGAGCCAGCACCTGGTCCATCCCGGTGAGCCGGCGGATGAGCGCGTCGATGTCCTGTTCGTCCTGGGCATCGGCGTTGTCGTCGTCGGCCCTTTCCAGCAGGCGGGCCAGGAGGGTGTTCCTTGCCTGGTCGAACGCGTCGAGCAGGCCGGCGCGGATCTTCTCCTCGAAGTCCGGCCGGTCCTTGAGCGCATGGATGTCGTGCCGGAACCGCGCCACGTTGACTCGGTGCCGTCCGACGCTGGCGAGCCCCCGGGTCACGGACTGGGAAGGGTCGGTGTCACTCTCGACGGTGGCCTCCGGGAACGCGTCGAGACACAGCCTGCGTGCGACGGGCATACGCGATCCGCCTCCGGTGATCACCACCAGCTCGGGCTCGGTCGCGCCGAGCAGACCGCGCACCTCCGTCAGCACGTCCGCGAAGCCCTCGGCCCAGCCGCCCTGCCCACGTACTACGCGCCCCGGAATGTCCACGCCTCTGAGCCAGCCCAGGGAGGGGCCCAGGAAGGGGGTGAACCGGGGGTCACAGCCGGCCTGGAGATCCTGGAGGCGGACATCCGTCCCGGTGAACTGCGCTTCCTTTGCCCGGCGGCACGCGAGCAGCAGCATCTCCTCCCCCGAGTCGTCCCGGCCAAGAGCCCTGGTGAAGTCTTCGTTGCCCGCGAACGCCTCCCGCACCATCCTGGCCAGCTCCCGGTCGATCACGGCACAGCCCAGATCGGAGCCCACCGGAAGGTTTCTGGGGATCAGGTCCTCCACGAACGTGAAGTCGGTGGTGGAGGAGCCGATGTCGACGACCAGGACCCGGTCGAGCCCGCGTTCCTCCCGCCGTCCGCCTCTTCGGTCCCTGACGTGCACGAGCGCCGACTGGGACTCCGCGACGAGCCGTACGGGCACGTTCATCGACGAAAAGTGCCTGGCGTACGTCGCCACCGCTACGTCGTCCCAGCCCGTGGGGTGACCGACGTACACCGCGCAGTTCCTCCTGACCTCGGGGTGCCGGGACAGGAACTCGGTGAGGAGGATCTGGGCGAACTGGACGGCTTCCGGAACGGCCAGGTCCTCCGGGTCCGGCCGGGACTTGAAGTTGACGCTGAAGTGCAGGACGTTCTGCGCCAGTACGGCCGCTTCGCCGATGACGTACCGGTGTCCGCCCTGGTCCAGGCGCTCGCGGCCCAGGGCCGTCACGATGGTGGCGCCGTCGGTTCCCCTGGTGTAGACCCGCGCTTTGCTCCGCCCGTGCGTCGGCAACCAGCACAGGGAGCTCTCCCCGTCTCCGAGGTCCAGGCCGACCGCGTACCGGATGTCGGATTCCGTGTCACGCGCCACGGGCCACCCCCCGGGCTGCGACCGATCCGCCGGCGACCGTCAACACCTCGGTCAGCAGCCTGATCACGGTGGCCGTCGGCGGCGGGGGAAAGCCGAAGCCCGTGCGCCGCGACGACACCGCGGCGATCAGCCGCCGCACCCCCGGGTTGCTTGCGGCGAGCTCCGCGTCCTGCCCGCCGAGTTCGGTCTTGGCGAACTCGGCCTCGTCGAACCGCGCCCAGACGCCGGGATCGCGCTGGAGGGCGGAGTAGAAGTCGGGGTGCATGATCTGGAACGCGAGAAGGGTGCCCGCGTGCAGCAGCCGGTCGCGCCCCGGCGGGTCGTTGTGCTCGTGCAGCGTCAGGGCCGTGTGGTTCAGGCCGTTGACGAAGCGGCGCACGCGTCGCGGGTTGGCCGTGAAGGCGACCTCGATGAGCTCCCAGAGCTCGCGTGAGCCCGTCAGCGCCGGGTCCGTGACCTCGTCGTGAAGGTGCAGCTGCAGTGCCTCGAACGGGATCACTGGCAGGTGGAACGGAAAGTGGATCAGCTTCTCCAGGTACTGACGGCCGCGGGCGCCGTCCGTGCCTTCGCTGTCGAACCGTTTGGCCGCCGCCTCCGCGACGACCTGATAGTCCATGGCGAGGACGAACACACAGGAGCCCTCTCCCATGAAGAGTTTCAGGGAGTCGAGCACGGTGATCGCCGCGTCCTCGTGGCAGCGGTCAAGGTCGTCGATGAACAGTACGAGCCGACCGCCGTCGGAGTATGTGTTGACGACGTCCCTGAAGTCCTGTTCAAAGCGGTTGACGTGCAGATACGTCTCCACGCCCGGTGCGGTGAGCGCGGTCTGGACGGCGTCGACGTCCTCGGGGGCCAGGAAACCCGCCGTGAGGGGGCCCGCGGTCCTGCGCGCGAGCAGCCAGGCCGCTGCCTGGCTCAGCCGCTTGACCGTGTCCAGGGCTGTGCCGAGCCGCTCCTGCAGCGTCTCCTCACCGGACTCCCGTCGTCTGTCGAGGTCCTGGGCGATCTCGGTGAGTACGGTCTGGATGAGCGCGTGCCAGATCTCGTCCTTCTGGTCGTACTTCCAGGGATTGAACCAGACGGTCCGGATGTCGCGGGCTTTCAGCAGGCCCTCGCAGACCTTCATGAAACTCGACTTGCCCATCCCCCAGGGCCCGAAGACCCCGATAGTCAGCGGCAGGCCCTCCGCGGTCGCGATCGCCTCGCAGAGCACCTTGGCATGGGTGCTGAATCCGAAACGGTCTCCGTCCGGTCCCGAAATCGGGTTGTCGGGCAGCAGCATGTGTTTCCCCCCTCCCCCAAGCCGCCGTTCAGCCTCCGGTCACCGTGACCAAGCGCTGTCGGCGGGTCACTCATGGTGCCCCCGAACAGGCGGTTCGGTGACGGGGTTTCGGCCGAAACACCCCGGTGACCAGGCCGGGATACGCGTTACGTAGGGAGGAGGGAGCTGCGATTGCACCAACGCGGCCGGAGTTCGGCGGGGTCGGTACACGTCGATCCGGCCGACCGTGCGTACCGACCCCGCCCCGCCCGCGCTTGACGCGCGTGTGCTGTCTAGCGCACGACCGTGATCCGGTTCGCCGTCGGCGGCGCGATCGGGTTGGTGGCCGAGGAGTTGGCCGTCAGGTACTTCTCCAGCGCCGTCAGGTCGTCCGTGCCGACCAGGTCGTTCGTACCCTGGCCCAGCGTGGTGATGCCGTCGCCGCCGCCCGCGAGGAAGCTGTTGGTCGCGACGCGGTAGGTGGCCGCGGGGTCGATGGCCGCGCCGTTCAGCTTGACGGAGTCGACGACGATGCGGTCCGCGCCCGTCTTCGTCAGATCCAGCGTGTACGTCAGACCCGAGGACGGTGCGAGGATCTTCGGCGCGGCCGCGTTCGAGCCGCTGACCTGCTCCTGGAGGACCTTGATGAGCTGGGCTCCGGTGAAGTCCTGCAGGTTCACCGTGTTGGAGAACGGCTGGACGGTGAAGCCCTCGGCGTAGGTCACCACGCCGTCGCCCTCACTGCCCTTCGCCGCGAAGGTGAGGCCCGCCCGGACGCCGCCCGGGTTCATCAGCGCCAGGTCGGTCTCCGGGTCGAGCTCCTTGCCGTACGCGAGCTGCGCATCGGCGATGAGGTCACCCATCGGGGACTCGGGGGCGGTGTTGGTGTTGGGGATGTCGGCGGAGATGTAGCCGATCGCACGGTTGCCGATGGGCGCCGCGAGGGTGTTCCACTTGCTGATCAGCTCGGTCATGTCCGGCGCCTTGGCGACGGTCCGGGTGACCACGTGGTTCGCCGACTGCACGGACGTACGGGCGATGTCGCCGGTGAAGCGGTCGTACGTCAGCGTCGTGTCCGTGTAGAGGCGGCCGAAGGACGCCGCCGACGTCACCATGCGGGGCTTGCCCGCCGGGTCGTCGATCGTGCAGACGTACGCGGCGTGCGTGTGGCCGGTGACCAGCGCGTCGACCTGCGGCGTGATGTTCTTGGCGATGTCGACGATCGGGCCGGAGATGCCGTCGCCGGCGCCGGGCGCGTCACAGTCGTAGTTGTACGACGCCGACGCCGGCGCCCCGCCCTCGTGGATGAGGGCGACGATCGACTTCACGCCCTGGCGCTGGAGCACCTTGGCGTACTTGTTGATCGTCTCGACCTCGTCCTTGAACTTCAGGCCCTTCACGCCGTCCGCGGAGACGACACCCGGGGTGTCCTCCAGGGTCACGCCGATGAAGCCGACCTTGACGTCCTTCTTCTTCCACACCCAGTAGGGCTTGAGGATCGGCTTGCCGGTCTTCTCGTCCAGGACGTTCGCGGCGAGGTACGGGAAGTCGGCGCCCTCGAACTCCTCGTCCGTGTAGCAGCCGGCCGTCGGGTGGCAGCCGCCGTTCTGCAGGCGGGCCAGTTCCCTCGCGCCCTCGTCGAACTCGTGGTTGCCGACCGAGGTGACGTCCAGTTCGAGCTTGTTCAGCGCCTCGATGGTGGGCTCGTCGTGGAAGAGGCCCGAGATCAGCGGGGAGGCGCCGACCATGTCGCCGCCGGCCGCGGTGATGGAGTACTTGTTGCCCTCGCGGGCCTGGCGCAGGTGCGTGGCGAGGTACTCCACGCCGCCCGCGTCGATGGTCTTCGTCGTGCCGTCGTGCTGCAGCTCGGTGACCCGGCCGGAGGAGCCGGACGGCGGCTCCAGGTTGCCGTGCAGGTCGTTGAAGGACAGCAGCTGTACGTCCTGGTAGCGGTTGTAGCCGTAACCGCCCCCGTGCCTGGCGGAGCTCTCCTCCGCCGTCGCGGCCGCGGGGAGCGCCGCGGCCAGCGCGCCGGCGGCGGCGACACCGGCGGCTCCGGCGAGGAGAAGGTGAGTACGGCGTCTGCGGCTCTGGTGCACGCGTGACTCGGCTGGCATACGCCCCCCTGTGGGTCGAAAGTGACATGGCCCCGTCGGGCGCAGCCTAGAGTCAACGCGCGTAGCGCGACAGGGGGTTCATGGTTACTTTCTGGTTTCCCTTTGCCCGCCCCTTTGCCGCCACATTGCCGGACGCTCCCCTTACCCTCGTACGCATGACCAGCGACGACACCGCACACCCCCTCCCGACCCGTTCCATCGAGACCCACTCCGCGCTCTCCCCGGAGCAGACCGAGGCCGTACTCGAACTGCTCGCGGAGGCCGCCCGGAACGACGGGCAGCAGGCGGTGTCCGAGCAGGGCCGGCTGCAACTGCGCGGAGGCGCGCGCGAAGGCGTGTCGCATCTGCTGCTGACCGTCGCCGGCGAACTCGTCGGCTACGCCCAGCTGGAGGACACCGACCCCGTGGAGGCCCCGGCCGCCGAGCTGGTCGTCCACCCCTCGCACCGCGGCCACGGTCACGGCCGTGCGCTCGGCTCGGCGCTCCTCGCCGCGTCCGGCAAGCGGCTGCGGGTGTGGGCCCACGGCGGCCACGCCGCCGCCCGGCACCTCTCCCAGGTCCTCGGCCTCACCCTGTTCCGCGAACTGCGCCAGATGCGCCGCTCGCTGGCGGACCTGAAGCTGGCGGACCCGGTGCTCCCCGAGGGCGTGACGGTCCGCACCTTCGTGCCCGGCCAGGACGACGCGGCCTGGCTCGCCGTGAACGCCGCCGCCTTCGCCCACCACCCCGAGCAGGGCTCCCTCACCCAGCGCGACCTCGACGACCGCAAGGCCGAGCCGTGGTTCGACCCGGCGGGGTTCTTCCTGGCGGAGCGGGCGGGCGAACTCGTCGGCTTCCACTGGACGAAGGTCCACGCGGAGGAACGGCTGGGCGAGGTGTACGTCCTCGGTGTGCACCCGGGCGCGCAGGGCGGCGGCCTCGGCAAGGCCCTGACGACGATCGGGCTGCGCCATCTGGCCGCGCAGGGGCTCCCGACGGCGATGCTCTACGTCGACGCCGACAACAAGGCGGCGGTGTCGGTGTACGAGCGGCTGGGGTTCGTGACGTATGAGACGGACCTTATGTACCGAGCTGAGACGTGATGTACCGGA
The DNA here is from genome assembly GCF_052068475.1 of Streptomyces sp. SD31. NCBI lineage: Bacteria > Bacillati > Actinomycetota > Actinomycetes > Kitasatosporales > Streptomycetaceae > Streptomyces > Streptomyces sp. SD31. The sequence continues at coordinate 39,542 of NZ_JBQHCX010000027.1, read as the reverse complement.
CTGGCTCATGAGGGCAAACCGCGTATAACTCCCGTAAGGGGCGGCGTCCTTGACGCCGCCCCTTCTCTTACACCACCCTTTCACTACTCAATTAGTGAAAGGGTGGTGGGACGGAATGGTCGAGTACCGCATCGACCGGCGCTCCGGCGTCGCCACCTACGTGCAGATCGTCCAGCAGACCAAACAGGCCCTGCGCCTGGGTCTGTTGGAGCCGGGGGACAAGCTGCCGACGGCCCGTGAGGTCGTCGAGGCCACCGCCATCAACCCCAACACCGTCCTCAAGGCCTACCGCGAACTGGAACGCGAGGGCCTGGTCGAGGCACGTCGGGGACTCGGCACCTTCGTACGGCGCGCACTGAGCACCGCGCCGGCCGAATCGCCCCTGCGCACCGAACTGGACGCGTGGGCCGCACGGGCCCGCGAGGCGGGGTTGGACCGCGACGACGTGGACGCTCTGTTCACTTCTGTACTGGACACGCACTTCAAGGGGGACGAGTCATGACCGAGACCGCCATCGAGGCGGCCGCGCTGGGCAGGAGGTTCGGGCGGCGCCACAAGGCCGCCCTGGCCGACTGCTCCTTCCGGCTCCCCGCGGGCAGCGTCTGCGCCGTCGTCGGGCCGAACGGCGCGGGCAAGTCGACCCTCCTCTCCCTCGCCGCCGGACTGCTGCGCCCCACCGACGGCACGATCACCGTCCTCGGCCAGACCCCGGCGGCGGCCCGCGAGCGCCTCGCGTACGTCGCCCAGGACAAGCCCCTGCACCCCCAGCTCACCGTCGCCGACACCCTGCGCCTCGGCCGCGAGCTGAACCCCCGCCGCTGGGACGCCCGGGTCGCCGAGCGGATCGTCGCCGAGGGCGACCTCGCCCCGGACGCCAAGATCCGCACGCTCTCCGGCGGCCAGCGCACCCGCGTCGCGCTCGCCCTGGCCCTCGGCAAGCGCCCCGAACTGCTGCTCCTGGACGAGCCGATGGCCGACCTCGACCCGCTGGCCCGGCACCAGCTGATGGCGGCGCTCATGGCCGACGCCGCCGAACACGGCACCACGGTGGTCATGTCCTCGCACGTCGTCGCCGAGCTGGACGGCGCCTGCGACCACCTCCTGCTGCTCGGCGCCGGCCGCGTCCGCCTCGCCGGCCCGCTGGACGACCTGCTGGCCGCGCACAAGCTGATCACCGGCCGGGCCGACGCCTCCCTGGACCCGCACACCGTCGTCGAATCCCGTACGACAGGACGTCAGGTCACCGCACTCGTACGACCCGACGGCCCCCTCGGTGAGGCCTGGCAGAGCACCGCCCCGACCCTGGAGGAGCTGGTCCTGGCCCACCTGCGCGCCCCCGAGGCCCCGGCCCTGCGGCTCGACACCCCGCAGGAGGCCGCCGTATGACCGCCGTGACCCTCGAGACGTCCACCGCCGCCACGCCCACCCGGGGCCCGCGCGGCCTGCTCTGGGCGATGCTGCGGCTGCACCGCTCGGCGCTGTGGTTCTGGGTGATGCTGGTGGCCGTCGGAGCGGGAGCGATGCTGTGGGCGTACGGCCCGGGGGCGGACGCCGCTTGGGCCGAGTACGGCAGGGCGGGCTGCGACGCGGCGACCCCGGGCGGCCTGGCCTGCGACATGGGCAGGGGTGCCGACTACAACCGGTACGACGCCGCAATCGGCCTCGGCTCCGGAATCCTCGCCCTCGCGCCCTTCCTCACCGCCGCCTGGGCGGGTGCCGCGCTCATCGGGCGTGAACTGGAGAGCGGGACCGCCCAGTTGGGATGGACCCAGTCCGTCTCCCCGGCCCGCTGGCTGGCCGCCAAGCTCGCCGTCCCGGCCGCCCTGCTCGTCTCCGGCACGCTCGTCCTCACCCTGGTGCACCGCATGGTCTTCTCGGCGGACGGCGCGCTGCGGCTCGCGGCCGACTCGCGGGTCTGGTACGAGGGCACCACCTTCGAGGCCAACGGCACCCTCGCCACCGCCTACGCCCTCCTCGGCCTCGCCGTCGGCGTCCTCGCGGGCCTGCTCCAGCGCCGGGCCCTGCCCGCGCTCGGCACGGCGGTCGTCGGTCTGGCGCTGCTCACGACCGTGCTCGGCACCCTGCGCCCGTACCTGTGGCCGGTCGAAACGCTCACCGACAAGGACGTGTACCCCGAGTACATCGGCATGGTCGTCGGCGACGGCGCGCTCACCTCCACCGGCGCCCGCGTCCCGGACCCCATCTGCGTCGACGACGCCAAGTGCCTCGCCGAGCACGACATCGTGGGCTTCTACCGCGACTACCACCCGGCCTCCCACTTCTGGCCCCTGCAACTCGTGGAGACCGGCATCGTCCTCGCCGTCGCCGCGCTGGCGGTCCTGCTCGCCTTCCGGCTGCTGAACCGCCGCACCGGAGCCGCCGCATGACCACCACACTCACCGTCACGACGCCCCCGGCCACCGGCACCCCGCGCGGGCCACGGGGCCTGGTCTGGGCCGTCCTGCGGGTGCACCGCACGGCCCTGGTCTTCTGGGGGCTCACCCTGACCGCCGCGACGGCGGGCCTGATCTGGATGCACACGATCGCGGACGACGCCCGCCGGGGAAACGTCCCGTGCGCCGAGCCCGCCCACGACGGCCTCCCCTCCTGTGCCTCGGTCGAGGCGATCACCGTCGACGGCCTCTACTCCGACGGCATCGCCCTGGTCACCACGGCCCTGTGCTACGTGATCTTCCCCGTGGCCGCCTGGGCGGGCGGGGCGCTGATCGGCCGGGAGCTGGAGAGCGGCACCGCCCGGCTCGCCTGGACCCAGTCGGTCACCCCCGCCCGATGGCTGGCCGCCAAGCTCGCGGTCCCGGCCGCCCTGCTCACCGCCGGAACCGGTGCGGTCCTGCTGCTGAACCTCTGGGCCCGCACGGACGACAACCCGAACCTCGTCGGGGACTGGTACGGACCCGACCAGTTCGCCGGCATCGGCCCGGTGGCCGTCGCCTACGCCCTCGCGGGCCTCGCCCTCGGCACGCTCGCCGGACTGCTGCTCCGCCGGGCACTGCCCGCCGCCGGGCTGGGCTTCGCGGCCGCGCTGCTCCTCTACACCGTGCTGGAGCGCTACCGCGAGAACCTCTGGCCGACGGCCACCCGCAGTGAGAAGGGCGAACTCGAGCTGCCCCGCTCCGCCTGGCAGCAGGACTGGGACATCACCTGGGGGCGGTATCCGGGGGAGGGCACCCCGTTGTCCACCAGCGCGACCTTCCACCCCCGGTCCCATTTCTGGCCGCTCCAGTACGTCGAGACCGGAATCGTCCTCGTGGTGGCCGCCGCGGCGACGCTCGCCGCCTTCCGGCTGCTGCACCGCCGCATGCCCTGAGACCTCCGGCCCGTACGTCCCTTCACGGGGGGAGGGACGTACGGGCCGGACATCCCGTCGCCGACGTAGACGCCCGCGAGCCGCCCCCCGCTATCCCACACGCCATGTCTCCGTAACCGTTGGTTCAGACAGCCTTGCGACGCTCACCCAATGACCCCCGCCGTGCCAGAGCCTGCGCCGCCCCCGGAAGGGAGCGCGAGGAACGGGGACGCACGACGCCTCCCCGCCACGCTCCCACCCGCGCTTTCCGACGCGCCCATAAGCCTCGCCACGCGGAACAATGGGCATATGAGCCAGTCCACGAACGCCCAGGCAAACGTCCAGCACGCACAGCCCTCCGTCGGCTCCATCGCGGCGCACCGCCCGCACACGGTCAACTCGGCGGTGGTCTCCGAGCTGGAGCCCGACATCGATGCCGACCTCGACGCGTACGAGGTCACCCAGGTCGACGGTGTCCAGCTGCCCCAGGGCCGCTTCCTGGACCGGGAGCGCAGCTGGCTCGCGTTCAACGAGCGTGTCCTCGAACTCGCCGAGGACCCGAACACCCCGCTCCTCGAACGGGCGAACTTCCTGGCGATCTTCGCCAGCAACCTGGACGAGTTCTTCATGGTCCGCGTGGCCGGATTGAAGCGCCGTATCGCGACCGGTGTCGCCACCCGGTCCGCGTCCGGCCTCCAGCCCCGCGAGGTCCTGGAGATGATCTGGGCCCGCTCCCGCGAGCTGATGGCCCGGCACGCCGCCTGCTACCACGAGGACGTGGCCCCCGCCCTCGCGGAGGAGGGCATCCACCTGGTCCGCTGGAACGAACTGCAGGAGAAGGAGCAGGCCCGCCTGTTCACCCTCTTCCGGCACCAGATCTTCCCGGTCCTGACCCCGCTGGCGGTCGACCCCGCGCACCCGTTCCCGTACATCTCCGGGCTCTCCCTGAACCTGGCCGTGCGCGTCCGCAACCCCGTCACCGGCACCCCGCACTTCGCCCGCGTCAAGGTGCCGCCGCTGCTCTCCCGCTTCCTGGAGGCCTCCCCCGGCCGGTTCGTCCCGCTGGAGGACGTGATCGCCGCGCACCTGGAGGAGCTGTTCCCGGGCATGGAGGTGCTGGAGCACCACGCCTTCCGGGTCACCCGCAACGAGGACCTGGAGGTCGAGGAGGACGACACCGAAAACCTCCTCCAGGCCCTGGAGAAGGAGCTCATGCGGCGCCGCTTCGGGCCGCCGGTGCGCCTGGAGGTCGAGGAGAACATCAACCAGGAGGTCCTGGATCTGCTGGTGCGCGAGCTGAAGATCAGCGAGGCCGAGGTCTACCCGCTGACCGGCCCGCTCGACCTCACCGGTCTCTTCCGCATTGCCTCCATCGACCGGCCCGAGCTGAAGTACCCGAAGTTCGTCGCGGGCACCCATCGCGATCTCGCCGAGGTCGAGTCGGCATCCGCGCCGGACATCTTCGCGGCCCTGCGCAACCGGGACGTCCTCCTCCACCACCCCTACGACTCCTTCTCCACCTCCGTGCAGGCGTTCCTGGAGCAGGCGGCCGACGACCCGGACGTCCTCGCGATCAAGCAGACCCTGTACCGGACGTCCGGCGACTCCCCCATAGTCAACGCGCTCATCGACGCCGCCGAGGCCGGCAAGCAGGTCCTCGTCCTGGTCGAGATCAAGGCCCGCTTCGACGAGCACGCCAACATCAAGTGGGCGCGCAAGCTGGAGGAGGCCGGCTGCCATGTGGTGTACGGCCTGGTCGGCCTGAAGACCCACTGCAAGCTGTCCCTGGTGGTCCGCCAGGAGGGCGAGACGCTGCGGCGTTACAGCCACGTCGGCACCGGCAACTACCACCCGAAGACGGCCCGGCTCTACGAGGACCTCGGCCTGCTGACGGCCGACCCGCAGGTGGGCGCCGACCTGTCCGACCTGTTCAACCGGCTGTCCGGCTACTCGCGCCGGGAGACCTACCGCCGTCTGCTCGTGGCCCCCAAGTCCCTGCGCGACGGCCTGATCTCGCGGATCAACAAGGAGGTCCAGCACCACCGTGCCGGACGGCCCGCCTACGTCCGCATCAAGGTCAACTCGATCGTCGACGAGGCGCTCATCGACGCCTGCTACGGCGCGTCCCAGGCGGGCGTGCCGGTCGACATCTGGGTCCGCGGCATCTGCGCGATCCGCCCGGGCGTGACGGGGCTGTCGGAGAACATCCGCGTCCGCTCGGTCCTCGGCCGCTTCCTCGAACACTCCCGGGTCTTCGCCTTCGGCAACGGCGGCGAGCCCGAGGTGTGGTTCGGCAGCGCCGACATGATGCACCGCAATCTCGACCGTCGTATAGAAGCCCTGGTCAGGGTCACCGACCCGGCCCACCGCGCCGCGCTGAACCGGCTCATGGAGACCGGTATGTCCGACACCACCGCGTCCTGGCACCTCGGCCCGGACGGCGAGTGGACCCGGCACGCGACGGACGCGGACGGCCAGCCCCTGCGCAACGTCCAGGAGATGCTCATAGACGCCCGGAGGCGCCGGCGTGGCACAGCAACACCTTGATCCGACGGACCCCACGGCCGGGGCCGTGACCGGGGACGCCCTCGCGGGCTACCTGCGCGCCCAGGCCACGGAGTTCCTCCGAGCCCTGCGCCAGCACCGGGAGACCGGCGGCGGCGACGGGGGTGCCCCCGCCCGAGCGAAGCCGAGAGCGGGGGACAACGGCTCGGAGCAGTCCGTCGACGCGGCCCGGGCGCTGCGCCGCTCGGCCCGCCGTATCAGCGCCAGCCTGCACACCTTCCGCCCCTTGCTGGACGCCGACTGGTCGGAGGCCATCCGCCCCGAACTGGCCTGGCTCTCGGGAACCCTGGCGATGGAACACGCGTACGCGGCCCGCCTGGAACGCCTGCTGCTGGCCCTGCACCGGTTGTCGGGGGCGGCGGTGCTGCCGGCGCAGCCGGGGGCGGTCGGTGTGCAGGGTGCGGGCGGCGGGTCCGTTGCCGACGCGGTCGGTGTGTCCGGTGCGGACGCGGGGAACGGCACGGCCGAGGCAGCCGCGGGCAGCCGTACGAACGTCGCCGCGGGCAGTCGTGCCGCTGGGGCGGCGTCCCTCCCACAGAAAGCGGCACCCGGCAACGCCGGCCCTCCGACCCACCCGGCGGCCACCCCGGAGCGCGGCACCCTCACGGTCGGCGCGGCCAAAGCGGGCGCCCTACTCGAACGCCAGCTCACCCTGGCCCGGACCCGAGCCCACAGCACCGCCCTCCAAGCCCTCGGCAGCAGCCGCTTCCACGCGGTCGCCGACAACATCGCCTTACTCGCCAGCGAGGTCCCCCTCACCCCCGCCGCGACCACCGCAGACCTGCGCCCCCTCGCGGCCGCCGCCGAGGAGCGCCTCAGCGACGCGGTGACGGCGCTGCCGCTGGTGACCGCGGGCCACCCCTACAACGCGGAGGCCCTGATCCACGGCCTGTCCCCGGACCCGTCCCCGCACCCGCAGGACGCGCCCTGGCACCAGGTCCGCCTGCTGCTGCGCCTGCACCGCTACGCCCGCGAGGTCCTCCACGGCGACACCCGGGTGGACGTACGGCTGCTGACGGCCGGCCAGGCCCTCAACCGGCACCGTGACGCCTCCGAGGCGGCGGCCGCCGCGGCCCAGGCGGCCCGCACCCCACGGATCGCCCCGGCGACGGCCTACGCCCTCGGCGTGCTCCACGCCGACCAGCGGCACGAGGTGGAGGCGGCACGGTTCGCGTTCCAGCAGTCCTGGCAGATCCAGACGGTGGGCGCGCCCTGAATCAGGGGCGGACACGCCCGCATCACAGGGCAGGCACCCCCGAAGGAGGCACACCCAGGTGACTCATGCGAAGGATCTCACCACCGTCCACGCGGCGGGCTGCGTCCTGTGGCGCCGTTCGCCGATAGACGGTGGGCTGGAGATATGCCTGGTCCATCGGCCGAAATACGACGACTGGTCGCACCCCAAGGGCAAGCTGAAACGCGGCGAGACCCCCCTCGACGGTGCCCTGCGCGAGGTCGCGGAGGAGACGGGGCACCGCGCTCGGGCGGGCGCCGAGCTGCCGACCCTGCGGTACCTGGCGAACGGCCGCCCCAAGGAGGTCCGCTACTGGGCGGCCGAGGCAGGCCCCGGAACATTCACCCCGACCGACGAGGTGGACCGCCTGCTGTGGCTCTCCCCCACGGCCGCGCGGGGCCGCCTGACCCAGCCCAGGGACCGCGACCTCGTGGACGCCCTGCTGCGGTCACTGCGCCTGGCATAGTCCGCTACAACCCACCCCAAAGCCTCGGAATGCTCCCGTGTCCTCGACGTAAGCGTTCCGTTACCTCACCGCACCGTCCCCAGGGGTTCACCCCTCGTTCATTTACGCCCTTCGGCGCCTTCACCTGTCCTGTCTAATTTCGGCCTTGCACGGTGACGGACCGCGCCCGACGGGGACGCGTCCGCATCGCCCATTCTTCGCACGCCGCCGAATTCAGGACGGCGGCTCCTGGAAGGAACTCCCTCAAGTGAAGCTTCAGCGCAAGAACCGGCGGGCACTCGCTCTCGGCGCTCTCGCCGTCTCCGGCGCCCTGGCCCTCACGGCGTGCGGCTCCGACGACACCGGCACCGGCGGCGACTCCACCGCTGCCGCGCCCACCGGCAACATCGACTGTGGCGACGCCAGCGGCCAGCTGCAGGCTTCCGGCTCCTCCGCGCAGAAGAACGCGGTCGACGCCTGGGTCAAGCAGTACATCGCGGCGTGCAAGAGCGTGCAGGTCAACTACAACCCGACGGGTTCGGGCGCCGGTGTCACCGCGTTCCTCCAGGGCCAGACCGCGTTCGCCGGTTCGGACTCCGCGCTGGAGGCCGAGGAGATCGCCGAGTCCAAGAAGACCGCGTGCACGGGCGGCGGCCAGGCCATCGACCTGCCCATGGTCGTCGGCCCGATCGGCGTCGGCTACAACGTTCCGGGCGTCGACAGCCTCGTCCTGGACGCCTCGACCCTCGCCAAGATCTTCGACAGCAAGATCACCAACTGGAACGACGCGGCGATCAAGAAGCTGAACCCCGACGCGAAGCTTCCCGACCTCAAGATCCAGGCGTTCCACCGCTCGGACGAGTCCGGCACCACGGACAACTTCACCAAGTACCTGGGTGCCGCCGCCCCGAACGACTGGAAGTACGAGCACAGCAAGTCGTGGGAGGCCAAGGGCGGCCAGTCGGCCTCCGGCTCCTCCGGCGTGGCGCAGCAGGTGAGCCAGACCGCGGGTGCGATCTCCTACATGGAGCTGTCGTACGTGAAGGACGGCATGAAGTCCGTCAAGATCAAGACGGGTGCCGCCGAACCGGTCGAGGCCACCACCGAGAACGCCACCAAGTCCATCACCGAGGCCAAGGTCGTCGGCACGGGCAAGGACCTGGCCCTGGAGCTGAACTACACGCCGAAGGCCGAGGGCGCCTACCCGATCACCCTGGTCACGTACGAGATCGTCTGTGACAAGGGCAACAAGGCGGAGACCCTGCCCGCCGTCAAGTCCTTCCTCTCCTACATCGCCTCCGAGGACGGTCAGAGCGTGCTGACCGACGCCGGCTACGCCCCGGTTCCCGACGAGCTGATCACGAAGGTCCGCAGCACCATCTCGGGCCTGAGCTGACCTGAGTGCGGCCCGCTCCACACGGGAGCGGGCCGCACCGTCCGGTGCACCGCCGCCAGGAGCCGCCGCCCATCCGCTACGGCTCCGCTCGAGAGCCGTCGGACCCGACGACTCCGCAGACCGGAGAACCCGATGGATATATCAACGAAGAGCATCGCATCACCCCCCGCACCTGAGCCGCCCACGACCGAGCAGAAGCGCGCCGCCCGCGGCGCCACCCGCCCCGGAGACCGGATCTTCCTCGCGCTCTCCCGCGGATCCGGCATCTTCCTGTTGGTGGTCATGGCGGCCATCGCCGTCTTCCTCAGCCTTCGCGCCTTCAACGCGATCAGCAAGGACGAGGCCAACTTCTTCACCACCTTCGAGTGGAACCCGACCGGCGACCCGCCGGTCTTCGGCATCGCCGTCCTGGCCTTCGGCACCGTCGTGTCCTCGGTCATCGCGCTGGCCATCGCGGTCCCGGTCTCCATCGGCATCGCCCTGTTCATCACGCACTACGCCCCGCGCAAGCTCGGCGGCCCCATCGCGTACGTGATCGACCTGCTCGCCGCGGTGCCGTCCATCGTCTACGGCCTGTGGGGCGCCCTCGTCCTGGTCCCGAACCTGAACGGCCTGTACGGCTGGCTGGACGAGTACCTCGGCTGGACCGGCATCTTCGAGTGGAACGGCGGCCCCGCGCGCGCACTGCTCACCGTCGGCATCCTGCTCGCGATCATGATCCTGCCGATCATCACCAACGTGAGCCGCGAGGTCTTCCGCCAGGTCCCGCAGATGCACGAGGAGGCCGCCCTGGCCCTCGGCGCCACGCGCTGGGAGGTCATCCGGATGTCGGTCCTGCCCTACGGCCGCTCCGGTGTCATCTCCGCGTCGATGCTGGGCCTCGGCCGCGCGCTCGGCGAGACGATGGCGGTCGCCATGGTCCTGTCGCCGACCTTCGACATCAACGCCAGCCTGCTCGACCCGGGCGGCGGCACCTTCGCCCAGAACATCGCCAGCAAGTTCAACGAGGCCACCGAGAACGGCCGTGACGCGCTCATCGCCTCCGGTCTGGTGCTCTTCGTCATCACTCTGCTGGTCAATGGCACCGCCCGCATCATCATCGAGCGGCGCAAGGAGTTCTCGGGGGCCAACGCATGAGCAACGCAACTCTCTCCGACAACCGCCCGAGCAGCCTGAAGGGCGCCACGCTGCCCAAGTGGTTCGCCTGGGCCGTCGCCGCGGGCTCGGTCGCCGCCGGCCTCGGCATCAGCGCGGCCGCCGGGCTGAACAGCAGCATCCAGTGGGCCCTGATCGCCGCGCTGCTGTTCGTCATCGGGTCGTACGCCATCTCCGCCCGCGTCGAGGGCGGCCGACAGGCCAAGGACCGCACCGCCACCAGCCTGATCTGGGTCGCGTTCCTGCTCGCCGCCATCCCGCTGGCCTCGATCGTCTACGAGACCGTCAAGCGCGGCGTGAAGGTCCTCGACGGATACTTCCTCAGCCACTCGATGGGCGTGATCTCCGACACCGAGCCCGGCGGCGGTATCTACCACGCCCTCCTCGGCACCCTGGAGCAGGTCGGCATCGCCACCGTGATCTCCGTGCCGATCGGTGTGCTGACCGCCATCTACCTGGTCGAGTACGGCCGCGGCAAGCTCGCGCGGGCCATCACCTTCTTCGTCGACGTCATGACGGGCATCCCGTCGATCGTGGCGGGTCTGTTCATCCTCAGCCTGTGGATCGTGATCCTGGGCATGGGCTACTCCGGCTTCGCCGGCTCGATGGCCCTGTCCATCCTGATGCTGCCGGTGGTCGTCCGCTCCACCGAGGAGATGCTCAAGCTCGTCCCGAACGAGCTGCGCGAGGCCTCGCTGGCGCTGGGCGTGCCCAAGTGGCGCACCATCCTGAAGGTGGTCCTGCCGACCTCCATCGGCGGTATCACCACGGGTGTCATGCTCGCCGTCGCGCGCATCACCGGTGAGACCGCTCCGCTGCTGCTGCTGGTGTGGGTGACGAACTTCATCAACGCCAACCCGTTCAAGGACCCGCAGGGTTCGCTGCCGGTGTACATCTACCTGCAGTTCGCGAACAGTGGTGGCCAGGGTCCGGCGTACGACCGTGCCTGGGCGGCGGCGCTGGTGCTCATCGGCTTCATCATGATCCTCAACCTGGTGGCTCGCGGGATCGCCCGCTGGAAGGCCCCCAAGACGGGCCGCTGACGCGGCCAATCAGCGACCCGAACCCCCTCGAAAGAAGCAGTGATTCACATGGCCAAGCGCATTGATGTCAGCGGCCTCAACGCCTACTACGGTTCCTTCCTGGCCGTCGAGGACATCTCGATGACCGTCGAGCCCCGTTCCGTCACCGCCTTCATCGGCCCCTCCGGCTGCGGCAAGTCCACCTTCCTGCGCACCCTCAACCGGATGCACGAGGTCACGCCGGGCGGCCGCGTCGAGGGCAAGGTGCTGCTCGACGACGAGAACCTGTACGGCGCCGGCATAGACCCGGTGGCCGTACGGCGTGAGGTCGGCATGGTCTTCCAGCGGCCGAACCCCTTCCCCACCATGTCCGTCTACGACAACGTCGCGGCCGGCCTGCGCCTCAACGGCAAGTACAAGAAGTCGCAGCTGGACGAGGTCGTGGAGAAGTCCCTCAAGGGCGCGAACCTCTGGAACGAGGTGAAGGACCGCCTGAACAAGCCCGGCTCGGGCCTCTCCGGCGGCCAGCAGCAGCGCCTGTGCATCGCGCGGGCGATCGCGGTCGAGCCCAAGGTCCTCCTCATGGACGAGCCCTGCTCGGCCCTGGACCCGATCTCCACGCTCGCCATCGAGGACCTGATCGGCGAGCTCAAGGAACGCTTCACGATCGTCATCGTCACGCACAACATGCAGCAGGCGGCGCGCGTCTCGGACCGCACGGCGTTCTTCAACCTCGCCGCCGTCGGCCAGCCCGGCAAGCTGATCGAGATAGACGACACGGAGCGCATCTTCTCCAACCCGTCGGTCCAGGCCACGGAGGACTACATCTCCGGCCGCTTCGGCTGATCCGCCGCCAGGCGACACAAACCCCTCGCGGTGCTGCATGGCGGTGCCACCGCGAGGCAGATAAAGGGCCCGCCCCCCGGCTCCCGGGGGGCGGGCCCCTCTCTGTCACCGCCTTCTTACCCCGGCCTCAACCGCCCACATGCCCTTTCGCGTCCGTCCGCGCCAGACTCCGCGCACGTCTCGCCGGCCCTCGCCAGCCGCAGCTGCACTGGGCTGAGCAGAAAGGGCCCTTCTCCACCATGGTCATGCGGTGGTCCAAGGGGTCGCCGTGATGTCGGGAAGAGCTCGGTCCGTCCTTCTGCGCCACACCTGCAACGTTACCCAAGGCAAGTAAGGGCAACGCCCCGCCGTGCGTGACGAGGGCACCTACCCGTCGTTAACCGGAACGACAGGGGGCCCGTGACGGACGTACCGGCTGGGGGTAGGCAGGCGATGACGGAGCGGCAGCACAAGCGGAGGCGCGGGGCGAGCGTTGCGGCCGGGGTCCTGTGTGTCTGTCTGACGGGCAGCGGGTGCGCCCAGAGCGGCGCCGCCGCCGAGGACGCGCGCGAGGGCGAGGCCGTGCAGACCGTGCGGAACGCCGCCGACGCACTCGTCGGCGCCCGCAGTTCCAAGGCCCGTACGTCCATGGAGATGGCCACCGGCGGCACCCGCGTCACCATCCGCGGTGAGGGCGTGTACGACTTCGGCAAGCAGCTCGGGCGCCTGAGGGTCCTGCTGCCGCACGACCCCGCCGGCACCCCCGAGCACCGGCCGATCGTGGAACTCCTCGCTCCCGGGGCCCTGTTCATGAAGAACCGGGGCGCCGGTGTGCCCACCGACAAATGGGTGCGCGTCGACACGCGGTCCCTCTCCGACGGCAACCTCGTCACCGGCGGGGCCACCGATCCCTTCGCCGCCGCCGAGGTGCTGCGCGGGGCGCGGACGGCGGCGTATGTGGGTGAGGACGAGATCGCCGGTACGCCGGTGCGGCACTACCGGGGGACGGCCGACCTGGGGATCGCCGCTCGGGACGCGTCCGAGGGCAACAAGGAATCCCTGGCAGCGGCGGCGAAAGGGTTCGCCACGGATCAGGTGCCGTTCGACGTCTATCTCGACGAGGCCGGCCGGATCCGCAAGGTCCGGCACCGGTTCAGCTTCGTCAACGGACAGCAGAACAACGCCGTCGCCGTGGCCTCGACGACCTTGCTGTACGACTTCGGGGCCCCCGTCGACGTACGGCTGCCGGACGGCGACGACATCTACGCGGGCAAGATCGCCGAAGAGTGAGGGCCGGAGTGAGGGCCGGCGTATGCGTGCGTGACGGGCGTCAAGAACTAGCCCGTCCGTGCCATGCGCGGCGTGTAGGCCGCTCCCTACTCTAGGAAGTCGGTAACGGCAGAGAAGAGGTGATGCACGTGGCTCCGGTCGGCGGTACGGCAGTTCAGGACCACGTCGCCCTCGCCGAGATCGAGCTGTGCGGAGAGCTGATCATCGCGGCGTCGACCGCCCGCGAGGACCGGCTCAGCCTGGAGAGCATCGACGAGGTCCTGAGAGTCGCCGAGGAACGCGACACGTCGGACGAGTGACCATTCTCAGCCACTCCTGCCCCCCGGCGGCCGCCCTCGGCTCCGCACCTCTCGCCCTCAGGTCCGCAACAGCCGCCCGATCGCCTTCGTCGCTTCCTCCACCTTGGCGTCGATCTCCGCACCGCCCTTGAGGGCCGCGTCGGCGACGCAGTGGCGGAGGTGCTCCTCCAGCAATTGCAGGGCGAAGGACTGCAGGGCCTTGGTGGAGGCGGACACCTGCGTGAGTATGTCGATGCAGTAGACGTCCTCGTCGACCATCCGCTGCAGACCCCGGATCTGGCCCTCGATCCGGCGCAGGCGCTTGAGGTGCTCGTCCTTCTGCTTGTGGTAGCCGTGGGTGCCGCGGTCGTGGTCGGTCACGACGGCAGATGTGCCCTCCGCCTCGGAGGGCACGCCCGCGCCGGCCTCGGTGGTCGTCATCGCGTCCTCCAGACGTAAACCGCTTCATATACCCCTACTGGGTATATCGTACCGAACTTTGCTGGGTATAGGGCCTGTGGCCGATGCCGCGAACGGCCGCTGGACTGGACCACTGGGCAGCCCCCGTGCCTACCACTGTGCCCGATGGGCGACACTGGAGGACGGCCCATTAGCCGTGGCCGGATGATGCGCCTAGCATCAGCCTGACCGAAACCGATGCACCTTGAGGACCCCACGTGCGATTTCGTCTGACCCCCCGGGAGACGAGCTTCTACGACATGTTCGCCGCGTCCGCGGACAACATCGTCACGGGCTCGAAACTCCTGATGGAACTGCTCGGGGCGGACAACGCCGGCCGGGCCGAGATCGCAGAGCGTATGCGGGCCGCGGAACACGCAGGTGACGACGCCACGCACGCGATCTTCCACCAGCTGAACTCCTCGTTCATCACGCCGTTCGACCGCGAGGACATCTACAACCTCGCGTCCTGCCTCGACGACATCATGGACTTCATGGAGGAGGCCGTCGACCTGGTCGTCCTCTACAACGTCGAGGAACTGCCCAAGGGCGTCGAGCAGCAGATCGAGGTGCTGGCGCGGGCCGCGGAGCTCACGGCCGAGGCGATGCCGAACCTGCGCACGATGGACAACCTCACCGAGTACTGGATCGAGGTCAACCGCCTCGAGAACCAGGCCGACCAGATACACCGCAAGCTCCTCGCCCACCTCTTCAACGGCAAGTACGACGCGATCGAGGTCCTCAAGCTCAAGCAGATCGTGGATGTGCTGGAGGAGGCGGCGGACGCCTTCGAGCACGTGGCGAACACGGTGGAGACCATCGCCGTCAAGGAGTCCTGAGACCCGCCCATGGACACCTTTGCGCTGGTCGCGACCATCGGAGTCGCGCTCTTCTTCACGTACACCAACGGCTTCCACGATTCCGCGAACGCGATCGCCACGTCCGTGTCGACGCGCGCACTGACCCCGCGGGCCGCGCTGCTGATGGCCGCGGTGATGAACCTCGGCGGCGCGTTCCTCGGTTCGGGCGTGGCCAAGACGGTCAGTGAGGGCCTGATCCAGACGCCCGAGGGCTCGAAGGGGATGGGCATCCTCTTCGCGGCCTTGGTGGGCGCGATCACCTGGAACCTCATCACCTGGTACTTCGGTCTGCCGTCGTCCTCCTCCCACGCCCTGTTCGGCGGCATGGTGGGAGCGGCACTGGCAGGCGGAACAACGGTGTACTGGCATGGCGTCCTGGAGAAGATCGTCATCCCGATGTTCGTGTCACCGATCGTCGGCCTGTGCGCGGGCTACCTGGTGATGACGGCGATCATGTGGATCTTCCGACGCGCCAACCCGCACAAGGCCAAGCGGGGCTTCCGCATAGCGCAGACGGTCTCGGCCGCCGGCATGGCCCTCGGCCACGGCCTCCAGGACGCCCAGAAGACGATGGGCATCGTGGTGATGGCCCTGGTCATCGCCGACGTCGAGGACTACGGCGACCCGATCCCGGTGTGGGTCAAGATCGTGTGCGCCGTGATGCTGTCCCTCGGCACCTACGCGGGCGGCTGGCGCATCATGCGCACCCTCGGCCGCAAGATCATCGAACTCGATCCCCCACAGGGCTTCGCCGCGGAGACGACCGGCGCGTCGATCATGTTCACCACGGCCTTCCTCTTCAAGGCCCCGATCTCCACGACCCACGTCATCACCTCCGCGATCATGGGCGTGGGCGCGACAAAGCGGGTGAACGCCGTGCGGTGGGGCGTGGCCAAGAACATCGTCCTGGGTTGGTTCATCACGATGCCTGCGGCGGCCGCGGTGGCGGCGGCGGCGTTCGGGGTTGTGCACCTGGCGTTCCTGTAGGCGGGGCGGGCCTCACCTCTCAACGCCGGCTCAGGCATCTCAGCCCGTCTGGGGGTGCCCCCTTTGGGGGCGTTTTGAGGAGGAGGCCCGTTCAGGGCCGAAGCGGGGTCTGGGGCGGCAGCCCCAGCGGGGTCGAAGGGGCGGGCGGAGCCCCTTCTGGATGGGACGGGTAGGGGCGGCGGGGGCGAGACCCCCCAGACCGGCGCAGAAACGACCACCGCACCATGGAACCCCGACCCCCACCACCCCGTCTCGTTCCACGTAACCCCCAGGAGGCGACATGGAACGGCGTACCTTCATCGGCGGCGGCGCAGCAGCCCTCACCGCCCTGGCAGCAACCGCCTGCAAGAGCACGGACACAGGCGCAGCCACCGACGCAGGCACAAGCACAAACCCCGGAACGGGCACCCGCACACAAACCACCGCCACCCGCTCCACCACCGCCTCCGCCCCCGCCAACTGGACCGCCCTCGCCCGAGACCTCGACGGCCGCCTCATCCGCCCGGGCGACACCGACTGGAAGTCGGCCCACCAGCTCTACAACACCCGCTTCGACGCCCTGAAGCCCGCCGCAGTCGCCTACGTGGCCCACCCCGACGACATCCGCACCACCCTCGCCTACGCCCGAGCTCACAACCTCCACGTAGCCATCCGCAACGGCGGCCACTCCTACGCCGGCTGGTCCTCCGGCAACAACCGCCTGATCATCGACGTCTCCAAGCTCAACCGCATCCGAGCCTCGGGCACCACCGCAGTAGTCGGCGCCGGCTCCAAACTCATCGACGTCTACCGAGCCCTCGCCGCAAAGGGCGTCACCATCCCCGCCGGCTCCTGCCCCACCGTCGGCGTCTCCGGCCTCACCCTCGGCGGCGGCCACGGCGTGACCTCCCGCGCCTACGGCCTGACCTGCGACAGCCTCACCCAGGCCACCCTGATCACCGCCGACGGCAAGCAGCTCACCGCCAACGCCACCACCCACAAGGACCTCTTCTGGGCCCTGCGCGGCGCCGGCAACGGCAACTTCGGCGTCGTGACGGAACTGCACTTCAAGACCCACCCCGCCCCCCAGGCCGTAACGGCGTTCATGACCTGGCCCTGGTCGAAGGCGGCCGCGTTGATCAAGGCCTGGCAGGAGTGGGGCCCGACCCAGCCCGACGAGATCTGGTCGGCCCTGAGCATCTCGAACCACGTGGGCGGCACCCCCACCATCTCCGTCGCCGCGTTCTCCCTGGGCACCTACGGCGAACTCCAGAACGCGGTGGACCGCCTGGCCGACCGCCCCGGCGGCCCCGGCCCCGCGAGCAACGTCGCCCTCAAGCGCCGCTCGTACGAGGCGGCGATGGAGCTCTACGCGGGCTGTTCCTCCTTCACCACGGACGCGCAGTGCCACCTCCCCGGCTCCACCCCGGGCCGCTCCCCCCAGGGCGCGCTGGGCCGCGAAACGTACACGGCGAAGTCGGACTTCTTCGACCGCTCGCTCTCGTCCGCGGGCATCCGCACCCTGCTGAAGCAGATGGAGTCGGTCCGCGGCGGCTCCGGCAGCATCGCGCTCACGGCCCTCGGAGGTGCCGTCAACCGCGTCTCCCCCACCGCGACCGCCTTCGTGCACCGCCGTTCCCGCATGCTGGCCCAGTACATCGCCTCATGGCGCGCCGGCACGACGGGCTCCACGGCCCAGGCGTGGCTGAAGTCGGCACACGACGCGATGCGGCCGTACGCCTCGGGCGCCGCGTACCAGAACTACACCGACCCGACCCTGAGGGACTGGCGCAAGGCGTACTACGGGGACGCGGCAACGCGCCTGATGAAGCTGAAGAAGCAGTACGACCCGCAGGGCTTCTTCACGTACCCGCAGGCGCTGTAGCCACGTACCGCAGACGGCCATAGCCGTCACAGACGTCGGCGCGCAGCCATCGAAGCCAAGCGCGCCGACAGAGCGAGGCGCTGACACAGCGAGGCACCGCCCCAGCGAAGCTACGCCGCGAGGTCCCGCTCCTCAGCCCCCGCCGACTCCTTCCGAGCCCCCGGAATCAACGCGTCCTGCCCACCCGCCCGGGACAACCCCCGCGACCGGATCAGCCACCCACCCCTCGGCGACCGCTCGATCGCGGACATCACGGGCGTCAGCAGAGCCATGGCCAACGGCGACAGCAGCAGCGCGACAGCCGTACCGAGCGCGAACCCTCCCACCACATCGGTCGGATAGTGCACGCCCATATAGACCCGGCAGAACCCTTCGAGAAGCGCGAGCCCGATCCCGACCAGCCCGAACTTCCGGTTCGCGACGAACAGCCCGACCCCCAGAGCCATGGCGATCGTCGCGTGATCACTCACGAACGAGTAGTCGGTCTTGCCGGACACCAGGACTTCGAGCCCTTGATGGTCGTTGAACGGCCGGGGCCGTTCGACGAACCCCCGTATGGGCACATTCACGAGCACCGCGATCCCGGCGGCCAGCGGCGCCCACACGAGCGCGGCCACCGACGAGGCGGCGTCCTCCGCACCCCGTCGCCGCACGGACCACCAGCACCACACCGCGAGCAGGACCAGGGCGAGCACGAGCCCGTACTCACCGACGTACTCCATGACCCGGTCGAACCAGCGCGGCGCGTCCTTGGCCAGGCCATTGATGTCGTAGAGCAGCTCGACGTCGGGGTTCGACCCGGATTCTGCGAGTCCAGCCATGATGCCGCGGCCCCTTCGTCGTGTCTCCGGCGCATCTTGCGTACGCCGCTCCGCCCACCACCCCCGTGGTTGTAGATCCGGCTACGTCACCAGGAACGCACGGCTCCTGTTAATACGTTCCACACTCCACTGAATGATCACTCAGACGTTATCGAAGAGATACCCATCGCCGCAGCTCAGGGGGTGGGTTCACGCTCCGTCTACACCGTCGTGGGCAGCGCTTTCGCGCCATCTTCGGTGACCCGGGTGGCACCGAAGTACTTCGCGGTGTCGATCGGGTCGAACCGGATCACAGCACCCGTTCTCGGTGCGTCGATCATGTACCCGCCGCCCACATAAATCCCGACATGGTCGATGGCCCGCGAGTTGGTCGGGTCCGTCGAGAAGAAGACCAGATCGCCGGGGAGCAGCTCGCTCCTGGCCGGATGCGGTCCGGCGTTGTACTGATCGTTGGCGACGCGCGGCAGCGTGATCCCGACACTCTCGTAAGCGGCCTTGGTCAGCCCGGAGCAGTCGAACCGTCCCCCGTCCGCAGCAGTACCGTCTCCGCCCCACAGGTAGGGCGTGCCGAGCTTCTTCTGCGCGTAGTAGATGGCCCCGGCGGCCTGCTTGCTGGGGTCGACACGGCTGACGGGCGCGGCGAAGCTCTCCTCCAGAGTCGTGATCGTCTTCACGTAGTTCTGGGTCTCCTTGTACGGCGGCACGCCCCCGTACTTGATGACCGCGTACGCCCCGGCGTTGTAGGACGCGAGCATGTTCTTCGTCGGGTCGCCGGGGACGTCCTTCACGTACGAGGCGAGCTTGCAGTCGTACGACGCGGCCGATGGAATCGCGTCATTCGGATCCCATACGTCGCGGTCGCCGTCACCGTCGCCGTCGACGCCGTGCGTGGCCCAGGTGCCCGGGATGAACTGAGCGATGCCCTGGGCGGCCGCCGGGCTCTGGGCCTTCGGGTTGAAGCCGCTCTCCTGGTACAGCTGGGCGGCGAGCAGCGCGGGGTTGATGGCGGAGCACAGATTGCCCCACTTCTGCACAAGCGTCTGATACGCGGCCGGCACAGCGCCCTTGGCGAGGGTCTTGGCCCCGCCGCCCACGCCGCCCGCGAGGTTCCCGGCGACGACGTAGACCCCGACGACGAGCAGCATCACGAAGCTGAGCCCGGCCGCGACAGCGGCACCCGCCACGATCCATGCCTTACGCACCGTCAACCGCCCCTCGCCCGCCGGGAGTCCGCCCGCGCCAGTTTAGGAGCTTCCCACGCTGAAGCCGTCGCAACCGATGCTCTCGTAGTCCGTCGGGCTGCCGTTGACGTGGTAGAAGACGACCGTCCAGTCACCGGGGTCGTTGGCGACGGGGATCGCGTCAATGGGCTTGCCCGTCTCCGAGTGCCACTGGAAGTCGTCAGGGTAGGTCAGCTCGATGAACCCCCCGGCCTTCCAGTGCGTGTAGATGTCCACCGGTTTGCTGGTGTAGCCGATGGTCTGGTTCGGCGCCTTGTACGGCATGCCCGTCGAGGGGGAGATGTCGTGCGGCGGCTTCACTCCGACGGAGACGTAGTACGGATCGGGTCTCTTGGGCAGCATCTCCGCGTACTTGAACCGGACGGAGATCTTCGCCCTCTCCTGGACGGACGCGGCCGTGGGATCGTCCGCGTCGACCGCGCTGTACTGGAGTTCCTCGGGCGCGCTGACCGCACCGACCTGCGCGCACTTGCGTTCGGAGCTGTTCCAGACATCGACGTTGCGGCGGTTCCGCACGATGTACTCCGGCGCCTTCTGTGCCGCGGACGTGCCGCTCCCGGACGCTGACGCTGACGGAGATGCCGACGCCGAGCCGCCGCCCCGCGCCTGCGACCCGCCGTCCTCCTCCCCCTTCCCGTCCAGGACCCGCAAGGTCACGGCGGACGCAGTCCCCACCACCACCGCGACGGCTAGGGCCACGATCCAGGGCGTACGCCGCGAGCGGCCCCTCTCCGGTACGGCCGTCGGCGCCGAAGGCGCGAGCGTCGGTACGTACGCCGGGACGGCCGTCGGCACATAACCGGGTCCCGCGGTCGGCGGGTACGCCGGTGGCGTCGGCTCCCCGTGCCCCGGCGGCACCAGCCCCGCCGCCACCGCCGCCCGGAGGTCCTGCGGCACAGCCTCGGCATCGCCGCTGAGCCGCCCGTAGAACGGATCCTCGGCGAGCGCGGAGGACACGGCACAGCGCGCGATGACCGCGTCCAGCCCCGGCCGCCCGGCCGGGTCCTTGGCCACACACTCCCGTATGAGCTCGGCCAGTCCCGGTTCTACGCCGGCGATGTCGATGTCCTCGTGCACCGCCCGGTACGACACCGCGTGCATGGGGCCGGAACCGAACGGCGGACGGCCCGTCGCCGCGTAAGCGAGCGTCGCTCCGAGCGCGAACACGTCCGCCGCCGCCCCCACCTGATTGCTGATCAGCACCTCGGGCGCGGTGTACCCGGGCGTCCCCGGCGTGAGCCCCGTCTGGGTCAGGGCCGTGTCCGCCGCGCCACGGGCGATGCCGAAGTCGATGAGCAGCGGCCCCTGCGGCGAGAGGATCACGTTCTGCGGCTTGAGGTCCCGGTGCGTCACGCCGTACCCGTGCACGCTCGCCAGCGCCTCGGCCAGGGCCGCGAACAGTCGCCGCGCGCTGTCGGCCGGCAGCGCCCCGCGCTCCCCCACCGCCTTACTCAGCGTCGGCCCCGACACATACTCGGTCGCGAGCCAGTACGGCGCGTCATCCAGCGAGGCATCGATCAGGTTCGCCGTATACGCACTCCGCACGGCCCGCACCGTCTCCACCTCACGCCGGAACCGAGCCAGCGCCTCCGGATGGTCGGTGATCTCGTCGCGGATGACCTTGATGGCGACCAGCCGCCCACCCGGCGACCGAGCCAGATAGACCTGCCCCATACCGCCCGCCCCGAGCCGCGCGAGCAGCGTGTAGGCGCCTATGTGCGCCGGGTCCCGGTCCTTCAGTGCGTCCACCGAACTGACCTTGCCACAAAGATCAGTTCGTCGGGGAACCCCTTTCCGCTTCCTGATACAGCCCCGCCGCCTCCGCCCCCAACACCACGCTGTACGACACGTCCGCAGTGGCCCCACCCCCGTCGTGCCCGCCCAGCACCCCGACGACCGCCCCGTCCCCGTTGACCCAAGGGCTTCCGCTGGTCCCTCCGCTGAAGCCGGGGCAGGCGATGCGTTGTTGCGTACGGTCGCGAAGGGTCGGCTTGTCGCTGCAACTGATCGGCGTCTCGCGGGAGTTGAGGTAACCGGTGACGGTCACCGCCGTAGCCCCCGTGGCCGTCCCGGTGACGAACCGATTGCCGCCGACGACGTCCTCGACCCCCTTCCCGCCCCGATCGGCCACGACCCCGAACGCCACGTCACTGTCCTCGTCGCGCTCCTTCGCCCACCCCTCCGGCAGGAACCACCTCCCCACTCTCCACACCCCGTACGGCGCCTTGCCGTCCCGGTACCCGGGCACGAACACGAGCTCGTCCGTCCTCCCCTCCAGGCAGTGGGCGGCGGTGACGACGAGGTTCCGGTGAGGGCTGTGGACGACGGACGCGGTGCAGAAGTGCCCGCCGCGGAGGTGAGCGCGACGGTCGACCGCGAACAGGGCACCGACCCGCGCACTCCGCGCCGTCGCCGCGGCGAAGGCGGTCACCCCGAGAGGACCGGCACCGGCGTCGGCGGCCGAGGTGGAGGCCGAGGTGAGGGCGAGGAGGAGGCTGACGGCGTAAAGGGAGAGACGGGAGGTGCGGGCGGTGCGCTTCATCCGGGTCATCGGGGGCATCGGGGACATCGGCACCACTGTGACCGACGAAGGTGAGAGAAGCGTCAGACGCCGTGCGGCTGAGCGCCGTACCCGGGGAAATCGCCGGCAGTGATCTCGATGTGCAGCGGTTCGAGCAACCGCAAGCCCCCCGCTCCCGCAGCACCGAAACGCCTGTCGCGTCGGCGCAGGCCCGCACGAGATGCAGGCCCCGACCGTGCTCCGCGTCGCACGGAGGCACGGCGGCACCCTCGGCTACGAACCCTGGCGGGACCCTCGGGTCCGTGTCCCAGGCCAGTGCGCGTACCCGCTCGGCGCCCAGCGACCCCACCGGCGCGATACTCACGGCCGCCCCGGCCGCCTTCCACGCCCTCCTGACCACCCTCAAGAAAGAAACCCCCTGTGCCTGACATGCCCCCGAACCTCACCTGGGAACGCGCCGCCCCGCCGGAGGCAACCGGCCCCGGCCCCTGGATCGAGATCGCCTTCGGCGAGGGCAACGACGGCGACGCCCCCGTCTACATCCGCGAGACCAGCGACCCGGACAACAACGTGGTCACCACCAATCGCCGCAAGTGGGACGCGTTCGTACTCGGCGTACAGGCGGGAGAGTTCGACCACTTCATCGAGGGGATCAACTAGCCCTCCCCCCCCCGGGCTGCATTACCCGGCAGGTAATCGCTACCGGCAAGCCGTTATGCCACGCTCGTGAGCACAGGGAGCCCGACCGACCGGAAGGACACCATGCCCGCCTACGCGATAGCCCACCTCCGTAACGCGACCGCGCACCCGGAGGTCGCCGAGTACATCGAGCGCATCCCCGCCACCTTCGAGCCGTACGGCGGCCGCTTCCTCGTGCATGCCACGCCGCACGAGACGAAGGAGGGCAGCTGGCCCGGGGATGTCGTGATGATCGGCTTCCCCGGCATCGCCGAGGCGCGGGCGTGGTGGGACTCGCCCGCCTACCAGGAGATCGCGCCCCTGCGCTCCCGGCACATCGAGGGCGACATCATCATGGTCGAAGGCGTCGCGGAGGACTACGACCCGGCCACCACGGCGAAGGCCATGCGGGAGGCACTGGCCGCCGAGTAGCGCCCAGCGAACCAGCCACTGGGCAAGGACAACTCGTATGTGACTACAGGTGGTTGGCATCGAGCCCGAGGCATGACGGTGACTCGTCTCCGGGTATTCGCCTTCCCCGCAGCCGAGTCCGTCACGCCGCTGACAACGATCGAGAAGCCGCGAACCCACCCGGACGCATTCGCCGCCGAAGCCACCGTCTTCGGCCGACTGGAGTCAGGGGGCGAGGTCCGCGCCATTTGCCGGCCGCTGCTCGATGGGCACGGCCCGGCCCGATTGCGGCGGGCCGGGTCCCAGTGGCACACAGGTAGGCTTTTCGCTGCCCCTGATCGAGGTGAGGGTCAGTGACGCTTGTCGTTGTCGATTGCTCGGAAGCTGCCGACAAGCGCCATCGGCACCACCGCCCCGTCGGCGACCGTCGTGCCGGGAATTGCACTGCTCGAGTTTCGGGGCCCAATAGTCGCAATTGCCGGCCCGTTGTCGCATGTAATCCCGGTGAAGAATTCGACGGTCTTATCGCTCTCGTTTCGGACGTTGAAGCTGGTCGCGGGACTACTGATCACAGCGGTGCACACACCCTGCTCGGCTGAAAACGTTCGTTCGTTGACGTGGATCTGTCCGTGATCGTCGTCCTGGTGGTTTCCGTGGTTGTCCCTCTGGTGGCCGAAGTTCGTCTGGCCGTCGCCTCCCTGGGGGACATAGGCAGCGGCCTCCAGCGCCGATGCGGCGGATTCCGGGGCGGAGCTGGAAGCCGAGGCGTAGTTCACACTGGCTGCAGCAAGGACGGCGACACCGACCGAAAATGCGATCGCGACAACGGTACGCGTACGCATTTCGATTCTCCTTCTCACAGGCGTTTTCTCCATCTCTCACGGATGTCAGCCGAGCCTGGCCGACTATGAATGAACATACTGATGTTTAATTCTGTCGCCACCTCAGAAATGTTGGAGGGGTGATGGAAAGGGGCCGATCGGGCGTCCGCAAGCCCGAGGCGCATATGTGATGGCTCATCAGAAGAGCGCAGCGGCCAGTGACTTGGTGTCGAATTGAGCCGCTCGGGGGATCGGACTGACGTCCCATCACACTTCTGCGCGCGTGTCGGGCATTGACAACGTTCCACGCAACGGCTAGATGCCACCCAGACTCATGGATTTGTGCTGTTCAGCGCCCGGCGGCTGGGGCTGCAGCGGGTAGGGGGGCCGGTCGCGGACGGTCTTGGCGGGCCGTCGCGAAGGGGTGCGCCACTCCAGGTCGCCGGCTGAGCCTGAGTTCAACCTGGGCCTCTCGCTCAAGGTCTCCAGCTCAAGGCGTCAGTTCGGTCTGGCCCGACACCGGGGAGACGGCGTCCTGGCGGATGTACCACTCGGTGGCGAGGAACCCCTCCCGGACCTCCGGCGCAAAGCCGGCGAGCAGGCCCGGTGCCGCCCCTCGCTCCACCTCGCTGCGATGGGCCAGTACGGCGGCCCACTTCTGCTTCAGCCAGGGGCTCACGTCGACGGTCGCGGTGACCCGCTCGTCCGGCACCGTGTTCATCGCCTTGCCCGCGCGGGCCAGCTCGCCCAGCGCCCCAAGGGCCGAGTGCGGGTGCGTGGCCAGGTAGAGCGCGCTGGGCTGCCAGGGGGCACCGGCGTCCCGGTAGAGGCGTTCGAGCCCGGCCGACTGGACCGCGAGGGTAGTCACGCGGTGGGTGTGCACGTGGTCGGGATGGCCGGTCACGCCGCCGTAGGCGTCGTGGGTGAGCACGATCTGCGGGCGGAACTGCCGGATGTGGGCCACCAGCCGCCCCACCGACTCGTCGAGCGGCGCGTCCAGCAACCGCGGTCTGCCGGGGGCGGAGTGCGGCAACTTGGCGTCGGCGTAGCCGAGCATCCGCGGCTCACCGGCGCCGAGAATGCGCAACGCCTCGGCGAGTTCGGCGCCGCGCTGCGTGGCCGGGGTCCAGGTCGCCGTCACGACCCCGGTGCGAGCGCCCGCTGCGGCCTGCCGGGCGAGGACTCCGCCCGAGGACAGGGACTCGTCGTCCGGGTGGGCGAAGACCGCGAGCAGGCTCGGCAGCGGCATCCGACGATCACCTCCGAGAAGGGCCTGCCCGGCGACCCTGAGTACGAAAACTCAGGCACAAGGTCATCCGCCACGGCAGACTGTGGGCGATCTGCGGACCAGCAGATCCGACTACCCAACAGATCCAACGGACCATCAGGGGGAACAACCATGAGACGGACACGTCGAGCCCTGGCCATAACCGCGCTGGCGGCCTGCGGGCTGACCGGCCTCGGGGCGGCGCCCGCCGCCGCGTCGGGCGATGTCCTGCTGCCCCACCCCGGGCCGGATGGCCTGGTGTGGGTGGAGGAGTGGACGGGCGACGGCGGGGTCGTGTCGGCGGGCGTGGGGGAGCGCCTGCCGACCGTGCTCACCGTGGCGTGCGAGGGGGACGGCAATGTACAGGTGACCATGTGGTCGCAGGACGCCGAGGTCGCCGCGTTCTCCGTCGACTGTCCGGCCGGGGAGGCAGGGGTCGGCTCGGTGACCATGGACCCCGGCGTGATGCGCGCCGGTTCCTTCCAGGTGGCCGTCGACGCCTCGGCGGACAACATCCGCTGGGCGCTGACCGTGACCCAGCCGGAATCGTGACCCGGCCGATGTAAGCGATGTAAGCGAAGCAACCGTGGCGCCGGGCGCCGCACTACCGCTCGGCCGCCACCCGGCCCGCCCGGCCCACCTGCTCCACCTGCTCCGCCGGCCAGCTCACCCCCGTCAGCTCCTCGGACACCGTCCACAACCGCCGCGCCACCCCCGCATCACTCGCCGCCACCGACCGCCCCACCAGCGTCGGCGCACCTCGCATCTCACCGAGCCCGTCCGGGCCGACGTAGCTCGCCCCGGGCAGATCCTGAGTCGCCGCGTACAACGTCGGCAGCGCACCCGCCCTGTCGTCCTGGGCGAAGAACCTGTTGCCGATCTTCATGAACCCACGCATCACCGGACTCCCCGCATGGCTCTGCAGGTTGGTGGCGGCGTAGCCGGGGTGGGCGGCCAGGGCGCGGACGGGGGAGCCGGACTCCGCGAGGCGGCGCTGGAGTTCCAGCGTGAAGAGCAGGTTCGCCAGCTTCGACTGGGCGTACGCGCGGTTCGGGTTGTAGTCGGACGTCCAGTTCAGGTCCTCGAAGCGGATCCTCGCACCGAACCAGCGGTGGGCACCGGACGACAACGTCACGACCCGGTCGGTGACGTACGGCAGCAGCAGGTTCGTCAGCGCGAAGTGGCCCAGATGGTTCGTGCCGAACTGCATCTCGAAGCCGTCCGCCGTCCGCTGCTGCGGCAGCATCATCACGCCGGCGTTGTTGATCAGCAGGTCCAACGGCCGCCCCTGCCACGCCTCCGCGAACTCCCGTACGGAGGACAGATCCGCCAGATCCAGCCGCCGCACCTCCGTGCTGCCGTTCACCGTCGCGGCTGCCGCCCCGCCCCGCTCCAGGTCCCGCACGGCGAACACGACATGCGCACCCGCTCGGGCCAGCGCGTCCGCCGCCCTGAGACCGATCCCGCTGTTGGCGCCGGTGACGACGGCGGTACGGCCGGTGAGGTCAGGGAGGCTCGTCGCGTCCCATGTCTGCGGGGTCGTCTTGCTCGACTTGGTCGTCCTGCTCGTCTTCTTCTCAGCCATGCCATCGAATGTAGGCGCCGCCAACAATGCTGTCAATGACAACAATGCTGGCAACGCCAACAAAGATGACACCGCCAACATCGAGCTACGATGGTGCGCATGCCCGAGAGTCGCCCCTACCACCACGGAGACCTGCGCTCCGCCCTGCTCGCCACCGCGGAACGCACCCTGCGGGAGAAGGGCGTCGGCTCCCTGTCGCTGCGCGAACTGGCCCGCGAGGTCGGCGTCAGCCACGCCGCCCCCGGCCGGCACTTCAAGGACAAGCAGGCCCTGCTCAACGCCCTGGCCCTGTCCGGATACGAGCGGCTCGCCCAGGCCCTGAACACGGCAGACGACCCCGCGCTCCCGCTGGAGCCGCGCCTCACGTCCCTCGCTCGGGCCTACCTCAGCTTCGCCATCGACAACGCCGAGCTCCTGGAGCTCATGTACGCCCGCAAGCACGACCCGGACGCCTCCGAGCAGATGGCCGCCGCCGTCGAGCAGACGGTCGGCAGCCTCGACCGGGTCCTCGCGGACGCCCAGACACGCGGCGAGATCATCGAGGGCGACCCCGCGGAACTCAACCTCGTCACGGGCGCCGCCCTCCACGGCATGGCCGGCTTCATCGCCGGAGGCTGGCTGCCCCCGGAAGCGGCCCTGGCCGGCGTCGAGGGCCTGGTCCACCATCTGCTGCACGGCTTGAAACCCCGCTGACGGTCGGATTCAACGCCCTGAGCGGCAACACCCTCAGGGGCGCGGGGCCGTGTCGATACGCGACTCCGCCGCGCTGGGCGCGACCAGCCACGACGGACCCGCAGCAGCCCGACAACCGCGCCCCTACGGCGATGACGCCTGCGCTCAACGAAGGCTGAACGCACCCCGCAGGACACTGATCGCCTGCCCAATAGCGGCCTCCGCAGCCCGCGTCTCCCGCAACGCGTTCAGCATCACGAAGTCGTGAATGATCCCCTGATACCGCACCGCGGTGACCGGGACCCCCGCCTCCCGCAGCTTGTTCGCATACGCCTCCCCCTCGTCGCGCAGCACATCGGCCTCGGCGGTGATGACCAGCGCCGGCGGAAGCCCCTGAAGCTGCTCGCCGGAGGCCCGCAGCGGCGACGCGGTGATCTGCGCCCGCTCGGCCTCGTCCGTCGTGTACTGATCCCAGAACCACTGCATCGCATCCCGCCGCAGGAAGTACCCCTCGGCGAACTGCCGGTACGAGCCGGTGCCGAACGCGGCATCGGTGACCGGATAGAACAGCACCTGCTGAACCAGCGGCACATCCCCCCGCTGCTTGGCCATCAGCGTCAGCGCCGCCGACATGTTGCCGCCCACCGAGTCACCGGCCACCGCGATCCGGCTCGCGTCCAGGTTGTTGCCCGCTCCCTCACTGACGACCCACTGCGCGACGGCGTAGTTCTGCTCGATGGCGACGGGATAGCGAGCCTCGGGCGAGAGGTCGTACTCGGGGAAGACCACCGCGGCACCGGTACCGACGGCCAGCTCACGCACGAGGCGGTCGTGGGTGTGGGCGTTGCCGAAGACCCATCCGGCACCGTGGATGTAGATGATCACCGGGAGCACCCCGGTGGCACCCGCGGGCCGGACGATCCGCGCCCGCACCTCACCCGTGGGCCCACCGGCCACGGTGACCCACTCCTCCTCGACCTCGGGCTTCACGATGTCGCCGGACTGCACCTCGTCGACGACCTTCCGGCCCTCCGCCGGCCCGAGGTCGAACAGGTACGGCGGGTTCGCGGTGGCCTCGGCGAAGGCCTGGGCGGCGGGTTCGAGGACGGGGCGGTTGGACTCGGTCATGGCGATCTCCTCGGATCGGGTGCCGCACGCCCCACACACACGGGCAGGCTCTCCCGGCTGGTTCGCCGGGTTCGGCGGCACACCCCGAAAGTAGCGCCCTATTAAGTCGTGCGCAACTTATTAGTACGTCATTTATTGGGGCGCGATACCATCGAGAGCGCTCGAACGATAGGCTGCGACCTCTACGACCGCCCCGGGAGCCCCGATGACCAGCAGCGACATCAAGGACCAGGAACCGGGAGGCTCCCTCCTCCTGGACGACCAGCTCTGCTTCGCCCTGTACGCCGCCTCCCGCGCCGTCACCGCCCGCTACCGCCCCCTCCTCGACGAGCTGAACCTGACCTACCCGCAGTACCTGGTCATGCTCGCCCTCTGGGAACAGGACGCGATTTCCGTACGGGACCTGGGCACCGCCCTTCAGCTGGAGTCCAGCACCCTCTCCCCGCTGCTCAAGCGCCTCGAAGCGGGCGGCCTGCTGCGCCGCGAGCGCCGCCCCGACGACGAGCGCTCGGTCGCCATCCGCCTCACCGAGGCCGGCGCCCGGCTCCGCGACCGCGCCGCCACCGTGCCGCTCGCCATCGGCGACGCCATGGGCCTGACCCCGGAACAGGACGCGATGACCAAGCAGCTGCTCCGCCTGATCACCACGAACGTCGCCGAGAACTGAGCCCCGGAGCGGCCGGAGGGTCAAGCCGAGGCCATCCCCCACCCATCCCCGCGCCATTGATCAGCAATCCCCCACGCCCCTGAGCAATACAGAAGTCAGGATTCCGAAACCCACCTTGTTGTCACGTACCCAACAAGCAACAGTCGTCGGC
This sequence comes from Streptomyces sp. SD31, assembly GCF_052068475.1. Lineage (NCBI taxonomy): Bacteria > Bacillati > Actinomycetota > Actinomycetes > Kitasatosporales > Streptomycetaceae > Streptomyces > Streptomyces sp. SD31. The sequence continues at coordinate 9,892 of NZ_JBQHCX010000027.1, read as the reverse complement.
GGGCCGCCGCCCCCACCGGGAACCACACCGGTGGACCCCCCACCCGCAGGCCTCTTCCCCCACTCACAGGAGGCTGTACGTTGCGTACGACGACCCCCGACTCACCCAAGACCCACGGCAGATGGCGCCGCCTCACCTCCACGGCCGCCACCGCAGCCGCAACCGCCGCACTCGTCCTCACCGGACTCGGCACAGCGACCCACGCGACCGCCACCCCCCAGAAGCCCCCCGCCACCACGAAGGTCACCTGGACCGCCACCCCCTGCGCCACGCCCAAACACAAGGGCGACCTGGCCTGCAACTCGGTCCGCGTGACCGGCGGCACCACCGCCTTCGAGCAGCAGCGAGCGGCCAGGACCGGCACCACCCCCAAGGCCGGTGACGCCACGACCCCCTCCGGCTACGGCCCGTCCGACCTCCAGGACGCCTACGGCCTGACCTCCGCCGCCGCCTCCAACGGCTCCGGCGAAACCATCGCGATCGTCGACGCGTACGACGACCCGAACGCCGAGGCCGACCTCGCCAAGTACCGCACGCAGTACGACCTCCCGGCCTGCACCACCTCCAACGGCTGCTTCAAGAAGGTCGGCCAGACCGGCTCCACGACCTCCCTCCCCTCCGCCGACAGCGGCTGGGCCCAGGAGATCTCCCTCGACGTCGACATGGCGAGCGCCACCTGCCCGAACTGCCACATCCTGCTGGTCGAGGCATCCTCCGCGTCCATGGAGGACCTGGGCGCGGCAGTGAACGAGGCGGTCAAGCTGGGCGCCAAGTACGTCTCCAACAGCTACGGCGGCTCGGAGTCCTCGTCGGACACCACGTACGACTCGACGTACTTCAACCACCCGGGCGTCGCCATCACCGTCAGCGCGGGCGACTCGGCCTACGGCGCCGAGTATCCGGCCGCGTCCCGGTACGTCACCGCCGTGGGCGGCACGAAGCTGTCCACCTCCTCCACGTCCCGAGGCTGGACGGAGTCCGTCTGGAAGACGAGCAGCACCGAAGGAACCGGCTCCGGCTGCTCCGCCTACGACGCGAAGCCGAGCTGGCAGACCGACAACGGCTGCGGCAAGCGCACGATCGCGGACGTCTCGGCCGTCGCGGACCCGGCGACCGGCGTCTCCGTCTACGACTCCTACGGCGTCACCGCCGGCTGGTACACCTTCGGCGGCACAAGCGCCTCCGCCCCGATCATCGCGGGCGTCTACGCCCTCGCGGGCACGCCGGGCACCAGCGACTACCCCGCGCAATACCCGTACAACGCAGCCGGTACGTCCGCCCTCAACGACGTCACCTCCGGCAACAACGGCACCTGCTCCACGTCGTACCTCTGCACCGCCGCTACCGGCTACGACGGCCCCACCGGCTGGGGCACCCCGCAGGGCCTGGACGCCTTCACCGGCTGACCCTCCGTCACCAGCCCTGACCAGCACGGGCCACGGCACCCCGCCGTGGCCCGTTCGTCATGCCGGGATAGCCTTCACCCGCAGAACACGGGCACGACCACTCACCCGACCGGCCGTCAGAAACGGCCCCCGGCGTGAAGAGGGCTAACGACGGAACCACACCACAGGTTCCGCTCAGGCATCATTGCCCGGGGTGACCTGCCGTGATACACAGAGTGACCGTACGAGGTATTCGTACGAATCCCGCCCATCAATGACGCCAAGTCGACATACGACGGCGCCATTGTCGGCGAGAATGAGGCCTGACCTCTGCGCACCGCAGGGGACTGCGGAACTACCCAACAGGGGCGGTGACTTACATGCTGTTTGCGGCCGACAAGGGCGACATCAACACCATCATCGGCGGGATCGCTCCGGACTGGGGCCCCTTCGGCAGCCTGGGCAACGAGGCGAAGGTGATGATCGAGGTCGTGATGGCGGTGGCCATCCTGCTCTGCCTCGGCATCGCCATCTGGGGTGCGGCCAAACAGCGCATCGGTGCCACGGCGCTGCGCGACACGTTCAGCGCGGAGCAGGGCAAGGGTCTGATCATCGCCGGCCTGACGGGCGTCTTCATCATCGGCTCCCTGGGCACACTGTTCACCATCGTGTACGGCATGGCCGTCTAGGCGGCTGCGTCCCCTCCGTCCACTCCCTTCCCTCCGTCCGCTCCGGGCACGCCCGGTCCCCCCAGTCCCCCACCCACCCGTCGTGCCCACCGGCTGAGGTTGCGTCTCCCTGATGTCGAGTCACCACACCGCGCCCATGCGGGAACCAGCACGGCTACCGTCGTACTCCTACGTGTTTTCGTCCGACGTCGAGGGGGCGTACGCGGCATGACTCTCGGAGACGAACGGGAGACCTCCGGCGGTTACGCAGGCACCGGTCAGACCCGCACACGGCTGCCCGAGAGCGGCACTGACGTGTACGGGGGCGCACGGCGAGGCGGCCGCTCGTCGTCCCGGAGCCTGGTCACCGTGGTCGGCGTGGTCGTCCTCCTCATCGCCGCGATCGCCTTCGCGAACCGTGGAGGCGACGACTCCGGTTCAGCGGGCGGGGACGAAAACCAGCCGAAATCCTCGACTACGGCAGCAAGCGGGTCACGCCCGGTGGAGGGCAAGACGAGGGGGATTCCGGCGGGGTTCGCGCATGATGAGGTGGGGGCGCAGTCGGCAGCGGCGAACTACTCGGTGGCCCTCGGCTCGACGGGCATGTTCCAGACGAACACCCGGCATGCCATCGTCGACACGCTCTACACGCCCGACGCCGCAGCCAAGCTGAAGGGCCCGATGGACCAGGCTTACTCGACCGACTTCCTCAGCAAGCTCGGGCTCGATGCCAACGGCAACCCGCCGGAGGGCAGCACGTTCGTCTCACGCGTGGTCCCGGTGGGCACAACGGTCCAGCAGTACGACGGCAACAGCGTCAAGGTCGCGGTCTGGTACATGGGCCTCATCGGCATGTCAGGGGAGAACTCGACCGACCCCGTCACCTCGACGTGGAAGACCTGGACGTTCGACCTGCGGTGGGCCGAAGGCGATTGGAAGATCGTCACGGACTCCCAGAAGGACGGCCCCGCCCCGGTCCCCGGGGACGACAGAGCCGCCGCCTCTGAAGAGATCAGCAAGGCCATCGAGGAGTACGGAGGGTTCACGTATGCGCGCTAACCGCCGCTTCCTCAAGGTCACCGCGGTCTTCGCCGCCGTACAGGCCGGCGCGGTTGTGCTGGCCACCCGCGCCATCGCCGCACCTACACCCACACCCACACCGACGGGGAGCAACGATCCCTGCGACCTCATCGTCGGCGAGGCCAGGAAGTACTGCGAAAAAGACAACGGCTCAGGCAGCCGCAGCGGCGGAACCCCTTCCCTCACCGACCCCACCTCCACCCTCGACCCCCTCTCCTCCCTCGCCAAGGGCTGCGCGGACGCCGCCAGCTGGACCGTCAAGCAGCTCAGCGAGGCCGTGAAGGAGACCGCGAACGTCGACTTCACGAACACCAAGTTCCTCCAGCAGTACGCGGTCGTCTTCGCGGCATCGACGATCCTCACGCTCCTCCTCTGGCTCCTGGCCGTGGCCAAGCGAGCCGTAAGGGGCGTCCCCCTCACCACCGCCATCAGCGAAGCGATCGGCTTCCTCTGGCTCACCGTCCTCGCGTCCGCGTTCACACCGCTGATCCTCTACACGGTCGTATCGGCCACGGACGGCGTCACAGAGGTCCTCGCGAAGGCGACGGGCGACCAGACGGAAACCTTCTTCGGTACCTTCGCCGGCGCCCTGGAGAAGGGCGAGGACATCGGCGGCGGCCCGATCATGCTGATCGTGGTGTCCCTGGTCTCCATCCTCGCCGCCGGCATCCTCTGGCTGGAGCTCGTCATCCGCGCCGCCCTGCTCTACGTCGGCGCCCTCCTCGGCACCGTCGTCTACGCGGGCCTGGTCGACAAGAACCTCTGGGGCCACGTCCGCCGCTGGGCGGGCATCATGATCGCCGTCATCCTCGTCAAGCCGGTCATCGTCATAGTGCTCGGCCTGGCCGGCGCGCTGTCCGCCGACGACGGCCCGAACGCCTTCTCGGCCGTCGTCTCCGGCCTGGCCATCATCCTGCTCGCCATCTTCGCCAGCGCGATGATCTACCGCTTCGTCCCGGGCTTCGGCGACGAGATCGCCGGCTCCCGCAACAACCGCATCATGCGCGGAGCCGAGGGCAAGGCCGCCGCGGTCATCAGCTCCCCGGCGACCCTGGTCGCCCAGGGCATCAAGACACACAGCACCCGCGCCGACAACAACGGCGGCGGAGGCCAAGGCGGCTCCCGCCCGTCCAACCCCGTCTCCGGCGGCGTCGCCGCGCACAGCTCGCGCTCCTCGAACTCAGGCGGCGGACCTGTCCCCTCCGCCGCACCCGCGCCCCGTTCGAGCAGCTCGGTGAACACACCCCACGCCAGCAACACCCGTAACAGCAGCAGCAACCGTTCAGGAGGTGACGGGCGTTGACGACCGAGTCCCACGTGTCCCACGCGGTCACGCCCCGCCGTACATATCTGATCGGCCGCGCCCGGCCGAACGCGATCGTCGGCCGCAACCGCGAGACCGGCGAGATCGCGCTGATCATCGGGGGCGCGTTCCTCGGCATGATGTGCGGACTCCTCGTCCCCGTCCTGTCCCTGCGCATCGTGCTGCTGATGGGCTTCCCGATGCTCGCGCTGGCCGCGGTCTACGTGCCGTACAAGCAGCGGACCTTCTACAAGTGGTTCGAGATCAACCGCAGCTACAAGCGCACCCTCCGCCAGGGCACGACCTACCGCTCCGGCGCCGTCGAGGCCGGCACCCACCTCGACGGACGTGAGGTCGAGGTCGGCCCGCCGCCCGGCATCGGCCGCATCACCTGGCTGGCCGCTCCCTTCGGGCCGGACGAGATCGCCGTACTCCTGCACGCCGACCGCCGCACGGTCACGGCCGCGATCGAGATCGAGGGCCCCGGCGTGGGCCTGCGCGACTCCGAGGACCAGGAAGCCCTCGTCGACCGCTTCGGCACCCTCCTGAAGCATGTCGCCAACGGCGACGGCTTCGTGACGCGCCTTCAGATGCTCGCGCGCACCCTTCCCGCCGACCCGGACGCCCACGCCAAGGACGTCGCCGTACGTGGCGACGTCCGGGCCCCGGGATGGCTGCAGCAGTCGTACGACCAACTCCAGTCGATGGTGTCGACGAGCAGCGAGCAGCACCGCGCCTACCTCGTCGCCTGCATGCACTTCACCCGCGAACTGGCCGCCGAGGCCCAAGCCATGGCCCGCGCCGCCCGCCCGCACGGCGGCAAGGTCGACCGGGACGCAGGACTCGCGGTCGTCATGGCCCGCGAGCTGACCGACATCTGCTCGCGCCTGCAGGAGGCGGACATCCGCGTCCGCCAGCCGCTCGGCCAGGGCCGTCTGGCCTCCCTCATCCACTCCATGTACGACCCGGACCACCCGATCGACCACATCCAGGCGATGACGAAGCGCAACGCCTGGCCGGCCGAGCTGGACGCCATGGAGCCCACGTTCCTGCAGGCCAAGACCCGTGAGTCCTCCACCCGCGCACCCTGGTGCCACGCCACCGCCTGGGTGAAGGAGTGGCCGATGACCCCGGTCGGCGTCAACTTCCTGGCGCCGCTGCTGGTCCACACCCCGGACGTCATCCGAACGGTCGCCGTCACGATGGACCTCGAACCCACCGAGGTAGCCATCGAACGCATGCTGACCGAGAAGACCAACGACGAGGCGGAGGCCAGCCGCGCCGCCAAGATGAACCGCACCGTCGACCCGCGCGACATCGCCGCCCACAACCGTCTCGACCAGCGAGGAGAAGACCTCGCGAGCGGTGCCGCCGGCGTCAACCTGGTCGGCTACATCACCGTCTCCTCCCGCTCCCCCGAGGCCCTGGCCCGCGACAAGCGGACCATCCGGGCGTCGGCCGGAAAGTCGTATCTGAAGCTGGAGTGGTGCGACCGCGAGCATCACCGGGCATTCGTCAACACACTCCCCTTCGCCACCGGCATTCGGAGGTAGGACCTGATGCGGGACCCGCTGTCCGTCCTCACCGACGCCTTCACGTCCTTCCTCTTCGGGAAGGTCGAGACGACCCGGCTGCCGGTGCGCACGTCGACGGGCCAGGCCCAGGCGGTCTACCTCCCGACCGCCGCGCCGGGTCTCGGTGACTCGGGGGTGATCATCGGCCGCGAGGTGTATTCCGGCAAGGGCTACATCTACGACCCCTTCCAGCTGTACGGCCAGCAGCTCCCCGCCCCGCACTGGCTGGTCCTCGGCGAGTCCGGAAACGGCAAGTCGGCTCTGGAGAAGACGTACGTCCTACGCCAGCTGCGCTTCCGCGACCGCCAGGTCGTCGTCCTCGACGCCCAGGGCGAGGACGGCGTCGGCGAATGGAACCTCATCGCGCAGGAGCTGGGAATAACTCCCATCCGCCTGGACCCGATGGCCGCCCTGGACATGGGAATCCGCCTCAACCCCCTCGACCCCGCGATCACGACGACGGGCCAGCTGGCCCTGCTCCGGACGATCATCGAGGTCGCGATGGGCCACGGCCTCGACGAGCGCTCGGGCTTCGCCCTGAAGGTCGCGCACGCCTACGTCAACGAAACGATCGTCGAACGCCAGCCGGTGTTGAGTGACATCGTCGAGCAGCTACGACACCCCGAGCCGGAGTCGGCCGAGGCGATGAACGTCGCCATAGACGACGTACGGGCCTGGGGCCTGGACGTGGCGCTGGTGCTGGACCGTCTGGTCGACGGTGACCTGCGCGGCATGTTCGACGGCCCCACCACGGTCGGCATCGACCTCGACGCGCCGCTCATTGTGTTCGATTTGTCCCACATCGACCGCAACTCCATCGCCATGCCGATCCTGATGGCGATCGTCGGCGTTTGGCTGGAGCACACCTGGATCCGCCCCGACCGGAAGAAGCGCATCTTCCTGGTCGAGGAGGCCTGGCACATCATCAACAGCCCCTTCGTGGCCCAGCTCTTCCAGCGTCTGCTGAAATTCGGGCGTCGGCTGGGTCTGTCCTTCGTGGCGGTGGTCCACCACCTGTCGGACGTCGTGGACGGAGCGGCGGCGAAGGAGGCGGCCGCGATCCTGAAGATGGCGTCGACCAGGACGATCTACGCCCAGAAAGCGGACGAGGCAAGGGCGACGGGCCGGGTACTGGGCCTCCCACGCTGGGCCGTGGAGATCATCCCGTCCCTCACCCCCGGCATCGCGGTGTGGGACGTCAATGGCAACGTCCAGGTCGTCAAACACCTGATCACCGAGACGGAACGCCCGCTGGTCTTCACCGACCGCGCGATGACGGAGTCGTCCGCCGACCGCGACCTGAACGACGACGCCCTGCGCGCCGCCGAGCTGGAGGCGGAGGAACGCGCGGCGGCCTTCGTGGAGCAGCACCTCGGCGACTCCGAATCGACGGTGGCGTAGGGCGAAAGGGGCAGCGTGAGACCGGACGACCACCGAGCACACCGGGACCACAGGGAACACCGGGACGGCCAGGGAGGCATCCCCGACGGCCTGCTCATCGGCATACTCGCCTTCCTTCTCGGCATGACCGTACTGGTCTGGACGGCCACGGGCCTGGCAGCCCTGTTCGCCCACGGCTCCTGGCCCTCAGGCGTAACGTTCACCCACACGCCCCTGGCCATGCGCTCCCTGATCGCACAACCCCATGACATCCCCGGCGCATGGCCGGAGACACCGAGCGGTCAGCTCTCCGGGTACGGCCTGTTCTGGGGGCTGTTCATCGGCCAGCTGATGGTCCTGATCGTGCTGACCGTGTTCGTGCTGGGGACAGTGGCTCGGTGGCGGGCTGTGAGGGCGGGCCGGCGCGTGGGGAAGGCGGAGGGTGCGGAGACATCAGCACCGATACCGCACGACGTACCCGCCCCACACGACGTACCCGCCCCACACGAGGTACCAGCCCCGCACGTCGTACCCGCGCCCAGAATGGAGCCGCTGCCCCAGCCACAGCCGCTGCCGGAGCCGCAGCCGACGCCGACGCCGATGGGGCATTCCGATGCCGACCGGTCGGCGACGGTCCCCACACCCCGCGGACTCAGCGAACCGACGGGGGCCCGGCTTGTCGTAGCCACAAGAGAAGGCCGCCAGCCAACCGCGACCCAAGCCGTCCACGACGCGGAGGGCGCCGCCCTCGTAGTCACGTCGAACCCGGCCCTTTGGCAGGACACGAAGGACGCCCGCGCAAAACTGGGCCCGGTCCTCCTCTACGACCCCACCCACCTCTGCGACACCCCGTCCCGCCTCCACTGGTCTCCCACCACGGGCTGCGAGGACAAACAAACAGCGGTCTCCAGAGCCACCGCACTCCTGACCCCGGTCCGCCCCACCTCCCGCCTGGACCAAGCGGTCAGCGACACCGCAGAAACCCTCCTGCGCAGCTACCTCCACGCGGCGGCGATCGACGGCCGCACCATCCGCCACGTCCACCGCTGGTCCCAGGGCGGCCAGGTCCAGGACGCCGTACGCATCCTCCGCACCAACCCGAAGGCGGCCCCAGGCGCGGCAGGCGAACTCGAAGCCGCCCTCACAGCCCACCCCGAACGCCGGGACATGGCCCAGGAGCTGACGACCCGCGCCCTCTCAGCCCTCTCCACGGTCAACATCCGAGAGTCCTGCACTCCAAACCGAACTGATGCCCTCACCTTGGATTCCTTTGTCCATGAAGCGGGCACGCTTTATGTGGTGGGTGAATCCATCGAGGATCCCCGAGCCAATCCGGGCGCCATGCCACTCCTGACGGCCCTCGCCGCAAGCGTGGTCGAGCGCGGCCGGCGCATGGCCGAACGGTCATCCTCCGGTCGCCTCGACCCACCACTGACGCTCGTCCTGGACGACGTCGCCGCCGTGGCTCCGCTTCCCCAGCTCCCGGAGCTGCTGGCCACCGGAGCGGACCGGGGCATGCCGACCCTGGCCCTGCTCCGGTCCCGCGAACAGGCCCGCTCCCGCTGGCCACACGACGAACTCCCCGTCTAGGCCGGCCAGTTCCCGGCTCAGCTCATCACGGCCGCTCGAGGACGAACTCCAACTCGGCCTCCCCCGGCTGCCCGTCGAGCGGCACCGTGAGCCCGCTCGGCACGAACCCGACCTTCTGGTAGAACCGCTGCGCCCGCCCGTTCTCCTCGTGCACGATCAGCCGCACCCGCTCCACACCCCGCGCCCACGACCACTGCAGGGCGGCGTCGAACAGCACCTCTGTCAGCCCGATCCCCCGCTCCTCGGGCTGTACGAACACGGCCACGACATGCCCCTGCTTCCGCTCCACCGGAAGCCCCGCCCAGTCGGTCGTCCCCGGCTCCTCGACCAGCACGGTCAGCGTCCCGACCCACCGCCCGTCCGGCCCTTCGGCGATGATCGTCTGCGCCTTCTCAGCTCCCTCGCAAGCCCCGGCGGCCCGCTCCTGCCAGAAGGAGTCGGGCTGGGCCACGGCCTCCTCATAAGTCGTCAGATAGGCAATCGGCGCGACTGGGTCCTGCAGCGCGGCAAGCCGCAACTCCTTCGCGGCCGGCCACTCATCGGCGCGTATGGACCGGATGATGTAGGCCCCGGGGTTCGTGGTGCTCATGACGGCCACCGTAGCAACACAAAAAGGCCCACACCGTAAGGTGTGGGCCTTTTCTAAAATTTGTTCGGCGGCGTCCTACTCTCCCACAGGGTCCCCCCTGCAGTACCATCGGCGCTGTAAGGCTTAGCTTCCGGGTTCGGAATGTAACCGGGCGTTTCCCTCACGCTATAACCACCGAAACACTATGAAACTGTCCAGCCGCACCATGCCGTGACCTGACATGGGGCTGTTCGTGGTTTCAGAACCAACACAGTGGACGCGAGCAACTGAGGACAAGCCCTCGGCCTATTAGTACCGGTCACCTCCACACCTTGCGGTGCTTC
>NZ_JBQHCX010000026.1:0-94758 GCF_052068475.1 Streptomyces sp. SD31 | reverse complement strand
CGGTTGCCCGCCTGACATGTGCGGGACCACTGGTGACAAGAATCGCTGGAAAGTGACACCTATCGCGTGAAGTCACATCTTGCCGAAAAGGGGCCCTGATCTGGGCTTTCAGGTTTGACTCGACAGCAGAAACGTGAGAGTATTAGATACGTCGAAAGGGGGCGGGAATCCCCGATCGTCACCAGGACCCCCGGGTCCATACCGAAGAACCTCAACCGAAAGGGCACGGCATGAACCTCGCCGAGCACGAGCCGACCACCCCGGACCGCGCCGAGCGCGTCCGCCTCTCCTGGGAGCTCTACCGGGCCGCGTACCCGCACTCGGAGCCCAGCGACATGATCGCCGACCTGATGCACCTCGCCGACGTCGACGAGCACACCGGCGGGGGCGCGCACGCCGCACGCCGGGCCATCGTCGACTACATGGACGAGGGTCCGGACTGGTCCACGCCGCCGGTCTACGTCGCCCAGATGCGCCGCAAGGGCGGCGACTGGATCACCATCGGCCAGGGCGACGACACGGTCGAGCTGCGGGACGTCGCCAACCTCCTGTGGTCGCAGCTCCAGAAGCACGGCTTCCGCACCGGCGAAATCGCCCTGCATATCGACGACATCGTCCGGGGCGATGTCCTGACGGCGGAGAACGGCACCGAGTTCCAGGCCTTCAAGGTCGACGACCGCCGGGCCTGACCCGGCATCGCCCGGGGGCGGACGGGACGGGAATCCCTGTCCGCCCCACCGGGCCCAGTCCACACCGATCAACCTCAACACAGGAGGACTCTGTGCTCGCGCAGAAGAACCCGCACCAGCAGATGGACAGTCGAGACGGCTTCACCAAAGGCGACCAGGTGAAGCGCAAGGGAGGGAACGGAGACCTCCCCGCTGACGGCGTCGTCAATGGCTGGAGCACCTACGAGTACGGCCCCGCCGACCAGTGGTACTGCTGCGTCACCTGGGGCGGCCGGTACATCGGCCGGTACCAGGCGGACGAGCTGGAGCACGCCACGACTGCCAGCTGAACGCCGACGCCCCGGCGGGCGGACGGGACGGGAATCCCTGTCCGCCCGCCGGGCCCACCAACACCGAACCACCTCAACCCGGAGACCAGCCATGGACCTCACCTTCGATCTCGGCACGCGCGACGGCGCCCCGACCAAGCTCCACCCGGTCTACGACGCCCGCCGGAAGGCCTACTCCCTCCAGCTGTGGGAGCACGGCCAGCTCAGCGACGAGCACGGGCCCTTCCCGTACGCGGGCGACGTCGTCGAGACCGCCGACGACTTCCTTGCCCAGTGCGGCATCCGCCGCCTGACCGGCGCGGAGCGCACCGACCTGTACGCCCGGCTGCTCACCGCCACCGGCGATCTCTTCTACGCCCAGTGCGTGCTGATGCTCGCCGAGCCGCAGGACCAGGCAGCCATGCTCATGTACGACGAGATCGAGAAGCTCACGGCCGGTCTGCCCAAGGGTGAGGGCGGCATCGTCGCCTTCCGCATCAAGGACGGCAGCACCGACGGACGGTTTTACCCCAACGGGGAGGCCGCCAGGGCCGCCCAGGACGACCCCGAGGCCTGCACGTACATCTCCCTGCCCGCCGGACCCGGGGACTTCTGGACCGTCGACCTGTGCCTTGAGCACCTCGAACACGAGACCCACATGCGCCACGGCTGCATGGTCCTCGGCGTCCCCGTCTGCTGGCACCCGTCCCTGCCCACCCCGCAGGTCTGACCCGAGCCGCAGGCCGCCCGGCGGAGAGCGCAACCGCCCCGCCGGGCCCCCTTCCACGAACCAGGAGCACACGCATGACCACCACCCAGGCCACCCTGCCGTACCGCATCGGAGAGCCGGACATCGAGTGCCGCTACCCCGTGATCATCGGCGAGGACCGAGTCATCGGACAGGCCTACCGCTGGCACCGTGACTGGCTGGTCGTCACCACCGAGGGCGAGCACAACCTCCGCCGCCCGCCGACCGGCACCAAGGGCATCGACATGGCCGCCGCGTACCTCGCCCAGGAGTACGCCGCCGGTCGCGTCACCGCCGTCGCCCTGGAGCAGATCCGCGCCGAGGCCCCGAAGCCGCTGAACGGCCCCGTGCCCCTGCTGCACCCCCGGATGCCCGCCAGCCCGCGCAACATCAAGGGCGCCCACGTCGCGTTCGCCGGGCTGACCGAACACCGCTGGCGGGCCGTGCTCCACGGCTTCCCGGGGTCGGACAACCCCTGGTACCTCCAGTGCGAGCTGTGCCCCTGGTCCGGCGTCCGCTACTGGAGCCACCACCGCGGCCGCAACGGCAACCCGCCGTCCGCCTACCGCCACGAGGGCGGGTGCATCGGCGAGGAGAAGGTGCGCGCACTGATCCCCGCCTACCAGCAGTAGCCCCGCCTGGGGCGGCCGCCGGGACCGGAACAGCACCGGTCCCGGCGGGCCACCCAACGGCCGGCGGGAACCGCCCGGGGGCGGACGGGACGGGAATCCCCGCCCGCCCCCGGGACCCCGAGAACCCTCAACTCCCAGGAGAGACGCCCCGTATGAGCATGACCATCGCCGCTGTTGTCGCCCTCGCCTTCCTTGTGCTGTACCTCGTGCGCGTCATGGGGCGCCTCGCCCGCCGTGTCCTTGGACTGGCCCGCTGGATCGTCGTCGTGCTGGCCGTGTTCCTGGCCCTCGATCTGTCCGCCCTCACGGCGGCCGCCAACTCCGACGGCGGAGCCGACGCCCACGATGCACTCCTCGCAATCGGCGTCTGCCTGATCGGCCAGAGCCTCACCAACCTGTTCCACGCCGCCACACTGCTCGCCGCCGCCCTGTGACTTCGGACCGCCAGCCCCGATCAACCCAGCCCCAGGAGAACCCGTGGGCTTCCACCGACACGACGCTGCACGACCTCGCCCAGGAGTTCCAGGCGGCCGCCCAGTGCATCAAGACCTTCGCGGCCCAGCCGTACGCCACGGCGGGCGAGGACCAATGGACCGTCGTCTTCGCCGACTTCGGTCACGACCTGCTCGTCCTCGGGGTACTGCCCACCCCTGACGAGCAGGACGTCATGGACGAGGACCTGTTCGGCTTCCTCTTCGAGCAGTGCCTGTCGTCCTACGCGGTGACCGCCGCCGACGCGGCCGCCGCCGAGGGCATCGTCCGCAGCCACTTCAAGGCCGAGCGGGCCGACGCCGAGCCGTGGGTCGACACCTGGCTGACCGTCATGCCCGGCACGGTCATCCCCCCGCAGAACTGACCACCGCCGCCGGTAGCCCCGAGGAACCGCTGCACCGCACGCACCCCGCCTCGCCTCCCCGGAGATGAGGCGGGGTGACGCGTTTCTGACCTGCGGAATCCGGTTTGACTCCCAGCAATAGACGTGAGAGTATTAGATGCGTCGAAAGGGGGCGGGAATCCCCGATCGACACCAGACCCCCGGGTCAACACCGAAGAACCTCAACAGGAGAACTCTGTGATCACTCCAGGTCTCGACCGCCTCATTGCCGAAGGCACCGACGACAACTTCCGGCCGGTCCTGCTGGCCGACGGCCACGCGTTCAGCGTCAACATCAAGGCCGGGGAGGACTGCTGCGCGACCGCCGTCATCCTGTGGCCCGGTCTCGGCACCCCCGAGGGCGAGGGCTGGGAGAACGAGGACCCCTGGGAGAGCTTCCTGACCGGCGGCGACGCCGACGTCAGCCAGTTCCTGGACGTGCCCGTGTACGCCCTGCGCGACCTGATCGAGCAGCACGGCGGCGAAGCCCCGACCGCAGCCGACGACCCGGCGGACGCGGTCCCGGTCGCCATGCTGCGCGCGGCGGGCCTGCGCTGCGTCGAGGAGGGCTACGGCCGCGGCGGGAACTGGCAGCGCATCCGTGTACCGCTCGCCGACGGCACGGTGATCACCTTTGAGGGCATCTCCGCCCGGTACCGCGAGGTGTTCCCGGACGTCACCACCCCCTACCCCATCCGGGACCACGGCTACTGGACCGCGAGCTGGACCAAGCCCGGCAGCGGCATCCACACCACCGTCTACCACTCCGCCGGTCAGCACCGCCCGTACGTGGACGACACCGCCGCCCTCGTCGGCTCCATCGTGGAGCAGGCCCGCCGCTGCGGCGGCAGCGCGCCGGAGGAGGGCGTGGGCGACAGCGCCGAGCAGATCGCCCGCAAGGCCCTCGCCGAGTGGGGCATCACCGCGCACCTCCTGGACGAGCCGCTGCTCGACGGCGGCCGGAACACCTGGCTGGCCATCCCCCGCGACCAGAGCACGGGGGAGCTGCCCGACGAGCCGTCGCCGTACATGGTGCTCGCCCTCTACAACGACAACGACGACGAGTGGCCCATGGACCAGCGGCCGCCGGTCCGCCCCGGCGACGAGTGGCACGTGGACGTCAGCGACGGCGACGGGATCGAGAAGGGGCTGATGACCCGCCCCGTCGACGGACTCGCCGACTGCGTCGAGGTCATCGCCAACTGGCTCACCGACCCCCAGGCCAGCGCCGACGACGAGGACGACGACCACGAGGCGGCGCACGCCGGGTGCTTCCAGCCCCACCCGTCCGCCGACGGCTACGTCGACTGCGACGGGCGGCCGCTGTAGCCCCACCCGACCAGCCGACCGGGGAGGGAAACGAGACGGGAATCCTCGCTCCCTCCCCGGCCGGACGGATCCACCGATCACCCTCAACACCGGGAGAGACCCCTGTGACGAAGAACCCCAGGCCCACCCCGCCGTGCGGCACCGGGTGCGCGGCCGCCCAGCTCGAACTGTTCGCGCCGGCCGCCGCGCCGGCCGCGCCCGCCGCGGCCGCCGAATTCGATTGGGACGCCAACGACGTCGTGGTCGTCGGCGACAGTGGCGGCAAGGACAGCGGTGTCCTCGTGCACGAGGTGTGCACGCAGGCCGCCAAGGCGGGCGCCCTGCACAAGGTCCGGGTCCTGCACTGCGACCTCGGGCGTACCCCGGGCGGGAACCTGATCGAGTGGCCGGGCGCGGAAGATGTCGCCCGCAGCCACGCCGCCCTGTACGACGTCCCGTTCGTCGTCCGGCGCAGCCAGCGGTGGCCGTCCCTGTGGCACCGGATCCTGGCTCACGGCAACTTTCCCGGCTACTTCGCCCGCTTCTGCACGAGCGACATGAAGACCGCGGTCGGGCGCGACTACGTCGACGAGGTCGCCGACGAGCTCAGGCTCGGCCGCCCGATCCGGGCTGGATACGCCATGGGTATGCGGGCCGAGGAGTCCCGGGCCCGCGCGAAGAAGCCGGTCATCGAGCAGCACCGGATGACCGCGAAGACGCTGCGTCACGTCACGACCTGGCTGCCGGTCCACCACCTCAAGACGGACCAGGTCTGGAAGATCCACCGTGACCACGGCATCCCGTGGCACCCCGCCTACGAGCGGATGGGGCGGCTCAGCTGCCGGGCCTGCCCGCTGGCGAGCCGGGAGGACGCGATCGAGTCTGCCCGGATGAACCCCGGGATCTTCGCGGAGTGGGCCCAGGCTGAGGAGCGGATGGGCAAGCCGTTCAAGAAGAACCTCACCCTGAAGCGGATCATCGAACTAGCCCGGAGCTGACGCCGGGAAACCAAACGGCCCGGCGGAGCAATGCATTGGGAATCCCGCCGGGCCGCGCGGTTCGGCCACCGAGGGCCCTCAACAGACCCATAAACCGAACCGGCACCATCGTATCCACGTCCCGACCCACCAGGAGCACGCGTCATGAAGACCATCGGCGGCCGCCGCCTCGCCAACCGCGAGGAACTGATCGAGCACACCGGCTACAGCCGGGCCACGCTCAGCAACCTGTGGCGCGACCGCGCGGCCAACGGTCACCCCCAGCCGGAGATGGTCGACGGGGTCATGCACTGGGACGTCGGCGAGTGGGACGAATGGTTCGCCAAGTACAACAAGGAGCGGCGCAACCAGGACCGGCCGCAGGGCGGGCGGGTCATCGACCGCAGCGGCGACCCCGACGAGGAGCTAACGCCCGCCGAACAGGCGCGCGTCCTCGGCCTGGACGGCAGCGCCGTGCGCCACTACAAGAAGACGCCCCCTCCCGGATGGCCCGACCCGGTACGGGTCGAGCAGCTGCCCGGCGGGGGAGAGCGCGAGTACCGCACCCGGCGGCAGCTGTGGGAGTGGCACGACTCGACGCACCGGGCGGGCAAGTCCGGCCGCCCCGCCCGGACCGGGCCGGACCCGCGCGTCGACCAGGCCGCCAAGGCGCTGGCCGCACAGCCCGGCCGAAAGGCCGGCGAGGTCGCGGCCGACCTCGCCGCACAGCACGGCGGATCCGTCCACACCTGGAAGCGCATCATCACCCAGGCCCGCAAGGAGTCGGGCCAGCAGGACGGGTGAGCCGACTCAAGACGATGGCCAGCGTGGAGCTCTGAACGGGCGGGCGCTGGCCATCGGCGTGTTCAGCCCGCGGGGACTCACCCGTCCCGAACTCACCTCTTAAGAGGTGAGACGGCATCCCGCCGGGGGTTTACGTGGCAGGCGCGCTCCCGGCGAGCGGGTGATCGGTTGTGCGCGCACGAAGAGGCCGGCGGGGAGGGGAGGGGTGCCCGGCGGGGCCCGGCATCCCGTGCGGCGGGCCGGAGTTGGGCCGGTCGCCGTACTGCCGCCGCCGCGGGGCGCGCGAGCGCGAGCAGACCGGACGGCCGGGGAGGGGCTGAGGGGGAGCGGCTGCTGCCGCGCTGTGGCGGGGGCCGTCGAGCTGTTCAGCCGTGCCGCATCGTCGTGGCCGAGCGCCCGCCAGCGGGCCGGGAGCGGGTGCGCAACACTCCTAGAAAGTGGCCTCTGACCTGCGGTTTCACACTTGACCGCCATCCAAGAACGTGAGAGTATTAGATACGTCGAAAGGGGGCGGGAATCCCCGATCGGCCACCCACCGAAAAGCCTCAACGATCAAGGGACGGTCTCATGGGGGACACCCATGCCTCGAACGGCGTTCCCGCCGGCGGCGGGCTGAACCTGCTCCACGACGCCTACTCCGCCGAGCAGGAGGCGGAGGACGCGGCCGCCATCGCGCAGGCCGCCGGGCATCCCGCACTCGCCGAGTGCTGGAAGGCGGCCGCGCTGCTCACCGGCTATGCCGACGAGAACCCCGGCGACGACCAGGTCGAGCTGTGGCGGTACGAGGCCACCGAGCGGATCACGGAGTGCGCGTACGCCATCGTCGAGGGCTACGACGAGCGGGTCGAGGAACTGGCCCGCGAGGCCCGCGGCGAGCGCGCCGCCATGGCCGCGGGCCGGATCGAGGACGAGGGCCCGGTCACCGCCGAGCGGATCGCCGCCCTGGACGACGAGACCCGCCAGCTTCTGGAGTGGTACGCGGGCCCCTTCCCGATCGAGTGGCTGTTCGCCCCGGAGCGCGATACCTTCGGCCGCATCCTGCGCAAGCGGGTGATCGTCCTCTTCTACGGTCCCGGAGGCCTCTCCCTGGGCCTGCGCGACATCCTCGGCGCCGACGTCGACATCGTCGGCATCGACCTGGACGGCGGGGCCGTCGCCACCGCCACCGCCGCCGGGTTCCGCGTCATCCACGCCGACGTCACCCAGGTCAGCCCGGAGAACCCGGCACTGAGGTTCGTCAGCGGGATCGCCCTCACGCCGCCCTGCCAGGCATTCACCCCCAGCGGTCTGGGCAAGGGCCGCTACGCCGACGCCATCGACATCATCTGCCGCGTCATCTGGGAGGCGGGCGCGGCCGCCGGGTTCCTGCCCTGGGAGCACTCGCCCACCGGCTACGCCCCCCGCTCCGGCGACACCTGGGACGAAGTCCGTGCGCCCCTGGCACAGCTGGAGGACCCGCGCGCCGGGCTCATGGCGGAGGTCGTCATCTGGCCGCTGGGGATGCTCGCCCGGTGGAACGAGACGCTGGAGTGGGTCATGGTCGAGCAGTCCAGCCGACTGCCCCAGCAGATCGAGGACGGGCTTTTCGAGCAGCTGACGCAGGCCGGTTGGCACACCACGGAGGCGTTCACGCTCGACGCGGTCACCTACGGTGCCTCCCACCGCAAGCGCCGTTTCATGGCGGCCTACCGGGGCGAGGAGACGCCGTTCGTGGACGTCACTCCGGCCGAGCCGATCCCCGCCCCGACGTTCGCCGAAGTCGTCGGCTGGCCCACCGGCCGCACCTACCTGACGCGCGGTCACCGGCCCGTCGACCCGACCACCGGCCGGGCCAAGGGCGGCGGTTCGCGCAGCGCGGATCTCCCCTCCACCTGCGTCACCGCCACCGCGTACGGGTGGGCCGATTCGGAGACCGGCGAGACCATCAGCCAGGCGGACATCGGCCGTCTCGTGGGCTTCCCCGGCGACTACCCGTGGACCCACGTCGGGCGCGGCCGCGGGGTGCGCAACATGGCGCAGCAGGCGGCCGACGCGGTCTGCCCGATGGTCGCGGCCGCCGTCTTCGGACGCATCCTCGGGGACAAGGAATGGGAGGCGAAGGTCAGGGAGTACGTGCACGTGCTGTACGGCACCGCCACGGCCCAGGTGCACCGGATCGACGAGCAGTTGGGCCTGTTTCCGGAGTCGGATGCAGCCGACACCCGGGCGGCCTAGCCGCACCGAAACGAAGCCCCGGCGGACCGCACGAGATGCGGTCCGCCGGGGCATTTCTGCGGGCGCCGTCGACATGGGGAAGCCCCCAGCAGGCCGGGGCGGTGAGCGGCAGCCTGCCGGGGGCTTCGTGCATCCGCGCCCACGGGGGGTGGCGGCGGATGCGACCCAGGGGAGTGGCCTTATGCGGGCGAGCGGGAGCACCCCGCCGGGGCGATGGTGGGCGGCCGGTTCGCGGTGAGCCGGTCCAGTCGCTCGTACAGTCCGCGCAGCACCTGCGCCCGCTCCTTTATGGCGTCGATGGTCGGCTCGGCGGGGGCCTCCAGTCGGCTGGCGGCGTCCGCGAGAACGGTCTCGGTCAGCATGCGGGAGCGGCTGTTTTCGGGGAGCCAGTTGCACAGGCTCCGGACGTCGATGGCAACGAGATTCGCATGCCCGGTGAGCTGAAGTGCGATCTGCGCGCAGTCGTCCGGCGGCAGGTCCGCCGACGCGTCCAAGGCGAGCACGGTCTTAGCCAGCAGCAGGTATGGCTTGCGGTCGAGCGGCAGCCTCGCGTAGATGGCGCCGTGCGGGTCGTACGCCACTCGCGCGGTCACGATGCGGCCTCGGCGGGGGAGGTCTTCCAGCCGTCGAGGACGGCCAGTCCGTCGGCAAGTGTCTGCGGGGCGAGGCGGCCGGCGGGAATGCCGTCCAGTGACTCCGGGTCCGGCTCGACGGGGCACTCGTCCACACCGCTTTCGGTGGCCAGGTCGATCGGAGGCAGCGGGGGGCGGCTCAGCCAGGCCGCCGCCCACGATCCCGGGGACGTCGTCACGTCGGCGGGCGCCAGAACCCACGATCCGACCGGCAGAACCCGCACCCCGTCAACGTCCGTCCACAGGTTCGCCCAGCCGCGTTCCATGAGCGCGATCAGCTTGCCGTTCGCGTAGTCGGCGATGAGGCCGTAGCCGTGCTCGACGGGTACCTGCTGAGCGTCCAGTGCGGCCAGGCCCCGCTTCAGCGGGAGCACCACGATGTCGTGTCGCTGGCCGACGCGTCGCAGCCGGGACGACCACGTCGACGAGTTGTTGAGCGCGTCGAGGAGCTCGCCACTGGGAGTCGCCAGTGCGGCCCACGTCGGATGCGGGGGAGTCTTCCGGGACTTGGCCATATCGGGACGCTAGAGGCGGTACAACAGAGTCAACCCATACGATGTGTATGGGTCGTCGACTCCGATGCCCGGAGCTCCCCATGGACGATGTTTCGTTCGGCCGCCGTGTCCAGTATTGGCGCACCCGGCGGCGTATTTCCCAGCGCGAGTTCGCGTCCCTGATGAAGAAGTCTCTGCCGTGGGTCGAGGCACTGGAAGCGGGCAAGCGGCAGAAGGATCCGAACCTCTCGGTAGCACGGGCCGTCGCACTCCGTCTCGGGATTCCGCTGGAGCGGCTGATCGCCGACTCGGTAGACGCCGAGTGCGCGGGCGAGAGCGAGATCGAGGCCGTACGTGCCGCGCTCCAGCGCCACGACGTCATCACCGGAACGTGCGATGGCTCGAACACCGAACCGGTCCCCGTCGCGACCTTGCGCCGCTCCCTGGACTACTCCCGGACAGCCTTCCAGGCCGGTCATTTCCAGCAGCTCGGCAGCGACATTCCCACGCTGCTGGTGGACGCGACGCGAGCCGCCCACGGGCACGAGGGCGACGACCGGCTGACCGCGTTCGAGGTCCTCAGCCTCACCCTGGAACTGACCGAGGCGGCCGCTATCAAATGGGGAGACAGTGAGCTCGCCGTACTCGCCGGGCACCGCGCCGTCGCGGCCGCCGAGCACAGCCAGAACGCGGTCATCATGGCCAGCGCCGCGCGCCATTTAGGCGACGCGATGACGATGCACGGCCAGGCCGCGGCCGCCACCCAGTTCATCCTGGCCGCAGCCAGCCGACTCCACGATGACCTCCTGCGCAGCGGACCCGAGGGCTACTCGGTACTGGGCATGCTGTGGTTGAAGGCGGCGATGGCGGCCGCGGCCGCCGCCGAGGCCGACGACCGCCATCCCGAGCGGCACGCCCGCCGCGTCCCGGACTTCCTCGGCGAGGCCGACGAGCACGCGGACCGACTCGGCGGCGACGCCAACCACCTCTTCACCGCGTTCGGCCCCACCAACGTGGCGTTGTACCGGGTGGCCGCGCACGTCCAGCTGAGCGAGGGCGCCGACGCCGTCGCCGTGGCGGCGGGCATCCCGGCCCCTGCGTTCGACGCCCTGCCGCGCGAGCGCCGCGCGCACCTGCTCGCCGACCGGGCCCGCGCCGAGACGCAGGCCGGACTGCGCGAGGACGCCGTGACCACGCTGCTGGAGGCCGAGGAACTCGCCCCGGAGGAAGTCCGGTGCCGACCGCGCACCCGCGCCCTCGTCGAGGACCTGCGTCTGCTCGGTGTCCCGCCGTCTGTCCAGGGGCGGTTGCGTCTGCTAGCTGATCGTTGTGGACTGCCCGGGTGACCAAGACCCTGTACCTGATCTCCTGTGCCGCCCCGCCCGCCCAGCACCTGCCCGTTCCCATCCGCGCCGCCAAGGCGGCCGGGTGGAACGTGTGCGTGATCCTGACGCCGAAGGCGTTCCGGTGGGCCACGGAGGACGCCCCGGGCACCGTCGAAGAGCTGGAGAAGCTGACCGGCCACCCGGTGCGCCACGAGTACAAGCTTCCGTCGCAGCCGGATGTGCTGCCCGACGCGGACGCCATGATGGTGGCGCCGATGACCACCAACACCCTCAACAAGTGGGCGGCCGGGATCTCCGACACGCTCGCCCTCGGACTGATCACCGAGGGCATCGGGATGCGCAAGCCCATCGTCGCGTTGCCGCACTGGAACAACGCCCAGGACGCCCACCCGGCCGTGCACCGCAACGTCGCCACACTGCGGGAGGCCGGGGTCAAGGTGCTGCTCGGCGAGAGCGGGTTCGTCCCGCACCCGCCGCGCCACGGAGACGTGCACGCCTACCCGTGGCAGGCTGCCCTGGACGCACTTCCCGCCCTGCCGTAAGCACACCCGCCGGCCGTTCCAGAATTCTGGAACAGCCCACCGGGCCGCACCCGCGTAACGGCCCGGACCCCCGGCGACCCCCGGGGCGCCGACCCTTTTCCTCCCCTCCCCGCAAGGCCTCACCCCAGGTCGGGGGACGGAGAGTCAAGGGTGGAGCGCCCGCACCGCAGGCGCGTCGTGAGGCACGAGCGACGCGGCGAGGAGCGGACGTACGACCCTTGACGCGGAGGCGTCCGGCCGGACACTGGATCGGCCGGGGAGGGAAGTGACCACACACGAAGAGGGGCCCCGCAGTGCGGGGCCCCTCTTGCTGATCTGTCCCGTCAGGAGGACGGGAATCCGGCGGCCGCCACGGCGTCACCGGCGCTCTCCTGAGCCTGGGAGGGAACGGCCGGGGAGGCACTCTCCGGCGTCGCCGTCTCCGGGGCGGTCTCCGTCTTCGGAGCCGTCCTTTTCGCCGCCGCACTCCGGCCCGGACGCCGTCCCCGCGGCCGCTTGACCGGCTCTTCCACGCCGAGCTCGGCGAGCTCCGCCGGAGTCCATCCAGCCTTCTCCGCGGCCGTGTAGGCCTTGCCGTACGGCTCATTCAGGGCGGCCAGCCGTTCCTCGAACCCGGCGAGGACGGTGTCCCGCTCCTTCTGGATCGCCGCACGCTGCCCCAGGATCTCCGCCAGGGGCTTGAAGGCCTCCCCCTTGGCGGCCTGGAGCTTCTCCATCCGCTCCAAGAACTCTTCTGCACTCACCATGCGGGGAATGGTAGCCGCATGCCGCCCCAGACGGGCGGACCGGGTACCCAATAGCCGCAGGTCAGAGGTTTTCTGACCGCCACTCACACACACCGTGCGCGATAACTGACGGCAGTAGCCACCGGTAGCAAGGTAGTGCTTACTGGGCCCAGTAAGCGGAGTCCCCGGCCGAGATCCACTAGGGTGGGCTGCCGGGGATCATGGGTCCGGGCACGGACCGGCAGACGACGGGGAGGGGCTGCCGTGGCACAGCCACCAGCAGCGGACAACCAGCGACCGCGCCGCGTGCGCCGTCGCGAGCGCGAGGCCGGAGGGCCTCGCCAAACCCGCGTGAAGGTCTCCTACAACGACGATGAGCTGACGATCGTCCGTGCGGCCGCCGAACTCGACAGCACCGCGCTCGCCTCCTGGGTCGGCAGCGCAGCCTTGGCCGTCGCCAAGGAGACCGTCGTACCGGTCTCCGCCGACGCCAAGGAGGTCGTCCAGGAGGTGATACGAGCCCGCGTCCAGCTGAGCCGAATAGGCAACAACCTCAACCAGATCGCGCGCGTGCTCAACAGTGACGGGACCGTGAGCGACGCGCAGCTGAGCGCCGTACTGGGCGCAGTGGAGGCCGCAATCCGCCGCTCGGACGCGGCCACGCTTCAGCTGATGCGCGAGAGGCAACCGCGGTCGTGATCCCGGAGAAGCTCGACGAGGGTGACGACACCTACGGACTGCTGCACTACTTGTACGGTCCCGGCCGGCGGGACGAGCATGTGGACCCGCACATGGTGGCCGCGTGGGACCCGTACGTCGACGACCCTGCGCGCTCGCCGGACATGACGATCTCGGATCTCGCGCTGATCATGGATGCCCCGGTGTACGCCCTGATCGGTAAGAAGCCGAAGCTGCACGTGTACCACGTGGCTGTGCGCAATGCGCCCGAGGACCGCATCCTGTCGGACGCGGAATGGGCACGGGTCGCGTACGACTTGATGGATGCCGCCGGTATCGCCCCGCACGACAGTGAACAGGGCTGCCGGTGGGTGGCGATCCGGCACGCCGACGACCACATTCACATCGTCGCGACCAAGGCGAGGGAGGACGGTCGACAGCCAAACCTGCGCCAGGACATCGTGAAGATGCACCAGGTTGCGGCTCGGTATGAGGTGGAGTTCGGACTGCGTCAGCTGGTGCGTGGTGACAAGACTGCGCGGACGTGGGTGAAGAGCGGAGAGGTGGAGAAGGCGCAGCGGCGGGGGCTTGCAGAGTCGGCCCGCGAGACGCTCCAGCGCACGGTTCGTGAGGCGGCGGCCGCCGCCACGAGTGACGCCGACTTCTTCGCGCGGCTCGGCAACGCCGGGGTGCGGGTGCAGCAGCGGATAGCGCCGGACGGCAACATCACCGGGTACTCGGTTGCACTGCCCGGGGACCGTAATCGGAAGCAGGAGCCCGTGTGGTTTCCCGGGTCCCGTCTTGCTCCGGATCTGTCGTTGCCGCGCGTCCGTGAGCGCTGGATGGGACCGGCGTTGAAACCGGTGGTCGCGCCGGCGGGAATGTGGCGTGCGGCTGAGGATAGGGTGCGCGCGGCCGCTGGCCAGCTTGGAGCCGAAGGGCTGCATCAGGGAGCCGGAGACGTCGCCGCTCTCGGCGATTTGATCGTGGTGGCTGCCGTGATTTCTCCGCGCCTGGTGCGCGATCAGATCAGGCAGGCCGCCGCCGAGTTCGAGCGGGCCTCCCGGGCTCCCGCCGCCCGAAATCTGGAGGGTCAGGCGCGCGAGCTCTACCGCGAGTCGACACAAGTTCTGACGCAGTCTGCGACATCGGTTGGACGCAATGACGCGGCGGCCGCGCTCGGCTTTCTGCTGGCCCTGGTGATGGCCGTGGAGGCGTCCCGGCGCTGGCACGAGGCGCAGCAGCACCGGGCCCAGGCGCAGGCTGCCGGACGAGCCGGGCGACTGCTGCGTGAGGCGGTTGAGGTGACCGCCGGGGCGAGTGCGGCACGGGATTATCGGCCGCGTCCCCGTCGCACACAGACCCGGTCGGGCACCCCGCGCCGGTCGGCACCCGCAGCGGCCACGCGGCCGATGGCAGGCGTTGTCCAGGAGGCGATTCCCGAGCACGCGCGTGAAGTCCTGGCGGATCCGGCCTGGCCTGCCCTGCGCACCAGGCTGGCCGAGGTCGAGCGAACGGGCCTGGATTCGGTCGACGTACTCGCCACTGTCGCGCGCCGACGGGAGTTGACCTCTGCGGAATCGATCGCCGAAGTGCTTGTATGGCGTCTGGACGGATGGCGGCGCCAGCGGAGTTCGGCGGCGGCCGCCACCAGCACGAGCGCAGCTGCGACGCCTGCGGGCGGCACCGGGCGCACCGGTGGACCCCGCAAGACCGGGGCACCGTCGCCGACACGGCGGCCGCCCGGCGACGAGCAGCGCAAGGGCCCGAGACGGGCCCGCTAACGAGGGGAGAGCAACACCGTGACGACACCACCCACGCCGGACGAGCCGTTCATCGAGGCGGCAGGCGAGGCGGTGCAGACCGCCGTCATGGCGACGCGTCTGGTCCTGGCCATCGCGGATGCCGTACGACGGCACCAGGAGAAGAAGAGCAAGGGGAAGGAGGAGGACCTGCCGCCCGCCGACCAGGCGGTGAGCGAGACAGCCGAGAACATAAAGTCCCTGATCCCGGCGGACATCTCCGCCGCCCTGATGGGGGAGGCGGACTGGCCGCAGATGGCGCAGCAGTTGATGGCGCTGCGCAACGCGGGCGTGGACCTGGAGCAGCTGTTGCCGCGCGTCGGTGAGATCGCGGTGAGCGTGCAGGAGCAGGTCGCGGCGAACGCCGAGCGGGTGGCCAGGGAGGGCACCGGCGAGTGGGAGCGGATGCTGCGCGAGACGCTGCCGGCGGGGCCGGTGCGTGAGGCGATCCTGTCCTCTCCGACCTGGCCGGACATCGCGGCGACGATGGCCCGGCTCGACGAGCGGGGCGTGGACGTGCGGCAGATCCTCGCGTCCGCGCACGAGGAGGGCATCGGGGTCGACCAGGCGGTGGCGAAGGTGCTGCGCGCGGACGCGGTGCCCGCGGTGAGCGACGACGCGCGGCTGTCGTACGGGCCGCTGACAACCGGGCTGAGCATCCCCCGGGATCTCGATCTGGCGAACCGGGAGCGGGCGCTGAAGCAGCTCGCCATATCGCCGCAGGAGAACGAGCGGTACGCGCGGTGGGTGCGCGAGGTGATGCCCGGGCGCGAGCGCGATGCCGCCCTGTTGGTGAACCACCGTCAGTGGCCGTTGGTGGCCGCCCGGATGGCCCAGATGGAGAGCGAGGGCAGGCCGGTGCGCGAGCACCTGGCGAAGCTGGGGAAAGACCTCTCTTGGGAGAAGGGGCCGGGCCCGCAGCTCGGCTCACGGCTGGTACAGGCCGCCAACGACGCGCTGCGCAAGCCGCTGGGCGAGGAGGTGAAGGAGTCGCGGGTGATGGTCAACACCACGGCTGCGAGGTCAGCTTCGACGAGCGTGGACCCTACTAAGGTGCAGGCGAAGAGCGGGGCGCCTGCCGAGGCCGGGGTCACCGCGCACCGGCAGACCGGGCCCGCCCCGAAGAAGACCAACACCAAGTAGTCCGCCGCCGAAATACGCGCGTGCCGCAGGCCCTGTTTTCGGGTCTGCGGCACGCGGGTTTCGGAGCCTGGAACGGTTGTAGGTTCCGATCTGATCTGTCGTCCCGCGCCGCGATGACCAGCGGCTTCGCGGGAGTGTATGGACAACTTGTCGGTGGATTCGTCCGGCTGATCTGTCGGATTCTTCGACCTGGGCGGTCTGTTGAGGAGTGACCGACAGATCGTCTGGACGGTCAACCTGCGGTTTTCGACTCCGCACCGACACGTCGATGACAGATGGGCCGGACACCGACAAAATGGATCGGAACCTACAACGGTCAGGGGCGAGTGGCGCCGTAGTAGTCGGATTCCGGCATGGCCGAGATGAGGGAGACGACCTCCACCTTGCGCCCCGTGCGCGGCGCATGGATCACGTTGCCATCGCCCGCGTACATGGCGACGTGATAGATCGAGCCGCTTCCGCCGTGGCTCCAGAACAGCAGGTCGCCGACCTTCAGATCCTTGCGGGAGACGGGCTTGTCGCTGGTCGCGCCGTACTGTGCGGAGGCTACGCGGGGCAGGTGGAGCGAGGGCCAGTAGGAGTACTGCACGAGCGAGGAACAGTCAAAGCCCATGGTACTGCTGGCGACACACTTGCCGCCCAGGTAGCCGTTGGTCCCGTCGCAGAATCCGGTGCCCGGTCCGTTCGGTCCACCGCCGCCCCAGGCGTACGGCCTGCCGAGCTGGGTGGAGGCTCGGCGTACGGCGTCCGGTCCGTCACCGGAGCCGGAGACTTGCAGCAGTCCCGGGCCCTGGAACTTCGACATCGTCGACAGGATGATCTGCACGTAGTTGTAGGTCTCGCCGTGCGCGAAGCTCTTCGGTGGGACGCCTCGGAACCTTTGGATGGCGCCCCATCCGGCGTTGTATCCGGCGAGGGCGAGCGCGCGTGGGTCGCCGCCGTAGCCGGAGGACTTGGCCTGCTTGAGCAGGGAGCACATCATGCGGCCCTGCGCCATGACGGCGTCGCCGATGTCCCACGGGCTCGCCTCGCCGTTGCCGTCGGAGTCGCGCCCCCAGGTGGCCCAGGTGCCGGGCATGAATTGGGCGGGGCCCTGGGCGCCGGCGTCGGAGGTGGCGTCCTCTTCGCTGGTCTTGAACTTCGACTCTTGGTAGAGCTGGGCGGCGAGCAGGGCTGGGGTCATCTCCGGCTGCTTGCACTCCTTGTCGGCCTTGAGGATCCAGGGCCGGAACTCGGCGGGGACGCCGCGCAGGCCTCCGCCGCCGTCGGATATTTCGGTGGCGTCGGCGTCGTCTTCGTCGACGAGCACGATGGCCACGATGGCGAGGACGGCCGCCATGAATGCGGCTATGACCCCAAGGGCGGCTCGGACGAGCACCTTCACGCGCTATCCCCCCGTGCGTGCTTCCTTCTTTGCTGTCGTGTCTGTGCTGTGACTTCTGCCGTACTAGATCACGAGATGCTTTTTGCCGGGCGCGCATTGAGCCCGGGGCCGGGCCGTCCGCAGCGGTCGACGCGGTGGCTGGCGATGCCGGTCGCACCGGGCGTGACCTGGGAGGACCACGCAGGGCCGGGGCGGCCGCCGCCGCCCGCCGATGCCCGGGGCGGTGGTGCACCTCACGCCGGGTCACAGGCCGCCCCGGTGGGGCTATTTCGCGTGGCGAAATGCCTGGTGGCGCGGGGTGTGCCGACAGTGCGAAACACAGCTCAGGTTTGACACTGGGGCACGTTAGCCTCAGTAGTCCCACAGGCCCAAGATCGTGGGCGGACAACGCAGGCAGACAGGGGGGAGTTGCGGCGTGATCACCCAATCCATGACATCAACACCCGGGGGCGGTGCGCCGGTTGCGCTCCGGTACGCGCTGATCACGGTGCAGGGCTACGGCATTGCGGAGGCGACGGTGTGCCGGATGCTCGACCCCGAGGGTCGTGGCCGGGCCCGTGTCCTGGCGGTCGGCGAGTACGTCCCCTACGGGTCGCAGCCGGTGCTGCTGGCGCAGACGACGGTGTGGGGCGCCAAGTGCGTGGAGGAGATGCTGCGCAGCTGGTCCCTGCCGAGGCCGTGGCTGGTGCTGATCTCGGATGCCCCGGCCAAACCCGCGGCGGCCGCCCGGTACCGGTTCCGCGCCCTGGAGGGCCGGTTGGCGGGGACCGCGACCGTGCCGTACCTGCCGATTCTGCGCGCGGTCGAGGGGGCCGATGAGGCCCTGGAGCACAAGGACGTACAGGTCGCGGCAGAGAGGCTGCGGCGCACGATGGAAGGAAAGAAGCGATGATCAGCGTTGCTGCGGAGTGGGTCACGCAGGCCGCCCTCATACCCGGCGCGAAGCCGACGAAGATCCCTGGGATGGACGAAACCGTCTCCCAGATCTTCGGCTACGGCCTGTGGCTGCTGGTGCTGGCCGGCGTCGGGGGCACCGGCTTCGGCGTCTACAAGCTCGCGGTCGCGGACAAATCGCGGCACGGTGGCGGCAGCGAGCCGTTCAAGTGGATGGGGGGAGGGATTGCGGCCATCTTGCTGGCCGGGTCCCTGATCACGATCCTCAACGGCATCGCGGGCGGCTGACGTGGCGTCGCGAACGAGGGGAACGTGGAACACCAAGGGCGTATGGGCCACGGGCATCGCGGCCGGGCTTGTGATCGCCCTGACCGGCTATGTGATGTTCAGCGGGGACGACGGCGGCAACGAGCAGGGCAAGGGCGGGGCGAACCCGAGCGCGTCCGGCTCGGCCAGCCCCACCGCGACGTACCAGGCGCCGGAGGACTGGACGGAGCCGGAGCGGTGGGCGGCGCTTCCGCGGGGGGAGCGCACCAACAGCCGCGGCAGTCAGGTCGGATTCGTGCACACCACCGAGGGGGCCGTGGCGATGATGGCGGCCGCCAACACCACCGCCGTCGAGGCCGACAAGTCCAACGTCGACGAGCAACTGCGCATCTACTACAGCTACGTCGCCAAGGTGGACCAGTCCAAGGACAACGCCGAGCAGATCGAGCTCCAGGCCATCCAGACCGACAAGAGCCTGCACAAGCAGATGGGCGTGAGCCCGGACCAGCCGCTGCCGTCCGGCGCGTACGTCCGCAGCACCGTGGTGGGCTACAGGGTCATCAAGGAGTCGGCGGACGAGGTGTCCGTGTGGCTGCTGTCCCGGGTCGTGCAGAAGGACGGTGAGACGGCCAAGGAGGCCGGGTCCTACACCCGCGTCGTGAACGGCGCGACATGGGAGGACGGTGACTGGAAGCTGTCCGGCGCGGCCACTCAGCGCGCCCTGAGCGCGGCCCAGAGCCAGACGCAGCCGAAGATGGTTGCCCCCGGTGACGCTGCCTTCAACTCCGCCGGATGGACGGCGATACGGGAGGCGTCATGAGGCGCCGACTGGCGGCCATACTCCTCGCCCTGGTCGCCCTGTTTGGGTTCTCGGTGGTGTCCACGCCGCAGCCCGCGCGCGCGGACGGGGTGATCAGCGATGTCATCGAGGGCGGCTGCCGACTCGCCACGGGCCCGGTCCTCGGCACGATCCTCGGCGGGAACCGGCCGGGCGGCAACCCGGTCAGCGGTGTCGGCGGCCTCACGGGCAGCGGACTGTGCGACAAGGTCGGCGACGTCGGCGAGAAGGCAGTCAAGGAGGCATGGAAGGCGGTCTGGGAATCCGTCCTCGGCGACGTCATCAACTCGGCCGCCGACGTCGTGAAGTGGGTGATCAAAAAGGTCCTCACCGTGGCCTTGCTGGGGCCATCGGTCGACCTGGAGGGCACCGGTCTGTGGGGCGGCAAGGCCACGCTGGCGGGCATGCTCGTCTGGCTCGGTCTGGTGATCGCTGCCTTCGGCATGATGTGGCAGCTCGGCAAGATGGCCCTCACCGGGCAGGTCAAGCACGCCGGGAGAGCGATGGCGGGATGGGTGGAGAACACCTTCCTGTCCGCCCTGGGTGTGAGCATGTTCGCGCTGGCACTGGCGGCCGGAGATGCCCTGACGGCCGGGATGGTCGATGCGACCTTCAACGACGACGGCAAGGCCTACGAGACGATCGTCGCGGTGATGGTGCCCGCCGCCATCTCCAACCCCATCACGATGTTGTGCATCGTCGCGGTACTGCTGCTGATCGGCTTCATCCAGCTTGTGCTCGTGTTCATGCGGCAGTCCGCCGTCCCCCTGATCTGTCTGCTGCTGCCGGTGGCCGGCGGGGGCCGCGCGGGCGGTGACGCCACCCGCCAGTGGGCACCCAAGCTGATCACGAGCGGACTCGTGATCGTGGCCTACAAGCCGATGCTGGGGTTCATCATCTGCGTCGGTTTCGCCGAGTTCGGGCACTCCCAGACCTTGGCGGAGTGGCTGCGCGGCTGCGCCACCCTGGTCCTGGGGATCCTGGCGCCCGGCCCGCTCACCCGGATATTCGCCCCGTTCGGCGCGGCGGTCGGGGGCGGGTTGGCCTCCGGCGGTATGAGCGCCGCGCTGTCCGCTGCCGCCTCGTACTTCGGCGGCAAGGGCAAGGGCGGTGACGGCGGGGACAGCAGCGACGGCGGTGCGGAGCCCGCCAGCGCCGTGGACCACGCCCGCTACGTCGAGCAGTCCATGGGCAACCAGGGCGGGCAGGGCGACGGCGAGAGCGGCAGCCAGGGCGGCGACGCGCAGGCCCAGGCCGCCCGGAACGAGGCGGGCAGGACCGGCCCGGCCGCCGAAGGCGAGGGGGTCGGCCCCTCGGGCGCGACGAACACCGCGGCCGCCGGGACGAACGGCATCCAGGCCACAAGCGCCGCAGGCACCGGCGGAGCGGCCGGAGCGGCTGGGGCCGCCGGTATCGGAATCCAGGTCCTGGACGGGGTCAACGACGCAGTCCAGGGTGCGAGCAGCACAATCGGGAACGGGGGGAACTCAAGTTGAGCACCCATGAAGTCCCCAAGACCCTGATGGTCTCCGGGTTCCGCGCCCGCCGCAGTTTCGGCTTTGGCGGGTTGTCCAAGGGCGCCACGATGGTCGCGGCCGCGGTGCTCGTCGCGGACGGACTGATCGCTGTCCAGGCGCCCGCCACGCTGCTGGTCACTCTCCCGGTGACGGCTGCGGTGCTCTCGCTGGCCGCCGCCCGTCGGCACGGCATGTCCGCGCTGGCCTACTACTGGGCCAAGCTGTCGTGGCGGAGGGCAGCCCGGGTGGATGCCACCTCCTACCGGCGGGTGCTGCTGCCGCAGCCGTACGCGCTGGACCTGCCCGGGGTGGGTGCCTCCTCCACCCTGATCAAGGCCCATGACCCGACGAGCGGCAAGGCCGTCGGTGTCGTGCATGACCGGCAGACCGGCTACATGACCATCACCACCCTGCTGTCCCCGGGCGGCAGCCTGATGGCGCCCACCGGCACGGTGCAGTCCAACCTGCGCACGTGGGCGGCCGTGCTGGACGCGATGAGCACGGACGAGCAGGTCAAGGGCGCGAGGGTGACGATCCAGATCACCCCCGGGGCGGGGGAGGCCCTCGGCGACGACGTGAAGGAGCGCAAGCACCCGGGCGCCCCGAAGCTGGCCAAACAGATCATCGACGAACTGGTGCGGACCACCCCGCACGCGACCGCCAGCGTGGCGCCGTGGATGTCCGTCACGGTCGATCCGAACGCCACCGCGAACCCGCCGAGCGACCTGGCCGAGAAGGTCGCGGAGGCGCTGAAGGTCGTGGACTCGTTGGACCTGTCCGGCACCGGCACCGACATCGAGCGCCGCGCCAACGACGTCGACCTGCGCCGCCTGGTCCGGGCCGCCTATGACCCGGACGTCTTCAACGCCCGCGACGCGGAGTTCGCCGAGCTGAGCTGGGCGGAGTGCGGGCCGCAGGCGGCCGACGACAACATGGAGGAGTACGCGCACGACGGCGGGGTGTCCATCTCGTGGGTGCTGCGCGAGATGCCGCGCCGTCCCATCGCCTACAGCGTGTTGCTGCCGCTGCTGGCGCCCGGCCGGTTTCAGCGGCGCATCACTCTGGCGTACCGGGTGCTGGACCCGTACGAGGGCGAGGCGGTGCTGGAGCGGGAGATCAGCCACGCCCACCAGCGGGCGCAGGCCACCGCCGAGGTCAAGGGCCGCGCGAAGTACAGCCAGAGGGCCGACGCCGCGCGAGCGGAGGCGGCCGCCGCCCAGGTGGCCGGCGGCTCCCAGGTCGCGGACTGGACGCTGATGGTGACCGGTACTGCCCGCAGCACCGCCGATCTGCCCGCCCTGAAGCAGGAGTTGGAGCGTGCGGTGAAGGCGACGCGCGGCATCCGGATGCGCCCCGCGTTCGGTGCGCAGGCCGCGGTGTTCGCGGCCGGGCTGCCGTTGGGCTACAACCCGTTGGTGAGGGACTGACCGATGGCACGCAAGTCCAAGCCGCAGCCGGTGACCACGCCCAAGCGGGTGACCCGTCCGGTCGAGCAGGCCCCGACGCGCGAGGAACGCAAAGAGGAGAGGCGGCTGCGGAGCCGCTTTGCCCCCCGCCTCGGGTGGGGCGGCCGGTTCGGCGGCCGGGTGCCCGTCGAGGACGCGGGCACCGTCTACACCGGCCCGACCAGCCAGGCCGCCGGGATCTATCCGTTCCTGCTCGGCTCCGGCCTGCCGCCGCGCGGGGTGCCGGTCGGGCGGGACGTACTCACCGGCGAGCTGGTGTGTGTCGACCCGTCCGGCTGGACCGGCAAGCTGACCACCAACCCCGGCGTGTGGGTCATGTCCCAGCCGGGTGCGGGCAAGTCCGCCCTGGTCAAAAGGATTTGCCTGGTCTACTCGGCGTACGGCCACATGGTGTGTGTGCCGGGTGACGTCAAGGGGGAGTACAGCACGCTGATCGCCGAGCTCGGCGGCAGCGTGGTGCGCATCGGTGACGGCATCGGCCGTATCAACCCCCTGGACAGCGGGCCGCTCAAGGGACGTGTCCAGGCGCTGCCCGGTGAACAGCGTGAGGCCCTGCTCGATGTCCTCAACGGGCGCCGCCTGGAGACGTTGGTTGCGCTGTTGTCCACCAAGCACGGCCTTGGCCGGACCCCGGACGAGATCGAGCGCAGCGCACTCGACACCGCCGTCCAGGTCGCCTCCGCCGCGCAGGCCTCCGGCAGCGACCCGATCGTCAAGGACGTGGTCGACGTCCTGCGGGACGCCCCGGAGGAACTGCGGCGCAAGCTGGCCGCCGAGGGCGAGCGCTACCAGGACCTGACCCGCAGCGTGATCGCCGGACTCGACAACTTGATCGGCGGCCCGCTCAAGGGCCTGTTCGACGGCCCCACCACCGTGCCGCTCGACATCAACGCGCCCGCGGTCTCCGTCGACATCTCCGCCCTGCGGGCGCGCGGCAACGATGTGGTCTCCGCCGGGATGATCGCCACCTGGGCGTACACCTACTCCAGCATCGACTCGGCCCGCAGCATCGGGCTGATGGACCGCAAGCTGGTGCTGCCCATGGACGAGATGTGGCGGGCGCTGCGCTCCGGCCCCGGTCTGGTCGACGCCATGGACGCGATCTCCCGGCTCAACAGGACGACCGACGACGTCACGATCTACGTCACGCACAGCCTGCTGGACGTCGAGGCGCTGCCGACGGAGGTGGACCGGGCGAAGGCCAGGGGCCTGATGGACCGCTGCGACACGTGGGTGATCGGCGCGTCCACCGAGGAAGAGCTCACCCGCGTCACCGGCAAGCGCAGCCTGACCGAGCAGGAGCGCATGATGATCGGCTCGTGGTCGTCGGCGACGAGCACCGGGCTCGATATCGATCCCACCTACGACGAGGACGCGGGAGCCAGGCCGGACGACGAGGGCGCCCGCCACCCGGGCCGCGGCAAGTACCTGATCAAGATCGGGACGAGGCCCGGCATCGCGGCCGCGCTCGAGCTCACCGCAACCGAACAGCGGTTGTACAAGACGGACAACAACCGGCGCCGGCCGGTGACCACGGGGGTGGCCAACTGATGGGGATGACCGAGAACGACAAGGCGTGGGCGGCTGGAGGCATCCTGCTCGGCGGCACGGCCGCCCTGTCCGCCTCCAGCTGGGCGGGCGCGGCCGCCGGCGCGGTCCTCACCGGCGAGGAAGTCGCCCCCGCCAGTCCACTGACCGTCTATCGCATGGTCAGCGACTGGGGTGCGGTGTGGCCGCACTCGACGACGGCCTCCGCCGTCGGCGCGGGCTTGTTCGACGTGGCCGTCATCGCGCTGGTGGTGTGGGGGCTGCGCATCACCTTCCGCTGGTTCCGAAACCCCAGCAGTCTGGCGACGCTGTACCAGGTGCGCGAGCTCACGCCCAAGCACGCGGCCCGCACCGCAACCCGGCTGCGGGCCTCTCTCAAGGGCACCAAGCCCAAGGAGGTCAGGCCCGCCGACCGGGGCGTCCTGCTCGGCGACCACCTGCCGTCCGGGGTGGAGCTGCGCGGCTCGGACGAGGACACCTACGTCGCCATCATGGCGCCCCGCGCGGGCAAGTCGACGTCGTTGTCCATCCCAGTGGCCGAGGAGGCCCCCGGCGCCCTGCTGATGACGTCGAACAAAAGTGACGTGTACGCCGCGACGCTGTCGAGCCGTTCCCGTATCGGGCATGCCTGGATTCTCGACACCCAGGGTGTGGCCCAGGCTCCGCGGGAGATGTGGTGGGACATGATCGCCCAGGCCGAGACGCTGGAGGGTGCTGAACGCCTCGCGAGTCACTTCGTCACGCAGATCAGCAGTGAGCAAGCCGATCCGTTCTGGAGCCAGGCCGCGGGCGACCTGCTGGTCGGCCTCTTCAGGGCCGCCTGGTGGGAGGGCGGCACCGTGCGTGACGTGATGCGCTGGCTGTCCGACCCCAACGAGCGGGCGCCCATGCGGGTGCTCTACGAGCACGAACCCGTGCTCGCTGAACAGGTCGACTCCTCCGTGTCCATTGCCGAGGAGACGCAGTCCGGAATCTTCCAGAACGCGCGTACGGCCGTCTCCGCGCTGCGCGACGAGCGGGTGTTGGCGTGGGTCACGCCGGACAAGAAGCGCCTGCGGTTCGACCCTGAACACTTCGCCACCAGCAAGGACACCCTCTACCTGCTGAGCAAGAAGGGCGGCCCGGCGAGTGCGGTCGTGGCCGCCGTCGCCGACGCCGTGTTCACCGCCGGCCAGGAGGCGGGCGAGCGTCACGGAGGCCGCCTGCCGGAGCCGATGCGCGCCGTGCTCGACGAGGCCGCCAACATCTGCCGCATCGCCGACTTGCCCGACCTCTACTCCCATCTCGGGTCCCGGGGGATCACCCCGTTCGTGATCCTCCAGAGCTACCGCCAGGGCGTGCGGGCCTGGGGCGAGGTCGGCATGGACTCGATGTGGAGCGCGGCCACGAAGAAGCTGATCGGCGTGGGTATCGACGATCACAAGTTCGCCAGCGACATCTCCGGCCTGATCGGCCCGCACTGGGTCGACCGCGGCTCGTACTCCAAGTCGAAGGAGGGCTACAGCTACAGCGTCGGCGAGCAGCGCGAGGAGATCATGGACCCCGCCCGGATCCGGGCCATGAAGAAGGGCACGGCGCTGCTGCTGTCCACGGGCATGCCCGTCGCGCAGATCGGCCTGCGGCCCTGGTACGCGGAGAAGAAGCTGGCGTACATCGGCCCGCAGATGGCCGCCGAGGAGAAGGCGATCACCGAGCGCGCCGTCGTGGCGTACGAGGACAGGAAGGCAGCGCGCCGTGGCCGATGACGACGGGCCGGAGCCGGACTTCGAGGTCCCGGTGGGCATGTTCCAGGACCTGGAGGACCTCAAGGCCACCGTCCAGCGCCTGGAGGCCCAGCTCAAGACGCTCACCGAGGGCGCCGACACCGAGACGGGCGAGGCCTTGGAGGAGGACGAGGGGGGCGCCGGCGGGGCTAGCGGCGAGGGCGCCGACGAGGCAGAGGACGAGTGGCAGTATCCGCCGCTCATCTTGTTGCTGGACTCGCCGGAGTACGACGACGAGTTGCGCGCCCTGATCGAATGGGTCGAGGGCGTACTCGTGCCCGGCTACCTGGGGGAGCCGTCGGCCGATCAGCGATGGTGTCACCTGTGGTTCGAACACACGCCCGCCGTGGCCCGGCTGCACGCGCTGTGGCTCGCCTGGCAGGAGCTCACCGACCCGGCCACCTGCGGCTACACCGGACCGTCGGTGTGGCATCGCGATCACCTTGACCCCTGCCTGCGGGAACTGCGCGGTCCCGGAGGCCCGTTCAAGGGCTGCACCAAGGGCGAGCACCAGATCGACCACCGGATGCCTCCCGTGGTGCCCAGCGCGTGGCGGATCGAGGCGGGCTGAGCACCTTTCGCCGGACCGGACCGGGCCGCGACCGCCAACCCGGCGGCCGCGGCCCGCTGTTCATCCGGCCAGCGGAAGCCTTCCGCCGGACACCAGAAGGCTGAAGCGGTTGGCGGCCGCCACCGTCCGCGCGACGGCCACCCGGGCGTCGGTCAGCAGCGACGACGGCTTGAGGACGCTGATCGCGCCGTACGCGGTGTCGTCCCACAGCACCGGCGCGGCGACCGCACTCCAGCCGGTCACCTCCTCGTGCCCCAGGGCGTAGCCGACCGCCCTGATCTTCTCCAGCGAGGCGAAGAATCGTTTCTCGTCCGGTGTCCCGGGCCCGGCGCCGGCGGGAACGGGCTCGGCCAGCACCGTGTCGACGAGCGGCGGGGGAAGGTGCGCGGCGATAACCCGCCCGGACGGCCCGACGCGCAGCGAGCCGCCCACGGCCACCAGTTCGCTGGCGGTCAGCCCCAGGGCCTCCAGGTCGTAGCGGCCGGGCGCGTAGTCGGTGAGCACCCGCCGGAGCGTGCCGTAGGGGGAGAACACCCACAGCAGGGCCATGGCGTCCAGGGCCTTGCTCAGGTGCTCCAGGATCGGGTGCGAGGCCTCGGTGCCTGGCGTGTGCGCCATCGCCTGCATGCCGATGGCGGCCGCGCCCGGGCCCAGCCGGTACTTTCCCCCGGGGCCCTGCACGAAGTAGCGGGTCGGAATGCCGGACTGAAGAATGCGGTACACCACGGCGGCGTTGAGTCCGGTGATCTCAGCGATTTCGCTGGGGCCGTGCGCGGGGCCTTCGAGGAGCGTGAATGCCCGCTCGACCAGCTTCACCCGCTGGGCGTGAGCGGTACCACTCACTCGGGGTGAGTCCGGGGACTTCTCTCCTGCGGTTGTGCTGCTTGCTGCGGTGACTCGGCGCGCGTGCTCGGTGCCGCTTGGTCGGGCGACTCCGGTCTCTGGCCGTGAATTGGTTGGGGCGGTCCTCTTTGGTGCGTTGTCGCTGAACATAGTTCCCTCGTTTGTGCGGGTGAGGTGCCCGGGACGGGATTCGAACCCGTGGGTGGGCCGCGTGTAGGGCGGCTGCCTCTCCGGTGGGGCCACCCGGGCTGGGTGTGTCACACGAGGTGGGCGCGGTGTGCAGCACAGGCCCGGGCCTCCCCTCGCGGGCCCGGGGCCGTGCTCCACACCGCGCCCCTCACGGTGATGCCGCCTGTCGAGGTCGAGGTTGTTGTGCACGAGCGCGGTCACGATCAGCGAGGCGCCTGCCGTCTGCGGGGAGGCGCCAGTGGACCAGGACGCCAGGTACGGCCAGGCTCGGAGCTGAAACAGCTTGATCGTGCTGTTTCGAAGCGAAAAAAAGAGGGTCAGGGGCGACCCTGACGGATGTGCGGTGTGTCACGGGTTGACTCCCGGGTGCAGTGTGGGGCTGGCAAGGGAATCCGATTGCGCCATACGGTGCACGCGTGGCCGATTCTGTCCGGATCGAGAATGCTACGTAAGGGCCAATGCTGTGTCATGTTGAATAATTAATTACCGGACGGTAGCGCTGTGATGGAGAGGTGGGGGGATGTCTGTCTCTGATCCCGAGGGTCTGCGGCGTCTCCTGGCGACGAGCCGCGCTAGGTGTGCTCCCGCCAGCTACGCCGAGCTGCCTGAGCTACGGCTGGACGCCGGACTGCCCGCGCGACCGCTGACCGGTCCCGCGGGCCGGGGCCTGTCCCAGCTGGAGGTGGATCTCCTGGCGCGTCTGCCGCAGCGGACCACTGGGCGTCTGGAGCGGGGCCTGATCGCCGCTCCCACGGATGACGTGCTGCGCGCGATAGCGGGTGTGCTGCGGTACGCGGAGACTGAATGGGAGGCGCTGTGGCTGGCGGTCTACGGTCAGCGGCCGTCCCCCAGCGCCGCCCTGCATCCCGGGGAGGCCTCCGCGGTGCCGCCCCTGTGGTACCGCATCATCGAGACGTCTCCGATGGCCGCCTACATCTCGGACCTGGCGTGGGATGTCGTCACGCGCAACGAGACCGCCGAACAGTTGTGGGGCGGGATGCCGTCCAACATCATGTTGTGGATCCTGGGGAACCGGTCCGCGCGGGAGACGGTCATGCTGGACTGGGCCGGGCACTGGGCGCCGCTGGCGGTCTCCCAGCTCCGCAATGTGCTGCGCGAGCATCCGCGTCATCGACGGCTGTGTGAGATCAGGGACACCGTGCTGGCAGACGCTGAGGTCGCGGCACTGTGGCAGCAGTACCGGGACCCGTACCTGCATCCGGACGGTGACCTGCGCCGGATGCGGCACGCCGCCACTGGGCAGCCTGTGACCTTGTACAGTGCGGCGGCCGAACCTCTCGGGGCGCCCGGCTGTCGCGTCATTCTCATGGAGACAAAGGAGACTTGATGCCTCTGTACTGCTGGCCGCCCGCCGCCATCGACGGTGAACACACCGTCAGCACGGCCGACATCGTCGACGAGTTCCGCATCAGCCATGCCGACGTTCCGTTCGCCGACCGCATCGACCGCATCTCGGCCGCCACCCAGATCGTTGAGCGGCAGTGGTTCTTACCGCTGTCCGCTGCCACCGCCACCGCGCCCGGCCACCACGCCCTGGACCTGCTCGACGCCGCCGGCGCCCGGCAGGCACTCACCGGCGCCGGGCTCGACCAGGCGGCAGCGGACCGGGCTCTCGCGGCACTGCGGACGGCACCCGCCCGGCAGACGATCGACCAGCGCACTGCCCCGGCCTGGGCGGCCGTCTGCGACTACGCCACCCGCGCCACTTTGCTCTCCCTCGAACACGCCGCCCTCAGCCCGGCCGACGTCGACGTACTGATCACCAGCAACAGCACCACCCCGTCCTTGCCTGGACTCGATGTCGAGCTGATGCGCCGGACCGGCATGCGGCCCGACGTGGTCAGCTATCCGTTCACCTCATGGGCCTGCGGCGCCACCACCCGCGCCCTGGCCCTTGCTTCCGAGATCGTCGCTGCCGACCCAGACCGCATCGTGCAGATCACGGTCTCCGAGGCGCTGAGCACCACATACCAGGTGGGGGACAGCTCGCTCAACGGACTCATCTGCCGCCTGCTGTTCTGCGACTCCGCAGGCGCCGTCACGGTCACCGGTCGGCCCCGTGACGGCGTCTGGCTGCGCCTGGACGCCTCCTACGACGCCACCCTGCCCGGCACTCACACCCACCACGAGCTCCAGACCCGCGCCGACGGCGTGCACTTCCTGATGAGTCGGGAGGGTCCCCGGGCCGTCCAGGCCAGCCTTCCCCCTGTCTGGCAGTGGCTGACCGGGCGGCACGGACCCGAGTGGGGGCCTGACCTTCTGCTCGCCCATCCCGGCAGCACCCGCATCCTGGAATACATGGCAGAGAGCCTGCCCCCCGGATGGAACCCCGACCTGCTGACCCCCACATGGGAGGCCTACGCCACCGGCAACCGGGGCGGCGTCAGCGTCCTGGACCTGATGGCACGCGTACGCCGCACCACCCCCAAAACCGGCGCACACGTCGCCCTGTACGCGGCCTCCCCCGGACTCCACATCACCGCCCTCGATGGCGAAACTCTCTAACCACACGGAAGGAACAGGCGTTGACACAGGAACGTGCGCAGGAGACCCGCCGGCGCATTCTCGCTGCGGCTGGCCACCTGTTCGCCGAGCACGGCTACGCGGGCACGTCCCTGTCCACCATCCTGGACACCGCCGAGGTCACCCGGGGCGCACTCCAGCACCACTTCCCCGCCAAGGTCGATATCGCGGACGCCCTGTATGACCACCAGCGAACCGCACTCCAGCCACCCGACGACCCGGTCCGCCTTCAGGCCCTCATCAACCTCACCCACAGCTACACCACCGCCCTACAGACCGACCCCATGCTGAGAGGGGCTGTGCGGCTGTCGACCGAGCCGGGCCCTTACATGACCGCTGCCCCTTACCAGGCCTCCATGGATGCCGTCGGCACCCTGCTCCGTGAAGCCGCGGAGCAGGGCGAGCTGCTCCCGGGAATCGACCCAGAGCGGTCCGCGCGCCACATCGTCGGCAGCTACGGCGGCATTCAGATGATGTCGCAGGTCCTGTCCGGCCGGGCCGACCTTCATGACGAGGTCACCAGCATGTGGCAGCACCTGCTGCCCGCGCTCGCACACCCAGGCCTACTCCCCAGGCTGCACATCTGATCCACCGCGGCCACCCAGGCCGCCCCGCACACCTGGCGCACCCGCCTGCCCTCGTCCGCTCGATCTCGGCCGAACGAAGCCGCACCCGCCGCAGATGACGCCACTGCCCGGAACGGCCCACCCCCGAGCATCGCCCGCGGCCCGGCATCCGGCCTCAGTGGGCCACGGGTACCGCACCCTTTCCCCCACCCTGCATGCGCCCTGCGAAATCGCTCCCCTTATTTATATCGGGCTATAGCGGGTGCTCTTGGACCTCATTGCGCGAGGCGCAATCCGGTGATTGCGTAACGCGAAAAAGTCGGAAAGGAGGGGCCGCTTTCCTGCGGCATTGCGCGACGCGAAAAGTGTTCGGATGGCTATTTATTGCGTGACGTGAAAAAAGTTGACACCCTTCGGCCCGGTTCCATTGACTGCCTTTCGGTTTCTTCCGCAAAGGCATTCGCGAGAATGCTGCAATCTCGAACGGGGAAATAGTGCGCGCACGCAGAGCAATAGGCGCCCTGACTCTGACCGTGGCCCTCGCGGGATCAGGTGTCGTCGCTACCACTGGTACGGCCCAGGCTGCCGCGAAGGGCTGCTACGTCACCGCGTCGTCGGCGAAGTTGCGGTCCAAGGCGTCCACCTCCAGCACGACGGTGGGCATCGCCTACAAGGGCAATCGGTGCTCCGAGAAGGACGTCGTCATCCGGGGCGACCACTTCTGGTACCGGGTCAAGATGACCACCGGCAATGCGAAGGGGAAGACGGGCTGGATCCGGGAGGACCTGCTCCACACCTCGGCTGACGACGTCGGCACCTGCACCCCTCCGTGCTGAGGTGAGGGCAAGGCATGGAAATACGTCGAGCCATAACCGCCCTGTCCCTGACCGCCGCTCTTGCGGGCGGGGGTCTCGTCGCCACCGCCGGTACGGCCGAGGCGGTCGGCGCTGACCGTTGCGACAAGAACACGGCCAACCACTGGCGGCACGTCAGTGATCTCGCCGGGGCGGCTCTGCGTAACGGTCCCGGAAAGGACTACAGCCGGAAGAAGGTCCTGGACTTCGGGGTCAACTTCTACGTGTACTGCCAGGCCACCAATGGGCACGGCAACGTCTGGTACTACGGGAAGGACTGGGTCGGAGATTGGGGCTGGGTCTTCTCCGACCGCACATCCAAAGGCGGGGGCTAGCTAGCCAAATCGAGCGGCTCGCCCGGTGCGGGGCACGGTACTGCTGCCACAGTGCCGCGACCCGCACCGGGGTGGGCTTCTTCCGGCCGGGCCCGACCAGGGCCCGGCCGGCGTCTTGTGAGGAGGGGGATCGAGCAATGGCCGAAGTCTGGGTGGCAACGAACCTGGCCGACGACGGCAAGAGGTACCGGCTGATCCGGGCGGACGACCTGCGGCACCTGCAACTCGTCGGTGAGGTGCGGCCGCGGCTGATGGCCCAGGTCCCCGGCGGTGTGTCCGGGTGGGTGCCCCTGGTCGACAGCCCGGAGGCGGTCCCCCGGTTCTCCGGGGTCATGGGCGGTGCCGTGATGAGGCCGCCGGTGCCGGAGCACTTCCACCTCGAACTCGCCCGCGCGCTGGATGTCGCCCGCCTCCGGGTGCGCGAGGACGGGCACTCGCTGATCGTGCGAGCCGTTGTGGAGGGCAGCAGGTGGATGTGGCGGGCGGAGAGCTACGTCGAATTGCTGGG
This sequence comes from Streptomyces sp. SD31, assembly GCF_052068475.1. Lineage (NCBI taxonomy): Bacteria > Bacillati > Actinomycetota > Actinomycetes > Kitasatosporales > Streptomycetaceae > Streptomyces > Streptomyces sp. SD31. The sequence continues at coordinate 62,755 of NZ_JBQHCX010000026.1, read as the reverse complement.
GGAGGGGGCCGCGCTCGCGCGGGCCTCCTGACCCGTCGCCTGACCCGAGGGCCGCCGGACCTGACCCGGCGGCCCTCGTCGTGTCTCCGGCCGCCAACTTCCCTCCGTCCGGGGGCGGGTGACGGACGACACGGCCAACTCACCCCAGAAACTCACCTCTTAAGAGGTGAGTTTCTGGGTATGGTTGATCCATGACCACCGCCACCGTCGCCCTCGTCCCGGCCCCTGCTGACTCTCCGGAGGACGCCACTGCCCCGCCGGCCGCGCCCGTCGCGGAGATCGCCGCCGCCATCACCACCGCACTGATCGCCGGATGGGAAGCGATCCGCGCCCGGCACCCGGAGGTCCCCGAGGCCGTCATCACGATGGCCACGGGCGGCCGCGAGTCGACGATGAAGCTCGCCCACTTCTCCGCCAAGCGCTGGCGCCTGCGCCAGGGCGACGGTGTCCACCACGAGGTGTTCGTCACCGCCGAATCGCTCCAGGGCGGCGCGGAGGAGGTGTTCGCGACCCTGATCCACGAGGGCGCCCACGCCCTCAACCAGGCCCGGGGAGTCGACGACTGCTCGGCGAGCCAGTACCACAACAAGCGCTTCAAGGCGGCGGCCGCCGAACTGGGCCTCATCCAGAAGCCCGACGTCAGCGACTACTTCAAGAAGAAGTACGGCTTCGCGGGCACCACGATGAGCGACGAGACCAAGGAGGCGTACAAGGAGCAGATCGAGGCCCTGGACGCGGCGATCCACGCCACCCGCGTGCCCAACTTCTACGGCGTCCGCGGCGGCCGCTCCCGGACCGGCGCGAAGGTCGACGACGACCTGGACACCGAGGGCTACGAGACCGAGGACGGCGACGAGGTCGAGGAGGAGGAAGGCCCGCAGAAGCCGGAGCGGGAGGACCGCAACTACGCCAAGGGCGTCTGCCAGTGCGACCCGCCCAACGTCATCAGGGCCTCGCCGAGGACGCTGCGCCGCGGCAAGGTCATGTGCGCGGACTGCCTTGGGGTCTTCGGCCCGGCGGACGAAGACTGAGCGCTGCGGCGGCCGACAGCGGCGGGCCCCGACGATCCCCACACGGGGGGGCGTCGGGGCCCGCCGCTTTCCGCTCTACGGGGCCGGGCGCAGCCCCTCGAAGGGGTCGAAGCCCAGCTGCTCGATCACCCGCCGACGGGTGGCTTCCTTGGGCCGCCACTGCTGGCTGGCCGGGTAGAGGAGGTTCAGCCCGGCAGCCGGGGGCGCGAGCAGGTAGTCGGCCCTGGGACAGCCGGTCAGGTGCGGGCACTCCTCCAACACCCGGTTGCACAGGGCGCACAGAAGTCCCCTCACCTGGCCCGACTGGTGGTCATGGTCGACCATCGCCCCGGGGTAGAGGCCGCACAGGTGGCAGTCGGCGCCGAGCGCGTCGACCAGCGCGGCACGCAGGCGCCGGATGGATGCCGTACGGGCCGGGCGCGGCGGCCACAGGTGCAGCAGCGCGTACCGTCCCGCGAGGCAGCGTTCCGATCGGTCGACGGTGCCCGGATCGACGCCCGGGCCGGTAGCCCGTACCGGCCACTCGGCGAGGAGGGAGGCCAAGGCCGCCTCGGTGTCGTCCTGGCGGCCGCCTGTCCACTCCTGCGGCCCGTGGTCCCGCTCGATCCATGAGCAGTGCTGGCGGTGGCTCCAGGCGCCGGCGGCCGCCGCCTCCCCGCACAGCATCCGGCCCGCCCGTTCGAGGTGGAACCGTCCGTCGTCGCCGGGCACCGCGAGGGTCCGGCCCAGCGGCCCCGGCGGGGGAGTGGGCAGTCGACAGGGCCGCTTCTCGGCATCGCGGACCAGGTCCTCAACGAACGCGACCCCTTGATGGGCCCAGCGCCACAGCAGCTGTGCCCGCCGGTACGGGGGCAGTTCATCCAGGCTGACCATGGGGGGGATCCTGGCGTACGGCACTGACAGTGGGCCGGGCCGGTACGCTGCGGCAGCAGAACGGCCCCCGAGCGCCTCTATCGCACGGGGGCCGTTCGTGGTGTCTGCCGTCGTCAGTGGGCGACGAGGCGGAGCCGGGAGCGCAGCGGCGGCGGGTCGCCCGGGTCCGGCCAGTCGTCGGCCGCCAGTCCGTACGAGGGTGGAGACCAGGTCTTCGGCGCGTAGCGGCGGTAGACCTTCTCCCACGGCGCCTTGAAGTACGAGGCGAGCAGGCCACCGGTGTTGGGGATCGGCTCCGGGGCGGCCGCGTTCTGCTCGGCGACCTGGGCAGCGACCCGTTCGGCGTGCTCGACGTGCCGCTTGCAGAACCAGTGCGGGATCACCCAGCCGGTGCGGGGGTCGTGCTCCAGCACCTTGTGGTGGGAGTTGGCGCCGCAGATGCCCCGGGCGTTGCGGTAGTCGACGGGCGGGACGTATCCGGCCGGGACGTGGACCACGGGCGCGGGAGGACGGCGCAGAGGCACAACGGCGTCCTCTGCTTCCTCCCCGCTTGTGGCGGATCGGCGGGGCCGGTAGACGTACTCGCGCAGGCGCGGGGCCTGGCAGCCCGGTGCCTGCCCGGGGCTCCAGTCACCCGCCTCGCGGGGCGGCTGGTAGCGCGGGGCGTCCGCCGCGACGAGCGTGTCGAACCGCGGCAGTCCCGCCTTCTTGCCCAGCACCCGGGCGGCCGCGGTCAGCCTCCGCTCCGGCTCGGCGGGGGAGAGGAACACCGCGTACGCCACCGCGAGCAGCAGCTCCCGCGCCGGCGGGGCGGCCCGCCGGTCGTGGTAGATGCGGTGCACGACCTTCGCGTACGCCTCCGCCCGGTCCAGGCGCGGGACGTCGGTCTCTATCGGGCTCACGCGAAGACCTCCACCAGCCGCACCCGCACCGCGTCCTCGTGCAGCCGCTGACCCTTCAGGTAGTGGTTCCAGGTCCGGCTGTCGCAGCGCTGCGGGATGCCGTCGCCCGGGTCGAAGTCGACCAGGCAGTCGAGGTGCACGTCCCGCGTGAGGACGGCGGCCAGTTCGTCGGCGTCGTACATCGGCTCCAGGCCGTGGGAGACGCGCTGTCGGTCGACCCGGGCGCGGGTCGAGGCGACGCGCACCTCCAGGGCGAGCGGGGAGAGCGCGGCCCACTCCAGCAGCACGTCACCGTGGCACGGCTCGCCGGGCTCGCACGGGCAGGCCAGGTCCATGCCGCGCAGCTCCGGCAGCCGGGCGAGGATCTTCTCCCGGCGCCGGTCGCTCTCGTCGGCGGTCCAGTTGGTGCGGCTTCCGCGCAGCCACGGGCGGAACTCGGCGATCACGGTCTGCCGGGCTTCCGGCTCCTTGTAGCCGATGTCCACGAGCTGCGCGATGGTGAACGGGTTGCCGAAGTCGGAGGTACGGTCCACGATCATGCACCGCTCGGGCTTGCGCCAGCCGCGGTCTCGGCGGCGCTGGATACGGGTGCAGGTACGCACGGATGCGGTCCTTTCTCGCTGGTCAGCGGCCGGGAACGGCGTGAATGGGGATGTGAACTTCCCCGCCCCCGCAGTCGAAGTCGGACCACTGGTGCTCGGGTTCGAGCCGCCATCCGTTGTCCGTCGCAGTGCGCACGGCCTCGCGGATCGCCTCTGTCCTGCTGGGGTAGCTGTCCCCGAGCGCCACGGACGCGAGCGGCAACCCGTAGTCCGAGGTGTAGGTGTCCACCGAGGCCAGCCACCCCCCGCACTCAAGGATCAGGAGGTGCGTCGCCACCAGCCCGACGCGGGCGGCGTGTTCGAGGTAGCGGGCGTGATCGGTCTGCATCACCAGCCCCTCGTACTCGGGGAAGTACCCGCGAAGGTCTCGGCGGGCGGCCTCGTCGCCTTCCTGTGCCTTCCGCAGTACGGCGACGGCATCGGCGATCCGCTCGAGGGAAAGGACGTCGTTGGACACGGTGTCTCCTGTCGGGGTGGGGTCGACCTGGTGCACGGCGGTGAAGCCCTCCCGGAGCAGGACGTCCGGGGTGGCCTCCCGCGCGAGGTCGTGCTGCCAACGCAGCGTCTCCGGCGGTACCTGCCGGTTGACCGGTCGCAGCGCGTTGCGGGTCAGGCAGGTGTCGAGGTCAGGCAGGAAGCGCAGGGCGACCACGGGGCGGCCGCGCCGGCGGGCCCGCTCCACGAGTTCGGCACGGACGCGGGGCTCCACGTTCGTGCTGTCGAGGAAGACCGTTGCCCCGGAGCTCAGGTACTGCTCCAAGAGGGCGTTCTGCCGCTCCACGGCGGCCGGGGTGACGGACTGGTCGCCCTCGTCCCCGCCGATCTCACGGCGCAGGGAGTCGAGGCAGACCACGACGTCGACCGCCGCGGTGGCCGCGTACGTCGATTTACCCGAGGCCCCGGGGCCGACCGCGACCAGCAGTGTGCCGGGCGCCAGGTCGAGAGGCGGCACGACGGTGCCCGCGGGCTCCTCGTCGTCCTCGTCCGGCCCGGAGTCGGCGGGCAGGCCGGGGGAGAGGACCCGGTCCCGGGCAGGGTTCCAGCCGGAGCAGTGCGAGGTGTCCTGCCCGTCCCGGTCGTAGCGGACGGTCATCTCCCAGACGGGCCACGTGCCGAGAGGCCGGGGGCCGCGGTCGATGGCGAGGACCTCGTACGCGCCGGCGGGGTCGCCGTGGTCGTAGCGGCCGCCGACGATGCGGGGCCCGACCTGCATGGCGATCCACTCCTCCCAGCTCATCTCGAAGCCCTCGGAGCGGTCGCCGAGGAGCTCGGCGGGCATGTCGTTGCCGCACTCGTTGCAGTCGCTGCGGGCGCTGGTGTTGACCGTGCCGCAGGTCGCGCAGGTCCAGGACGGGCGCTGGCAGGCGTGGCAGGCGTCGTAGTGCGGCGGGTTGTCCTCGCCGCAGGCACAGCCCCAGGCGGTCCCCGCCCGCTTGGCGGCCGCGAGGTCGCTCTCGTACGTCACGAGGCCTCCTTCGCCGACCGCGTGATGAGCAGGCTGTTGGTGCGCTCCATCAGCCGGTCGTAGTAGCCGCTCAGGTCGAAGGACGCGTCCGCCCGCAGTTCCTCGGCGTCGCGGGTCCAGTCGGCGAAGGCGGCGACCTCGAACGCGGCGCGGACGGCGTCGTCCTGGGAGGGGAAGGCGGCCAGCGCGAGGCCCGAGTGGTGCCCCAGCCGCCACGGGTGCGTGACGTCGTCGCCCGGGCCGCGCAGGTCCTCCGGCTGCTCGTAGACGTGCAGGCCGGGCACGTGCTCAACGGCCAGCACCTGCACGGCCGTTGCCGATCCGTCGGTCCGGATCTCGTACGGGGACGCGGTCAGCGTCTCCCCGTCGGGGTCGACCTGGGGGTGCGTGAAGCGGACGTGCTTGCCCAGGCTGCGGGCGTACGCGATCTCGGCCCGGGTGGAGTCGCCGATGTAGTCGCCCACGACGAGGACCTCGTCCGCGAGTCGGATCTTGGCGCGGTGCAGCTCATCGAGCCGGGCCTTCAAGGCCTCCGCCTCGGCAGGGTCGGCCCACAGCGGGTGCGGTTCCTTCATGTTGCAGCCGGGCTTGACGACGATGCGCCCGGCGGCGGTCTCCCGCAGGTCGGCCTCCGTCATCTCCGCCATGAAGCGGGTGGATCCGCAGATGGCGACGACGGCCGGGATGCCGAGGTACTCCTTGGCGGCGGCGAGGCGGGGGGCGGTGGTGGGTAACGTCATGACGTCTCCTCTCGGTTGGTCTCGGCAACGGGGTCGACCTTGCGGACCCCGAACGAGAGTCGTTGCGCCCGCCGCACGTCGATCCACGCGGCCCCGTTCTGCGGGGTGTAGTCCTCGGCCGGCGGGGTCTGCGACCGCAGCCTCAGCCGCGGGGTGACCGGCTTCTGGTGCGCGCCCGGGCAGGCGTGACCGAAGGAGTCGCGATGCATGGGCAGGCGGCCGTTCCACATCGGTTTGAACACGCTGTCGATCCGCTCGCTGCACTTCTCGCGGGCCGGGCAGAGGACCATGCCCACGGCGTACGGCCAGTCGGTGAACCCGGTTTCCAGGTCGGCGCGCTGCCGCTCGATCAGCGCATAGGCCGGGTCCGGCTCAGGCCGCGCCACCGGGCTGCCGGGCAGCGGGGCGCGGTACCGGTCAACCAGCTCGGTCAGCCGGTCCACCTCAGCGAGCGCGGCGTGCAGGTACGCGACCATGCTGCCGGGCTCCGGGTTCGGCTCCATCGCGGCGGCCGCCCGGGCGTCCGCCAGCAGGTCGGCCCCCTCCAGCGGGGTGCGGTCGGCGTTCGGGTCGCTCACTGCTCGGTCCCTTCGGTCGCGTCGCCCTGGTCGTCGTCGGCCGGGAGTGAACCGCCGTCCACGTCAACGGGGTTGACGCCGGGGAAGCCCTTCTCGAAGACCGCGTCGGGCGTCCAGGACATGGACGTCTTGCCCGCGCCGCCGGGGTGCAGCCCCGCAGCCCGGGCGGCCCCCTGCGTGTAGGCGAGGCGGGCGAAGGCCGCGCGGAAGATGGGCACGAGGTCCCGGCTCATCACGTACGCCTCAGCCTTCTGCCAGGACGGGTGATCGGGGTCGTCCACCTTCTCGATCGGGGCCGGGGTGCCCTCCGGCCACCAGCCCGCCTTCACGCCGCGCGGGACGGCGCGGGACAGGGCGACGGTGGGGCCGTTGAGCTTGCCCAGGACCGCGCGCAGCGTCTCCGCCTCGGCGCGGCCGTCACCGTCGACCACGACGAGCTGAGCGAAGGTCCGGGCGCCGGCGGGGAGCGAGCGGAGGAAGCGTTCGGCGCGCTCCGCCGTCCACCCGGTCTCGACCGTGCTGATGGTCAGGTTCGCGCCCTGCTGTGCGGCGAGGGTGAGCACCTTCTCGGCGAACTCCTCGCTCGCGCCCTCAATGGTGATCTTCATGCGAGCCTTCCGACGAATTCTTACCCGATTCTCCGGGGTCTGTTGGCGAGTCTGCCCCTCCGGCCCCCTCGCTGTCTAGACCCCGCAGAATCGGGCCAGAAATCTAGACACGTTCGGGTGAAGTGGTGGCACGGTGCGTCTCGGCTCGGATAACGTGCCATATCCGAGGCGATAAAACGGACATGAGGAACCGTCAACTCCGGTTGTCCGAACGGCCCGAAAGTGTCGAACCGCTCGACATGTCGAGCGACTCGACACTATGGTCTGGTAAGTGTCGAGTCAGTCGACAGTTACCCGGACGAAGGAGACGACGTGCCCGAGCATGACGACGGCGCACCCCGCGAGGATCCCGCCCCGCCGCAGCCGCCCATCGACCCGGCGACGCTCACCGCCGGCGGGCCGGGCAAGACGTCCGCCGCGATGCCCGCGGAGTTCACCGCCCGGCTGCGCGCCCGGGTCGAGGAGGCGGGCGGCACGCTGCTGCCGGTTGCCACGTACGAAGAGGCGGACATGGTGCGCACCTCCCTTGCGGCGCTGCGCGGTTGGGCCACCCGCCGGGAACGGCTGCCGGACAACCGGGCCGACCTGATGGCCGCCGCCTGGTGGGCGGGCACCCGCAGTATCGCAGGCCTCGCGGCGGCCGCGGGCGTCTCCCGCGACACCGTGTACGAGGACCTGCGCACCCGGGGCATCGAGCCGACCGACAAGGAGGCCGCCCCCGAACCGGCCCCGCAGCACGCGCCGTTGACGGCCGACGCCGTGAACGAACTCGCCCTGCTGATGGACTCCGTCGTCCGCCCGGCGGTGCTCACCGAGGACGCCGACCCGCTCACCGAGACGGCCTGGGACCTGACCACGGCCCTCTTCCGGATCGCCGGACTGCTCGACGAGGACAGCGACGCACACCGGCGGTGGGGCCGCGACGAACTGGCCCACGACCTCGTCGACCGGCTGAGCGAGGCCCTGCATCACGCGCAGGTCCTCGCCGCCGACGGCGTGAGCGAACAGCAGCTGGCCGGACGGGCGTTGGCCCGGCTCTCGGACCGGATCGCCGACGAGCAGTGGGTCGTCGAGGACGCCACCGTGCGGCTGACCCACCTGGACGGCGACCGGGTCGAGGTCCGCATCCGCCAGGCCGAGCAGCGCGACTTCGTCCCCGCCGGATGGACCCTGCTCGACACCAACCGGCCGCTCGGCGAGCTGACCGGCGCCGAACACCTCGCCCTCCGGACCGCTCTCGACACGATCGCCGAGACCCTGACCCGCCCCCTCGCCCACGGCTCCGCCGTGCCCGGCGAGCACTCCTGACGAAAGGCCACCACCACCATGGACAACCTGACCCGCCGGGCCGCCGACGTCATCGCCGAGGCACTGGAGGACGGGCGCGACGTCGCCGAGTTCCTCGCCCACGCGCTGTGCACCGTGGCCGCCAAGGAGGGCGGCATCGAGGAGGTGTTGCGCAACCGGTCCGGCTCCTGGGAGGCCGGACACGTCCGCAACCTCATGGAAGGCACCGTGGGCCCGTACGGCGAAGGCCTGGACGGGTACCGCACGGCCGCCGAGGGGGCCTGACCGATGGCGCTGCGCCGCTTGTTCGAGTTCGGGTTCCTCGTCAGCTTCGGCACCGCCGCCCTGTGCACGATCCTCGGGCTGTACGCGGCGGACTTCAGCATCAACGACCTGCCCGGCTGGGCCCTGTACCCCTTGACGATCGGGATGCCGACCGCCCTGGCCTGCCTGCTCGCCCGGACGCTGATCATCCTTCAGCCGAGCAACCCGCGCGCCGAGCGCGAGGCCAAGGCCCGGCTGGCCCGGCGGGCGGCCGCCGCGCAGCAGCCGGACGGGGAAGAGCAGCCCCGGTGACCGCCCGGACCTTACGACCGACCACCTCACCCGAAAGGCCGACCACCTCATGCCGCTGAGCGTTCCGCTGCTGCTGGTCCCGGGAGACCCGGACCGCCACTACACCGTCCACGTGCACAGCGCCCACTGGGACGCCGACGTGCTCACCGCAAAGGGCCCCCTGGCACTGGAGGCCGCCGCCAGGGACGGCCTGCGCTCCGTCTCCGAGTGCATCGCCGCCGAGCTGACCGACGCCGACGTTGACCTCATCGCATGCCCGGACGGATCGGCCAAGGCGGTGGCCCGCGTGCTGTGCGACTCCGAGACCTGCGCCGCCGTCGCCGAGCGCTACCGGCGCGACGCCGACGAGGACGTCGAGGCCGAGGCCGCCCGCGCGTGGGCGGCCGGGCAGCTCCAGGGCCAGACCGTGGAACTCCTTAAGCTGCGCGGCGAGTTGGACCGCCCCATGCCCGGCAAGACGCCCGCGGACATGCTCGCCGCCGTGCTGGCCGTCCAGCGGGAGCGCACCGGCGGCTCGTCCGACCGCGTCGTGCTGATGCTGGACGAGGCCGCCCACCTGTTCAGGGAGGGCGGGCTGCTCCCCGGCGACACACAGGAGAGCGTGCGGGCCGAGATCGAGCGCCTGATCCGGACCGGCCGCAAGCCGTACCCGACGGACCTGGACGGCGCCGCCGACCTGCCGACTTGGACGGCACCGGCCCGCGGGTCCATGCCCCTGACGCTCACGGCGGAGGGACGGGCCCACCTGGACCTGCCGAACCCGTACGGCATGACGCCCGAGCACCTGGTGCGCGAGACCGAGATGCTGGCCCGCTCCGGCATCGCGGGCGAGACCCGGCACCTCGGCATGAAACGGCTCGCCGAGCTGTGCGGCGAGCTGGCCCGCCGGCACGATGCCGAACCGCAGCCCCGGCCGTGCCCCGGCGGCTGCCGCGAGGAGGACGACCCCACCCACGACCTGGTGCACCGCATCGGGCACCGGCCCCGTGCCGTCCGGGTGGGTGAGGTGCGGGCCGCCCGCATCACGCCGGGTCCGATGATGCCGTTGCACGTCCTCCCGGAGACGCTCCCGGACGACGACGCGGCCCTCGTGCTCGTCTACCGCAAGGACACCCCGGGCCTCGGTCTGCTCGACGCCCTCCTCTCCGGCAGCGAGGACGCCGTACAGGGCGCCATCACCGGCACCCTGCGGTGGCTCACCGCGGACGGGAAGTGACCGCCATGCAGATGGCCACCGTCACCCTCGCCGACGGCACGAATGCCGTCGTCCACTCCGAGGGCACGGCCTGGAGCCCGGTCACCGTAGACAGGCACGGCGGCCGCGCCGGGCTCGTCAAGGACCTCCTGGCGCTCGTCGACACCGAAGCCGCGAGCCTCGGCTGTGCCGCACTGCGCCAGGCCAGCACGGCGGCCGCGAACGTCGTCGTGAACGACGAACACGGCGTGCTGTACGCCCAGGTGCGGGTCCTGTGCACCCACGCCGAGTGCCGGACCCTCGCCGAGCACTGCGAGAAGGTCGGCAAGCCCGACCCCGATGCCGCCGCCGCCCGGGTGTGGGCCCTGACGCAGGCCTCCGCCGACCACGACCGAGGAGCAGAACAGCCAGTGAGCGCCGAGCAGATCGACCCGACCACCGTCGTCGCCACGTACTTCGAGGACCGGATCAGCCAGGCGCAGAAGGAGGTGGAAGAGGCTCAGGCCGCGGTCGCCGCCGCCCAGGCCAAGGTGGCCCAGCGGGAGGCCGAGCGGGACGCGTTCGCCCGGGACGGCTCCCTCCCCCCGGCCGCGTACAACAGTGCGACCGGGCAGCCGGAATGGGAGCTGTGCCAGTGGGCCCAGACCCGCAGCGCCCGTGTCGCCTTCAAGGACCTGAGCCCCGGCGGTGACGCCGTCTTCAACCGGCTGCGGGAAGAGGAGAAGGCCGCGCACACGTGGCTGCGGGAGCACGGCTACACCGTCCCCGACCCGTTCGGAGGGAAGGCGTGAACGAGGAGTACACCGAGGCGGGGGCGGCGGAATGACGGCTGTCGACGAGGAGTACGGGACCGAGCTGGAGCCGGTGGAAGTCGTCGACGGCGAGCTCGTCGACGACGAGGACGCCGGGTCCGAGGGCGCGGTCGAGGCGTACGACCCGGCGACGGCCGCCGTGCTCAAGGCCCTGGATAAGGACGCCGAGGAGCACCTCCAGCGGGTCCGGCCGCGCAAGACGCGCACCGGGTACGCCCGCGACTGGGAGCTGTGGGTCGAGTTCCACGTCTGGCTGAAGGCGAAGACCGGCACGCAGCTCCCGCTCAGCGCCGTCACCGTCGGTACCTTCGTGGGCTTCGTGACGTGGCTGGACGAGGTGAAGGAGGCGGCGCCGAACTCGATCGAGCGCAGGATCACCGGCGTCACCTCGGAGGCTCGCCGCTTCGGGTACACCGTGCCCAAGGCGGCCACCGAGGCGGCCCGTCGGGCGCTGAAGCCGCTGAAGAAGGACAAGGAGCGGCAGGCCCGGGGACGTGGCAAGGCGGCCGCCATCGCCCCGAAGGACCTGCACGCGATGAACACGGCGGCCCGCGAGCGTGCCCCGCAGGAAGGCGCCCGGCGCCGCCGTACGTACGTGGTGCCGGAGCTGGCCCGGCTGCGGGACCGGGCGCTGAACACGCTGAAGTTCGCCGTGGCCGGGCGCAACGAGGAGATGTCCGTACTCGACGACGCGCACATCAAGCTCCTCGACGAGGGTCTTGCGGTGCACGTCCCGGAGGTCAAGGACCGTCCGGCCCGGGACGTTCCCGTCACCTACGGCGAGAACGCCGACACGTGCCCGGTGCGCTGCTGGCTGGCCTGGCAGACGGCCAAGCTCGCCGCCGGGGCCAAGCCGGGCGGCCCCGCGTTCCTCCCGGTCGACCAGTGGGGCTACCTGGGCTCCGCCCGGCTGTCGCCGGATGGCGTCGGCCGCGCCATGGCCCGGGCCGCCAAGTACGCGGGCCTGACCGGCCGTCGCATCACCGGGCACTCCGGCCGGCGGGGGCTGGTCACCACCGGCCGCAAGAGCGGCAGGCGGGTCGAGAAGCTGCGCAAGCAGGGCGGCTGGAGCGCGAACTCGCCGGTGTTCTGGGAGTACGTCGACGAGGGCGAGATGTTCGAGGACGCCGCCACCGAAGGGATCGGACTGTGACGACCGTGACCGACCACCGAACCGAGAAGGGGGACGCGGAATGAGCCGCACCCGACAGGCAGCTCGCCTCGCCGCGCACCTCGGCGAGGTCACCGGAGTCACGGTCACCTTGGTGTACGACAGCGGACCCCGCTGGAACATGAGCTGGGCCGACGGCCCGACTCGCGACCAGATGCGCGCCCACCTCACCGAGGCTCTGGCCGGGCACCACTTCCCCGACATGCGCGACCGGAAGCTGCACCTGCACCGGGGAACGTCCTCCAGGGCATGGGCGGCCCGGGCCATCGCTTCCCGCCGCGAGGGAACTCTCGCGCCCGCCGTCGCCGAGGGCGCCGCCTGGCGCCGTTCCCATCCGTCGCCGTACCGGCTCGGGAACAGCGACCTCACCCCGGAGGACTACGCGCTGCTGCTGCACGTCGAGCAGCTGATCGAGGACACCGCCTATCCGGAGCGAGCCAGCGCCCCCGAAGACGAACCGCTCATCGAGCAGCTGCTTGCCGCGGCCGGCGGCCGGGGAGCCAGTGAGTACAAGATGGCCCCCATCCTGCTTAACGCGGACCGCGCTCCGTCCGGTGAAGAGCCGCCGCAGCTGCGGCCCGTAGCAAGCGAGGAGCAGCCGATGCCGCCTCGGATCAGGATGGATGAGCAGGCGACCGAGGCAGCCGAGACCGCCACCGCACGCTTCCTCCAGGCCCTGCCCGGAGCCCGCGAGGTGACCACCACCGGGGAACTGGCCGCGATCCTCACCCGACTGCCCGCGGACACCCCGCTGTTCCTCGCCGACCCGGTCGCGCACCCGGGCCCGGTCGAGGACCCGGCGCACGCCGTGGTCGCCCACCTCACCGCCTGCGCAGAGCCAGCCGACCCCGACGACCTCAACAGCGAGCACCGGATGCGGCCCGCCCTGGGGCTCACCACCATCCGGGTCGGCTACGGCCAGGACCCCGGCGCCGAGTTCGAGCGAGACGGCGTGGAGCCGTACGACAAGCTGGCCCGCGCCGAGTACCGACTGGACTCGACCGGCGACCTCGTCGGAGGGATTCGCGACGCCGCCGACGTCGTCGAGTCGATCGCCGTACTGCTCGACGCAGGCGCCAAGTTCATCCCGTCCGACCACGACGCGTACGCCACGGTCACGATCGAGACCTCCCGGCTGCGGCACGCTGCTGAGCGGCTGCGCAAGGCAGCACCCGACGCTCAGACAGCCAGCGAGTAGTAACCCGCCCAAGGCAAGGAGGAGGTGAGAGAGCCATGGCCGTCGACTACGCCGAGCTCTGGAAGGCGCTGAACCCGCGTCAGCAGTTCTACCTGAAGACCATCTTCGAGGAGGACCAGGGACGGGAGGCCGCGCAGCGCGCGGCGGGCGCGTCGGGGAACTACAACCGTCTCCCCGCCGCCGAGTGGCGCACGATCGACGCGTACCACGAACCGGCCGTACCCGACCTGGTGGGCCGCACCGAGCTCCAGATCCGTTGGCGCGGAGCCGGGCACCACGACCAGGGCACCGGCTCCACCATCAAGGTCCTGGTGGAACACGACCTGATCACCCTGGACGACCGAGCCACCCCGTTCGGGCGGATGCACCAGGTCGCCATGACCAAGCACGGCCGGGCCCTGATGCGGTGGGTGACCAAGCCCCGCGCCTCCCGCACGAAGGTGCCGCTCAAGGAGCGGGCCGCCGAGGTCCTCGGACAGCTCTACGAGGCGTCCAGCAACCCCAAGGGATACCTGGACTGGGCGCGCTCGCCCACCATCGACAAGGAGCTCATCCCGCGCGGGCTGGCCCGCTCGCGCGGCACCTACCAGGGGTTCGAGATCACCGAGGAGGGCGTCGCCCACCTTGCCGAGCACCACGCCGCCTACGCCGCGGCGTACCCGAAGCTGAACCTGCCCGACCCGTCGGGCGGGGTCGGCTGGCCGGAGGAGGCGGACCGGCTGCTCGACGGGCTGCGGGGCGAATGCTGGTCGCTCGCCCACGCATCCGAGAGGGCCGAAAAGAGGGCGCAGGAGGAACGCGCCCGGGCCGACGTCGAGTTCAAGGAGGAGTTCCACCGGCAGGAGGGGCAGCTGGCCCTGGCGATGTACCGGGAAGTCTCCGAGCTCAAGCGCGCCCACGCGAAGGCCCTGGCGGACACCTTCGACGGCTACCGGACGAAGATGCGGATCGTACTGGCGGAGCGTCTGCCGCAGTACACGGCCGCCACGCTCGCCGCGGTGACCGCGGTCGTCGAGGGCGCCGACCCCGTGGCAGCGATCCGCGCCCAGACGGCGGCCGCCGTGGCGGAACTGCCGGCGTACACCCCGACCGGGGTGGTCGCGGTCGACGTGGAGGGCGAGCGTCTGTACGCGGAATGCCAGCGCAAGCGGCTGCGCCGGGCGACCACCAACCGCAAGGGCAAGGCGAAGGCCGCCGCCGGGCTCCACACCGAGGCAGTGCCCACCCCGGCGCGCGGCACCGTACTCGAACAGCCGTGGGCACTGGCCGTGCATCTGCACCGCGCCCTGCGGGACGGCTACCTCTACCGGCTGCTCAACGCTCCGCCGGAGGAGGAACAGCCGCGCAAGCGCCGCCCGGCCGGGCTGCTGGACGCCCCCGCCCTGCGGCTGCTCGTCGCCCTGGTGGGCACCGAGCACCCCCGGCGGGAGCACCACGCCCGCGGCGAGGTCGAACGGTACGGTCAGGCGACCGAGGAGGAGCTGGCGGCGATTCCGCGCGGCTTGTTCTCGTACGAGGTCAAGCAGGCGACCCGCAGCACGAAGGCGCCCGGAGTCCTCGTCGACCGGGGCCTTGCCGAGTACACGAACCTGGTCCGGTTCGACGCCTACGGCCACTACGGGGACAACTGGCCGCTGCTGCACGTCACCCAGGCCGGTCGGGACCATCTCGCCGAACACCGCGACGCGTACGCCGAGTTCCATCCCGATGTCAGGCTTCCCACCCAGTCGGCCCCGGCCGCCGTCGACTGACGGCACCCCGCCCATCGACACGGAGGCCGCCACCCCGCCCTGGGGATGGCGGCCTCCGTCGCGCCGTGCGCGGTTACTGGACTCGGCGGATCAGGCGGTAGGCCTGGTGGCGGCTGATGCCGCAGTGTTGTTCGGCGTAGTCGCCGAACGTCGTGTACCCGATGGCCCTGTAGAGCTGGCCTGCCTGGATCTGCGCGAGTGTGGCGGCGAACTGTTGGGCGTCTGGCACGTTGCCGGGTGTGGTGCTCATGCGGCCTAGGCCTCTCGTACTCGGCTCCGCTGGTTGCCCGACATGTTCACACAGCGGGCCCCAGCCTGCGGGGAGGCCGGGCCCAAGGGGGCGGTGCTCCTATCTCGGACATCAGCCGCAAGGTACGGCCGTCGGGGCCATCTCGCCGAACATTGCGACGCGTACGCCGAGTTCCATCCCGACGTCACGCTTCCCGTCCGGACGGCCCCGGCGTACGGCGGACATAGAAGAACCGAGCCGGTGCCGGCCGACTCGGTTCCTGTCTTAACTACGGGTCCTTCTAGGGGCTGATGAAGGGTGCGATGAGTTCTCCGAGGCTCCATCCGAGCAGAGCCGCAGCGAACCATTGAACCCGCCCGTCTGCGGAGGCGAACCGTCTGATCACGTCGGAGAGGACGAACGTGAAGATGGCCGCAACTCCTATCTGTATGAGGGCGTGTTGGAGGCTCCCGAATTCTGGGCTGGTCGAATTGATCAGCGCAGAGCAGAGGGGAACATACAGGGAATGGATGAGCTGTCCGGCAATCACCATGAGGCAGAGCAGGAACACCATTGGTATCTCCTTGCAGGTGGCCTCGCGGGTCGCTCACTCCGGCAAGAATCGACACGATCCGCGAGGGGGTATTGGGTTTGCCGACAAGGTTGCCTTATGGACGTCGGGAATGTCGAGAGGAGGTCACGGCGGGAAAAAGACCGCAGTTAGGTATTGACAAAGCCCCCATTTTGACCCTTCACTGGATCACTGGGCTTTAGTGCAATCAAGCTAGAGCCGACACCAATGGATCCTGCGATTGAACTGGCAGTTTTCCTTGTCTGGTGGTTCGCCGCCCTCTTCACTCCGGCAAGAATGACGGGGGGCGGCGAACGGACTCTTTGGCGTCACCGCAGCCACGCACAGTTTCATAGCGCGAGTTGTTGATGTTCCTCAGCCTCCGGGCGCTGCCAGCGAATCGGAGGCTTTCGCCTTTCCCCCCACGGGTCACGGAGCCGGGAGAGGGAAGCGCTCGGACTTGCGCTACTGCTGTCCGTGCCGTTCGGGGAACGGTCTCGGGAACAACGGAACGGCCATTGGCGCCGCCTCGAAACTCGCGGTCGGCCACTGTCGGCCCGTGGTCGGGGCACGGGGATTCGGGCGGGAGCCGCTTAGGATCCGTCCTCGTGACACAGACATTCGAGGACCTGGTGGGATTGCAGCTGGAGGCCGACGAGGCGCACGCGCGGGTACTGGAGCTGCGGGACACCTTCGGCAGGCCGACGGCCGGGCCGTGGAGCGAGGAGCAGACCGCGGCGTACGAGGAGGCCTGGCAGGAGTGGCGGGATCGGGCCTGGAAGACGCAGAGGGCCGTCACCTCGTACGCGAAGGAGGCGGACAGGCCGCGGTGTGAGGTCGAGGCCGACCTGCGCAAGCAGGCCCGGCACCCCGAGGCGCAGGCGGCATAGCCCCCGATCCGCTGCCCAAGATCCAGGCATTGAACTTTAAGGAACAGACCAGCTCCCCAGCCAAGTGCGGTGAGGGGCGGGGCGCGGCGCCGTTCCGCACTGTCCGTACGGCGCTCAGCCACCCCTTGGCTCCTGGTGACGGTGGCCGGTCTGTTCCTTAAAGTTCAGATCGGGGGCGAACGGGCCCGGGCAATTCGGCGGCGGGAGTAGGGTGAGCTCCAGCGCGGTACCCGGTCGCGTATGCCGTCCCCGACGGACAAAGGTCTCTTGAGAGATCCCGGGCCTTGGCAAAGAGGCCGTCCCCCGGAATCCATAGAGTGGCCCGATGAGCTCAGCGACCCAGGCCCCGGACCCGTACGCCATCCTCACCGGCTGGCTCGCCGGGGCGTACGTCCGGCCCGACGGGCAGCAGGTCATCGGCCGCGTCTGGGACGAGGACACCAAGTACCGCTACGGCCTCTACCTCGCCGGGATCGACGCCCCGCCCGGCTGGAAGCAGGACTGGTTCACCTACATCGGCGATCTCGTCTGGCACTTCGAGCCCCTGCACATCCAGGACTGGGCCTCGAGGCTCACCGCCTTCGACGGCAGCCCGCTCGCCGCCGCCTCCCGCGGCCGCGCCGTCTCCGCCGTCCGCTCCTTCTACACCCACTGCGAGGACGACCTCGGCGCTGCCCGCTGGAACCTGCCGCCCCGCCGTGCGCTCGCCGGGCCCACCCCGCCGGCCGAGCGCGAGACCCTCACCCGCTTCCAGACCGACGCACTGCGCACCGCCGCCGACCGCTACCGCGGCCCCCACCCCGAACGCGCCCGCCTCGCCGCCTACATGACCCTCGCAGGCCTGCGCCCCGGCCAGTCCATCGCCGCCGTCATGCAGTACCTCCAGCGCGACAACGCCGCCGGGCCCGCCTGGCGACTGCCGGTGAAGAACAACAGTGCCTCCGCCGTCGGCCCGCTCACCCCCATCCCCCGGCCGCTGGTGTGGGCGCTGGACGAGTACCTGCCGGTGCGCACCCACAAGGCCCCGCACTCCACCGAGAGCGAGGGCCCGCTCCTTGTATCCCGCACCGGCCGCGGCCTCGATCACGTCACCTTCACCCGGCTGCTGCGCGAGGTCGCCGCCACCCACCCCGACCTCGAAGAGATCGCCCCCGGCCTGCACCCGGACGTCGTCGCCCACTCACCCAGCCCGTTCGCCGACGAGTCCGGCCCGGCCGGCGGGGACGGGCGATGACGCTGTACCGGGCCATCCTCCAGTTCGTGGAGGACGGCCCGGCCGTCACCGGCGAGTGGCAGGACAACCCCGCCGTCGCCCGCGCCACCTACAAGGGGTGGCTCGGGCTCTACACCCACGACCCCGCCGTCGTCGTCCAGTTCGTCGCCGACGAGGACGACGGGACGCGCCGGATCATCCGCAAGTGGGTCGTCGACCGGGAGGTCGTCACCGAGGAGGACGACCCGCTGTAAGCCCCGCCGGACGGGCGGTCAGTAGTCGTCTCCACAGTCGTTGTCGCAGTTCCACATGAACTCGCCCCGGACCAGGTCCGCCGGGTCCTCATCCACATCGGCGTACCGGTCGAGAGCGAAGGGCCCCTCCGTGGCGCCGGGGAACGCCTTGTCCAGGACGGACCGCAGGTGATCGATGTCCGGGAACCCGGCGATGTCCTGGTCGTCGGTGTCCGCGCGCAGCGCGCCCTTGAGGGCGTCGGGACCGCCGAGGGCCAGGTCGGGGGTGAGCCACCGGCCGCGGCCGCCGTCGGCGCGGGCGATCACCCACGCCCAGATGCCGTGCGAGTGCAGGCCGCCGCCCCAGTGCGGGCCATGGAAGTCCTGATCGCTGACGCGGTACACGGCGGGCTCGGGACACTGACCGGCACGGTGCAGGACGAAGGCGTAGCGGCACTGCGGGCACCAGGCGTGCGCCGTGGGATTGTCCGGTTCAGGGTCGAGCGGCTGCCCCGTCTCGGCGGCGCGCAGCAGTGTGGTGTACTTCCCGCCGCCGGGGGTCTTCTGGGCGTCGCGTGCCCGCTGGGCAGCGGTGGACTGATTCCTGGGCATCAGGTGCTCCGATGGGCGGCCCCACGCTCCGCCGGATCGAGGCACGACGGGATCGCACGGGCCCCGCAGGACCTTGGCCACAGCCGACCCGGGCGGCGTGGGCGCCGGTCGACGGCGGACGGCAGTGCGTGTCCAGCCGCGCCCACCATAGCCCCTTCAGGGCGCCATATCCCGGCTTCTGCGGCCGACATGAGCGGCCCCTCACGCCGTCGCCAGCGCCGACATGCGTCAGCCGCAGCTCAGCGGTCCCATGGAGACATGGCGACCACGATGTCCGTGTCGTTCGGTCTGGTCTCCGTGCCCGTCCTGGTCTCGCCCGCCACGGAAGACCACCGCATCCGCCTGCATGAGGTGCACCGGCGCTGCGGAGGGCGTCTCCGACACCGCCGGGTGTGTGAGCTGGACGGCCAGGAGGTCGCCTATGCGGACGTGGCGCGCGGCGTGGAGGCGCCGGACGGCACGATGGCTGTGCTGGACGATGCCGCCCTGGAGCGGCTGCCGCTGCCGACCCGGCGCGTCATCGAGGTGCTGGGGTTCGTCCCGGGCGACACCATCGACCCCATCTCCTACCAGCGCGCCTACTACGCCCGTGCCGCCGGCGCGGCCGCCGGCGCGGCCGCCGAGCGGCCGTACGAGGTCCTCGTCGCCGCGCTGGCCCGGACCGGGCTGGTGGGGATCGCCAAGACCGCCCTCAGCACACGCGAGCGGCTGGCCGTGCTCCGGCCCCGATCCGGGGTGCTGACGATTCACACCGTCTTTTGGCCGGACGAGATCCGTGAGCCGGGTCCTGCGCCCACGCTCCCGGTCACCGACCGCGAGCTGGAGCTTGCCGAGCTGCTGCTGACCCAGTTGCTGGGCATCGACCCCTCCGCCGTGCGCGACGAGTACAGCGAGGCCCTGAACCGGCTCGTCGCCGCGGTGACCGCGGGCAGGGAGCTGGAGGCGCCGGCGGGGCCGCGCGAGCCTCCCCAGGATCTGATGGCGGCGCTGGAGGCGAGTATCCGTGCGTCACGACGCGGCGGAGGGGCCACGTGATGGCGCAGGAACTGCTGCGGGAGGCGGCCGCGCTGCTGCGGCGCCGCGCCTCGGAGGCCGCCGAGTCCCCTGACGAGCGATGGATGGTCGACCAGGACGAGACGGGCGCGCTGCTGGTGGCTGCCTTCACCCCGCAGGACGTCGAAGCGGACGGCACCGTGAGCAGCAGCGCCCTGGCCACCCTTGCCTATCCGGACAGTTCCGGCCGTACACGTACGCGCGGGCCTTCGCGGCGGCCTCCCACATGGCCGCGCTCGATCCCCAGGGGGCGGTGGCTCTCGCTGTCTGGCTGGAGACGACGGCGTCGTTCGAGGACAGGGCCGAGGAGCTCGGCGGCACCGAGGCGGCAGCACCGCTGATCGACCCGGCCGCCCGCTTCGCTCGCCTCTACCTGCGGACGGCCGCCGCTGGGTGAACGAAGCAGGCCCCGGACCGGAGTCCGGGGCCTGCACAGCGATCTGTCCTGCACAGCAGGAACGCGACCAAGTTGCGATCCTCACCCCGGAAGCCGTTCCGGGCTTTCGACCGCGCCGGTGCTGCGCGGTGTGCCACTCCGCCAAAGCGGGCCTACATGCGAGGCGAAGAGCACCTCTGCTGTAGTTGCGATCCAACTCCACGCGTGCGCGGGAGCCCTCAACCCTCTCGGGCTGAGGTGGTTCCCACCGTAGCAGCGCCCACCGACAACGCGGTCTTCTTCGCCGCTTCCGCCCTCGCACGGGTGACTCACCCCAGAAACTCACCTCTTAAGAGGTGAGTTGAGGGTGCGGGGTGGCGGAGAAACCCCTCGAACAGGGCGGGCACGTCGCTACGCTGGTCACCGTGTGCGGCGCTCCCCCCGTGGCGCCGCACTCTCCTTTTCTCCCGTCCGGCGTACGCGTCAGGCAGTGCTCTCCAGGAAGTCGTTCACCAGCGGAACGTCCTTGCGTACGGCGAGCTTGGAGCGTAGGTCGTCCAGGGTGGAGGTGCCGCGAGCGGAGGTGACGCCGCCCATGTGCTCGACGGCCCGGTGCGCGGTGTCCACGGCGCCGTCGAGGTCGTCGAGGGCGATCCGGGCCTCCGCCTCCCGAGCGAGGTAGATGGCGGCGCCGCGGGGGAAGTCGTCCTCGCGGTAGACGTCGGCGCTGCGCCGCCCGTCCTCGGCGGCGGTGAAGTGCGCCAGTGCCTCCCCCGGGCGTCCGAGGTTGAGCGCGCAGGACCCGGCGAGCATCCTCAGCTCGCCGAGGTTGACCCAGTACACGCAGTCCGGGTCCTCCTCCGGGGAACGGTCGCGGGCCCGGTCGTAGGCGTCCAGTGCGGCGTTCTGGGAGCGGGCGGAGGCCCGGGAGTCGCCCGCGTGCGCGTGGGCGCGTGCGAGCCGGGCGTGCAGCATCGCCGTCATCCTCGGCGAGCCGATCCGGCGAGCCTGTCCAAGGGCGCCGTCGACGAGGTCGGCCGCGCCATGCGGGTCGCCGGTCGAGTAGCGCATGATCGCCCAGAAGGCGAGCGTGTTGGCGGTGACCACCGGGTCGTTGGACGAGGCGGCCGCCCGCAGCGCGCCCAAGTAGTACTCCTCAGCCAGGGCGTGATAGCCGGAGTCGTACGCGGTCCACGCGCAGATCCGGGCCGCCTCGGCCGCCGTGCCATACAGCTGGCGGGCGGTCTCCTCGGTGGTCGTCCTGGTCTTGAGAGTCGTCGTGATGAGCCGGAGCTGGGCACGGGCGGAGGCGTGGACCTGGCCGGAGCCGAGTTGGTCGTCCTGGCGGCGCAGGATGGCGAGAGCCTTGTCGAAGAGGGCGGGTGTCTGCTGGCCGATGCGGCGGCCGCGGGAACTGGCGGTGGCTGGCTCGGCGTTGGCGGCCCCGGCGAGCAGCGGGGCTATGCCCGTAACGACCAGGAATCCCCTGCGATCCATAGGCCCTCCTGTGGAGGCGACGCGGTCCAGTAGCTCGATCGTGGTCTGCGGGTTCCACGCGGCGTCAAGTAGTTGCCGCTCTCGGATGCATGCCAGCTTCAGCCACTCCGGCCAGGGCCGGGCCGTGACCTCCTCCGCCGGGATGCCGTGCAGGGCCGCCATCGCCAACTGGGCGGGCATCTCCGGGGTGATGCCGTACCGGGTCCAGCGTGTGACCCGCTTGCGGTCCTTCGTCGCGATCCGGCCGTACCCGAGCCTGCGGTGCACGACGTCTAATCGCGTCAAGTAGTCGGTGGCTGACCAGCCATTGAGGTGGAGCAGGTAGGTCAGCGGATGCCCGTCAATCTCCACCCCCTCATGGTGCCCGCTCAGGCGGCGGGCCGACACGAACAGAGCCGAACCCACCTGCGGCATGGGAACGCCTGGTAACGCCGTGGGCACACCTGGGCACGCCCCACCACCTTCCGGACCTGCGGGAACACCGCGAAGGTACCGGCACGAGGAAGGAGGGGTCATGGAGACCATCCCGCAAGTCGACCGCCGCCCCGCCCACGCCGATTGGGAACGGCACGGCAGTGTCCTGCTGTCCGGCGTCCTGGACGCCGAGCGGGTGAAGGCAGTGGCCGCCGAGGCACAGGTGCGGCTCGGCACGGCCACCCCTTACGAACGGGACGAGGTCAGCTCCCGTCGGGACGGCTCGTTCGCATCCCCGGTGCGCTGCGGCTTCCTGCCGGCCGGGCCGCTGCTGGAGCAACTCGCCTTCGACAAGCCGCTCCTGGCGGTGCTGCGGGAGGCGACGGGGATGCCCCGGCTGGTGCCGCGGGGCGGCTCGGTGGTCGTCTACCGCCAGGGCGACTTCCAGGGTGTGCACACCGACACGGTCAAGGCGACCGTCACCGTGGGCATCGCCCTGACCGAGGGCCTGCCGCCCATGTGGTGGGCGCCGTCCCTGCGCGACGCCATGCCGGACGACCTGGCCAAGGTGGTCGCCGAGAAGGGGATCCTGCCCGAGTGCGCTGAGTTCGATCGGCTGGAGCACCCGGGCCCCGATGGCAGCGTGCGTGCGTTCGCCGGGTACAGCGTCCCGCACTGGCGCACCCCGTATCCCGGCGCCGAGCCGGGCCTGCTAGCCACCTTCTCCTACATGGACCTGTGAGGCGGGCCCATGACGACGCTGCGACAGACGTGGCTGGCCGAGGGCCGGGCCGCCGTCCCCGCGGACGCGATCGAGCCGGGCCTGTGGGAGGAGATCGCCGAGGAGGCCGCGCGCTGCGAGACGGTGGCCGTCGAGCGGCACAACCAACGGCCCGGTCTGCTGGTGATGCGGGACGGCTCGATCACCTCGCCCCAGCGTTGCCGGGTGCACCCCGGCGGGAGCGCGCTGAACGCGCTGGCCCGCTCCAAGGTGCTGGCGGACATCGCCGGGGAGGCCACCGGGCAAGCGCGGATGACGCCGATCCGGTACGGCTACAAGTTCTACGCGCCGGGCGACTACATGCACGTCCACCGCGATGACGGCAAGTGCGACATCACGTTCTCGTGCGGGCTGACGCCGAACCTCGCCCCGATGGGCTGGCTGCCGCGCCTGCGCTACCTGTCCACGCAGCAGGTCGCCGACGAGCTCCAGGACATGCCCTACCCGCAGGGCGAGGCGTTCCCGATCCTGCACCGCGTGCTGTCCGGATTCGACGGCCGTCGGATCCCCCACTGGCGTACCCCGCTCGACACCCAGTCGCGCGA
The DNA here is from genome assembly GCF_052068475.1 of Streptomyces sp. SD31. NCBI lineage: Bacteria > Bacillati > Actinomycetota > Actinomycetes > Kitasatosporales > Streptomycetaceae > Streptomyces > Streptomyces sp. SD31. Next base: position 39,552 of record NZ_JBQHCX010000026.1, on the reverse strand, counting down.
GGTGCTGATCACCATCTGCTTCTCCGACCTCTCGGTGAAGCCGTCGTAGATCCATCGACCCCAAGGAGGGCCCGATGCCCACTGTCCAGGCGACCACCCCGGTGACCGTCGACCCGGCGGACTTCGTGACCGCGCTGCACGAGGAAGGCCAGCTCCCCCAGAACGCGGGCGGCGACCCGTCCGTGCCGGACTCCGCCTTCCCGCAGCACCACGTCTACCAGCAGCCCACCACCGTCTGATCCACGGGCCGCTGTGACCGAGGCCGGTCGTCGCACCCCGCCCTCCCCGGCGGGCCTGCGGCGGCCGGCGCCGTTTTCCCACCCCCACCGAAGGGAGCACCGTCCCGTGCGCAAGGTGTACTTCGACGGTACGCACCGCACTCGCCCGCCCGAGGAGACCTGGGAGACGATCCGTCCCCTGCTCCCCTCGTACGGCATCACCCGCGTCGCGGACGTCACCGGCCTGGACGACCTTGGTATCCCCGTCACCATGGCCGTCCGCCCGCTGGCCCGCACGCTGTCGGTCGCCCAGGGCAAGGGCACCACGCTGGCCGCCGCCCGGATCTCCGGCGCGATGGAGGCGATCGAGGCGTGGCACGGCGAACGGGCCGTGCCTGAGCCCGAGTTCCTGGCCCCGGCCGACCATCTGGGCCTGCCGTACCCGGTCACCGCGCTGGAGGCGCACCCCGGCAGCCTGGTCACCTCCCGCACCGTGCTGGAGTGGATCACCGCCCAGTCACTCACCGATGGCGCGTTGGTGGCCGTCCCCGCCGCATCCGTCCGGCTCGGCCGCCAGGTGCATGACGCGTGGCGGCTGCACCTGCCGAGCTCTTCCACTAACGGCCTCGCCTCGGGCAACACCCGGGCCGAAGCCTTGTGCCATGCCCTGTACGAGTTGATCGAGCGGGACGTGATCAGCGACCTCGCCGACGGGCAACGGCCCGTGGCTGCGCAACGCATCGACCCCGCCAGCGTCGAGGACGCCGGGTGCGCCGCCCTGCTCGACCGGCTCACCCGCGCCCGGATCTGGTTCGAGCTGTGGAGCCTGCCGAACCGGTTCGGGGTGCCGGTGATGGTCTGCTACCTGTGGCGCGAGGACCAGCCCACCCTGGTGGTGTCCGGCTCCGGCGCCCATCTGGACCCGCACATCGCGCTGTCGCGGGCCGTCACCGAGGCCGCCCAGACCCGGCTGACCCAGATCACCGGCAGCCGGGAGGACATCCATCCCCTCGCCTTCCAGCCCGGCACACACTCCGCCCCCGCCCACGACCGCAGGCCCAGCGCGCCCTGGTCCAAGGTCGCGGGCGCGTACGTCACCGGCCACGCCACCGACGAGGACGAGGCGGCGTATCTGGCGGCCGTGGTCGCCGCCCGCACCGGCGTCCCGCCGCTGGCCGTCGATCTGTCCTGGGGCCAGTTCCACCGGCGCGGCCTGTCGGTGGTCAAGGTGCTCGCCCCGCACCTTCGGTACGTCTCGCGCCACACCATCCCCCGCCCCGCATCCATCGAGGCAGCAGCATGACTCTTCACGTCTTCTCCGGGCCGACGCTGCCCGCCGACCGCGTCCGCAGGCTCGTCCCCGACGCCGTGTGCCATCCCCCGGTCGCCCACGGCGACTTACTCAGACTCGGCGCCGCCGAGGGGGACGTGGTGGTCATCATCGACGGCGTATGGCACCAGAGTGCTCCGGTGCGGCACAAGGAGATCCTGCTGCTGCTCGACGCCGGCGTTGCCGTGGTGGGCGCCGCCAGCATGGGCGCCCTGCGCGCCGTCGAACTCGCCGCGTTCGGGATGCTCGGCGTCGGGAAGATCTTCGAGGCCTTCCGCACCGGGCAGTTGGAGGCGGACGACGAGGTCGCCGTCCTGCACACCCCCGAAGGGAAGCAACTGACCGAGGCCCTGGTGAACCTGCGCTGCGCCATCCGCGGCGCGGCCGCCGCCCAGCAGGTCCGTGCCGACGAGGCGGCCGCGCTGGAGGAGACGGCCCTCCGCCTGCCCTACACCCGGCGCACCTGGACCGCGCTGCACCGCGCGGCGGCCGCCCAAGGCCTCGGTGCCGCTCTGCAGAAGGTCGACCTGTGGCGCCAGGCGCACCCCTACGACCTCAAGCGCCAGGACGCCGAACACGTGCTGCGCTGGGCCGACAGTCCCGACTTCACCAGCTACCGGCCCTTCACCGACGCTTTGAGCGGGCAGTCATGGCGGACCAGCTTCACCACCCTGTGGCAGAGCCTGTACGCGCCCGCCGGGCAGGCCCCGGCGCCACAGCTGCCGCTCGGGGCGCTGTTGCAGTACGAGCAGCTCTACGACCCGGGCTTCCCGCAGAGGTGGCGCACCCGGGTCCTTGCCGACATCGCCCGCTGTTCCGACCCGGCGGAGGCGGAGACGGCCGCGGTGAAGGCCGCCGCCGACCTGGGCGCGCACGCCGACGCGCTCGACTCCGGCCAGCTCGCGTTCTGGCTGACCGAGGCGGAGCTGACGGCTTTGGACTCCGCCGAGATGATGCGGCGTGTGATGCTGCGCTCAGCCAGCTTCGACAGCGCATGGAGCGTGTGGCCCGCCACACGCGAGGACGCCGCCGGACTGCTGGCCGATGCGGAGGCCACGGCCTCCACCGTGGCGGCCGCGCTGGAGCTGAACGCCGCCGTCGCCGCCGACCACCCGCAGTACGACGTCGTCCACCTCGCCCCGGACCGGCTCGCCCGGCACGTCGCCGCCCGCTGGGGCCTCACCGAGGCGGGCGCCCGGGAGTGCGATGCCGCCGCCCGGGACCGGGGTTTCCGGGACTGGTCGGGCGCGGTGAGCGCCGCCCGCTCGTACTACCTGCTCCAGCGCGAGCGTGAACGGCAAGCCGCAGTCCTGTGACCGGTCAGGCGAGGACGGTCCGCAGCTCGTCCTCGATCTCGTCGAGTTCGGCGAGCATCCGGCCAGCGGCCTGCGCCCGCAGGTCCCAGAACCGGGCGTAGATCGACCGGCCGGGCAGCTGCCTGTCCCCGTACAGGGCGTCCACGCCGAACCACGAGGTCAGGTTGTGCAGCAGCGCCATCCGCGCGCAGTACACGAGTTCGGGGTGGGCGTCGGCGGGAACCTCCTGGGCGTACGCCAGCACCCCGTCGACCGCGACCGCCCGCCAGTCGGGCGACTCCGCCACGGTGAACGGCTCGTACAGCACCCGGCCCAGCTCCCACGTGGGGAACGCGACCCGGGCCTGGAGGTCGATGATGGCTGCCAAGTCCTCCTTGGCGTCCCAGAGCAGGTTCGCGCCGGTCGCGTCGAAGTGCACCACCTGTTCGCGCGGGGCCGCAGGGAGTTCGGCCTGCACGGCGGGCAGGCCCTTCAGCTGGGCGATGCGCTCGGCGACCTGCTCGCGGCGCCGCATGTCGTCCTCGCCAGGCTCCGGTACCGCGTCGATCAGCTCCAGCAGCCGTTTGCCCCGCGCGGCGAGGTCCTCGGCGGCCGCCTCCCACCACCGGTTCTTGTTCGGCTTGTAGGCGCCGGCGGGGCAAGTGGCCAGGGCCGTGTGCAGACGGCCGAGCCCGGTGCCGATCTGCCGGGCGTGCGCCGCGGTGTACGGCGTCTCCAACGAGGCCGCGTCCACCCAGTCCCACACCGACAGCGCCACCCCGCCGTGCCGCGTGATCAGCGCGCCCTCGCGGTCGGGGTGCACGGCCGGGAACGGGCTGCCCGCCGCCCGGCCGAGCTCCATCAGGGCGATACGCCCCTCCATGACGTCCAGGTCGGCGCGGGCCGGGTACGCCTTGACGAACACCCGCCCCCGCGCCGTGTCGGCGACCGCGTTGTCCGTCTCGGTGCCCAACGGGATGATCTCCACCCGCGCCTCGGCCAGCCCGTACCGGTCGGCCAGCACGGCAGTGATCTGCTTGGCGGAGACCTCACCCGGTGAGGGCGACGAGGACGACTCAGGCACAGACACTCCCGGGAGTGGAACGGCGTCACAGAAGGCTCGCCAGCCTAGCCCCCGCCCCCTTGACCAGCGGCCGCATTCGGACACCACCACCCGTAGGAGCCGACGTCAGCCGCCCTACTTGCCCGGCCCCGGTCGCACAGGCCGCGGTGCCGTCCGGCGCGCACCGTCCCCGGCCCACCACGTCCTGACCGCGCCGGGCGGTACCGCGGAAGCGGGGGTCCGGGGGCCGGCGAAGGCCCCCGGCAGCCACCGGCCTCACTCTGTGAGCACGTCATGCCACGGCGTCGCGTCGGGGTTTACATGGCGGGTCGTCTGCCGGGTGCGGGTCTCGTCGTTGTGCGCGCATGCCTGGCCAGCGAGAAGGGGTGGGGTGCCCGGCATGGTGTCCGTCGTCCGCACGCCGGGCCGGAGTCGGGTCGGGCGCCGTACTGCCGTGATCGTGATGCGGGAGCGTGAGCAGAGCGCACCGCCCGGTGGGTGGCTCGGCGAGGGCGGGTTGCTGCCGCGCTGTGGCCGGGGCCGTCGGGCTGGTCAGTCCGTGGTCGGATGTCCGGCGCGTTCACGGACCTTCCCGCACGCCATCCAGAGCGCGCCCCATACGTGGTCGACCATGATCCCGGTTGCTCCCTCGGCGGCCGCGGTGAACTCGCCGAGCCGTTCGGGCTGCTGGCGGCGGATTTGGAGGAACTTCTGCGCCAGGACGTCCGCGTTCACGGCGTTCGCCACCCGGGCCTTCGCGTCGGCGGTCGACACAGGCTTACCCTCGTTCGCCTTCTGCCGGGCGTACCGCTCGACGAGATCGGGTTCTTCGGTAAGCGCGTTGATCTTCGCCACGTCCGGCACGCCCCACAGGGTGCGCCACCGGGCGGGGCATTCCCGGTCGAGGATGTCGGCGAAGATGCGGGCCAGCATGAGGTTGACGTGCGCCTGGCCCTCGCGGGTGCCGCCCCCGAGACGCAGCGCGAGCGTCACGGCGTCCTCGGGCGACGCCTCGTCGGCGGACGCGGCGAGGAGGGCGTCAGCCACCGGCCGCACCTCGTCGATCGTCGGACGGTGCACCACGACGCCTCTCCCTCTCCCGCTCAGGCCCCGGCCACGGTAGCGGCCGCACCCGGCGACCGCACCGTTGGAGGGCGCCCCGGGTCCGCGCAGGGCGGCCGTGTCGGGGAGACTGATCCCTCCCCCGGCAGCGCGCCCGTGTCCGGCCGATGCTGCCGCTGTCGGGGGGGGGGACTCTCCCCGCAGCCCGCCCGATCCGAGTAGCGTCATAGGCAGCACCCATCAGGAGGTCACCGTGACGGCGCAGCCCGATCACTCCGGCGCCAGCCAGTTCAGTCCGCCCATGCGCACGCTCGCCGAGCTGCGTGAGGCCCTGTCCACGTGGGCTTTCCCCGGTGACCGGCAGGCGTTCGAGGAGGAGCTCGATGCGATCGAGCTGGACGACCTGACCCGGGTCCGTGAGATCACCCAGGCCTACCGGCACCGCATCCTGATGCGGTACGAGGCCGGGGCCATGACCGCACTCGCCCGGTCCACCGGCGACGTCGAGGCCGAACTGCGCCGCAAGCTCGCCGAGGCCGGGGCCGCCCGGTGACGCACGCCTTCTTCAGCGATCCCGCCGAGAAGATCCTCACCGAGCTCTCCCCGACCGAGCGGGCCGCCGTCGAGAACGTACGCCGCTCACTCGAAGACGACCCCACGCAAGGCCGCGGCCTGCCGGGCGCCGACCCGCAGAGCGAGTCCCGCGTCGTCGAGCTGCTTCCCGAGCAGACCGGCGGGCGGGGGATCTCCGTCGTCTACCGCTACAGCCCGGACCTGGACGCCGTCCTGGTCCTCTGGCTGATCGCCGGTCCGTAGCGGCCGCGGTCACCGCGGCGACCGCCGGGTGCAGGCAGGTCCCCGTCCTCCACGGGCCCGGTCGACGAGGGGTAGGCGCTGCGGTGCGCGACCCGCAGGCCCGGATGGGGCCACCAGTACGTCCGGGCCCGCACGCAGGTAGATCCGTCGAGGTCGACGCTCACCTGATAGGCGATCCGGCCGTCCGGCCAGTCCTGGCGGGCCATCACGGTGGCCCACCGCCACCGGCCCTTCGACCACACCCACAGCGCCGGCGGGTCCCGTCGGGGCCAGGTCCGGACGAGCGGCTGCGGCCCGTCCTCCGGGCGCCACGGCCGCGCCTCAACCGGTTCCGCCACACCTTCGCTCACGTGTTCTATTTTAGGTGGGTGTCCGCAGATGCCCCGTGCCGCTCCCGCGGAACGAGGTCACCCCTGGCCAGCCGGTGCCCGGGCGGATGTCGGTCAACCCGAACTCGCCCGGACAACGACCAGGGTGCCGCTACTTCTGGTTGGACTTGCGGGCCTGCTGCTGGTCGGTGGCGCCGCGCCGCAGGTGTCCGGCCTGCTCCGCCGTGTCGGCGGCTGCCTTCGGCCTGCGCCTCGTCGTGGTCGACCGGCCCCGGGCGGCCGCCGTCGACACTCCCCGGGAGCCCTTCCCGGCTGTCGGGAGCGGCCGCTTCAAGGCCTCGCCCATCTTGTGCATGGCCGGGACGTCCACCTCCCGTCCGGACGGCTCGGTGGGCGTGGCCGGGGTATGGCCGCCGGGGCCCGGTCGCGGGGAGCTGTAGCTGAGGGCGGCGTCGCCGAGCCGGAGCAGCGCGTCGGCGCTCGGCAGGTCGCGCGAGGCCTCGCTGTCTCGCTCGTCTGGCCGCCGGAGTTTGTCGGCGCCCTTCTGCGCCAACTCGGCGATCTTCTCGCAGGTCTTCAGCGAGATCTTGCGGAGGAAATCACCGACCCGGTTGTCGTTCGTCAGACGCTCGAAGTGCTCACCGGCCCGTTCCTTCAGTAGGCGCCGGAGGTTCGTCCACGCCCCGCGGAGGGTCTGGAGTTCCTGCCACTCCGGCAGGTCCTTGAGCGTCTCGGCGTGCGTATCCGCCCCACGCAGGGCGGCGTTGACGGCGTCGGCTTGCTGCTGCGGCCCGGAGGCCTCCGTCTCCTGCTCCGGTGTCTGGTCGCCGGCGGGTGCCGCGGGGGCGGGCTCTGCCTCGGTATGTGCGGGCGCCTGGTCCGTGGCCACCGACGTCGGGGACGGCTCAGGCGCGGGTGACGGGGCGGGTTCCGGGTCTGGGGTGGCGGAGCCGACGGCATCGGCGAGTAGCCGCTGGAGAGTGGCCAGTTCGTCCCGCAGGTCGTCGTACAGGTCGGCCGCCGTGCCCTGTTCATCTGGGACGTGCTCCGTCCAGGCCTCTTGGACACCCTCAAAGGCGGCCATGACGTCCAGGGGGCCGTCCGTTGTCTCCGGCGCCGCATCCTCCATCGAGGCCTCGGGGCCCGTCCACAGGGGCAGCTCCCCGGCCTGCGGCGCATCGGCGGCCGTCTGTGGCTCCTCCCCTTCGGTGAGCTCCCGCTCGTCTTCCTCCGTCCAGGCGTAGACGCTCGCCCAGTCGCTCTCCCCGTCGCCGAACTCCTCGGCAGCCGTCTCCGGCGCGGTCTCGTCCGGTGCACGCTCCGGCTGCTGCCCACCGCCGAACCCTGCCTCCGCGAGGGCCCGACGGGCGCCCTCAACGGCGATGTCGGTGGAGACGTCGTCACTACCCGGCTGCGGCAGAAAGTCGGGCCTGTCCAACACCGGGGCTTCGTCAGTCTGCGTGACGGTCCCGGACGCCGCTTCGGGTTCCGGCGTCTCGGCGGCGGCCGCAATGGTCTCCGGCGCCGATCCCTCATCAGGTGTGGCCATCTCGTTTCCTTCCGGGGTGCTGGCCGGTACGGGCGATTCGGTCTGGTCGGCGGCGGCCCGTTCCGGGGCGGAGGCGTCTGCGGGTGCGGGCAGGGCGCGCAGCTGCTCGTACGCACGTGGCGTGGCCGCGGCCAGTACTTGGGTCCGGCGGGTTCCCTCGTCCCCGAGATAGGTCCACAGCAGGTGCTCGGATCCACCGGAGGTCACCAGGGAGTCGGCGGCCCGCTCGAACTCCGCCGTGAAGGCCTCCAGGTCGGTGGTGTGCGCGGCCAGGAGAAGGCCTTCGTGCTCGGCGGACGTGGTCACCAGCCAGTCGGTGACGTCGTCCAGGCTGGGCGCCATGCCCTCGCGCAGGGTGTCGCGCACCTCGGTCACGAGCGTCACGCGCACCGCGTCGTTGCTCCAGGCCGCAGCGAGCGGGCCGTCGGACAGGAATCCGGCGAGCCATTCTTCCGTCTCCTCGTCGGAGACCAATTGCTCAGCCTGCTGGGCCGGACGCCTCAGCATGGGCACGTCCACCGTGACCGGCAGGGCCTGCCCCGGCAGGTCGGCCACAGTGATGCCCGGCAGGACGAGGGCGGTGGAGGCCTCCTCGGTGTGCACCTCGGCGACCAGCTGCCCTTCGCTGGCCTCCCGCAGCCCGAGCCTGACCATGGGTCCGCGCACCCGTTCCGGTGTCGCGACCGGTGGCGTCTGCTGGACGCTGTCGGCGGAGACGGGTTCGGCAGACACGGCGGGCCCGGCCTCCGATGGCCCGGGGGTAGGGGTGTCCTGCTCTCGCGGTGCGGAGGGCTGCTCGGGCCGTTCCTCCTGAGCTGCGGGTGCGGGTGCGGGCTCGGCAACCGGGGTGTCCTCCGCGGCTGGCGGGGCAGGCGCCTGCTCCATCTCTGGTGCGGGAGCCGGTGACGCCGTTTCAGCCGCTGCCTGCTCGGCGGCGGCCCGCTCGGCCCGTGCCGCCTCCAGGGTGACCTCAAGGCGGGTCTGGAGCCTGCTAACGGTGTGGACGAGGTGCGCGAGCGGGTAGGCGAGCAGCTCCCGCTCGAAGCTGCCGACGTCGTCCGACAGTGCGTTGCGCCAGGCCGTGGCCTCCTGCGCGACGGCTTCCAGCTGAGCGGCCATCTGCCGTGAGTTGTGCTGGCCCGACACCGCAGCGGCCACGCCGTCCAGCGCCGTGGTCATGGCCCTGTACTGCGGCTGCGTGAGGTAGTCCATCGGACGGACCCGGGCCGCGGCGTAGGTGAGTGCGCCGCGGTGCCACTGGGCGGCGTCCCGCAGTTCGCCGCGCAACACGTCCGCCCGCGTCCGTACGCCCTCGTCGACAGCGGGGGTGGGCGGTGCGCCGTACGGCGTGCCGGTGAGCGCGGAGAACAGGATCGCTCCCCGGTCCGCCGCCTCCTGCGGGCTGCCAGCGAGGTTTGTGGCGTCGGCGGGAAGCCCGTCGGCGGCGAGGCGTGCGAACCACTGACCGCCTGCCGACCGCTGCACGGTGGCCACCGTGGCCTGCGCGTATCGGAGTTCGCCCCGGTCCGGGGCCTGGCCGTCCATGCCGGTCAGGTGTAGCTCGTAGGCCTGGTCTGCGGGCAGCGGAACGACGTCGGTGTAGGACTGCGGCTCCGGCGGCTCCTCGATCTCCACGGCCTCCTCCACCGTCTCGTCGGCATCGGGCACGGCCTCGGCGGTCTCGGTCTGCGCAGGCTCCTCGCCAGGCTGGACGGGCACGCCGGGGTCTGCCGTCTCCTGCGGCACGACCATCTCCCCCCTGTCCTCGGTCGGTTCGGGTTCCTCGGCGTCCGTCTCCGCCTGAACGGCTGCGGCCAGGACCGGCGCGGCGGGCGGGACCGCCGCCTCGCGGGCGTGCTCGCGGGCCCACTCCAGCACCCCGTCCCAGTACTCGTAGCGGGCCTGGCTCCGGTCCGAGGCGGTGACGTCCAAGCGGTGGCCGTCCTCGCCGGGCTGCCCCTGCTGGTAGACGACCTCCACCACAAAGGGCACGTCCCCGATGGTCAAGTGCCACAGCGGACCGTGCCGCAGCGGGGCACGGTTCCGGCGCAGTCCGTCCGAGCGGGCCGTGAGGCTCTCCCCCTCATGCAAGGCGATCTTCTTGGCGTCCTGGCGGTAGGAGAAGTACACCCAGTCGTCGCTGTCGGTGGGGTGGGTCTCCGCCGTACGCCCCAGCGCCGCCCGCTCGACCACGGCATCGGCCGGAATCCCCACGCTCGTGCCCTGAGCGACGCCGTACAGGTCGCGGGTCACGAAGCCCCTGTAGCCGTTCTCGGATTCCTTCCCGGTGCGGTAGCGCTTGCCGGTGGGCAGGTGGACGGCAGTCCATTCGTTTTCCGCCGTGCGGTAGCTGACGACGTCGTTTCTCGGCTCGTAGCGGCGCGGTTCGATGCGGCGGCCGCCACGACGGGCCTCGGCGACGTCGGCGAGGTGGGCGGCCTGCGAGGCGGAGACGCCCACGGTCAGTTCGACGCAGGGCGCGCACTCGGCGGCCATGGCGCCCAGGGTTTCCTCCGAGCTGTACCAGTCCCAGACCACGGTGTACCGGTCGGTGGTGCTGCCGCAGCGGTCGCAGTCGCCGTGTCCGGCGTGCCCGTACACGCCGAGGCGCCCGCGGTCCGGTGCTCCCTCGGTGCCGGGCGGTGCGGCGGGTTCCCCCTCCCCCCGACGGCTGCGGCTGCGGCCGCGCCGCCGTGTCGTGGGCCCGGGGTCCGGTGTCTCCTCGGGGAACAGGCCGAGCTGGCCGTCGTCCGTCGGGGCAGACTCCGGGTCCGGCTCGGCGGCGGCCGCCGTGTCCGGTGCCGGATCGCTCTGCGGCGCGGGATCGTTCTGGCCGGCCGCGCCGGGCTCCGGCTCGGCGGCCGTCGTCTCCTGTGGCTGTGTCTCTTCCTCGGCCGGGGTGTCGGCGGCGGGAGCGGGGTCCTGCGGAGCATCGCTGGTCTCGGCCGTAGCCGTCTGGTCGACGTCGGCGGCCGCCGTCTGCTCGGCGGCCGTCTCCTGCTCAGTCGGGCCGGTCTCCTCCTGCGGTGCCGTCTCGCTGTGGTCCGGGCGCTGGTACGGCCTGGCATACGGGTCGACCTCGCCGATCGGCGGAAGGCTGGCCATGGACCGGGCAGTGTCGTACGCCTCGAAGTCGAAGCGCTCGACGGCATTGCGCAGCACCCTGATGGCACGCCGTTCCTTGGCGGTGGCCCCGGTCAGCGCGTCGGCTGCCGTCTGGGCGGCCTCTCCGAGCGCCTGCATCTGGGCAACGGTGAGCACGTACCTGCGGTGGCTGCTCACCCACTCAGGAGGTTCGATCGGGCTGCCGTCCGAATAGGTGCCGGTGATGGAGAGTTCCGACAGTTCCCGGACCTGAGCCGTGGTCAGCCGTACCTCGCGAGCCGCGGTTTCTGGCGGGATGGGAACGCCGATCTGGCTCTCTCTGGCTATCGGTTGGGTGGTGCGCACGCGTTCGGCTGCACGTATCGCCGGTACGCCCGCGGTGACCGGCAACTTCTCGTGGAACGGGCCGGTTGGGACGCCGCCACGGGCGTCCTGGCCCCACCAGTAGCGACGGCCATCGTCGCCGATCCGGGCGCGGACCCAGCCGACGACCGTGTCGTCGGTGTCGACGATGGTGCCGTGCCCCGCCTCCAGGTCGAGGTCGACCAGCCGGGTGCCGTCGGTCCACTTGAGCTCGATGCCCTCGCTGGTGGCCGCCTGTGCCGCGTCGGCTTCGTTCTGCCGGGCCTTGGCCGCCCGCTCCGGGTTCCCCTCCGGCTTGGCGATGTCGTCGGGCCACTGGATCTCTTCGTCCTCGTAGACCCGGGTGCCCGCCGCGGTGGTGACGAGCACCAGGCCGTTGTCGTCGCTGCCGATGACGATGCCCGGCCCGTGCGGCGTCTGGACGGCCACCTCGTCGGTGCCCTCGGCCGGGGCCTCGGTCTGCTCCTCCTCGCTCTCCTCGTCTTCGGTGGCCGTCTCCGGCTCGTCCGTCCCGGTCTCCGCCTCCGGTTCGGGGGCGGGCGGCGGAGCGTCCTGTCCCGTCTCCCCGTCGCCGCCGGACGGCTCGCCCTCGGAGGCCTCCATGCCGGACTCGGCACCGAACAGGTCGAGCTGATCGGCAGGGTCGGCGCCTTCGGCCGTGTCGGCGGCCGGCGGGACGTCGTCCGGCTCTTCCTGCGGCGGGGCCGGTTCGTCCGCCGCCGGTTGGTCGGGCTCGGCGGCCGCCGTGGCTGCCGGGGATTCGGTCGGGGTCTGCTCCGGGCTGCCGCTGATCTCCTCCGGCTCCGCCTCGGGTGCGGGCCCCTCGTAGGTGTAGGGGACGCCGATCTCGCCGAAGGCGGCGCGCAGGCCCTGTACGGCCGCCTCGCGGTCCTCGAAGGGGGTGTCGCGCGGCTGGTACCACTTCTGCTGCTTGCGTGACCACCAGAAGCCCAGGTCGTTCAGCGCCTCGCGGATGCGCTGGTCTCCCCCGCGAGGCGTGTTGCGGACCTCGGTGCCCTCGGCATCGTGGATGATCCTGATGCGGGCCGCTGCCGCTTCGGCGGCCTCGATCTCCGCCTCGGGCTCCAGCTCGATGACCGTGCCGGGCGGGGCGGCGAGGATCGCCTCCAGGTCAACCGTGAGCAGCGGCTCCGTGTCACCGCCGTGCAGCGTGATCAGGTCGAGGCTCAGGAAGTTCAGCTGGTCGCTCTGCCGCTGGCGGCGCTCGCCCACCTGGTAGTGGACCCACTCGTGGTAGCTGCGTCGGAAGCTGCCGCCGACCCGATCCCCCACCTTGCCGATCTCGTGCACCAGGTCGAGGAGCGGGTTGCCCGGGTCGTAGGAGTAGCCGACGCCGGGCCGGTCGATGTAGGCCACGACGTCCTTGCCGGACAGCTTGTGGCGCCGCAGCAGCGGCTCGTAGTACCGCAGAACCGCCGCGCACCGCGCCATCGCCGGAGACGGACCGGTGTGCTGCTCCGCCTCCGGCGTCTCCGGTTGTGGTCCGAACCGCTCACGGGCGGTGGCAAGTTGGTCCTCGCTCGGCGGCTCCATCTTCCACAGGGCGACGTGCAGGTGCGCAAGTGCTGTACGGAAGGCGCCGGTATGTTCACCGACGAAGTGGAGCTCGTGGTCCAGGCGCCCGTACTTCCATCGGGGTGCGGTGGCGGGCCGGTTGTCCTCGTCGTACGCGACGGCAGCCTCGATCCAAGCGGGGAGCTCCGCCCACTGGATCACACCGGCCGTCTCGCTGCTCTGCTCGATGGTGATGCCGTCGGCCCCACTCGACAGGCGCACGTCTCCGTTGCCCCGCACGGCCTCCGGCAGGTCGAGGCTGGACGAGGCGTACCAGGCGGTCGTGGGGTTCTGTCGCTGTTCGGCGATCCACTCGCGCACCCGCTCGGTCGGCTCCGCGCCCGAAGGGACCGGTTGCCGGTCCACGGCGCATGCGCTGGCCAGTTCCTTGAGCTGCTGCTCGTTCAGCAGTGCCATGATCGCCCACCCGGCGGGGTGACCGGTGCGGGCGGGTTGCGGGGCGCCGATGTGCCCGACCGAGACGCGGTCCCCGAAGCCCTCGATGAGGCCCTGCAAGGGCGTCTGCTCGGCGGCCGTGGTCTCCTGCTCGGATTCCGTCGGCGCGGGCGCTGGGGTCTCCTCCAGCGCGGGGGCATTGCCCGACAGCAGGCGTGAGCCGTCGGGCACGGCGACGATGTAGCGCGGGTGGAAGCGGCGGATGTTGCCGGACTCGTTACGGCCGACGTAGTAGCCGTCCGTCGGATCGGGGCCCCGCTCGACGGTGACCGTGTGGTAGTGGAGGTGCCGGTCCTCCATGTACTGGCGCCAGCCCGCTCGGACCGTGTCGCCCGGCTGGAGTCGCACTGAGCTGTCGCTGAAGGGCTGGTAGCCCTCGGGGACGTCTTCGTCGCTGGATGTCTCCCACCACTCGTCCAGCCGCAGGGAAGCCTGCTGGAGCTCGGTGATCAAGTCGTCCGTCTCGGTGGTGGACTCGTCGGCGGGGGCGTCCTGTTCTTCCTGCTCGGCCGGGGTCTCGGCCTCGTCGTCGGTGGCGGCCGCCGCGGGTGGTTCCGGGCCCTCCTGTGCAGGTCGCCGCAGCTGCGCGTATACCGGGCCTGCGACCTCGGCGTGCAGGGAGTTCCTCGCCTGTACGGCGTCGTCGCCCTCGCGCCGGTAGGCGAGCACCCAGGCCGGGAGCTCGCCGACGGGCACGTTGTCCCACTGCTCGGCGACGAAGCCCCTGAACCAGGAGGCCATGGCCACCGTGAAGTCGGCCACATCGTTGGCCTGTGCTGCCTGGGCGATCTGCGGATCGGCGAGGGCCGCGTCGGTGTAGGCCTGTACGGCCTCCTCCCACACGCCCGGATCGGTCAGAGACACAGGCGCGGGCGGCTCCGGCGCCGCCTCGGCGGGCTGGGCTGGGACGGGAGCCTGGTCGTCCTGCGCGTCTGCCTGCCCGTCACCGGTGTTCGTCGCGTTGTCCGGTGTGGCCGCAGTAGTGGCGGCCGCTTCGCCTTGGGCGGCCGGCGCGGGAGCGGCGGTGTCCGCCGGGTCGGTGGCGGCCTGCGCCTCGGGCTCGTTGTCCTCGGCGGCTGCGGCCGCTTCCTCGAGGGTCGCTGTGCCTGTCTCGGAGTCCGCGCGGACGTCGCCGCGCGCCAGGGCCCGGGCCTGCTCCTGTACGGCGTGTTCGTCGGCGATGATCTGCCGCAGTCCGGCGATCTCCTCGCCCAGGGTGGTCAGTTCCTCGTTGAGCTCGGCTTCCCTCTCCTCGTTCACGCCGACGACGCGCTCCGCACGCTCGACGAGGGCGGCGTGCTTCTCGTTGAGGACGACCAGCTTGCCCAGGGCGCGTTCCTCGCGTTCCTTGGACCGCGCGTGCATCCGGTAGGGGTTGTTGTCCTTGTCGCGGACGTTGGAGGCGATCTCGTCCCGGCGGCCGCGCTGCGCGGACAGCGACTTGTCGAGCTTGTCGAGGTCCTCGGGCAGACGGTTGAGGAAGTTCTCCAAGGACTGGATAGCGCCGCGTCCGTTGGCCTGCGTGACATGGGTGGCCTGCCACTGGGCCCGGTCGTCACGCTGTCCGAGCGGGGGGACGTGTCCCCATGCGAAGCGCAGGCGCAGCTGACGGCGGCCTGCGTGGTCGAAGGCGATCTCGCCGTGGAAGTCCAGGCCGCCCAGCGTGCCGACGGGGACGCGCTGTCCGGGCCGCAGGGACTGGTCGCGGGCGAGGGCCACCATGCGGGCGCCGAGCGCGTTGGCGGCCTCGTCGCGGCTGCGGTAGGTCGCATCGTCCACCGTCATGGCGAAGTTGTCGCCAGCGGTGGGGCGCCGCTGCGGCAGCGCGGCCCTCATCCCGTCCACGGCGGCGGCCGCCTTGCCGAGGAAGTCGTCGAGGTCCTTGAGCTGTTCGGTCCGGGCGTCCTGCTGCCGGTCCCAGCTGCGGGCCAGGCCCTGGAGGCGGGCCCGTTCGGCGGTGGCCTCGGCGAGCTGGAGGATCGCCGGGTCACCGGAGGCCAGGGCGGAGAGCATGCCGAGGTTGATGGCCTCGGAGCCGATGTCCTCGATCTCGCGCAGGTTGAAGTCTCTGCGCTGGATCTGGCCGATGAACCTCGCCTTGCGGGCCAGCGTGGTCAGCCGGAACTCGTCGAAGGTGCGCTCGGTGATGTAGTAGAGGATCCGGACGTCGTCCGCAGTGCCGTCGACCCAGGGGACGTTGAGGTTGCCGCGCCGCTCGATCCGGCCGTCCCGCTGCGCCATGTCCGCCGGCCGCCACGGGTACGACAGATGGTGCAGGGCCACCGCCCTGTCCTGGATGTTCGTCCCGGTGCCCATCTTGGCCGTGCTTCCGACCAAGACGGAGACGCGTCCGGCCCGGCAGTCGGCGAACAGCTTCTCCTTTTTGCGGTCGGTGTTCGCCTCGTGGATGAAGCGGATGGACTCCCTCGGCATCCCCCGGTCGACCAGTTCGTCCCGCAGGTCCGCGTACAGGTCGGCGCCGTGCTTGGCGGTGCTTCCGGGAGTGCCCTCGTCGAGGAACACCAGCTGGAGGCCGCCCGGCAGGGGCTGCGGGGTGGGGTCGTCCTTGGAGACCGGATAGACGGTGTCCTTGGTCTCCTGCCAGATCTCGACGATCTTCTCGGCCGCGTACGGCAGCTTGCTGCCCAGCTCCTTGCTCCCGGCGCTGCCCTGTTCGCCGAGCTCGCGCATGATGTCGGAGGCGTCGACCAGGCTGAGGTCGAGCGAGGCGCGCAGGCCTTCACCGAGCGCCTTCAGCACGCCGCCGGGCTTGCTCACCCACGGCTGGTGCGGCAGCCGCTTGATGAACTCCCGCTGGGCCGGGGCGGGCGGGATGAGAATTCTCTCGCCGCGCTGGCCCTCGAACTCCCTGACCGGCGGGGTGGGCAGGTTCAGGTCCTCGGCGAGCTGGACGTCGGCGAAGGTGCGGTAGCCCGCCAGCAGCTCGGGCACGTTGAAGAACCGGGAGAACCGGGCCTTGTACTTGTAGCCGTTGCCCTTGGGATCGGGCTCCAGCTGGGAGACGACCTCACCGAAGGTCGCCGCCCAGTTGTCGAAGGCGTGCAGACCCATCTCGTTCAGCATGTTCGGTGCCAGGAACCGCTGAAGGACGTACATCTCGGTGACGCTGTTGGCGGGCCACGTGCCCGTGGCGAAGCAGGCGACACGGTCGGACTCGGTGGTGTCCCGCAGCCAGGACACCACCATGTGGAGCTTGGTGGCCTTCGCCGAGCCCTCGATGGCGGCGCCGGGGATCGCCGAGACGGTGCGCAGGTTCTTGTACTCGTGCGCTTCGTCCACGAACAGGTAGTCGATGCCGGTGTCTTCCAGGAAGACGCCGATCTCGTCGGACATCGACTCGATCTGCTGCTGAAGGTTGGCCTCGGCGTTGGCGAGGGTGTTCTCGATCTGCTTGACCGTGCGGGAGTCCATCCCCGCGGCCGCCGCGGCGTCCAGCTGGTTGCGCAGCGACTCCATTTCCTGATCGAGGTAGGCGCGCTGCGTCTCGGGCCGCAGCGGGACCCGGTTGAAGGCCTCATGGGTGAGGATCACCGCGTCCCACTCGCCACCGGCGATGCGGGCCATGAATTTCGCGCGCCGCTTCTTGCTCAGGTCGCTCGCGCTGATCGCCAGGATCCTGGCGTTGGGGTAGAGCTCGCGGAACTCCCTGGTCCACTGCTTGAGCATGTGGTTGGGGACCACGAACGCGGGCTTCTTGGCCAGGCCCGTACGGCGCAGCTCCATCGCGCCGGCCGCCATGGTTGCCGTCTTGCCCGCGCCGACGACGTGGGCGAGCATCGCGGTCGGCTCGTTGACGATCCGGCGGATCGCCGCGTTCTGGTGCGGCCGCATCTCCCAGTCGGAGATCAGACCGGGCAGGGTGAGCGGCAGGTCGGAGTAGTCCGACAGGACCAGGTTGTTGAACTGCTCGTTGTAGAGCTTGGCGAGGCGGTCAGCGCGGTCCTTGTCCGCCCATACCCAGTCCTCGAAGGCCTCCGCGATCAGCCGCGCCTTCTCCTGCGCGGCGTCGGTGGCGTCCTGATCGACGTAGGTGCGGCCTTCACGGTCGGTCCACGTCACCCGGATCGTGGAATCCGTCTGCCGCAGCAGGGCCGTGAACAGCTCCCGTGTCGGGCGGGCCGGTGTCCCCCACTCGTTGCGAGCAAGGTCCCCGATGTTGGCGCCGCGGACCTCCCAGATGGTGCCGCCCGCGTGCAGAACGCTCGCATCCTCGAAGCCGAGGTGGCGCAGGAATTCGTTGTAGACCTCGACCGGGATCCACGGCGCACCGATCTTCGCCTTGATCTCGGACGGGGCCAGGTCCTCGGGCTGTACCCGGTCCAGGGCGGCGACGTTGGCCGCGAACGACGGGTCGCTCTGGGCGCGTTCGCGGGCCTCGGCGAGCTTGGTGCGGACGTTGCCCGCCAGGTAGCGGTGGCGCGGCTCCCAGACGACAGTCTCGTCCGTGGACTGGGCCGGGTCGCGGAAGGCTAGCCCGGCGTCCGCGCACTGGGCGGCCGCCTCCTCCTGGTCGACGCCGAGGAGGCTGGCCACGCGCGCCATGTCGAGGCGGCCGCCGTCCCACTCCATGGCCAGAGCGATGGCGTCCTCAGCCGTCTTCGCGCGGGTCGGCAGACGGCGCGGCTCCAGGACACGGGAGAGGAGCACCTGCTGCTCGGTGGCCGTGTTGGTCTTGTCGTCCCACTCCTCCAGGCCGAAGAGGAACGAGGCGTCGGGGTCGTCGTCGATCCAGGCGTAGGCGGTGCGCTGCTTCCACGCCTCCGGGACGGCCGCCAGGCCCTCCCGTTCAGCCCGCTCCTTGGCCTCCTTCGGGGTGAAGATGAAGGGCTGGCGGGGCTTGGACAGCGGCGGATTGCTCTTGCGGTAGTCCCTGTAGGCCACGCGCAGCTCGGCGCGCAGCCGGGCCAACTCGGGCGTCTCGCCAGGCTCGGGGGTGGCGGCCTCCGCCTCGTACAGGGCCTGCGTCATGCCCTTGAGTCGGATCAGCTGGACGAGCTTGTCGCGCTGGTCGGGGTGCACATCCAGGGGCACCGCCCGGCCGTCTTCGACGATGGTGGGGTTGCCCACCTCGTCCAGGCCCAGCGCGCCCTCCGTGCCGCCGTAGATCACCGTCGGCCGCGCATTCTGCGTCTCCGCCACGGTGGCGGACGCGGCCATCAGGCCGGCGGCCTCCGCCTCCACGGCGATGGCGGCCGCGGCCGCCTCCAGTTCGGCGGCCGGGGAGTCCTCCCCCCGGTCGGTGACCGTGACCTCGGGGCCGAACTGTCCGAGCTTCGCGTGCAGGTCACCGAGGACGTATTCGGGGTGGGCGCCGAAGTAGGCGTTGACGGCCAGCTCTTCGGGGCGGCCGGGCAGCACCTGCTTGGCTGAGGTCAGCCAGGTGTCATCGCCCGGCTCCTCCCCCTCGGCGCGGCGCCGCAGGAACAACACGTCGGTGACCACATCGGTCCCAGCCGCCGCCTGGTGGGCGCGTGCGGGCAGACGCACGGCGCCGACAAGGTCGCCGAGCTCGTACATCCGCTCACGGGCGGAGGAGTCCTCGGCGTCCAGCGTGTACCGGCTGGTGATCAGGGCGACGATGCCGCCGGGGCGGGTGGCGTACAGAGACTTGAGGACGAAGTGGTCGTGGATCGACAGCTTCAGGTCGGGGTTGTGGACCTTGTCGAATCGCTTGTAGCGGCCGTAGGGGACGTTGCCGACCACGGCGTCGAACCCGCCGTCGGCGAGCGGCACCTCTTCCAGGCCGCTGGTGATGATCTCGGCGTCCGGGTACAGGTAGCGGGAGATGGCGGCCGTGTTCCGCTCGACCTCCACGCCGGTCATCCGCACCCCGCGCAGCAGGGTCGGGGCGAGGCCGATGAAGTTGCCGCTGCCGGAGCCAGGTTCGAGGACCTGACCGCCCTTGAAGCCGAGTTTGCGCACCGCACCCCATACGGCCTGCACCAGGTCGCCGTTGGTGTAGTGGGCGTTGAGGGTATTGCGGCGGGCATCGGCCCATTCGCTGTCCGAGAGCAGCGCCCGCACCTTCTCGCGGACGTCATCGAGGGCGTCCCAGCGGTTCACCGCCCGCTCATGGGCGGCGTCGTCGTCGTAGGCCGCACGCGCCGGCCGTGGCTCGAAGATGAGCGGCAGCGCACCCCAGCCCGACCAGCGGGCCAGCACCCCTTGTTCCTCCGCGGTCGCCGGGCGACCCTCCGCCTCAAGGGCCCGCAGGGTCTCCAGTGCCGCCAGGTTCGCGCGGGCCCGCTCACCCTGCCCGGAGGGGGCGAGGTCCTGCTGTCCCCGCGGCTCGAACCGCGGGGGCGGGCTCACATCTCCCGGTGCTCCGTCCCCGGCTCCTTCTCCAGCCAGATCTCCTCGGCGTACACCATCTCCTGCGCCCGCGAGCGCATCGCCCGCCGCGCCGCCGCCCTCTGCCCCGCCGGAAGCTGCTGGAGCAGTTCCTGCGCCCGTGTCCCGATCTGCTCCGTCACCCGCAGATCCAAGGCGTGGAAGAACTCCGTCTGCTGCTCCTCGTTCCCCAGCTCCACCAGGGCCGTCGGCCGGTACGTCTGCCAGTATTCGAGGGCCGTCTTCCCGTGCCTGCCCAGTTGCGTCATTGCGATTCCCCTCGTCCGCGTGAAGCGGCTGCTCCACTCCCCCAGTGCTCAAGAGCGTCCTCCCCCGTGGTGGTGCCAGGGCTCAAGGTGCCGACCCGTCCCGGCACGCCGGTCCTACCGACGGGACCAGAGACCCTGTCCCCAATCCCCCCGTCAGCAGTCAACGGCGGCCGGACATGATCCATCCTCATCGACCCTAACGGCCCATCCACAACGGATTTCGCCTGCGCCCCCCGAGTTGTCAGCTCTTTTCGCGTGACGCAATGATCAGGCCCGAGCTACCGCACCACCCTCACGCCGCGCAGCAACGCACCACGGCCGCCCACGAGTTCCGAAACAATTGTTTCCACCCTGTTCGATTCCACTCGAACGCGATCAGCCCCCCACGCCGCCCCCGTAACGGGAGGGTGACCACCGTGGCCACGAATGTCTGGCAAGCTGTGCGGCGATCCGAGTAGCCGCACCGCGCGGTGAAATCACGGAAGGCCACAGAATGAGCACACCCACAACCCTGCAAGCGGCGGTCGACCCGACGCCGCGTCACGGCAAAGCGGCGAGAGTAATCGTCGTCATTCAGCAGAAGGGCGGCGCAGGTAAGTCCACGATCGCCGTCAACACGGCCGCTTGTGCGGGCCGGTCGGCAGTGCTGACCAACGACGACGACTCGGCAGGCTCCCCCATCGTCGCAGCCGGCATCGACGTCCAGGGCACCCTGGAGAAGTGGTGTGCAGGCGTGCGCGAAGAGGCTCTGCCGTTCGACTACGTCGTCACCAAGAGCAAGCTCGGCATCCTGCCAAGCATCGTGGAGGACCCCGAGCGACGCCGCATCATCGTTGATACCCCCGGCTTCCTGGACGTCGACCCCGACGCCGAATGGGGGGCCGACCCCCTGGGCGAGAGCCGGACGGCTGACGCCCTACGCGAGGTACTGGACGTGGCGGACCTGGCCATCGTCCCGATCACCCCGTCCAAAATCACCTGGGACGAGTGCGAGTTCACCATCGAGCGCGTCCTCAAGCCGAGGGGTATCCCCTTCCTGGTCGTGATCAACATGCACGACCCCGGCAAGGACAAGCACGAGAAGCAGCTGAACAAGGTGAAGGCCTGGATCGACGAGCGGAACTACCCGCGCGTCGCCGACCCGATCCGCCGGTACACCATCCACGAGCACGCCTACGAGAACGGCACCCTGGTCACCGAATACAAGATGTCGGGCACGGCCCTGAACGCACGGGAAGACTTCATGCGCGTGGCCCTGACGATGGAGCAGATGCTCTGATGGGTAAGGCAATCACCGTAGGTGGAGCCCCGACGGCTCCCGGGCGTCCGGACAACGTGGTCGAGCTGGCACGTGCGCTCGGCGACTCCGACAAGCTCCCCAGCAGGCAGCTCACCGACACTCCAGCGCTGATCGCACAAGAGCAGGACCTGTACGTCAAGTGCGAAGCCGCGATCGAGAACCTTCGTTTCGCCTTCTGGGCCGGAGGCAAGGCACTTCAAGTGGTTCGGGACGCCCGGCTGTATCGGGCAGAGTTCGACACCTTCGAGGAATACACACAGGCCAAGTGGGACATCACGCCCCAGTACGCGGGCAAGTTGATCCGTACCTGGCGCGTGGCCGAGGCGCTGTTCCATGCGAAGCCGGGCGGCGGATTGGAAACAATTGTTTCCAAGAAGCTCGGATACGGGCAGGCGTGGGCTCTGGTACCGCTGGTCGAAACGCACAGCGTGCAGGCGGCGGTCTACCTGTACCTGGCGCTACTGAAGGTCAAGGGTGCAGGGCTGACAGCAGCGATCATCCAGGGGGCCGTGGAGGCGCTGCCCAAGGCGGCGATCGGTCATAAGGCGAAGACCGAGGAGGCAGTCCTCGCCTACCTGGCATCCCTCGAAGGTGAGGTCCGCACGGCATCTGCCCCCGACCCCGTGAAGGCGGTCAGGGCCCTCGCCAAGGCGGCCAGGACCTTCGACGCGGACACGGTGGAGGCCGCCGTGAAGCACGACCCCGAGCGGGCTCGCACTGCCGTGAAGTCACTGATCGAAGTGCTTTCGTCGGCTGCGGGGATCACGGTCACGATCGAGGCTGAGACCGCAGTCGAGGTAGGCGGCACCGAGAAGGAATCGGCAAGCGGAGAAGAGGCGACAGCCGCGTAACTCCCGGAAACACAAAGGCGGGCCCCGTCCCGAAGGATGGGGCCCGCCTTTGTGTGCGATGCGTGCCGATCGAGCGGGTTACAGCAGGGCCGCCAGCAGCGCGGCCGCGAGGGCGACCAACGAGACGCCCGTGATGTCACCAGCGAGCCGGAGCCCGCGGTACTTGCGCTTGGCGATCTTCGATAGGTGGATGACGTGCTGGGCCTGGTTCGTCGGCACCTTCAGGTCCGCCACCAGTTCCTCGGTCGTGCACAGCGACCAGTACAAGTACGAGCCGCGGGCGGCCCCGCCGAGGCGGGGCCGGACCACGAAGAGGACGACGAGCATCGCTACGAGGAGGCCGACGGTGCCGACGCCGACCAGGAGGCCGGAGGCGCCGGGCAGCGTGCGGCCGGGCATCGCGGCGACCAGTGCGGCCAGGGGCAGGGAGAAGGCCGTGAGCAGTACCCCGCTTTTGGCGTCGGTGCGGCTGATCTCGGCGAGGACAGCGGTAGTGGCCGCGTCCAGGCGGGCGTCGATGTCGGTCACGCGGCGGACCCCCAGTCGGCGCCGAACAGACTGACCTGCCCCTCTTCTAGTTCACGGCGCCGCTGGTCGGCGGCGCGTTCCCGCTCACGTTCAAGGGCGTCGCGCCAGCATTTCCAGCACCACGGACGCAGGTCCTCCAACGGTGCGGCCGCGTTCTGGGTGTCGCTGGCGTTCGGGTACTGCGGGGCAGCGAGAAGGGGCTTGCCCTTGCCGCTGTTGGTGGCGGCGCACTGCCGGCCGCTGTGCTCGGTGCCGCAGCCTCCGCGGCAGGCGCACTTTGCTCCGTGGGCCTCAAGGACAGCCGTTAAGACGTTGGCGGGCTTGGTCACAGCAGCTCCCCCTTGAGCGTGAGGCGGAGGGCGTCGTCGTGTGCGACGCCTCGTTCATCGAGCAGGGCCAGGGCCCGCTCGATGCGGTGCTCGGCGATGTCGGCGCGGGTCTTGTGGGCGCTGGCCCGGTCGTGCAGGGCGGCGATGGAGCGCAAGAGGGCTCGGCGGGAGCGGGTGAAGGTCAGGCGGCGCACGGTTTCCCTCTCGTCAGCGGTGCCGGTTGTCGTTCTTGGTCTGGGCGAGCAGCCCGGTGGTCTTGCTGCTGTTCTTGCTGTTGTCCTGGTAGACGTCGCCCTTGTAGTGGTGGTGGTGCTCGGTACGGGCGGCCCTGGCTCCCTTGACGGCGGTACCGACGGCGGTGACGACGGCGGCCACCGCGGCGATGGGCAGCGTCACGAAGAGGACGGACGTCAGGGAGACGGAGGCGATGCCCTTGCAGGCCAGCCAGACGCCGCAGCCGATAAGCGTGACGCCAGCGCCGACGCCGATGGAGGCGACGGCGACACCGACGGCCCATTCGGGGATGATGCGACGGTCGGGCTGCCGGACGGGCGCGGTCGACACGCGCTCTTCTTCGTGGAGTGCGTTGCGGATGATCTCTTTGGCCGTTGCCTCGGCGAGTTCGGGGCTCATCGCCTGCCAGTTGGCGGTCTTGGCCGTGCGCGCGGTGTCGCTGTGCTGCACTTGTTGTGCTCCTTCGTCTCTGGGGGAGTGGCGGGGCCGATCGGTCGTGATGGGCGCGGTCGGCCCCGCGTCGGTGTGTTCGGCGAGGAGGGGCGGCCGGTACGGCCGCCCCATGGCGGGTCAGGACTCGGGGCCCTCGTCGGGCTGGTCGGGGACGAGCTGCCATTTGCCGTGGCCAGTGCTGACGATCAGTCCCTCGGCGGCGAGGCGGCCGAGGGCGGTGTCGACGGATCCAGCGGCCGGTCCGTCCTCGGTGCCGACTCCGACGGCGCGGCGGATGTCCCTGGTGAGGTGGACTTCGCCGTCGTCGAGGGCTTCGAGGATCTTGTCGCGCAGCGTCTTGGGGGCGGCGGTGACCGTGGGCGCCGAGGTGATGGACTTCTTCGCCTTCTTCTTGCGCCGGCGGCTGCCGCCCTCTTCGTCCTCGTCGTCCTCGCTGTCCTCTTCACCGGCAAGGAACCGCTCGGCGTCGGCGAGGGCCTGGGCGTAGGCGGCCTGGAAGATCCGGTCTTCCTCGGGAGTGAAGCCGGGGATGACCGGCTGCGTCTCGAACAGCTTGATGAGGTGCGGGTAGGTCCGGTCCTTCTTGAGGGCCTTGAAGACCCGCATCAGGATGGCCCTGCCGCCCTGGAGGCCCCAGGCCATGCCCGCCGTGATCGGTCCAGGCGGGACGTCCCGGCCGTCCCAGGCTGCTTCCAGTTCCTCCGAGATCGAGCCGAAGAACCGGCGGATCGGGGTGATCTCGGTGCCGTCGGTGACCATGTCGGCGGCCATAGTCTGCGTCATGGTGGAGTTGACCCGGCCCATCCAGACCGTGCCCTGCTTTGCATTCGCGCGGATCTTCTCGGCGTCACCGAGGTCGGTGACGTGGATCGACTGGCCCGCGAAGCGGATGCCGAAGCCGAACTTCCGGCCGGTCTGCTGGAGCCGGGCGATCATGCCGGTGATCCACTTGCGGAACTCCGCCGGGACGAGGGCCTGTTCGCCGAGCACCATGTTGATCTCGTCGAGGGTGACATTCGCCAGGCGCCAGGGCTCGTTGAGCTTGAAGGAGCCCCAGCCCTTGGCGGAGCTGACCTGCTCGCGATAGTCGGCCACGGCGCAGGCGGCGGCGAGCGTGGCGCCCATGGCGGCGACGCCTGCCCCGAAGTGGTAGACCCTGCCCTTCGCTTCGGGGAGCGACATGCCGGACTGGGCGTCGGCCACAAGGGAGATCACGCCACTCAGGCGCTCGGCGATGAGGACGGTGAGCAGGAAGACGCTCTTGCCCGAGCCCATGGCGCCGACCGCGAGGTCGGTGAGGGCTCCCATCTCCGGGTCGTACAGCGGCATCTTGAACGGACGGCCGTCGTGCCGCAGGCCGACCGTGACCAGCCCGTCCGGCCCCATCGTGAGGTCTTCGGCGGTGGCCTCACGGATGTTGATCAGCGGGTGTTCCTTGTAGATGGTGACCACACCGCGACCGAGACCGTCGGTCTCGATCATGAGGAGTTCGGGGTCGTCCATCTGGAGGGCCCGGGCGATCTTGAGGCGGGGCAGGTTGATCAGCTCACTGTCCTCGGCTTCGACGAGGATGCGGACGCGGTCTCGTTCCTCGCTGACCTTGAAGTCGATCAGGTTCATCCCGGGGGCCGCGCCGCCCGGGCCGGAGACTCGGTCCGCCCAGAGCTGGACGAGGCCTTCCTGTGCGGAGCGCGTTTCGGCTTCCCGCTTTGCCTTGTTGGGGGCGACGCGCAGGTAGAGGCGGCCGGGGCCGTAGCCGTCGACCGAGGCGATCGTCACTGCGGCCACGGGGACGTCGAAGACGGCAGCGATGTTGTGCTCGTTGACCGTGCTGGGGACGGCCTGCCCGGGCGGGGCGAGGATGTAGCACTCGAAGTCCGGCTCATCGGGCTGGAACTGGTGGATCTTCTCCAGCGTCGTGTCGCCGGTCGCGGACGACAGGGCCCACATCTGCTTGAGGTGGCCCAAGTACGTGGTCGGTACGGGCTCGACCTGCCCCTGGACCGTGTCCAGGGCCGCGCTGTGCTCTGGCAGCTGCTCGACGATGCGGCGCAGGCCGAGCGACCGGGTGAGCGGCACGGCCCAGGCCATCGCGGACGTCCAGGTCGCGGCGGCCAGTATGGGCCAGCCGTTGGGGTAGTCGAGGTGCGGCGCGAGTAGGCCCGCGGTGTAGCTGCCGGACCATCCGAGGACCGGCAGGGAGCGGTAGGTGGAGACCAGCAGGCCGGGTCCGTCGTCGGCGCGGGTGCGCCGCCACAGCCGCCAGCCGGTCAAGGCGCCGGCGGCTACGGTCGCGCCGTGGGCCCACCAGGGCACTTCCATGATGGGGCCAGCGGCCGCCCAGGTACCGGCGGCACCGTAGGCAAGGCGCTCGACGATGGCGAGGCGACGGGCGCCCTTCGGGGTCAGCCGCCCGTCAGCCGCGGGGGCGGCATCAGTCTTTTCGATCTCGGTGGTCAATTCGTTCTCCGTGGCCGGGGCGGAATAGGGAAAGAGGGAGGGGCCCGGCTGGAATGCCGGACCCCTCGCTGGTCGGCCCTGCGGGAATCGGTCAGGGCCGACCGGTGACGTGCTGCGCTTTTCCTGGTGACGCGGTCAGCGCGTGCGGTAGAAGCCCGGCTTTGCCTGCCGGACTCCTCGTCGCTTGGCCGCCCGCACGGCTTCGTAGATGCCTTGGTATTCGGTCTTGTGGGCACTGCCGAAGGCCTTGGCGTTGGTCGCCAACTGGTCGGCGGCGCCCGACAGTTCCCCGGAGGCGGTGGCCACCTCTCGAAGTGCCGCTCCGGCATCGACGATCAGCCCGGTGAAACGGGGCTCGACCTCGGCCTCCGCGCACATCTCGGAGATCTTGTCGTGGTCGTCGGCGTCCTTCTTCATGCGCGAACTCAGCAGATGGGCCATTTCCTTGAGAGCAACGGCCTGCCCGACCAGGGTGACCATGCTGCCCAGGAGTCGCATGAAGGACAGCGCCCCGCCGCCGGTACGCAGGGCGGGCACGGCGGGGGCCTTGTAGGACTCGATTTCGCTCATGGCGCTCAGTCCTCGTTGTGGATACGGGCGGACGGCATGACCAGGCCCGCGTCGGCGGTGGCCTGTTGCACGGGCTTGTAGGCGTCGTGCATCTCGTCGTGCGCGACCTCCACGGCCTCGGCGGCCGCGAGCGACTTGGCGCGCATCTCCAGGGCCTTCTTTCTGATCAGGTCCATGGACTCCGCCAGCCGCGCCATCGCGCGGGAGGTGAGCCGACCGATCACGTTGTGCCGTTGCGCGAGTTCCTGGGAGAGCTCCAGGAACTGCTTGCGCAGCTTCACCGCCTTGTCGGCGAGCTTGGCGCACTCGTCGTACGTCTTCAGGCACTGCTTCTTGGAGTCGGCGAGCTTGTCGAGGACGTCGTCGAGGGTCACCTCCGTCATGTGCTCGGACGACGCCATGGAGCGCAGGGTGGGCAGGGATGATCCGGATGCGCTCACTGACGCCTCCTTCTTGATCGCTGTGCTGGTAGTGGAGCCAGAGGGAAGCCCCCGGGCACCGGTAGTCAGCGGCTCCCGGGCGGGAGCCTGGTAGCCAGGGCCGAAGACCGGTTCCGCGATCCATACCGTCTGGCTGTTGGGATCGGCGTCGCGCATGGAGTCCTCAGCGCTCTTGCGCTCACCCCGGGGCGGGGGCGTCCAGAACTCCCAGCCGCTGCCAGCAGACCCGGTTCCAGAACCGGTCGACGACGTCGTGCCGGTCCCGGTCGAGGTCTTCTTGGCCTTGGGCTTCTTGACCTTCACTCGGGGCTTCTTCTTCGCCCCTGGGCCCTTCTTGCCGGTCGGCGCCTTCGGAGTCTTCGGCGTCTTTGCCGAGCCGGTGCCCGAGCCGGGGCCCGAGCCGGTGGCGGAGCCCTTGCCCTTGCCGAGGCGGGTCTTGCCGGTCTTCCTGGTCTTGACCTTCACCCGGGGCTTCTTCTTCGCCCCTGGGCCCTTCTTGCCGGTCGGCGCCTTCGGCGAGCCGGTGGAGGCTCCCGAACCCGAGCCTGTGGCCGCAGGGCTACCGGGCTTGGTCTTCTTCCGGCCCTTCTTGCGCGGGACGGTGGTCAGGATCGGCGGGGCGAGCTTGCGGCGGCGCTTCTTCAGTCGCCGCCTTGCCGCCTTGGCCACGGCCTGACCGAGGGTGGTGCGGCCCGCGTCGGCGGCGGCCGCCGCCGCCTTCTTCTTCCGGCGGGCCTTGGCTCGTGCCCTGTGTTCCTTCTGCTTGGCCTCGAACCGGTCCTGCCGTACCTGCTCCTTCCGGGCTTCCTTCGCGTCAGCCCGGGCGTTACGGATCCGGTCCTTGGTGTCCTGCCGGGCGTCCGCGACGCGGTTCTTGCGGTCGCGGGCGGCGTCCCGGTCCTTCGCCCGGTTGTCCAGCCGGGCCCCCTGCCGGTCCGCGCGCCGCTGAGCCTTGGCTTGCTGACCGGCCGCCTTCCGCTCCTGGCGGCCGCGGGCGCGCTCCAGCGAGGGGCTGGAGGCGTTCGGGCTGGGGGACTTGCCGTCGGTCGGGGACTTGATGCCCTTGCCAGAGCCCTTCCCGGCGCCCTTCGAGCCCGAGCCGGAAGAGCCGGACTTCGGGCCCGACCCGCCCTTGCCCGATCCGCTCGTTCCGCCGGCGGACTTGCCGCTGCCGGAGGTCGAGCGGGACGGTGTCGTCGTCGAGGGCGACTTACCCGAGGGTCCCTTGCTGCCGCCGGGACCCGTCGAGCCGGACCCGGGGCCGGACTTGCCGCTTCGGCCCGGGCCGGTGGACCCGCCACCGCCACCGCGGCCGCCCCCGCCCAGGAGCGAACCGCGGCCGCCGCTGAGGGACTTGCGGCCGAAGTCCTGGCTGGAGGGAACCTGCTTGGCCCGCTGCTGGGCGGCCTTACCGCTGACGCCCTCCAGCTTGGCGGCCACTTCCTCGGCGGCTACCTGCCGCTTAAGGCGAGCCTCGCGCAGCGGAGCGGTCTCCGCCTCCCGGGCCAGGCGCCGGGTGTTCCAGTCCTGTACGAACGTCACGGTCCCGCGCAGCGCCGCCAGGGCGATGGCCAGCGTGGCCGCCAAGCTCAGCGCTCCCAGGCCCGGGGTCTGCGGGTCTCCCTCTGTGTCGTCGGCGCCCTCCGAGCGGAGGGCGACCGTCCCGGCCGGGGCGGATCCGGGGACCGGAGGCAACGCCGGGGGACCGGCTGTCGCGGCGGCCAGCGAGTCGGCCGCCGACCGGCGTGTGCGGGCCGGGAAGAGGCCCGCCCCGTCGTCGTCCGGCGCGGTAGCCGGGGGCGGCGGGGCGGTGGGCGGTGCCGGGGTGGCTCCGCCGAGGGTCGGGGGAGTGGCCGGCGGAGACGGCGGGGCGCCTCCGGGGAGCGGAGGCAGCCCGGGGGGAGCGCCGCTCCGGGGCCGGAATGTGAGCACATTCTGGTCGTCGTCCACGGGGTCTCCTACTTGACAGACAGTGACCGGATGGGGGATCCTCGCGCGCCCGCGCGCCCGTGCGCCCGCGCGCCCGCCTTGGGAGCCCCATCCGGGCCGCCCGTCGCGGTGATGGTGATGGTGATGGTTACTGCGCGTAGTGCTGGGCGTAGTTCTCCAGGAAGCGGCACAGGATGTTCCAGGCCTCCTCGTCGCCCTCCCGTTCGGCTTTCGCGGCGATCGAGCGCGCCCGGTCCCACCAGGCCGAAGCCCGCCTAGCCGGGTGGCGGGCCGCCGCCAGCCGGTCGCCGAAGTGCTTGTTCTGGTTGGCCAGGCTGCGGCTGTCGCCGTCGGGCCGCGGGCCGTGCTGCTGGCAGTAGCTCTCCAGGTACTGCACCAGCGCCTCCCAGGCCGCCGCGTTTCCGCGTTGTGCCTGGTCAGACGCGGTCCTCTTGGCGCTTTCCCACCAAGAGGCGGCCAGCCCCCGAGTGCCCCGAGCAACCTGGTCCGCCTGCCGGGCCGACCAGTGCGAGGTCTGGTTGGCCCGGCTGCGCTCAGCGGAGGGGAGCATCAACCCGCCTTATGGAACAGGTCGTTGATGCCCCGGATCTGGCCGGACTGGGCCGGAACAGACCCCTGACCAGCGGTTTCACCGCTACTCTCGTCCTCCGAGGCGCTCGGCGTCATGGTCGACGCCGTCTTGTGCAGCGACTTGGCAGCCACGGCGCCGACGGCCTGCTTGCGGTTCTGCCTGGCCAGCGCCTTGTCCCGGCGTTGCTGGGGCAGCGCGGCGACCAGGGCGACGTGGTCCGCGTACGCGACGCGCAGTTCCTCGGCGGCCGCGGCCGCGTCCCTCTGCGACTTGACCAGCTTCTTCCAGGGCTTGAGGACCTTCCGTGCCCGGCTGGCCCGCTGCCAGGAGCCCAGCAGCCCCGCCCGGTCGCCCTCAACGTGCTGCGACCGGAGCGCCGTCTGGAAGGTGGCCAGCCCCCGCTCGTACGTAGAGAGGTCGCTGTTGTGCTCGCCCTGCCGGTCGAGCGTCCAGTTGCTCAGCACCGTCACGTTCAGCAGGGGCGTGAGGTCCTGGGATCCCACTTTGTTGATCTCGGTCACGAGTGACTCCTTCTCGGGGTGGAGCCCGCCGTCTGTCGGGGGCAGAAAGCGGGCCCGTGCCCGCGGCGGTACACGCCGCGCCGTCAGGGACTGACGGCGCGGATCTGGTTGCGAACCCACTCGGGGTCGAGGCCGCCGAACTCGGCGGCGAGAGCGGTAGGCGAGGGCTTCTCGCCCGCAGCGATGAGCGCGGTAGCCCGGTCCCGTACCGCCTGCCGCTGCTGGGCGGTAGGCAGGTCGCCGGAGCGCTTACCGCCACCGGCACGGCTCCCGCTACCGGTGCGGGAACTGCCACCGGTAGAACCCGACTTACCGCTACCGGTAGGCCCGGCTTTACCGGTCGACTTACCGGTACCGGTAGAAGCCCGGTTGCCGGTCGGCCTACCGGTACCGGTAGAGCCGCTACCGGTGCCGCCCGCGGACACCCCGGCGGGGGAGCCACCGGCCGGGTTACCGGACGCGGCGGGTGCGGGGGCAGGCTCGTCGTGGCCGTCCTCCAGGAGGCGGTGGACGCGCCACACGATGGCGATCACAACGATCACCGCGACGATGATCAGCCACACGCTCGGGTGCTCCCGGCCGTCGACGACGTCCATGCCAGCGCCGGTCATGTCGGCCACGTGATACGTGATGTTCGTGGCCGCCATGAGCCCGAGAGCGAACGGCACGTCGCGCTTCGTGCGGAACGCGGTGATGGCGTACACGTCCAGGCCCACGGGCAGGGCCCAGGCCGCGTCTCCGATCGGAGTGTCGCCCAGTCCGACGAGCCGGGCGAACTGCCACTCGCCGGACGCCGTCAGCAGGATCGCCGCCGTCAGGGCGACCCAGATGCTGGCCTCCTTGACCACCGCTGCCCGGCTGCGGCTGCGGTCCAGCTTCGCTGCGCGCTGCTCGGCGAGTTGGCGCTGTTCCCGCGCAGTCGCCAGCTCGCGGCCGACCTCCGAGCGGGTCTCCTTGGCTTCCTTGAGGGTCTGGTCGGCCTCGCGGCGGATGTCTGCGACCGCCGCCCGGGCCCGCTCCTCCTCCTCCCGGCGCAAGCGCAGGGCCTCGGCGGCCGCCCGTTCGCCGAGCTGTCCGGCCTCCCGCTCCGCCTGAGCCCGGATCGCGTCGGCTTCGTCCTCGGCCTCGCGAAGGACCTTCTCCTTCAGCTCCGCCAACTCGCCCTCGATCTCCCCTCGCCGCGCGGCGAGCTTCTCGTCGAGTTCGAGCAGGGCACGCCTGCGGTGAAGGTCTGTCTCGGCCTCAACGGCCGCGCGGGCCGCCTTGACCTCGCTCGCCTGCTCCTGGGCCTCGCCCAGGATCCGGGCCGCGTCCGCCAGAGCGTTGCGGTAGGCGGCATCGGCCGAAGCCCGGCGCAGTTCCGCGAGTTCGTTCGCCCGCTGTTCCGCGTCGGCGAGCAGGGCCTGCGCCTGTTCCTCGGCAGTCTTCGCGGTGTCCTTGGCCGAGCGGTCGGCTTGGGCGCGGACGTTGTCCGCGTCCTCCTGAGCCGTACGGCGGTCGGTGGCCGCCGCCTGCCGGATGGCATCGGCCTGTTCCTCTGCGGTCCGGATCAGTTCCGCGGCCTCGTCGGCCGCCGCCTTCCGGGCCGCTCCGAGGATGTCGGCCGCCAGGTCCCGCATGTCGGCAGCCCGGTCGTGCAGGTCTGCGATACGGGGGTCCGCCTCGTCGTGCACCAGCGGGGCGGCCGCCGTGGCGGCCGCCGTCGTCGAGGTGCGCTGTGCGGGCGGGGTCTGTGCGGTCGACGTCCTGGTCCTGGTGGTCCGAGGCGTCGACTTCTTCGACCTGTTGCGGGTGGCTGTTCCTACACGGCCCGCCACGTCAGCTCCTTTCGTACTCAGGTGGCCACCGGGGAAGTGGCCACCGGGCGGTCCGTCAGCCCCGGGTCAGGCGGGGAAGCCGCCCGGCGAAGCGGTCGAACCAGGTGACGACGAACCGGCTCCTGCGCTCCGCCTTCAGCCGGAAGAGCAGGTCACCCTCCCGGCCAAGACGCGCTTCAGCCTTGGCCAGCGGCCCGGTGACGAGCTCACTCAGGCGCTTGTCGAGGTCCTCACTCGCCGGGAACCCCAGGGCCTCCATCAGCTCGATCGCCGCGTACAGCGCGAAGCCGTAGGCGAGGAGCGCGACCACCGCCGTACGGCGGTGGGCCTTGTCGGTGAAGCTGCCGATCGGGCCGTGGGCCCGGGCAATCTCGACGTGGGTCTCGTACGACTCCCAACGGGCGCCGTTCCACTTGGCGACGTCGACCTGACGCCGGAAGACGTCGAGGGAGTGGGCCTGCTTGCTGTCCAGCGTGTTTGTGCTCATGTGTTGACCACCTCTCCGCCCATCAGGGCGTCTCGTACGAGTCGGATCTGCCGGGGAGCGACGTCCCCGAGGGGGAACGGGCTCACAGCAGGCCGGAGGGGTCGGCGTCAGCGGTGCCGGTCAGTACCGCGAGCTCGGTCGGGGTGACCCAGCCGAACGGGATGAGCACGGTCAGGATGACCGTGCGCTGGCACATCGAGCCCTTGACGATGAGCTGGCCGGTGGGGAGGGACCCGGGGCGGGCCTCGTCCAGCGACTCCAGCAGCGCCGGCAGGACCTGTACCGCGTCCGGCGTGACGGTGATGGTGGCGAGGATCTTCGAGGGCGCCACCGTGAACTCGACGCGGACCCCGAGACGGGCCAGACCCTGAACCGCCTCAAACAGAGGGAACACGTCAGCGACCGCGTCCTGAAGGTCCTCGGCAACACCGGTGGACTTCAGGCGCAGGTGGGAGGGCATGATGGTCATGCGGATCAGCTCCTAGCTGGGATGGATCCGTGGACCCCCGGCACGTATGGCGCTGCAACGCCGTGCCGGGGGTCGCGCCGTACTGGGGTCGGCGCGGTAGGCGAGCGGGAATCGAACCCTGCGAAGCCCTGCCAAACGGGCTCGCCCTTCATGACCTCGGCTTTTGGGGGATGTGCCGGGCTCTCCTCTGAGGAGGGGAGCCCGGCAGCTCAAGCCCAAATCGCTTCAATTGGCACGCTGTTGAGTTCTCAAGAAACAAGCAGCCAGCCAGCTTCAGCCCCGTGGGACCTGGTTCTGACGCCGCCATGTGGGCGCTCGAAGTGCAGGTATAGCCAACGCGACGGCACGATTTAGCGCCCTAAACCGATCGCGTACCGAAACCATAGGGCGTCATTCCGCAAGGAGTCAACCACCTTGAACAGATGCCGTTTAGTGCGGTAAACATGAGTCACGAAAGGAGGCACTGATGGAGAAGGAACAGCGCGACGCGGCTCCGCTGCCCGAGCTGCAGGAACAGCTCGAAGCAGCGGTCGACGTCGTCTTGTCCCAGCTCAAGGAGCTGGCGGACCCTCTACAGAGGGCCAAAGCCGCCCACGGACTTGCCGGTCGGGTGCAGGAGTACGGCAGCGAGTTCCAGGCGGTGCGCAACGAAGCGATGAACGAGACTCTGCGAGTCGGGGAGCTGAACAGCACCCAACTGGCGGCGGAGCTCCGCATGAGCAAGGGGCGAGTGAGTCAACTCGCCAAGGGTGCTCCTCCAGAGCGTCTGTTCCTCGGCTCCGGCAAGGTCATCGTGGCGCTCGCCGAGAAGCTGGAACACGGCAAGCTGGAGGACGGCCGCGACAAGCGGGTTCAGGGACCCGTGATCGCCACGGAGGACTTCCAAACCTATGAACATCTGCGGGAGCTGGCCGAGGACGTCGGCCTGGAGATCACCTTCGAGCGCATCCCGCTCGGGGGCAACGTGCGACTCAACCGCAACAACCTCGTTGTCATCTGTGGCCCTCGGCTGTCGCCCCTGATTGAGCAGATCCTCGAAGGTGACCCTCACCTGCGGTTCGACAAGGACGACGACGGTTGGTACCTGACCGACCGCAAGACCGGCGAGGTCTACCGGTCGCCCATGGACCACGGCGGCAACAGTGACGTCGCATACTTCGGTCGGCTCCCGCGCCCTGACGGTCAAGGCACGTTCCTCTACATCGCCGGTATTCACGCCCGCGGTTCCGGCGGCGTCGTTCACTGGCTCAACAATGAGCTGTCCAACGTGCACAGGGAGCTGAAGGCGAAGCGCTTCTCCACCCTTATCTCCAGTACGTTCGACCCCGACACGCTAGAGATCACCTCCAGCAAGCGCATCACGCCGTTCTACCGCCCGGAAGGGGCCTGACGTGCAGGTATCCGTGGCATCGACCCCAGGTGCGGGAACCGCGAACGAGGACACAGTCCACGTGAGCCCCACCGGAGTCGTCGTGCTGGACGGCCTGTCCGCCCCGAAGGATCTGCCCATGGGATGCATGCACGGCACCCCATGGTTCGTCAGGCAACTCGGGACCACCCTGATCAACCTGATTGGTGATGATGCGGTCTCCCTCCGCGAGGCTCTACGCCGCGCCATCGCTGTGGTCAACGACCTGCACCGTGACACCTGTGACCTGGACCAGGAGGCCGTGCCCGCTTCGACCGTGGTAATGATCCGCGAGCGGGGCCGCTTCCTCGACTATCTGGTGCTTTCCGACAACGTCTTGGTGCTCGATCTCGGAACCGCCGGCATCAAGACGATCGTCGACAAGCGCGTGGAAGAGACAGCGACCGAGGAGATGCAGGCAGCCCTTCAGGGACCCACCGGCACTCCCGAGCACACAGCCCGCGTGTCAAAGCTCGTCTCGGTCCAGCGGAACCTTCGCAACAAGCCCGGTGGCTACTGGGTCGCAGCCACCAATCCGGCAGCAGCGGATGAGGCGATCACCGGATCCGTGGAACTCGAACGCGTACAGCAGGCCGCGCTGCTCACCGACGGAGCAAGCCGTCTCGTCGACTCTTTCGGGATCCTTAGCTGGGCCGACCTCCTCACGCTCTTGCGCACCGAGGGCCCAGCCATGTTGATCACTCGGACCCGCGAAGCTGAACTATCTGACCCCACCGGCTACCGATGGCCTCGGTTCAAGCGCTCTGACGACGCCACCGCCGCATACGTCACCATCGGGCAGCCGGGACTGTCATGAGCAGGGAAGATGTCCAGCGACACTCCGAAATTGAGCGTGTGCCCACGAAGCCCGCGCCGGAGGAGGAGAATGCGCGACGACGCAGGCTTCTCCCCAGCAACTTCCGGAAGCACTGCACCAAGCGGTGGCCGATTGTGGTGGTCGGTACCGCACTGATCCGAGTAACCGCGGCAGCGGTGAAACCAACGGAACCAGAGAGGCACCACAGCATGGCCAGGAACCGACACACCCCCGTACACAAGCGAGCGCCACGCCCGAAAACGCCTTCGCCTCTACCTCGGCTGCGTTGCAAGATCGCAGGATGGCAATTCCCGTCCGCGAAGACCGTCGAAGGTGGCGGTTTGAGCAGCACTCCGCAGCCAGCGCGTGCCCCCTGAAACGCCGATGGCCGCCCTGCCTGCCAGCAGAGCGGCCATCTCAGTCGACGACTCTCAGCCCTCCACAAGCCTGAGTCGTAGGTCGGCGTGACGCCGGGGCCCGAGCCCTGCCAGGCCCGAGGTCACCACCCCCAGGATAGAGCGAGCACTGGCCGGCACGCAGCAGCGTGCCCCAGGTCGACTCATCCTTTTCCGTCACTTGCCGGTCTGCGGCTCCCCAAACCACTCGTAGGGGAGACCCCGCACCATGTTCCACATCCGCCCCGCGACACGAAGCGTCGCCGCACCGACTCGGTCGGTCG
This sequence comes from Streptomyces sp. SD31, assembly GCF_052068475.1. Classification (NCBI taxonomy): domain Bacteria; kingdom Bacillati; phylum Actinomycetota; class Actinomycetes; order Kitasatosporales; family Streptomycetaceae; genus Streptomyces; species Streptomyces sp. SD31. The sequence continues at coordinate 3,887 of NZ_JBQHCX010000026.1, read as the reverse complement.
CGAGTACCGACGCCGCAGTCGTCCAGGCCGCCGAGGCGGTGGCCCGATGACGAGCCAGCTGCGCGCCGAGGACGACCCGGCCGGCGAGGCCGTGTTCGAGTTCACCGGCACCATCACCGACTACTGGAGCTACACCCAGGTCCGCGACTACGTGATGCTCATGCCCGGGATCACCCACACCGCGTTCCGGTTCTACTCGATCCTGCGCTCGATGATGATCGAGGCCGGGCGGCGGCCGCGTAGTGGCATGCGGCGGATGACTATCGATCAGATGTGCTGGCTGCTGCCGGGGCCGAACGACAAGCCGTTGTCCGTCTCGGCAATGTACGACGTGTTGAAGACCCTGGAGGAGCTCAACCTGGTCCTGCCCGGCGACACGCTCGAACTGGAGGGTGCGTCGAAGCTCAAGGGCAAGGCGAAGGCCGCCATGGCGATCGCCCGGGGCATGCGGGTCATGGACCTCCCGCCGTCGGCCCGTTACACGGGCTGGCGCAATGCGTGGGACAAGCTCGACGCCTACCGGCCGGACTGGCGGGAGAACCCGCCGCAGCCGCCGACCCACCTCACCGAGACGACGACCGAGCCGAACGGTCAGGCCGTGGCCCGGGTCCGGCTACTCGGCCCGGACGGGGAGCCGTTCCAGAAAACTGGAACAGAGCAGGTGGAGGCCGGTGCGACCCCTCCGTTCCAGAAAACTGGAACAGCTTTCCAGAATTCTGGAACAGCGGTCCAGAATTCTGGAACGGATCTGGCTCTGACCAGCGGAAATGATCACCCTCTAAGAAGCTCTCTCTCAGAAGCCTCTCTCTCTACCGTCCCAGGTGCCCCAGCGGCCTCCGCCGTCTCGGCCGAGGAGGTGTCGGAGGAGAGAGAGATGTCGGCTTCGCCGGAAAAGATCACCCCCGCCCCTGCCGCTGCTGCGAAGTCAGGGAAGGACGTCCCGGCGAACGCTGTGGCGGAGGCCTTCGCCACGCAGTGGAAGGACGTTCGTGGTACCCGGCCCAACCGCCGCCGCCTGGCTGCCGTTGCCGCCGACGCCGCGGAGGCACTCGAGGATGGCGACTCGGCGGAGTGGCTGACGGAGTCCGTGGTGCCCTTCATGGTCACCAGGGGCTACTTCGACCTTGGCAGCGCGAAGACGCACCCGCAGTGCCCGGCGCCGCGCGGTGCGGCAGTGCCCGGTCAGCGTCCAGCGGTAGCGGACTGGTGCGGCGAGTGCAACGACGGTGTGCGCCCCGCTACCGCCGCCGAGCGGTTCCGCAAGGTCGACGGCCGTCTGGTGCGGTGCCCCGAGTGCCACCCCGGCGCCCGTCAGCCCGCCGTGGTCTGACCCGCACCCCCTGATTCCGACGCACGCAAACGGCGGCCGCTCCCGCGAAGAACCGGCCGCCGTTGAGACCCCAACCCTCGAAGGAAGAGATCCGTATGACCAGCATGACACCACAGGGCCCGAACAGCGAAGGCGACCTGTTCGAGGGCGAGCGAGTGCTTCCGGCGCAGCAGCGGCCCGAGGTGCCCGAGACCTTCCGTGGCGAGGGCTCGGCCGGTGACCGGTTCTTCGACCGGCTGCCGCCGCAGGACCTGGACGCGGAGCAGGCCGTCCTGGGCGGGATGCTGCTGTCCCGCGACGCGATCACCGACGTGGTCGAGGTGCTCAGCGGCCGCGAGCTCTACAAGCCCGCGCACCAGACGATCTTCCGGGTCATCGTCGAGCTGTACGGCAAGGGCGAGCCCGCCGACCCGATCACGGTCGCCGCCGCGCTCACCGTGAGCGGTGAGATCAACAAGGTCGGCGGGGCGTCCTACCTCCACACCCTCGTGCAGGTGGTGCCGACGGCGGCGAATGCCGAGTACTACGCGTTCATCGTGCGCGGCAAGTGGAAGCTGCGGATGGCCGTCGAGGCGGGTACCCGGGTCGCGGCCATGGGCTACGACCCGACGCTCGAACCTGAAGAGGTCATCGAGGGGGCCGCCAGCGAACTCCTCGCGATGCAGGCGCAGTTCGACACCGGCAAGGACCCGGCCGGGTGGGACACCCCGATGGAGGAGCTGGTCGAGGAGTGGGAGGACGACCAGGCCGCCGGCGTGAACCCCGGTCTGCCGATGCCGTACGCCGACCTTCAGTTGATGCTGGCCACGGTGCCCGGCCACCTGGTGGTGTTCGCGGGCCGTCCAGGAATGGGCAAGTCGGTGACGCTGCTGGACCTGATGCGCCACCTGGCGATCGTCCATGGGCGTCCGGCCGCGTTCGTGTCGCTGGAGATGGCCCGCCGTCAGATCATGAACCGGCTGATCGCCGCCGAGGCGGAGATCGGGCAGCACTTCGTGCGCACCCGGTCCATGGACAAGGAGCAGTGGACCAAGTACGACCGGGTCCGCCAGCGGATCGTGGACTCGCCGCTGCGGCTGATTGTCCCGCCCGGCGGCATCACCGTGCCGCAGATCCGCTCGAACCTGCGCCGCTGGCAGATCGAGGACCGGCTCCCGGCGGCCCTGGCGATCGACTACCTCCAGATCATCAAACCGGACGGGCAGAGCCGGGGCGGGAACCGGACCAACGAGGTCGACGCCATCGCCCGCGGACTGAAGGAACTGGCCCTGGAGTTCGACATCCCGGTGTTCGCAGCCGCCCAGCTCTCGCGCCAGACCACGGGTCGCGAGAGCAAGGTGCCGCAGCTGTCCGACCTGCGCGAGTCGGGCGAGATCGAGCAGGCCGCCGACGCCGTCGTGCTGCTGCACCGCGAGGACTACTACGACCCGGAGAGCCCGCGGGCGGGCGAGATCGACCTCATGGTCGCGAAGAACCGCGAGGGGTCGACGGGCATCGTGACGTGCGCGTTCCAGGGAAGGTTCAGCCGGATCAAGGACATGGGCATCGAGGCCTGACGGAGGAAAGGAACCCAACATCGTGCTCACCGCCGACAGCGTGACCAACCGCTACATCCCCGCAGAGCAGGCCCAGGAGATCGCCGTGGCCTGGAACGGCGTCTACCCGGCCATGCGCCAGGTCCTGGACACCGTCATCAAGGCCCAGCGCGGGGCGGAGCGCTGCACCGTCAACCTGCCCCGGCTCGAACGCGCCCGCCGCGAGCTCGGGCAGCTCCACCGGGGCACCTACCGCGGCTGCACCCGCAGCCCGGCCGCCTTCAGCCTCTCCGGATCGCTCAGCAACGTGCGCGAGGTGCTGGAGGTGACCTCCATCGGCACCCCCGAACTCGGCGACATGTACCGGCTGGCCGCCCTGCTGGCCGACGCCAACGTGCAGTGCGCCCTCCAGTTCGCGGCCGAGCAGGAGGCGGCCCGCTCGGCGTAGGCCGGACAGCGCACACCCCGCAGGGGCTCGGCGAGATGCGCGTCTCGCCGGGCCCCTGTGCCGTTCCCGGCCACGGGCGGGAACGGCGAAGGTCGCACGGCGGGTGCCAGCCGGAGGTGGCCTCGGTGGAGAGACCCGACGGGGAACGGGAGGCGGGGACCTGCGGCGTACGGGGCGGGCGGCATCCCGCCGGGGTTTACATGGCCAGCCGTCGCCCGGCCGGCGGGCATCGCTGTTGTGCGCGTAGCAAGGGGCTGGCGGGGAGGGGAGGGGTGCCCGGCGGGGCCCGGCATCCCGTGTGGCGGGCCGGAGTTGGGCTGGGCGCCGTACTGCCGCCGTCTCGGGGCGGGGGTGCGTGAGCAGACCGGACGGCCGGGGAGGGGCTGAGGGGGAGCGGCTGCTGCCGCGCTGTGGCGGGGGTCGTCGAGCTGTTCAGCCGTGCCTGCATCGTCGTGGCCGAGCGTTCATCTGCGGGCCGGAAACCGCTCCCGATCTTGTGTGACTTCCAGCGCTAGGTGTCACCGGTGATGGCGTTTGACCTGACGTGTTCTCTCGCGCTTCCAGCGCCTCCTGT